>JAZKYZ010000049.1:0-29179 GCA_045612385.1 Eubacteriales bacterium | reverse complement strand
GTCTATAGTAAAACACCCTCCTATTCGGGACGGGGGGCCACCCTGCCCCACGCATCCACGGAGTACCGCTTTTCTGTTCCGTGCAACTCCCCGTGACAATCTCTACACACCAACATAAGGTTGTTCCAATCAAGAGTGATGTAAGGATCGTGTATATTCTCTGGAGTGATGTGTTTTATGTGATGCACAATCTCTCCTGCATTTATAACGCCTTTGGCTTTGCACCTTTCACAAAGACCACCAACAGATGATGCGTATGCTCTGCGTGTATCTTGCCATTGTTTGGATTTGTAGAACGATTCCGCATACTGTTGCATATAACAAGTTGAGGCACCGCACACGGGATGGAATGCGATGCCTCTCTCATAAAGGGTTTGCGCCTCAAGGCATTAAAAAAGCACCCACCAGATTGATGAGTGCTTTCTTTTCATAATTCTTCTTATACCATTTTACTACGGAATTATTCACAAGCCAAATATCTTGTGTTTTGCCTATGTGGATAAACCATATCTTGTGATATTGAGTTCAATCATCCTTGCATCCTCTGGCTGGTCTATGTCGCAAGTGTAGTCATTTATTTGACAATAGTTGTTCTTGATGACATTCATCTCTGTACCCCGTATTACTTGCCATAACTCCCACGATATCGGGTGCCGTAAAAAAATTCCATCTCTCTGACGATCTTTTGTGATCTTGATACATCGTTGGAAATATTTGACATCCTCTACCTTGAATGCGAACGGCTCTGACCAATCCTTGATGTACCCCATACCGAATGCATACGGCCCAGATGCAAAAAACATCACATCCTCAACTGTGTACTCGACAATGGTCTTGATTGCCTGTGGTGAGAAATACACATCCCCGAATATATAACAGACAGGCTCATCTGCCGGATAGAATGCATCAACCCACCATCCGCCTTTGAATTGATCGAAGGTGTTCGCGTGTCGGAGAACAGGCACACCAAACGAATTGAATGCATCGGATGTGGTGCTGATGGCAATATCCTCGATCCCGTTCTCTCGGAGTAATCGGATTGTTCTTTCCACCAATGTCTCACCGAATATCTCTGTCAACTGTCTCGGTTTTTCAAATTGAGGATATATTCCTCCGCACATTATGATGTACCTCATCTGGTAACACCTCCCACGAATATTGCCAACTCATCAAGCCTGTTCAGCAAATCTATGCGCTGCCTCTCCCTGCGTTCCAATTCGTTGAATACAACCTCGATCGGAAACGCTTTGATTGCCACTTGCATCTGCTCTATGTCCATACTACTCATCACTTCTGTTACTTTTGATTCTTCGATCTGTGTCATATAATCACCTCATAATCTTGGCAGTACGATGTACTGTTTGTTTCCCAATATCCTTTCCGCATCATCTCTGGATTGTGTGAACAATTACACTGCCCCTTGACTCCCCATCCGCAAGGAGGTTGAGATTCTTTCGGGAATATCTGCCAATGCCTGCAAGTCTCACATCGTTCCTTTTTCATCCACTCTGGTGCGGGATGTTGTTTTCCATTGCGGTCATAGGTTAAATCACAGAGATAATCAACAATGCTCATCTGATCCATATCAAACCAACCTATTCAACGGACAGTTCTTGCAGATGCTACTCTCGCACAGTTCGCAAACTTCCATACTGTCATCCCACTTTTCTGGCCATTTGCAGTAATTCTGGCAAACATCCTCAACAATCTCTTGAATCTGTTGCACAATTGTTTTCTTTTCCATCACTTCACCTCGATATGCTTGCCTCTCTCCCCAATCCGTGCGAACTCACAATCGGGATGGTCTTTCAAATATTCACGGATGAGTGCCTTGTCCGGCTCGATCGTTACCTTGCACAGATTCTGTGGAACTTCCTTGCCCTCCTCGATGATGACAGGCAACTGACCGCCATTATTCTTGACTTTGATTGTCATATCCCCTGCATCGATCTCGGTGACACCCAGATTCTCACAAGCCCACATACACGCATCTTTCATCCGTGCAAGTGCGTTCTGTCTTGCTTTCTTGATTGCGTTGTACCTCTTGGATATTTCATCAGCCTTGTCGGCCTCCATCTCCAGACGATTCATCACTGCGACATAGCCTGCTGCCTTGTCGGTCAACTCACCCTTGAGGGAATCAAGTGTATCAATGAATACCTGTTCTGCCTGTTCCTCCTCGCTTGTTGCCATATCATACAACTGCTGAAACTCTCCAACGATATTGAATAAACTACTCATCTTTTCTCCTTTCGACTAACGAATCCCAATTGAACGGAAACTGATTCACACGGCATATGCCGTTGTATAAACCGCACTCGGTACAGTTTCGGTGCATCTGGCAATACGTTTTGATTGTCTCGATGGCCTGTTCTGCCTGCCGTTGCATTATCAGTTCCGCAAAATCATCTATTCTCATATATCCACTGATCCACATTCATTAACGCATCCGGCTCATACCAATACTCGGTGCGTCCGTCTTTGGCTCTCGCAAGTATTGGCTTTGAATCACTTTCAGATGGATTGATATGCACAATCACAACCTCCGTTCCGACAGGATGTCTGCATCCTTCGTTGCTCGATACGATATAATGCTCACCTTTTCTCATTCCCAAATACCTCCAACAAACTGTCAGCAAACAAACGCCTGCGCGAATAATACTCATATCGGCTCATCGCCTTTGGTATTCCGTAGCAGAATGCCCTCCGTGCTTTTTTGACCATTTCCTCCGTTTGATACACGTTGACCAAACACCTCTCCACCTTTGCAATGCGATCCTCATAGTCCTCAATCAAAATCGCATTGTTAATCATCATATCCTCTGGTGAGGTTTGTACCCTGTCTGTGTCGTATGTGATCGCACGCACTGTTGACATCGTAACCGCTAAATTGAGCCAATCTGGGTATTGTCGGATGTAACGGAGTATTCTGTTTTGTTCCTCTGTCAATCTCATATCTCACCTCAATTCACAGTAAGCATTCTTTCGAGTTCATCAAGTTCATCATCGGAATAATGATTCTGCTCGAAGTTGTTGAACGGATTGTTTTTCTGCGTTCCTCCGTTTGACGATGGTCGGCTCTGTTTATTTGATGGCCGTGGTCTGTTTGCCTCATTCAGATATGCATCAAAATGCGATGGTGCAAACAATGTCTGCGGTCTTAAATATTCCCTCATCCGTTCATCGTTCCCCCAGAGTGCGACTCGTGAATCAATAACTCTCTCGAAGTCCGTAAGGGTGTACTTGTCATTGAGTCTTGCACGGATCGCTTTGCGATAAGCCTCTGTTGTCTTCTTAAAGTTGGATTGTGTTGCCCTGTTCAGATAATCGATAATGTAATCGACATCAGATTCGATGGATGGTCGAGCCTGCTCGACAATATCTATATCCTTATTAACAGGAACAGGTACAGGAACAGGTACAGTTATTTTTGTTATGTCTTTGTTATCGTTTGTTATAGGTTTGTTATCGTTTGTTATATCTGTGTTATCTGTACCCCACCTTTTTTGCATTCCTTTCTTTCCTGCTTTGGATCGTGCTTGTATTGTCTGCTCATACTTCTCCGCACATCGGTCAAGTTGTCTCTGGATGAATGTGAACGCCACCATTGCGCTCTCACTTTCGTTGTCAATATCCTCATCCAACTTGCGTCCGTTCTCATAATTAAGAATCATTTTGAACAGAATGCCTGCATCCTCATCCGGCATCAAATAAACTGTGTCAATCAATTCGTTGTATAAAACAAAACTATCTTTCATCATTTCCCCTCAAGTCCATCGATGCCTCGAACTCGGTATATATCCGCATCCAATCCTCAAAATCCATCGTGACAAGGTTTCGGTGATTGTCTGTTCTGTGGATCACGATAGGTATTCTGTCCTGTGCGTCCCTTTTTGCTTGGTCAAGCCAATCATAATCAAAAGCCCTGTTCGCGTAGTGTTTGCACTCTATGTGGATATACGGCAGGCCGACAACATCCGCTGACTCCTCTGTTCTGCCGGAATACTGCACCGATCTGCGTGCATCATACCCGTGATTGCGCAGGAGGATGGCAACTTCACGCTCATATCTGGCACCCTTCTGCTTGCTATTTACCGCCATAACGATATACCCCGAATCTGGTCTTTCTGCCGAATCTGTTTCGGCCATTTCTCCACTCTGTTGTGATGACATATCCCTCCTCACGCAACTGCCGGATATATTCAGAACATCTTGTCGTGCCGATTGATTCTCTTGCCTTGATGTCCGTGAGTGAACCATATCTCTGTAAGTGCTTGAGTATCAGGTCCTTATATGTCATAGTCTGTGCTTTTTCCATTTTTGCTCCTTTCTGCCTGCCCTGCGACCAACAGAGCAGGCCGTTGAATTTCGTGATATAAACCTATTCAGATAGGAGGTTTACAAGTAACTACCGCAATGGAGTTCACGGAATCTATCCCGTGCCTCATCCTCATCGCGATTCAGTTCATAGTACAAATCTTTGTAGTAGTTCTTTTCCCAGATGGCCTGCCCTAACATCTTCGAGAATGTCATTGCAACACCACTCTTGTGCAATTCGTTGTGACATACGGCACATAGAGGAATCATCAATCCGTATTTATCGGAGAAGTTTCTGTCAGCCGTGCCGGATATCAGATGATGTGTGTCCTGTGCGAATCTCCATCCACAACACAGGCACAATGTGCGTTCCTCTGTGACTCTGCTTTTATCGATATCTCTCATATCCCTTCAACCTTTCAAGTTCATTCGGTGTCATCGTTTCGATGCCCTGTTCTTTGCATTCCTCAATTGTTCCGTCAATCAGCATTGCCATCTCTTTGGAATCATAGGTATGTGTGCCACGATACAACCGATACCAATACGCACCCTCCTCAACCTCTTTGACCGCAATCGGTATGCAATGCAATGATTCACTTTCTCTCATCTTCTCCGGCTCGATGTTGGTCTTGATGATTGCAGGCGTGATCTCATCCAGATACTCAATCTGACCATATGAGGTGATGAGGTGATTCTTGCAGGCCGCGAATGATATCTTGAGTTTTTGTCGCAGTTCATCACACAGTTTGTGAAAGTATGCGTTCGCATTCTGTGACCGCTTTTCCCTGTGTTGCTTGATTTCAATGTCAATCTCGGTATCAATCGGGAACATCACAGATGTACTTGTTTCAATCCAGATGTGCCTGCCAGATACGCCTTTTATAGTTCCCTTCATTTTCCGTACTTATTCCACACGGATGCCAATTGTGCATCAGATGCATCCTCAATCTTGTCGATGCCGAATGTTTCAAGGAGAATCACGATCATATCATCGGGATAGTGAGCCTTTGCGCACTCGATCATCACATCCCTTGACGGATATCCCGTGATTGTCTTTTCCGTCTTTTGTTTGGGATATACACGCTTGTGTGTCTTTGTGTTGTTGATGACAAGATGATTGATGCATCCGTTCTCGTCATATCCGATTTCTTTGACAACGAACGAATCCTTGCATTTTATTGTTTGTGGTATGCACTCATAGTCCTCACGGCTCACCCAGATGAATGGTGCCGTGTATAGTTCTCTGCCGATGCCCCAATTGACGCAGGCCCTCTTGAATGAATCAGATGCCTCACCCTTTTGAGCCTCGGTGTTGGATTCTGTACCGCAATCCCATTTCCACACCCATTCGTTGCGTTCTGGATCGTAAATACCAACTCCGGCATACATAATTCCCTTGAGTTCCTTGTGATCCCTCTGCCAATAGAGTGGCCCCACAGTTTCATCAAGGATGTTCATATCGCACCTTGCGTTTTTATAGAGGAGAAGTACGCTGCCGTTTTCTTTGCTTGATTGAACACGGCACTCGATTTCATCCGCATTCAATAATCTGAACATTCTTTCCATCCCGTTTAACCTCCGATTAAAAATCTGAAAAAACCTCTGATATCAACTGACTTGCCTTGTTCGCTTTCCTCAAATGCCCGATAGGCATCAAATTCATCGAGTTCCTTGAACGGACATTCTGCATACGGACAGATGAGATATCTTTGTCGCGCAATGCTCCTATCGAGCCATTTGCCCTCTGGTCTTGCGAACTCATACTCCGCTTTGGTCATCTTTGAGGGTGTGATCCTTCTTGCGTGAGTACAGAACGTACATCCCCTCTTTGCCCTGCATTCAGCACTGACAACATATCCGCCTTGCTCTCTGTGCTTTGTCTGGAACTCCTTGCGAACCTCCCAATTCTTGCAGAAATACATCCTGTCGTTCATAGTTCCAATTCCTTCACCCTCTGCGCATACCGCTCCGGCTCCAACGCTTTGGCCACCGCATAAATGTCATCATCGTCAACTGTGTATAGTTGATGCGTGATTGTACTCAATCGGGCCGTGGAGAACACGATATTGAGCAGGGTTTCATACTTAACCTTGTATTCATCCATAATCTGCCTCCAACTTTGAGCCAAGAATGTATGCACCGATGCCTGCGAAAATCATCGTGATAGGCAATACCACTTGCGTGGAGTCCATTGCGCTCATTCCGATGATTGCAGTGATAAATCCCATACCGCTTATAGTTCTGAAAAATAACCTCATCCCGTTCATCCAACTCCTTCCTTTGTCAGATAAAGAACTCATCCCTCAATCCGTCATATATGAGGCAGTGCATCTCTGGGCTATATACATCCCAGTTGTTTGCAAACGCATAGGTGATTGCATCGTGAAATGAACACGTTTCCATCATCGTCTGTCCACTAAACACCACTTCAAATTTTGTTAATACTGTTGCTTGATTCTCCATCCCGTTCATCCAACTCCTTTCACGAATAGAACTTTGCATCTGCCTCCCGTCTTGGCCATCCACGCAACCGCCTCATCATATGAACCCATCCACACATCAATGACAGTTCCGGCAATTAAGCCGTTCGTGATCCCTGTGTCCGTGATCTCCACCAAATCAAGGAACTCACCATCCATCGTGTAGATGTAGGCACATTCACCCAGATGAGTGTTACAAGCCGCAATGTGCGGTCTGGTTGTTCCTCCTGTTGCGGTGGTGCCTGTGAGGATGTATGCGGTGGTGTACATCGTGACCATCTGTGATGTGTCAACTGTGTTCACCCTCTCACCCCGTTCGGCTCCGCAGGAAAAAAGGCAAATGATGATGCATATCGTGGCAATCATTACTTTCCGCATAAAATCAACCTCTGATTGCAGATATCAAACCACCAACACGCCTCGTTGATGGAGATTGAAATGTCCCCGTTTTCTACTTGAGACACCCATCCTTGTGACTTCCCCATCATCTTTGCGAACTCCGTCTGATTGATTCCGCACCCGATCCGTGCGCTCCGCAGGGATTTCTTTATGTGATTTGCGTCTGTGATAAAATCTGGCCGTTTGATTCTCGGCATCCTACTGCTCCTCATTGGTGAACTCAATTTCATTCATTGAGACACCCAAAATGCTTGCGATTTTCACCGCATTCGAGATGGTGATCTTTTCCGGCTCCTTTTCCCAATTCTGGTAGGTGCCTACTGCCACACCGAGCATTTTCGCCATACTCTCCTGCGAGATTTCCTTCGCGCGCCTTAACGCTCGAACTGTCATATCAACCCTCCTTTCAATCTATGTTTTGTAGAACTTGAGGATATACTAATCTATATCTTGTAGATTGTCAACAAGATATTCTACATTTTATAGATTTAATTGTTCAGTGGGTGTATTATGTAAATCGAAGGAGGTGATTATATGGATATCGCGAACAATATCAAGAAATACCGCACGGCATTGCATATGGAGCAGGCCGATCTTGCCGAGAGACTTCATATATCAAATAAGACCATCTCATCTTGGGAATGTGGACGGACAGAGCCGAGAATGGGAATGGTGGAACAGATGTGCAGGATATTCGGATGCACGAAAGATGAACTCATCGGCACGGATCAGACCGAGCAAGACCAGAACGAACAGGAACTCATTTTCATCTATCGCAGGATGAATGATGAGGGCAGAGCCGATTTGATGAAGTATGCTCGGTATCTGTCATCACAATCGGAATATATAAAAAATCGTCAATCTGAATTGGTGGATGCATAACAAGATAGTTTAGGGAGGGATGATATGTTCAAAAGTCACTTTCATACCTATGTGGCAGGGATAAAACACCACAAGCAGGCATTTTATTCATTGAATCTGGAATGCAGGGAACACGCTCTTGAACTTATCCCAGAGCCGGACAACGCACACGATCCGAACGCAATCAAGGTCATTGTGGATGGTAAACATATCGGATATGTGCCTGCGGATAAGTGTGCAAAGGTCAAAAAGATACTCGCAAAGACCATCACGGAAACGAGATTCGTTCACGAGGAGAACGAGGAGGATGACGGATTCATTGATTATGTGAATCATATACACATTTGGTACAAATAAAGGAGGAAAAGGGATGACAATAGACAAACTACCATCTGGATCATACCGAATCCGGCACACACAGAATAAAAAGACATACTCGATGACAGTGCCTTATAGACCAACCACTCACGAAGCGTTCACGCTGATCCAGAACAAAATCAATCACACAAGTATGATTCCGATGACATTCAAGGAGGCAGCGGAGGAGTATGTCGCATCAAAAAAGAACGTGTTGTCACCATCATCGGTGAGGAATTACAACTCTATCATCAAGAATCTGCCCGAACAGTTCCTCCAGACCGATATACACGCGATCGATGATTTGACAGTGCAAAAACTCATCAACGACTATGCCGCAGACCACAAACCGAAAACAGTACATAACCTCTGTGGCTTTGTTCTGTCCGTGTTACGGCTCTTTTTTCCTAAAATGGATATATCTGTCACCCTGCCACAAAAACAACGACAGGAGCGATACACGCCAACGACAGACGATGTCAAAAGGATTGTGGAGGAGTCAAAAGGCACTCCGTACAGTGTCCCTGTTCGGCTTGCTTGTCTGGGATTGCGCAATTCAGAGATATGTGCGCTCACGATTTTTGACTTGTCGAATGATGACCGATTGACAATCAACAAGGCCTGCGTTCGGTCAGAGAACGGATATGTTGTCAAGGATGTACCAAAGACAGACGCATCCAACAGGGTGATCGTTCTGCCCCACGATCTGGCAGAGGATATTAGAGAACAGGGATTCATATACAAGGGATATCCGCAACAGATAGACAAGCACTTGCGGAGGGTGCAGAAAAAATTGAACATTCCTGCGTTCGGAATCCATCGGCTCCGTCATTTTTTCGCGTCATACGCTCACGACACACTCAAATTATCCGATGCAACTGTTCAAGCATTGGGCGGATGGGCCACCGATAACATTATGAAGTCAACGTATAGACACGCTATGAATGAGAATGAGGTCAAGGAGCAGATTGCATCCAATTTCTCTTTTTTGTGACTGTTTCGTGACAATATATGACAAGATGACCACCAAAAATGGTCAAATATGGTTTACATATTATTAGTTTATCTAATAATCAAAACCACGAAAAAAGCCTGCATCTGTGCGGTTTTCCGCATTTTGCAGGCTTTCTTGAATAATCGGAGTGACAAGACTTGAACTGTTCACCTCAAGCCATAAACTCCCATATTTTGTAGGGTTTCGGGAATCAATTCCGTTTTTCGTGACCATATATGACAATCAAGGTCGAATCAGAATCCCCTGCCGGAGCAAAACCATCATCGCAGTATTTTGCTTTGCGCTTTTGGTATAAGTATCTGTAAAGTTAGCATTGTATATTGCTCTACGATAATCGGCAGATGAATCAATCCCCAGAGATGTCAGAGCCTCCACGATCGAGTCAGATTTCCCCTCATACTTCGGAAAATAGTCTCTGTGGATGTTTTTTTCATCAAACCTCTCAAGGTTGTATTTTAACACACAATTGCACAATGTGTTGATGTATGAGGGTGATGTCGCATATCCGTCCATTTTTAGATATTCCGCAAACTGTCGGAATGTTTTGGCATCACGGAGGTTTGCATATCTGGTAGTGCTGATAAAGTCATAATACCCCTCAACACATTCCTCTGTGGACGAATATTTCCGAAACCAATCATTGATGTTGACATACTTGCCATCATAGAACTCACCCGTTTTCATATTTACGGCAGGCTTTTTGGCTTTCAACCAACTCTGTCCGGCTTTCAGACCGAAGTGATTATTGTTCGGAGCCTTTGCAAGGCCACTTTTGCCACACGCTCCCTCAATGATTGCCTGTGCGATTGTGGTAGACACAATGGAATAACCCCTTGCGAATCCCTCACGCTGAATAATCGGAGCGATATATTCTATGAATGCTTTTGCCTCTGCGCTTGAATACTTTGCCATCATCCCACTCCCATAGACGCGAGAACATATCCGATGATGCCTGCGATCAATGCGCCTGCAATCGCCCAAACCAATTTGTCCCAATTTTTTGCAGGCTTATCCTCTATGGCTTGCAGGCGTTCTCCCTGCTTTTCCTGTTCTTTGGCCATATTTTCCATATTAGATGCCATAACCTTGACGGATGTGGTCAGTTCACTGATCTGGAACATAGTTTCCTCAATCTTGTCAAGTCTCTTGTTCTGTCTGTGTTCCTCTGCATCTATACGTTCCGCAAACTCTCTATGCTCTGCAACTGTCAGAAAATCCATCTCACTCATCCTTGTTCAACCCCACGGCCTTTGCATCGATATATGCCTCTGCCCCTGCGTATATGGCCGCAGATAATGCCGTGCATATAGATGCAACAATGGCAAGTGTCTCATTGCCCGAAACAATGCCGCCCACAGTAGTGCCAAGCGATGCCAGAACGGCAGCGCAACAGAGCCAGAACTTACGGCTTGTCAACTTTGCTTTCATCTTTTTTCTCCCTTCCGTACTTCTTCTTTATCCACCAAATTGCAAAGGTAATGATTCCTTCACCGCCCGCCAAAGAAAAAACGCACTCGACAAGAGTATCGGGCACGTTTTGAAATATACAGAACAGTATGATTATTGTGATTGTAAAGCCTATGAGGAATCCCACAAGGCCAAGCAATATCTTGTCTATGGTGTTCATTGTCTCACCCTCATTAGCAAACGGATAAGCCACCTTTGAAATGCTCCGTCTTTGGTATGCTTAAGTATTGCACATATAAGATAATCAAGGATAATCATTTGCTCACGCTTTCCCAAGAATCGTCTTTAGGCTCAAAATGCTTGCAAGGCTTCTCATCACGCTCTAATGGTAGAATCCATTTCTTGCAAAGGTTATGAGGTTTATCGTTGTAGTGTTTGCAATCTTGACAGGTCATATTGCTCCTTAAAGAGGGTTACTCCCTTGCGGTTTCGCCCTCTCAAAATACCCACCATGTTACGCATCTGTGATAGGCTTAGTGGGTTCATATCGTTATTATCATCACGGCACACATAATGAGCCATAGTATGAGAATGAATAGTGCTATCTTGTAATTCATTCTACCATCTTTCCTACGCTATCCTTTTTCAGAACACCGCCTGTGGTATCAACAATACGGATATCCATATAGTAGTGTTTATTATCGGGTGTATCGGGAGTGATGATGTCATTGGAAACATTGGCAAGTTTGGTGAAGTATTTGGACAACACTTCCTCAAAGGTCAACTTCCACTGCTCACGCTTGCCGTACTCGTTGACTGCGCCCTCATCACTTTTGGTCTGCTCGATAGTGTCAATGTAGTAAATCATAGTTTCTCTCCTTTACTGAATAGAAATGGTTACTGTGGTTACTTCGTTAAGTGGCTCGAATGTAATCACAAGGTTATCTGCCATACGCTCTATTGAGTGGGCTGACGTATTATTAGGTGAGAAGAATACAATCTCATTCCCTTGCGGTACATTCTCGAATACCACTACGGTATCACCGATGTATGCGGTCTTTGTCTCCGTGTACGGAGTGATTGCGGTCACTCGGTTGGAGGTATCATCGACATCAGACACGATGTTCGGTATATTCCTTGATAGCTGTAAGACTATCTGCTCTAATTGAGCGACTCTTTTTTCTAAATCTGTCATTGATTACCTCCCTACTCTACATATATGGCATACACTTTCATCGCTCTACCATCCACGGCAAAAGCATATCCATATTGATTTGACGCACTCAATGATTCATTTACATAGTTATTGGATGAAATCGTTTTAACCATTGAGAAGTCCGACATGGTTTTATTTGACAGTTTATTGATTATTCCATACAACCCACCTACTTGAGTGAGCCCTTGAAGTACAAAATTTATATTGCCTGTTAACGGAATCTTACTTCCTACACCACTGCCCACGCCGTTTGCAAGAGCCGGAAGTGTTATGTCATAGGTATTATGTGTGGGATTGCCAAGTACCACATTTGGATATGACCACCCATTAGCCGTTGTAGTATCTTCGAGATTCGTATTCTCATATCCCCACCAATATAATGAGTTGTCGGGACGAACCACAATCTCTTTGGTATTCGGACATATCCTAACTGTCTTTCCGTAATCAGCGGTTAAGTCAGTGGGATCTTTTGCAAGGCCGTTGGAATAAATCGTGTACGTGCCTGCACTCAACAGTGAGGGATCAGCGATAGGAGTATCTGTTCCGCCTTCTGTGTAATAGAATGTCTCTCCGCTTGCAGGATTACCGCCGTGGATTTTCTCTCCGTCACTTGCGTGTCCGTAGAACTGAACTTTAATACCATTGTGTGATGCGTTTGTGGGGTTCTGCGTAACGTAGAAACGATAACTATCTGCCTGCCCGTTTACCGTTATGAGTGCATAAACATATGCAGACGAGGGATTACCATCAACCGATGTTAACGTAAATTCATCTGACGCATCTACCCACGCTCCATTCACTGACGCTTGTATTTTGCCCTTAAATGAATTTGTCTGCGTAAGATAGCGGAACATCACGCAAGCCACACACACTTTTGTATCTGCCGTGAATTGATATCCAACGTAATCTCCTACTTGCATATATGATGCACTTGACGAATAGTAGCCTGATGAATTATTAAACCCATTAAATGCGTAATAATATGCGCTACTCGGTGCTACGTTAATACCAAAACACTCACCGCTCGGTGCAGTATTGCTTGTCATCGCGGGAACTTTAACATTGAGTACATAGTCCACATATGCGCTCTGCGCAATCGCACTCGCCCACGTTGAATCTGACAGGAGTGCATCACAGCATACATCGTACTGCCCGATGAGGTTCATTGAGTATTGGTCTGCACATAACGTAGTTGCAAACGTAGTACTCCTCGCCATATACGCACAAGCATTACTATCTCCTAACAGAGCATTGAATGTCTCGCTATCTCCGATTACTTGCGATAATGTGGTGTAGGCTTTGTCTTTTATCCCTGCGCAGGATAACCATATAGAAACATCATCCGTGGGTGTCTTTGTCGAGCCATCGGGAATAGTCTCAAGATTAACAGGAACGGGCGTACTCAAACTTGAAACTATTGCCTGTGTGCCGTAAACAGAACCGCCTGCACTTGCACTGATATTCCACGTTCCTGTTGTAGGCGGATAAAATGACATAGTATTTCCGCCACTCGGTGCCACTTTGGATATTGATGTGCCACCCTGTGAACACGTTACTGTTGCGCCGCGAAAATCGTTGTCATAGGTGACATTTATCGTGCCGAACTCGATTGACACGCTCTCACTCTGGCCATCTGTGGTGATGGTCACAGTATCGGTCTTTGATATTCCATCTATTGTGACAGTGATGGTATACGTTGCCGCCCCGTGTACTGTGAATGTATAGGGTGAACCGCTTGCCGTATAACTCTCTCCGTTTCCGACACAAGTACACGTTCCGCCGGAGTATGTGACAGTGATCGTTGCGGAAAAGAACGCAAGTGACATTGTATACACTCCAAAATAAGGAACATTTATTGAGGTGGATGCACCGCCAGATGATGCGGTCACAGTTCCTGTCATCATAACCCCTGTGAACTCACATTCTCCTGCGCCAGAGAACGTGCCGGACATAGTTGTTGTGCCATCCGATAATGTTACTGTCTGGCCATAGAGTGTTGATTCAGAGGTGGTCACCTTTATGGTAGAGCCACCACCAGATGTATTGCCAAGTATTTTATTCTGATGTGCAATTGCAGGCATAGTATTCTCCTCCGATTTTATTGAACATTTGAGGCTAAAATGAGTGCCGTTTCAGTTCCCGTTGACGATGTGATTTCAAGTCCATTACTTCCGCGAGCGATTGAAACGGAAAAGTCTGCGCTCTTAAATATCTCGACCACAACACCATAAACGCCATCATAACAATATATTGCCGCCTTATTATAAGGAGAAATGATGACCACAAGGCAGGCACCCGTGACATTCACGTTTTTCGTTCCGGCAATCAAAGATACAGATTGTATGCCTGTATATGATCCAAATCGATAATTGAAGTCTGTTCCATCCACAACGGCTTTTGGAATCCAACTACTTGACAACGAATTATATACAAGGCCATATCCGCCCGATGCTCCAGATGTAGATACATCACTCAACATATTAAGAGAATAGTCACCATTCGCAGGAGTGACCGCACCCGTTCTGGAATTGAATGATGTGACACCTCCACCGCCACCGCTTTCATTTGCGTTTTCCCATTTCTGGGATGTGGAATTGTATTTCAGCACTTGACCATTCGTGGGTGATGATATATTGGTATCGGTCAACCCTGTGAGGGTGCCAACAACGATATAACCGCCTGCGTTTCCGTCCATATCGTTTATCCAATACCACTTATTGGCATCGGATTTCTCGGCAGGAGTCAGAGCATTATACTGTGCCGTGGTCACATCGATGAGAGATGCACCACCGCCTCCACCCTGTGATGCAAGCATTGTGTACAAAGAACCATCCCAATAATACAGATAAGCCGTGCCGGATATGGTCACGCGGTACATTTTGTCGGATTCGGGAGTAATAACTGTCGTGGTGCCTGTGTAATAGAGCCAATCCGCACCATACTGCGTACCACCATTATTGACATCAGCAACGATTCCAACACCCTTTGCGGAGAACGTGCCATTGTTGACATCGGTTGTGATGCCGTCTGGCTTGCCGATACCTTTTGTGGCAAGTGTCATATCTGACACTGCAACATCACCATTCTCCCACTCGTTCGTTGTGGAATTGAACACAAGGCCCTGTCCGTTGGTGGGAGAACTGATATCCACGTTTGTGAGGTCATTCAAGGATGATGCCTTGACCATCGTCAGAACATCCCACTTGCTTGTTGATGATACCCACGCGATATTTGAGCCTGCTGCCACGCTGATGCCTGCACCCTCACTGAATCTGTTATCGGTGACAAAATCATCCTCGATATTCCACATATCCCCGTTTGACATTCCTGTTGTGGGAATATTTGCGAATAGGCAAGAACCGCTATAATGCAGACCACCCTGCGCATACTGTGATGCAACATCAGCCCAATACTTTGCATTGTTGTCATATGTTTCATCACCAGATGAAACAGGAACGCCTCCGCGCTCACCAACCGCCCAAGCCTCGGCATCCTCGGAGAATCCTTCGGCATCCTCAACTGCCTGTTGTGTGATCTCAATGGCCTGTTCTATCAACTGATAATCTGATTCACTCATATCAGTATCAGCAGGCAATGCACTCCTCTGAACATCCAGAATGAACACAAATGTTCCTGTTCTGCCTGTTGATTCGGTAACAACTATCTGGGTCCGTACTTGCCCTGCAACTGCGGTCATCTGTTCCGTGAGGTCTGCCGTGACCACATTACCACTCAAGGTACACGAATAATCAAATCCGTGTCCGTCCGGCTTGACACCTTGAATCACTGCCGTGCCATTCGGAGAATAAGCAATCGGGCCGTCATACAATGATATGACAAGCCTGCCTGTGCCGTGATCGTATTGGTCGCAATGCACCACAACGGGTGCAGAATCGGGTATCATATTAAGGTCAAATGTCTGTACTATCATTCCTTTGCCTCTTTCTGTACTCTCAAAATGAATACTTGTGAGCCTGTTCGTTCGTCATTTTCGGTGCATACCAACTGTGCGAACACATCACCAGATATCAAGGTCATATCTGCATCCAAATCTGCCGTGACAGTGTTTCCGCTCAAAGTGGCAGCGTGTTCAAAATGCCCTCCGTCTGGTCTGGTGCCTTGTATCGTCACCGATCCATATGCATCATCCATCTCGAACACCAACCGCCCGTCACCCTCATCATTCTGATTCATGGGTATCACTATCGGTTTGCCTGTCGGTATCAGATTCAGTTTCGTTTTCTGTGTCAACATATCCGTGTTCCCTTTTCCACTGTTCGAGTTCATCACCGCTCAACACACGCTTTGTCTCGACTCCGTTCTCAACTGTGATGACTTCAACTTTTCTCACTTTCGCGATGCTATGATGCATCATTAAATGTTTTTCGTCCATTTTCTCTCCTATGTTGAATGTGAGCCAACAATTATGCCTTTTTCATAATTGGTCATACCCCAATTGACATATTGAACAACATCAATCCAGACATTAGTCCACGATGCGTGTTGTGTACCAAAATCAATGACCATATCTGTCACATAATGAAGTTCTGTCGAATGAGGCTCAAACCAAGTCATCACCTCCCCTGTCAAGCCAAGTGCGAATGTATTTCCGCCTTTTGCGTCATTGATTCCGATATTGTCAGAATCTAACAGGAGATATGTGCCTTGCAGTCTTATGTTTCCGGCTTTGTTATCACAGAGGGTATCGAACTCAATCTTTGTTTGATTCTGGCCAACTGTCGTGCCACGGCCACCATATATGATGCCATCCTCAATCTTGATCCAAGAATTTGTGCCGATCATAACAATATCGCCATTTCGGATGTTGGCACCATTCATCGTGATATATCCATACTCATCCATTGAGGAATTGGCCGCGTTCCAAATCATCGCATCAGCAGATGCCTCGAAGATGATATCATCATTTGCGTCATATACTGTGATGCTCGGAACATCCGTGCCACCGATGACAAGTTTTCCGTCCAGAGTCCACGCCTGTGTGTATGTCTGACCACCATCAGATGAGAATCCGATGCCGTTTTCGTTTATTCGTAAGCAGTGAACCCAATCGGCAGGATCTTGATGGTCAGCAAAGATGAGTTCCTTCCACGTTCCATCTATATTCTTAACCGCAATGACATATCCGCCTGCGGATGTGAGCCAAGCCGTGGCATTGTCAATCTGGTCTGTCACTTTGGAGAACTTTGCGCTTGTTTCGGTGACAATGGCATTGTTCTGCTCGGTGATTGCCGTGGCAAGGTTTGAACGTAAAGAACCTACTGTCAGTTTTTTGTATTTTTCAGACAGGACATCATACTCTGTTTTGACAATCTTTGCCGTGGTGCTTATTCCCAGAGGCTCAAATTCGACAGGGATTGTGTCACAGAGGTTGACATTCTGCAACGCTATCAAGTCTTTGTATTCCTCGGTGTCTGCCAAATTCACGAATGATACATCAATGCTGACTTTCGGAACACCGATTCCGCTTTGATTAACATAGGCCTGTGCGTGCGCTCTCAATTGTGCCGCGGTCGGCTGACTCTCATAATCGCCCGAAAAATCCATCGGAACTGTCAACTTCTGCGGATATGCGGATGCATTCGGTGAATAGACAACCTTTTCCGGCAGAGTGACCAGATTATTGCCATCGTTATCCATCCAGAACGGCACGATGCCTGTGATTGTGTTGGAGATTTCCTCCTCCTGCTTGATATCGGTGATGTTCTTGCCGTATCTCAACGGAATGTTCTTTGTCTGGCCCCTATCCTTCCAGAATTTGACATCATAGACATCGAACTCATACTCTCCGTGGAACTGATCCAGAACGCTCCCCTCCGTTCCGCCTAAACGCTGCCGGATGGATGCAGGAGCCTTTTGATTGTAATTCGCAACAGTGGTCACATCTGTCGAGAATGTAAACGGACAAGTCTCAACGGCGTTATTCTTTAACCCTGCAAGGGCCTGTGAACAGGCAGATGCAGATGCGGTCACAGAAAACGGCATCGATACGTTCTTTGAAAGGTCATATGATATGTGTTGTGCATTTATTGTGACTTTGCCATTGATAGGCTTTGAGATGTTATAGATTCTGAATGGCTGATTCGATGTGCCTGCGGATGGCTTTGCCACTATAATCGCACGGAGTTTGATTTCGTCAAAATGCGCTCCCGTTGAGGGATATGACATCTGCAACTCATACTGTCCGTTGCGTTCCTCGGTCACCTCACAAGAAATGGCATCAGATAACCTTCCGATGCCATTAGATGTGAATGTATTTGAGTTTTCAGAAAAAAGAATCGGTATCATAATATCCACCAATGTGGTGTCAAGTCTACTTGTGTGAATCCGCTATAAGTGATTGTGTTCTCACCGCTTGCCAGAACAGGGAACTTGCCATCGGTCAATGTGATATTGCCGTTGCAATTCGTACTCCCTTTGTATGCCTCCTGCAACTCACAATCTATGTCCGTATATCCGTCTGCCGTGGTAACGACAACCGCCACACCATTGATTGTGATCGTTCCTGTGCCATATACACGGATGACAGGCTTTGCCTCGAACGGAGTCTGATTCTTTATCTTGTCCCCCGTTGTGATTGAAAGTACCTTCTCACCCTCTTTGAGGAATCGTCTGGGATCGCAATCAAAATCGAGTCTGAACTCTCCTGCCTTGAGCCAATCAACCACATCGGGATTGAACTGACCGACATATCTTGCCCGTCTGTATTCCTGCGGATGGTAACTATCCTCTAACCGCTTATATCCTTTTGCGGAGAGCAAAATACCACGGAACGCACTCACATTCATATCAAAGTTGTCATATATGAATGCCGGATAAGTCACTGTGATGTTGTTGTATCGTCCGTTGTCAATGGTCAAGTCACCATTACGGCCTGCAACTGATATCACCTCAACATTGCGCTCGGCACCTCCGAACGTATTAAGTCCGCTTATATATACACCATAATCTTTTGAATTATAGCCGTTAAATATCAGATAATTTCTCACGCGAATGCTCCTGCCGTTCTTTGCAATTCCATATCCAGATAATATGATATCTCCTGTGCGAGTTCCTGTGGATCGCGGTCTGCACCATTTATCACGAACTGATTGTTGATTGTATTCGTGCCACCTTTGGCCTGTGCAATCATCTGCATCAGTTTATTCGTGCCGATTATCATTTCGGAGCCTGCCTCACCGCCTCCAAGCAGATTCCCACCTCTCTGGCCGAATATCGTTGCACCATTGAGCATATATGCATCATCCATAGCCTTTTTGTACCACTGAATGGAGAATTGAGGCACTTGAGGAGGATTGAGTGAAAATCCACCAGACACAGAGAAATGCGGCAATCTTATATTAGGCAATGACCAACTGAAATTGAACAATCCTTTGATGTAATCAATTGCGCTCCTCACCTTATCCTTGATGGAATCGAATGTACTCGACACCTTATCACGGATTGCGGTCAACTTTCCGCCTGTGAGGTTGTCTATAAAGTTATATCCGGCGGTGTAATACTGCTTGATTGCCTCCATCGTGGCAGACACGGCACCCTTCAAACCACCGCCGTGGTCATCATAGGCCTTTTTGATAGCACTGAATGCATCCGTTGCGGTCTTTTTCATTGCATCCCACACTTGTGACGCTGCCTGCCCGATCTGGGAGTTCGCAATCTTATCCTTGATGTTATTGAATGCCTCGGATGTTCTTTCTTTGACATAGTCCCAAGTCTGTGTGATGACGAGTTTGATGAACTCAAACTTTTCCTTGAGATTCTGCCAGAGTTCCTGTGCTTTTTCCTTGATGGTGTCCCAATTCTTATACAATAGAACGCCCACCGCAATCACTGCCGTGATTACACCTATCACGACAAGAACAGGAGCCGATATTGCTGATATAGCCGCAATGAGTGCGGATGCAATCGATATGATTGAACCGATACCAGATACAACTTTACCTATTATTAAAAGAACAGGGCCAACCGCGGCAACAATGCCTGCGATCTTGATGATGTGTTCCTTTGTTTCATCATCCAACGCCATAAAGTTATCAATGACGCTCTGCACCTTTTCAATAACGGGTGTGAGGTACTGTGCGGCCAACTGTCCCAGAGATGTCATCAGAACATCGAGGGATGATTTAAGTTTCTCGATAGAGCCACCAAAACCGCCCATCATAGCATTTGCCATATCGGTGGTTGTTCCCTCTTGTTCGAGTGCGGTGTTCAATTCCTGCACATCTGCCGGAGCCGTGTTGATAAGTGCCAACCACTTCGACATCTGGTTTTTGCCAAATATAGCACTCGCGGCCGCAATCTGTTCTGATTCGGATAGTGTACTGAATGCATCGTGGAGTTCCTGCTGAACTGTCACAGAATCTTTCATCGAGCCGTCAGCGTTGGTCACTTCGATACCCAGACGATCCATCCACTCGGCACCCTCTTTGGCAGGTTTGATAAGTCGTGCCATTCCTGTCTTGAGGGAGTTTGCCGCCTCTGATGCATCGATTCCTGCATTTGCCATTATACCCATATAGAGGGAGGCATCTTGTACTGTGTACCCTGCCGCATTGAATATAGGTGCGGCCGTACTCATTGCATCTGACAGACTATTAACATCAAGTGCGGAATTGTTGCAGGCATTCGCAAAAATGTCAGCATACTTTTCTGCATTGTCGAATGAATCACCGAATCCGTTTATCGTGGCAACAAGGCCTGCGGAAACGATATCAAGGTCACCGCCCTCGCCTGCCGCCAAATTCATTGCAGGTGCCAGAGCAGATGCCGCCTCGGTTGCGTCAAGGCCTGCTCTCGCAAAGTTCAGTGATGCTTGTGCCGCCTCATTCATACCAAAGGTACTGTTCGATGCCGCATCCTGCATTGCCTTGTTTAAGAGGTCGGCCTCCTCTGCGGTGTTGTTCATCGTCTGATTTGTCAAGGTCATTGTCTTATCAACCTCGGCAAATTTCGATACACATACGCCTGCTGCCGTTACAATCGGAACTGTCAGATGTGTTGTGAGGGTTTTGCCAACACCCTCAATCTTTTTGCCAATGCCCTCAACATTTTTTGATACCTTGTCAAGGGATTTGACCATTTTCGATGTGTCGGCATCGAGTTCAATTGTAATTCCGGCAATCTTTTTATATCCCATAATTAAAACCTATCAAAGTCCTCCTGTGATGCGATCTGTTTGTATTTGTACTCATCGTTGGAGGATTCGGTCAGAATATCCAAAATCATTCCATACTCCAATGCATCCAAGTCTGACAGATTCAATCCTGCTTGAATGCATCGAAGTATATACAGAGCCGTGGTCAACTCACGTTCTGTTCTGCGCTTTGCTTTTTTTTTGCGGTTGATGTGGTTGTTTCCTGCCCCACATAGACGCTGAATATCTCCTCGGATGCCGTTACAATGTCAAATGTCTCGAACTGCTCAAGCCATTCATAGTATTCATCCAGAGAAATGGTATTCATATCTGCCTTTTCAGCAGATTTCGACATTATGAACGCAAGTTCAGATGCCATTTCAACCGCATCATCGGCATTTGTTCCATTATTCATTTTTGTGATGATGTCCTTGTGAAACAACTGCCTATAACGGATTGGTGTTGCTCCGTTTGCAAGCAATGATACGTTCTTATCTCCGATTTTGATCTCTTTGAACATCGTATCTCCTTATTAGGTCGTGATGACGGGTGATGCGGTCGGCTGATGAACTGCGCTGAACCAATTCGCATATGCGGCATCGCCATACTGTGCAGATGCCTTGACAACATCCTCATTCACTGCCGCAACTGTGATTGCGTCTGCGGTGATGGTCAGAGTCTCTGTCTCCGGCTCGATAATCTCCTCTGTGGTGGAGCCTGCGATCGTGGGCCTTGTTGCAGAACACTTATACATAACGTGCTTTGTTGCATTCTCATCGCCCTCGAACTGGAACAGGAGTGCAAAATATACTGTCGGTGCATCCTTTACCTCATAAAGCGCACCATCTCCATCCTCCTTATATCCCAGAACATCCTTCTTGAATGAATCGGGAATAAGTGCGCACTCGAAGTCACCCTCATATCCGTTGTTGCTCTGGCCGATCCAATAGTTCATATTGTCGGCACGGAACTTTGTTGTGTCACCCTGTGCATCAAGTGACAGATTCACGGCACCCTTGATTGCCACGGGTGAACCATATGTAGCCTTGTTGTCTGCGTCTACTGTTGCAACTGCATAGTAGACATTTTTAAGGCCATACTTTACCTTGTTTGCCATTTTGATTACCTCCTCAAGTGGTAACTATCTCTGTGATAACTACATCGCATTCATATGCGGTCTGCCACATTTTCTCTGAATCGATGTAATTTTCCTCTTTGTAATAGGTCAAGCCATTGTCGTTGAGTATCTTCTCAATAGCCTCATCCTGCGCAAAGTCTTTCTCTTTGGTATAGAGTTCAATATTCAAGGTTGAGATTTTCTGATAATTCTGCTGATCCGCATAGAGGTCATCAGAGCCGGAAAAGAAAAACACCACGAATGGCAATTCCTGCGCCGTTCCCTCTGGGAACTGATAGTAGGCATACGGCAAGCCGATGCTTTTCACCATATCAGCAACATTGATCTGTGTCATAATGCACTTATTACCTCGTTTTCATATTGCCGGATGAGTTCTTCCTCAACGGGTGCAATATGTTCTCTACCTTGTACTTGTCCAACCTTACGGCCACCCAGAACAAGTGCGTGTCCGTGTTCAAGCAGATGTGGCAGGCCTGCCAACTTGTTATGAATAACAACCGAAGTATAGTGAGGATATTTGACAGGAGTAACTGTCCACCCCTGCGCATATTTCCCTGTGCCTCCGAACTTTGACTTTGATTCATTGCGGAGTGCGGAACGGCCTTTCTGGCCTACCTTCTTTGTGATGGCATCAATGTTGTTTTCAACATCGCCCTCATACTCCTCCAGAATCTTTCCTATCTCTACCCCAAGCCTATCCGGCGTTATTCTGACTTGTCGTGCCATTTGTGCCACCTTTGCGCTCGACATATAACTCGATTTTGTCATTGCGATTCAGATATGTCCGATACACGGCATACCTCAATCCCTTATACTCGACAATCGGCTCATTTTCGTAGTCAGCGAAAAACATCGTGAATCGAAATTCGGGATTCAGACCATTGCGGCCACCCTCAAAGAACTCACTCTGTGTGACACTGTCTACTTGGCAATACACATCTCTGGTCGATTCAGACGCTACCCACTGACCATAGTCATTCTGTGTGCGTGTTACCGCTACAAGCGTTATGATGTCTGATCTGTCCATTCCGTGTACCCCGTGGCCATAGATAACTGCGCTTTCTGTTCATCATATGATGCCTTGAGTCTGTCATACTGTGCAGAATCGAGTTCACCAAACTTTGTTTTCACATATGTTATGATTGCAGTTTCGCAGATGGCATCGAGTTCCGCAGACAGAATAACGCCTGCGATTCCCAAATCCAACTTCGCGGAATTGATATATCCCGTGATCTCGGTATCATATGCATCTGTACTGACTCTCAAGGCCATTTTGACTCTATCGAGCATTGTCATCTCCTGTGCCATAAATGCTACTCCTATATAATTCCTCATACTCTGGATAGATAGTGATGTGGCCGATATGTCCAAGCATTACACTCGGCTCCGCCCATATCTCATATCCCATATCCGTTGCACGTTTACAGAATGCCAAATCCTCTCCAAGTTCTCGCATCGGAAAGAATGCAGTGCCGTTCTTGTTGTACACGTTGCGAACAATCTCTGTCTCAATCAGAACACACGCGAACCCACATCCGCCAATCTGGAACGCCTGTGAGGGATAGTCACACCCCTCCCATCGGTCAACCTTCGGCCATATCTCCTTAAATACACAGGAAACGTGCGGAGCGCGTCTGCCGTGAGCGATACCCGTCACAAATGGTTTGCCGGAGAACATCAAGTCATCGAGTAAATCCTCGGTGAAAATCATATCCGAATCAAGCCACAACATATGTGTATAACATTCATTCATCGCCTTGTTTGCGAGTTTATCTCGGCCAACATAGACAAGTGTGGCACCTTGATATGCAATATCGTAGTCGATGCCATCCTCATCAAGTTTCCTTGTGAGGTTGGTCAAACATTCTACAAATTTATAATGCATATAGTCGTTGGTAGGAATAGCAATCAATAATTTCATTTTTTCTTTGCCGTTGCCCTCTTTTCTGTTTTCGGCTCTGCTTCGGGTTTTTTCATAGCAACTTCAACGGCAGAACCTACCGAAACAAGGAAAGCCTTTTCGGCAGGAGAGACTTCTACAATCTCCCCTGCCTTATGCAGAATCCTTGAATCTCTTAACAGACGAACTTTCATCAGGTTGTACTTGAAGGCTTTGCAACAACGCAGAATCTACCGCAAGCGGTGAGTGCGTGTGCGGCGTACTGACGGCCAACGATCTTGACAAGGTCTGCCTCTGCCTCGGTCACATCATCATACTTGATAACGATTCCGTCACCTTCGGGATAGTTAACCTGTACACCAGACAGGTCACCAACGAATGCATATACTGCATTTGCAGATGCGCTATCATATGCAGGCAGGCTATTGTTGAACAGAACTGTCATTCCTCTGAAAGGATCGAATGCGAACGATCCTGCTGCCTGTGCGGCAACAAAGTTTGCATAGGTCAGTTTGTTCATAACGATGACAGGATTTCTTGCCTCGTCAGAGAGGTTTGCGAATGCGTCAGCAAATGTGACAACGCTCGGAGCCTCGGTGATCTTTGCAACGGATGCGGCAGATGAGGTTGCGGAGGTAACTGCTCCGGCAACATCAGCAACAACAAGTGCGGCTAACTTCTTGACGATCTGATATGTAAGTTCATCGTAGATGTAGCGGACAAGAGTCTCACCACCCATAGCGATTGCCTCATCAGAAACGTGAATCCACTTCTTGATGTTCTTGGGTATCATAGTCACGATACCAAGTGCAAGTGCCTCCTCGGTGGGAGCAGTAGTACCTTCGGTATGTACATATGCACCATCTGCGGACAGTTCAAATGCAACCTTGAGATTTCCTCTCACATAGGTCTTACGAACTCTGGAAAGGATATCGTCATTGTCCCAAGCAGTGCGGATGATCTCATCCACGATAGTGGGAACGGGAACGGAGCCGGATGCATCGGTTGTCAGCAGTGCGCGGCACTCTGATGCGTCCTCATTAACCAGATAACGTGCGAATGCATCGATATACTCTTTCGATGCTCTGATCTCCTCGGGTGTTTTCATTTCTTTTCTCTCCTCTGTAAATGTGTGGATAACAACTCCGGCACCCTCTGCAACGGCCTGTCTGATCTCGGCCTTTTCTGCCTCATCGGCCCTGCGTGCCTCAAGTTCTGCGTTGATTGCCTCAATCTCTGCCTTTCTGGCCTCAAGGGTTTCCTTGTCCTCGATACCATCTATCTCTGCGCTGATTTCGGCTCTGCGTGTTTCCATCTCCTCGATGGTCATCTCTTTGAGTTCCATTTCTTATACCTCGCATAGAATCTTTGTTTTCAGTTTCAGCAACTCGATCTCACGCTTTTCGGCTTTTACACTGTCCAGTGATGTCCGTGCATTATCCAATGCATCAGACAGGCCTCTCGCACTGATATTCGTTGCCTCATAGGCAGGAAATGTTACGGCAGACACCTCAAACACCTTGCTTATCTTTTCGATATGGCGTTTGGGATGTTCACTTTCGATCTCCTCCCATCTATCACCATCGACATTGAACATAAATGACATACCAGAGATGTCACCTCGTTCAATTGCCGAATAAAGTGCTTTTGCCTCCGCATTGTTCTCAACATCGAGATTCACGCGGATTTTCATTCCAACCTCATCATCGATGCTCATCTGCATCGTGGAGTTCTCATTGTTGTTCCTGCTCCTTGCAAGCGGAATCATATCTGTGTTGTGATTCACAAGGAATCTAACATCACGCAAATCGGTGTCCATAAGCGCACCGCGGTCAATCACCTCATCATACCAACCCATATTTGTCCAAGAATCATAGACGATAGGCGTACCCTCAATATATGTGCCGCGTTCCTCATCGACTTGCGCTCTGACTTCAAAATTGAATGCGCGGATTTCAACGTTTTCATTCATCGGTGTTCTCCTCCTCAACAAGTTTGTCATCCGTGTTGTAATACTCACCGCGGATGATTCTGGTATCTCCACCATCAACGGGCGGCAGATTCCATATTTCACGAACATCATTGATGCTCATTACTCCTCTATCAATCAACTGACTTGATACGTTCAGTTTGTCAGCGTTGGTCATATATTGGAGCCTGTTTGCGGTCAGCATAACCAGATTGCCGCTTGCCTGCTCTCTTAACGTGAACAACATCTTTGTCATCACCTCGGAGAACTGAATCGCGAACGGCTCAACCGCGCCCTCATAGAATGCAGACCACGCATCGCCGTATGCTTTGTTGGTCAGCACATCCTCATTCACCATAAAATACTGATACACGTTATCCTTGATGAGTCTCATCTCATCCGCAGATGCAACGAATGGCTCTGCTTTCACTTGATTGATGTTCGTGTATGTATTCGGGAACAGTAACAGGCCACCGCCCTGCGCATCCTTTGAGAAGTTTTCCTCGGAGAATCGTTTTCTTTCATTCGCAAGGTCATCAGCCTTTGCAAAGTTGTTGGCCTGTGCATAGAATCTGTATGTTGCGGCAGACTTAACGCCCTCCTCGATGCCTTGATTCTGGATGTGTATCAAATCCATCGTAGGGAACAGGGAATGATTGCTCTCGCCAAAGAAGTCCGATTTATATTGGAACTTTGTGAGGATTCCGCAATACTCAACCTCAATTGATGCCGTTTCACCCCATCCGAAGTGATATTTGAGGAATGGTTTTTTGCCATACTGTACTATTTCACATTTCTGCGGTAACGGGCAGAACACTCCGCTCGGCTCTCCGTATTTGTCATACACGGGAACTATGAAGGCGGTGTTATGTACATCAAGGATCGTGGAAAGTCTGTACAAGAACTGTGTCCACGTTTGAAACTGATTCGGAGCCTTCAAGAGTTTATTCTGGAGTGCAGGCCGTGCAGAACCCTCAATGTTGAACTTCAACTTTCCGATGTGCGTTGCACGGGCATTGATTGCCGATCGGATCAATTCCGATTCGTATATCTCACCGCCCCACGATGTGAACTTCGGTGTGTACCCGTTCAGCATTTTGAAAATCTGTGCGTTCGATTCGTCCTTCTTCGGTCTGTTTTTCAGAAAAATGTCAAATAAACTCATTTTTAATTCCTCAAGCGGTCACCTATTTCGTCATACCACTTTTGTCTGACACAGAATGCATCGGCCATCGCTGCCGTACCATCTATGTGCATATTGGGTGAGAGTTTTATCAATTTACCTCTCCCACGCTCAACGCTCATTTTTATTGCGGAATTGAGCAGATGTACTTTCAAAAGGTCATTGTCACCGCAATGAACCTTGCCATCCTTCATCAATCCCTCCATCTCTTGGAGAACTCCCCAGAGATTGTCACCTTGATAGACATCGTCACATCTGAATCCGAACCTCTCAAGGTCTTGAATCAGATAGTTCGCGCAGTATCGGTCATAACCTACTTGTAGAGGCAGGATTTCAAATTCACTCACCAACTTGGTCAGCCAATTGTAACAATCGTGATAATCAACAAAGTTGTCACCACTTACCTCCAACAGACCGCGTTGGATGTAGATGTTATACGGCAGGCCATCTCTCTGGATTGCCTCATCAACTTTCTCCGCAGGGAGCCAGAACTTCGCAAAGATGTACAGTTCCCCGTTTTTCTCAATGGCCACCACGCACGCGGTCAAGTCTGTTGTGCGTGAGAGGTCTACTCCGGCAACGCAGTATGATGATGCAAAATCCTCAATGTTCAGATGCTCTCCGAAACACTTCTCAACTGTCTGGGAATCTAACCACGCAAGGGATGAGTTCTGCTTGATGTTGCAATACTTTGTCAGAAATTCGGCTTTCTTGGAGAGTGAACCCTCCGCGATCGCGATCTCCTCAAGCATAAAATCCACGGAAACGCTGACACCCAAATTCGGATTGGATTTCCGCAACTCATTGATGTCATTCCATTTCGACACATCATCGATGACATACAAAAAAGGCAACAGTTTTCTCTCTTTACTGTCACCCTTCAAGAATCGTGTGCATCGTTTGAATAATTCATCATAGATGGAATCATTGATATATCCGGCAGTGGTACACGACAGGAGGATTGCCTCATCTCTGGCACCCGTTCCGCTTTTCATAACCTCATACTGTTTGAGGCCTGCGTCACCCTCCCACGATGCAACCTCATCGCAAATACAGAGTGACGGATTGAATCCATCTGATTTCTTGGCAGAGAACGCAATCTTTTTCACTTGAGAATTGATTGCCATAATGTTGAGGTCGGTCTGTCTGTGCTTTGGCAAATCGGAATCGTCTTTTACTTTGCGGTGTTGTGCGTCCAATTCCGAATACTCAAGTTTTTTGGCTTGATATTCTGGATCAAGCAAGGTCATCTGCCAAATGTTGTTGTATATGATATCCGCTTGGTCGAGTTTCGGTGCTATGTTGTAAATCCTTGCTCCGAACCCTCCCTCTATCTGCCAGATATACTTTGCAATGGCAGCGGCAAGTAAACTCTTGCCATTCTTACGGCCTATTATCAAAACAACCTCTCGGAATTGCCGGAGGCCGTTATCATCCACGATCCCGAACAGTGCGGCAACGAATGCTTTCTCCCACAGTTCCAGAATCAGATTGTTCGGCGCAAGTTTCCCCTCGGTGTGGAATGTATGCCCCTCAATCCATTCGATCGCGGCATTTGCTTTCTTTTGGTCATACCAGAACACCTTACTTTCCAACCCATCAACAAGGTATTGCATAATTTCTCGGATATACTCCCCCACAGTGACGGAGCCATCTTTGATTCCTTGATAATATGCGTATATCCAATTGACTTCGGTTTTCTTTGGCATTCCTCGACTCGAAAACGGTGAAATGTGTTTATTTTAGGAAGTCGGATCGTAGCCATGTCGTTCTGTGAGCCAAGGAG
>JAZKYZ010000048.1:0-35852 GCA_045612385.1 Eubacteriales bacterium | reverse complement strand
GTTATTAACTGTTTTTCCTCGCTCACCTTCGGATGCACCATTAGAATACCACTATGTTTTAGTGGTGTTTTTTATTTTGTTGTACCCGTTGGACTCAAACAATTTGCCTTGCAAACTGTGTTCTCGTTCCTGTCAAGTCGCATAGTCGTCTGTGGATTTCTCGTGTCCTAAAATCCCCATACTCCTTGCTTGGTTGACTTCGCTTCATAAAAACAGTTATCAACTGTTTTTCCTCGCTCACCTTCGGATGCACCATTAGAATACCTCTATGTTTTAGTGGTGTTTTTTATTTTGTTGTACCCGTGTGACTCGAAAAGTTTGCCTTGCAAACTGTGTTCTCGTACCTGTCAAGTCGCATAGTCGTCTGTGGATTTCTCGTGTCCTAAAATCCCCATACTCCTTGCTTTGTTGACTTCGCTTCGCAAAAACAGTTATCAACTGTTTTTCCTCGCTCACCTTCGGATGCGCCATTAGAATACCACTATGTTTTAGTGGTGTTTTTTATTTTGTTGTACCCGTTGGACTCAAACAGTTTGCCTTGCAATCTGTGTTCTCCTGCCTGTCAAGTCGCATAGTCGATTGGGTCATTTACATCCCTCAATGCCCCACTCTTCTTGCTTGGTAGAATCTTTCCTTTGGCGCGTCGGCATATCATTTTGGTAACGCCATTGATAGATTCAAGAGAAGGCCATCCCACTTGACCTTTCCTCCAACCCCACTTTCGCAGAGTTATACATAAATGGAATGCTCTTTCCTTTGAAATAATACAAAAAAGCACAAAATGCAAATCATTGTTAGCATTTTGTGCTTTTTGTTTTTCAAAAATTATGGATTGGTAGGCTGGGTAGGAATCATAATGGAAGCACTATCGCCTGTCATTACATCAGGAAGTTCGCCGTCCCATTTGGAGAGGTACTCAATGTACTTCAGGTATTCGGTGATGAGTTTGATTTCTTCATCGCTCTTTCCACTAAAGTCGATTTCGTACTCTACGCCAGTGACAACACCTTCTGCATCTACAACGTCCGTTTCTGTAATCTGGAAGCCGAGCGCTCTGGCAACCTCCACAGATTTCAGTTTAATTGCCTCTGCTTCTGCCTCTGCGACAGCAATCTGAGACTTCGCCTCTGCCTTAGCTTTTTCAATCTTCGCCTGCGCATCAAGTTTCGCAACCTCAAGCGCCTTTTCTGCATTGACGATAGCCGTTTCCTTCTCATATTCTGCTTTGAGTTTTTCCTGTTCGGCAATCATCTTATCCTCAACGGTTTTCTCAAAGGCGTCAGAGAAGTCGATATTGGTAAGTACTACGGCGACGATATCTACACAGTACTCTTCGTTTACGGCGCTTATGATAATTTCTTCCACCGCAGGGGAAATGGTCAGACGAGTTTCAATGATTGACATTGCGCTTGACTGTGAAAGAAAGGCCTTCGCCTTTTCGATAGCGATACTTTCAATTCGATTGGCAAGGACCTCAACCGAGCCATACTCATTGGCAATGGTAATTGCCTTTGTGGTATCGATTTTATACTGGACGGTCATAGCAATATCCATTGTCTGCGCATCCTTAGAATACGCCTGCGCTACAATCTCCATATTCTGCACTTTCGCATCATAGTAGTTGTAACTCTCGGTGAGCCAGAAATCGAAGTATGTACCGGCAGTGCGAACATTCTTTGCTTCTCCCAGATGCTTAACGACTGCAATTTCACCCGCCTCGACGGTGTGGAAGGACATAGGAATGGTGGAAATTCCGAGAAGTCCAATCAGCAAAACCACGATTCCAACCGTACGGGGAATTTTCTTATTTTTCTTTTTGGCATTGGTGAATACAACCACGCCAAAACCAAGTATGGCGACAAAAAGTACGCCAAAGACAAGACCAAACATAGTTTTTTCTCCTTTTTATTTTTTTATTATAATACAATTCTTTTCTTACGTGAATCTAAACACACGGTGGATATTCGTTCGCCTACCACAGTTTCATCCTCACCACAGAAGCCACGAAGGGAGAACACTCCCCAAAACCTTCATCTTAAGATTCCTTTTCCATTCGTGGTTGATTTTAGAGGCAGGTTTATCATTCTCTCTTGCCTTGTTCGCTTTACCTCTGGATGCGCGGCAATTTCACTGTGGAAAAGGCGTAGTATATCGTTTCCAATTTAGATGTAAGATAGGACAGCGCCTTATCCTCCACTGGATAGGAAACACCATAATATGCTTCGGCAATGCTACCGGTAATGGCGCCCTGCGTATCGGTGTCGCCACCAAGTGATATGGCAAGTCTTATCGCGTCCTCAAAGGATTTGCTCTCAAGAAAACAAACAATCGCTTGTGGAACACTACCTTGACAGGTAATAAATCTTCCTCCTGCATCTATGCCATATTCTCGCTTGATTCCCTTTACTGTTAACGTCTTGATTTCGGGATAATATACAATCATTCGTTCGCGAATTTCCTCTATTGGCGTCCCGACTCTGGCAAGATAGATAGCCATTGCCACAGCTTCGGCGCCCTTAATGCCCTCAGGGTGATTATGAGAAACCTCCGTCACGAGCCTTGAAAAGTAGCGCACATCTTCTTCGCTTTCACTCACCCAGCCGACGCTACTGACACGCATTGCTGCGCCGTTTCCACAACTGTTATAGGGAACAGGAGATTTCATAAACCACTCATAAAATCCCTTGCCCCAAGAGGATGCTTGATGTTCTCTGCCCATCTTTACCATTCGTTCAATGACGAATGCTTGAAAATCCTTCTCAAACCACCTGCCACGACGAAGAACGAACGCCTCTGCAATCGCAAGGGTCATCAAGGAATCGTCCGTGTAGTGACAGGCGCCGGTAAAAAGGGGAAAATCGTAAATCTGCTTCTGTTGCCACTCGAATTGGCTACCAACAATATCACCTACGATAGCGCCTAACATTCACATCTCCTTATCATATCAAAAAAATGCGCAAAGATTTTTCTGCCGTCTGCCATCCTGTCATCTGCATAAGAAAGCATCATTCTCTCCGGATGCCACTGTACAGCAATGATTGGAAGCGCCACGTGTTCTACTCCCTCAATGACACCGTCTGGGGCAAGAAGCGTCGCGCGAAGCCCCTCGCCAAGTCGGTCGATCGCCTGATGGTGCGAGGTGTTGGTGACAAAGTGTTCGCCATACAATTCCCAAAATGCAGAGCCACGCTCCGAGCGCACCTCGTGGATGATATAGTGATCGCTTCCCTTTTTGTTGTGATATTCCACGTTTGGGAGATGTTGAATCAGCGTACCACCAAAAAGAACATTCAGAAGCTGATGTCCACGACAAATACCAAACAGGGGGATTTTTTTCTCAATGCACTCGCGCGCAATGCGAATCTCCCTCTCGTCGCGCTCCTCATCTATGCCCGACGCGCCATCAATCGGTTGCCCATAGTATTTAGGATGCACATCACTGCCACCACAAAGGATAACACCATCCACAGAGCAGAGGTCCTCGCACTCGGTCACTACTTCGTGTCCAAAGGAAGTGACAGCATCTATATAGTTTTGTGAATTTAATTTTGCAAGCAACAAAAGTTTCATTATTATCCCTTTCGGAAACTATTATTTACATTTCTGCCTATTTTCAAAATTTTTGCGATAAGGAAGGGAAACAACAATACCCAGCGTGACCAGTCCACACCAGACAAGCACAAGCCATCTCCAGCCAATCGTATCAATGGCGCGCGCAAAGAGAAGGTTTGCAAGTGCGGCTGCGCTATAACTTAAGAAGTCAAGGAAGCCTGTCGCACCCGACACAAAGCCAGTGTCCTTTAAACCAGGACAATAACGGCTCCAAAGCATTGTCGCAGCGCCACCGGATGCCATAATCGCAAGCACAACAAAAACAATGTTCAAAGCAGGCATTGTGACAAGGAAGGTCAAGAGAAAGAAGAAGGCAGAGGCAACAAACATTGAGAGAATGGTCTTATCCATATCCATATGGAAGATTTTTTCGTAAATGAAAATAACGATAAACGAGGTGGTAGCAATAACAACCGTCGCTACCGAAAAAATGGCAAGCGCTCTTTCTTCTCCGAAGGAAAGATACTGGGCAATGTAGGTCGGGAGCCAGAATACCACAGAGGTACGGATAACACCCGTAAGAATGGAAATCAAGGAAAAGCGAACGATCCCTCTTTGAAACAGAATACCAATGTGATTTCCTTTCCCCTCGCCCTTGCTCCTCGCGCCATATTTGACCACGCCGCTTTTTTCAAAAATGAAAAAGAAAACAAACACGAGAACACCCATCAGCACCAGCACAACACTGCTTGTGAAAAAGACCCCCTGCCAAGACAGGAAGATAGCGAGCAGACCTGCCGCCGGCGAACCAAGAAAGGAAGCGAAGGTATAACCCAGCGAGCAACGAGTGGTATAGAGTGGCTCTGTACTTTCAGCGACCACCTTTGTCATAGGTCCGTAAATCATCGAGAGAAAAAAGCCCGTCAATCCATAGACCAGCGTCGCACCAAAGGTGTATTCGATCAGATAGGGAAAGAGGAAGGTTGTCACACCTGCCAGGGAGAGTCCAAATCCTATCATATAGTTTGCCCGAATTCTGTCGCCAATCATACCATTGATCAACTGACCTATGGCATACATTACCAAAAAAAGAGAGGACACCTCTCCAATATATTCTTCGGTATATCCTGCCTTGACCATAATCGGCGTGACGGCGCTCAGCACATTACGGGCAATATAAACAGCGAAGTACGCTACCGAGCACAGCGTCCCGATCTTCACAGCGACCTTCGCATTCTGACTGATACGAAGCATAATTCTGTCCTTTTTTGACAACGCGTCATTTTGAAATCATTATAACACTCCCTTCTCTTTTTGTCAACGAAAATGGCAAAATCCCTTGACTATTTTTTCAATTCGTGCTATACTACCCTTACAAAAGAATAACGCAGGGTATCACAGCGAATGCTGTGTTGTCGAGCGAGAGTCACCGTAGAACGTCTTTCTCGTTCGGGGATAAGGAAATCGTGTGTAAATCACGAGCAACAGCCATTACCGTAACTCCTATGTATAGGTCAAGTCGGAATGCTTATCACCTTGTGCCAGTGTAAAAGTCCTTTGGGCAAACGGAGGGGCAGAACTGACTTTGGCAACACTTTGGGTCGTGCCGTAGGGGAAGTCTTTTTTTGCATCCGTGAAGGGTGCTTTTATTTTATCCTTTTGCATATAGAAAGGAAATCAAAAATGAAACAAACAAGACTCCTCTCCCTTTTCCTCGTCCTCGTCCTCGCACTCTCCTTTGTGGCGTGCGCACAGCCTGATCTTGGCGAACTCTGGACCAACGCTACGTACAAAACCGACAAAACCCTTGGCAATGGCGCAAAAACAATCGAAGTAGAGGTGAGCGCAGGAGAATCCTCCGTAACCTTCACCATTCACACCGATAAAGAAACCGTCGGTGATGCCCTGATGGAGCACAATCTCGTCGAGGGTGACGCTGGCGCCTACGGTCTTTACATCAAGAAGGTCAACGGCATCCTCGCCGATTATGATGTCGACCAAAGCTGGTGGGGCTTCTACAAAAATGGCGAAATGATGATGACTGGTGTGGATATGACTGCATTCGAGGACGGAGACCATTACGAACTCAAGTATGAAAAATAATATCAAAAAGCCTTCTCTCACCGTCGGGGAAATGTGCGTATTCGCTATGCTCGGCGCTTTGATGTTCGCATCAAAAAAACTGATGGAGGTGCTTCCGAACGTTCACCTGATTGGTCTGTTTATTGTTGTCACCACCATCGTCTTTCGCAAAAAAGCACTGATTCCACTTTATATCTATGTCTTTCTTGATGGTATCTTTGGTGGCTTTTCCCTTTGGTGGCTTCCCTATCTCTATATATGGACGGTGCTTTGGGTAGCGATTATGCTCTGCCCGAAAAATATGCCAAAGGCCCTCGCCACTGTGATTTATTCTATCCTCTGTGGTCTGCACGGCGTATGCTTTGGCATTCTCTATGCGCCAGCACAGGCATTGATGTTTCACCTGAACTTCGAGCAGACGCTCGCTTGGATTGCCTCAGGACTCCCCTTTGACCTCATTCACGGCATATCCAACCTTCTGCTTGGTATCGTGGTCGTTCCCCTATGCGACTATCTTGTTCGCCTGAAGGACAAATACTTAAAATAAAACGAAAACACCACTTCGACTCACGTCGAGGTGGTGTTTTTATTCCTGTGAGGCACTGCTATGCCTTATTTACCCAGTTTACCTACAAGATAGGTGGACGCCATAATGATACCAACAATCATAAATACGCCGAGCATACCAATGCCCATATATTCAAGGTAATACACAAAATTCATAGGTACAAACATCTTTCTATCCTCCTTAAATGAAGAAACCAAGAATCAGAGAGCCTGCAATGACGGAGGCAATCTGCCCGGATACGTTAACTCCAATCGCGTGCATCAAAAGGAAGTTTTGGCTATCTGCCTCCAATCCCATCTTATGCACAATTCTACCCGACATTGGGAAGGCTGAAATACCTGCCGCACCAATCATAGGATTGATGGGATCCTTTTTGAAAAGTTTGAGTATGAGATTAAAGAGCTTCGCAAACAGAACGCCACCTGCCGTATCGACCACAAAAGCGATAAGACCAAGACCGAGAATGAGAAGTGTCGAGAGATTAAGGAACTTATCTGCGCTCATCTGGAAGGCAATGGTGATGCCAAGGAAAATGGTAATGAGGTTGGCGAGCACCTTCTGCGCCGTTTCCGAAAGAGAATCGAGAACGCCACACTCACGAATCAGATTACCAAACATCAAAAATCCGATCAGGGATGCTGCGGCGGGAACAAAGATACACGTGACGATCGAAATGAGAATGGGGAAAAGAATTCTTGTGGTTTTTGAAACGCTCTTCTGCTCATACTTCATACGGATTTTTCTTTCGTTTTCCGTCGTGAGAAGTTTGATGACAGGGGGTTGAATGATAGGAACAAGCGCCATATAGGAGTATGCCGCAACGGCAATGGCTCCGATATAACCCGAATACTCCGTACCACCAAGAAGAGTATTTGCTACAACGATAGAGGTCGGACCATCTGCCGCACCGATAATGGAAATCGACGCCGCGACATCCTCTGGGAAGAACATAGATGCTGCGCAAAGGGTAAAGAAGATACCAAACTGCGCCGCCGCACCAAAAATCATCAGTTTCGGATTGTTGAGAAGGGGACCGAAATCAATCATTGCTCCGATACCGATAAACAAAATCAAGGGGAAGAGTTCATTTGCGATACCTGCTTCATACAGGGTATGCAGAGGCTCTTCGATACCCGTTCCGGGAAAGTTCATAAGAATGGCGCCGAAGCCGATAGGGAGGAGCAAGGTCGGCTCCATCTCCTTTTTGATGGCGAGATAAATCAGCACGCCACCGATTGCCCACATAATGAGCATTTTCCAGTTGTCGTCTGTAAAGAGAGCGAGCATTGGCTCAAACAGACCGGATAGTTTTTCCATAGTGTTCATAATATTTCTCCTGCTTTAAAATTTCCGTTCTATATTCTATCACACACGCAGTAAAGATTTAGTAAAGATTCTAAAATCTTTGACTATTTTATGAGAAAAAGGAAAGGAAGGTGCGCTCGCACCTTCCTTTGCTGATAAATCTTTGGTTTATTCCATCTCGCTACGCATACGATAGCCGACGCCAAGTTCGTTGACGATATATCCCTGCGTACCAATGGGCGTACCAAACTTTTTACGGATATTCGCCATATTGACCTGTAATTTTTTGATGCTGGTATCTCCTGTCGGCTCGTGCCAGATCGCCTTGATAATCGCGCTGTATGTCATCATCTTTCCCGCATATTCGGAAAGCAGAGCAAGAATGTTGTATTCCGTCTGCGTGAACTTCACCTCTCGCTCCCCGACAAAAACACGGCGCGCGTCATAATCAATCGCCAGATCTCCGAGTCGGAACACCCCACCAGGAAAACGGCCTTCTTCGGGAGCGTGACGGTGCGCGCGCAGCGCATTTCTCACGCGGGCAAGCAGTTCTTCTGAACCAAAAGGCTTTGTTACATAATCGTTCGCTCCCATATCGAGCAGGCGAACCTTCTCCCCTTCGTCCCCTCTCGCCGACAGAACAATCACAGGGGTCAGGTCACTCTCGCGAATGCTGACAAGTAACTCGCCACCGTCACCGTCAGGTAGTCCGAGATCGAGAACTACAAGGTCCGGCGTGTAGGAGGAGTAAAGCATTTTTCCCTCGCGAACGTTATGCGCCACAATCACCCTATAATCATTGGTTTCCAGTAGCGCCGATAGGAAGGTGCATATGTTTTTCTCATCCTCGACCAGAAGGATTTTATATTTATTCGACATTTTCTATATCCTCTGTTTTGGGCAAGAGTGTCTTGCCTATTTTAAATGTGAAAGAAGCGCCACCATTCGGCAGATTTTTTACAAATATCCTTGCGCCGTGTACACGTATAATGGTGGAGCAAACCGAAAGTCCGATTCCTGCGTGACGATTTTGCATATCTGCCCCCTCGTCAAAGGAAACCGATCCTCCCTGCAAGATTCTTCCGATCTTCTCTTCGTCCACCCCACAACCGTCATCCTCTACCGTAAAGGCGACCATTCCCCCTTCCTCTCTAACCAGCAAGGAAAGACGTGTCATCCCCTTTGCGTGACAAACGGCATTCTCAAGCAGGTTGAGAAGGACCTGCTCAATCAGGAGAGCATCCATCGGAACAAGCAAAACCTCGTCGGGTAAAGAAACCTGCAGGGGCGCGTCGGGATAACGCCTTTGGAACTTCTGTACGGTGCTGTCAATCAACTCATCCAGCGCCGTCGGTGTCTTGTAAAGAGAAACATTTTCGCCATCCAACCTTGTGACAGACAACAGATTTTCCACAAGTCTTGTGAGCCACTCGGCATCCTCGAGAATGCCTGTGAGCATTGCGTGCTTTTGTTCTTCGGTGAGTCCATCACCAGACTCAAGCATCAGCCGGGATGAGCCACAAATTCCTGTTAAGGGTGTGCGCAAATCGTGAGAAACGGCGCGCAAAAGATTGGCTCGCATCCTCTCCTTCTCCCCCTCTGCCTTGAGCGCCTGCCACGCCTTGAGTTTTGTCGTCAGGGCGCTGGTCATCAAGGAAATGGCGATCATAATGAGAGCCGACATAAAGTTTTCAGGAATGGTGAAATTAAATGCGAAATAGGGAAAGGTAAAAGCGAAGTTGACGGCAATTACCGAAATGAAGGCAGAAAGAATAGCAAAAAGGTACCCTTCTGTAAATACGGAGATTAAAAACACACCAAACACAAAAAGCATTGTTATGTTTTCTCCGATAGCAAGCACCTCTTGCAAAATAACGCTAAGTCCGAATACCAGCGTCAATATAGCAAAGGAAATGCCTATATTTGTAATGTAATATTTACATTTTTTGCTCATTTTCTTATTGCATCAATTCCTTATGTATCATTGCAAGTTTCTCGCGAATTGCAATTCCCTGTGGGCAAACCTTCTCGCAAGCACCACAACGGATGCAATCTGCTGGCTGGGTCTTTCCCTTTTGTATCTCACCCTTCGCCTCCTCGTCGCTCACCTTCGCCGCCGCATAGGCATTGTAGGAGGTGAAGCAGGATGAGATTTCTATTTTTTTCGGGCAGACCTCAAAGCAATAATTACAGGAGGTACAGGGAATCTGGTTTTCTTCACGAATAATGTCACGAACACGACAAAGCGCCTCGCACTCTGCCTCGCTAACGGGGCGAAAATCTCCCATTGTGTGAAGGTTATCCTCCATCATCTCTACGCTTCCCATACCCGAAAGCACCATAATCACCTCAGAAAGGGAGGCAACATAACGCAACGCATAGGAAGCAGGGCTTCCCTCACCGAAGGGCTTTAGGAGTTCCGTCGCGCGAGCAGGAAGTCTTGCAAGCGTTCCCCCCTTGACAGGCTCCATTACAATCACCTTTTTGCCGTGCTTTTTCGCGACGGCATAGCACGCCTCGCTCTGCACACTGGGATCGTCCATATCCAGATAATTGATCTGCAACTGCACGACCTCGATATCGGGTTGTTCTGTAAGAATTCTGTCAAGCACCTGTGCGCTATCGTGGAAGGACATACCGATATGACGGATTTTTCCCTCTGCCTTCAGTCCCTTTAAAATGGAAATGGCATTGGTGGTTTTGATTTTTTCGTAGCTGTTACGATTCACAGCGTGGAGTAAATAAAAGTCAAAATACTCTACACCCGTCAGGGCAAGCTGGCTCTCAAACAGAGGAAGAATGTCCTCCTCCTTGTCGTAGTACCACGAGGAGAGTTTATTTGCCAAAACAAAGCTTTCGCGAGGGTAACGAGGGATGAGGCAATCACGAATTGCCTTCTCGCTTTTCCCACCGATATAGCCGTGCGCTGTATCGAAATAGTTGAAGCCTGCCGTCATATAAGCGTCAATCATACGGCAAAATTCTTCGTAGTCGACCTCGTCACCAGCCATTTTCAGGCGCATACAGCCAAAACCGAAATTCTTTTTGATTTTTTCAAATGACATAAATTTACCTCTCTTAAAATATTCCTGCAAGTTTAAGTAAATACGAAGCCAAAAAGATGGTAAGCGCCGAGAAAATCGTGCTCCACACCACAAGTTGTCCTGCCAAATCCACATCCCCGTTCATCTCCTGCACCATTGGAACACTGGAAACGGCAACAGGGGTGCAGAACGCTGCGACAAATGTCGCGAAATGCGCCCCATCAAAGGCGCGAAGAAGGTAGGCAACTCCCACCACAACGACCGGTACCACGACACAGCGCGCAATGACGCCAAAGGTGATTTCCCGTTTCAGGTGAGGGATGGCAGACAATTCAAACTGTCCCCCCAAAGCAATTAAGGCAAGGGGCGTTGCGACAGAGGAAAGACTGGTAAGCGTTTTGTAAATGGGAGCGACATCCACCAGACGAAAGGCAATTCCGAAATGCACAAAAACAGCGCGCACACCGAGCGCCACAAAGCCTGTGGCGATACTGATAATCAGTGGATTTTTCACCGTTTTCAGGAGAAAGTCCTTCAGGGAAGATCTTTTCTCGGAAGAAAAAAGAGAAAGCGAAAGAATGGCGAGAAGATTAAAAATGGGGATTAAAAATGCCGAAAGCACCGTCGCCATCATAGCACCGGCATCTCCAAAAATCGAGGAGGCAAGCGAAATACCCACCAAAGAAAAGTTCGCGCGAAAAATCGCCTGAAGCAAAACACCACGCTTCTCGTTTTCTTTGCTAAAGCAAAGAACAACCAAAAGTCCGACACCAAAAAGCAGTGCTGTCGCGCCGATAGCATACCATACAAAGGTAAAATCTATCTCCGAAAAACTCTCAATTTTGTAAACATTCAAAAAAAGCATTGCCGGCAAAAACAGGCGAAACACCAGTTTATTGAGTGACGAGGCGAGGGAAACAGACAATAGCCCCACTCGCTTCAAAAAATAGCCAATCAGCACCAATAGGCATATCGGCGCTGTCGCATTGATGGCAAACAGAAATTCATTCATATATCATTCTCTTAAATTTTGATACCTCTATCATATCATAAACCAACGCATTTTGCAAGAGAAAAAAGTAAGTGATATGATAATACGCAAAAGAAAAAAAGCAAGAGCGCCGAATGTTGTGGCGCTCTTGCCCTCTGTGAGATTAAAAATTATTCAACCTCAACGATACCGCCTTCTTTGACGGTGATTTGCATACCATCCTTGACGTAGGCAAGGAACTCTTCGCCCAGCGAGTCGACAACGGGCATTGTAACACCGTCCACCCAGACATCTGCCAGGACTGCGCCCGCCGCAGCAAGCGAGTCAATGGGTCCGGAGAACAACATACAAGCAGGATTTTTGTGCATTGCGCAAGCGCAATAAAGAACCAGACCACCTGTGGTCGATCCAATGGTCTGAGGAAGGCAAAGCGCCTTGCCAATCATTGGTTTGCCAAAGAGGTCGCGATTGTTCTGGTCGCCACATTTAACCTCTTTGTCACCAAACTGGAGCGCCATCTGAAAGGACGCGAGCGTGTTGAAACCTTCTGTGGTAACAACGGCAGGCGCTGTGACCTGACCTGGAGTAATCACTCTTCCCTGAAACTGTTTCATTTTATTTTGCTCCTTTCGTGATGATCTCTAAGATTTCTTCGTTTCTGTAATAACGAGCCGTCGTGTAGGTGCGAAGTTTATTTGAGGAGGTGATGACGGGCATCTTCTTACACAGAGGATTGTTCATATACATAAGAGGGCAGATGTATGAGGTAATCACACCCGTTGCCTTCAGGCGAGGCGCGTATTCGCTCGCATTGAATGCCTCCAGCACCTTAGGCGCCGCAGTAAGAACGGTAGGAATTTGCACCTTCTTCTTGCCACTTTCCAAAAGTCCCTTTTCGATATTCTCCGTCCATTCGACAAGCTGATCGTAGGAGAGGTGAGGACAGCCGACAAAGCAGAGTTTAGGCGTTGCATCCTCCTTCTTCCACATCACAGGGTATTCTGCCTGAACACGGGCAAGTTCAGCGTCATCAATAACATACTCTCTCGCTCCCTCTGCAATCAGGCTCTCGCCAAGTCGTTTTGCCTCAGGGGTGAGATTTTCAATATGATAAAGACCAACTGCGCCATTGGATGCCGTTGCTGCGCCAAAGTCCTTTAAGTAGGCAGTGGTTTTTCCGTCGAGTTCGGTACCGATAAAGCGATCCAAACCGACAATGTAAGGAACATCCTCCATTACCTTCATACCGATTGCGCTACCGAGAAGCTGCGCTTCGGGCATCTTGGTGGTTTCGACACGAACGACCCAAGTCGCACGTCTACCCTCGTCTGTCAACAAACCGAAGTAAGGAACATAGCCGACGATAGAACCCATAATGTCGATAATTCCGGAGTTACGGTTACAGCGCGCGCCGAGAACAGAGTTTGCATAAACGACAGCGCTTGATTCTGCCCAAGAAAGCACCTCGCCCTCTTCGGGTTTGTTTCCGACCTCGTCCATATAGCAGGTACAGGTAAAAGCGTCATCATCGAGCAGACCGAGTTTCTGAAGCTGACCCTCATAGAATTCCTGCTTGGTATACATAAAGTTTTTGAATACGAAATTCTGAAGGAAGCTTGCTGGGACATTCTTATCCAAAGGACGAGGGTCTACCGAGAACTTCTGTCCGGAGAATACGCCTGCATCCAAAAGCTGTTGCATCAGATCATAGACAGGGGACATCACCTTAAGACCAAACGAGGTAACCAGGTGATTGTATTTGGAGGTGATTGGCACAAGTTTTTCTGCGCCAAATGCATCACCATACATCACAAGCGTTTTCATTACTTTTGCAAGGGTTTCACCCTTTTCGCCATTCAAAATGGCTTGTTGTTCTTGTGTAAGTATCATTTTTTCTAACCTTTCTTTGCATTTTGGTATCAAATCCACCCAAAAATGGGATTTCATCTGTCATGGACAGATTTCTTTGTGATGAAATTACAATTTCATCGCTACATCCCACGCGCCCCAGATGACGGTACGGAGATTGCCGACACTCTGCGCATCACCAACGATATGTACGTGAGCGCTCTTCTTGGCAAGGGGAGCAGGGTTATAACCGATAGAAAGAACTACGCTATCGCAGGCAACACGGAAGGTTTCGCCTTCTTTGTTCTTGAGCGTTACGCCATCCTCCTCGATAGATACCAGACCCGTTTCAAGATGCACAGGCACCTGATTGGTCTTAAAGAAATCACGAAGATACGAGGTGTTTGCCAAACAAATGCCCTTCGTTACAATCAGGTCATCCTGCATCTCAACGATTTCAGGCTTCTTGCCCTGAAGGTAAAGTTCATAGGCAATCTCACAACCGGTAAGACCACCACCAATAACAACAACACGCTCACCAACCTCTTTTCTGCCAAGCAGGAAGTCCACTGCCTCGACAGCGTGCTCTGCACCAGGCAGAGGAAGGCGTTTCGCCACAGCGCCCGTAGCGACGATAATTTCGTCAGCATCCAAAGCCTTAAGATCTGTGACCTCTGTATTCATCTGAATATCAATCGGATATTTGGAAAGTTCACGAATATACCAAGCAATCAGCGCGCGATCCTTTTCCTTGAAGGAAGGACGGCTTGCTGCGATAAACACGCCACCCAGTTCTCCACTCTTTTCGTAAAGCGTGACACTGTGTCCACGTTTCGCTAAGACGAGAGCCGATTCCATACCACCGATACCACCACCGATAACGGCAATCTTCTTTGCCTTCTTAGCGGGAGCAATGTAATATTTTCCAGACTGCATTGTTTCCGGGTTGAGTGCGCAACGAGCAAGTCCCATAGTGTCGGTGAGATCTTGGGTATTTGCGTGTCCCTTCGACGACGAGAAGTTAAAGCATCCTGCGTGGCAACAGATACAAGGGCGAATGTCCTCCATTCTGTCCTCAATCATCTTGGTGACCCATTCACCGTCAACGAGGAACTGACGAGCAATGCCCACTGCATCAATTCTTCCCTCCTCGACTGCCTTCGCGCCGACTTCGGGATCCATTCTACCTGCGCAAACCACAGGAATGGAAACAAACTGTTTGATATGCGCGACATCATCCAGGTTGCAGTTTTCGGGCATATACATTGGGGGATGCGCCCAGTACCAGGAGTCATAGGTACCGTTATCCGCATTCAACATATCATAGCCGGCTTCCTCAAGATGCTTCGCCGCCTTCTCGGATTCTTCCATAGAGCGTCCGACCTCCACATAATCCTCGCCAGGCATTGCGCCCTCGCAAAAGCCCTTCATCTTGGACTCCACCGAGTAGCGAAGCGAAACAGGGAAATCCTCGCCACAAGCCTCTTTGATTGCGCGAACGACCTCTGTGGCAAAACGATAGCGATTTTCAAAGCTTCCACCGTATTCGTCGGTACGCTTGTTAAAGAATTCGATAGCAAATTGGTCAAGAAGGTAGCCCTCGTGTACAGCGTGTACCTCGACACCGTCAACACCTGCATCACGACATAGCTTCGCCGTCTTGGCGAACGCCTCGATAATCTCGTGGATTTGTTCCTTTGTCATCTCTGGGCATTCGATATCGTGCGCCCAACGAGAAGGTTGAGGACTGGGAGAGGCAAGCTCGTGCGAGGTATCAATAATCGGTTTAATCAAAGCACGGGTAAACTTATTCTTATGTAAGGGAGCGACAAGCTCGGTAATTGCCCAAGAGCGTCCCATACCTGCGGTAAGCTGGATAAAGAGTTTCGCGCCCGTCTTGTGGATTTCCTCCATAAACACACGGAGTTCGTCAAACATTTTAGGATTCTGCCAAAGCCATTTTCCCCAGAAAATATCACGCAAGGGCGCGATGCCGGGAATAATTAAGCCGACATTATTTTTTGCTCTCTCAAGAAAGAGCTTTGCCGCTTCCTTATCAAAGTGACAACCACCAAGTTCAAACCAACCGAACAAAGATGTACCACCCATAGGGCACATAACAATACGGTTCTTGATCTCTACGTTGCCGATTTTCCACGGCGTAAACAGTGGGTCGTATTTCTTCTGCATAGCGTTCATAAATACGGTTTCCTTTCCTTTTTATATATTTACCACCAAGTATTATATCACACTCAAAAAAAATATGCAAGAACTCTATGAAAGATTGTTATTTTTTGTATAGTTTATAATTAAATGCAAAGACAGAAACTTTGCATTTTTTTCTTTTTTCTCAATTTTTAAGTAAAAATGCAAGAGCAATTCACCCTCGCTCCTCCGTTTCTGTCTTTCATACTCCTTGGGGTATGCCTCCACATACCCCTTAACTATGGCGGAGAACATAAGTTGCAATAATGGGAGGTGTCCTTATTGGGTTAGTGAGATTCTAACCTCTGCCAACTACTTATATTTCATTATTTTATTTTATGTTGCGGATTTTCTCAACCGCAAAGAGAGGAGAAAGAAAATGAGAAGATGTATTCTAATTAGCACAAGACAAAACAAAGACGACAAGACAGGTGATGAACTTATGTTCCTCACGCTCTCCAGACTGCCTAACAAGATGAACAACGGCGGTCTTTGGTATCCCAAGAAGGACGAGCTTATCATTAACACCTGTATCAATAAGTCAAGAAGTCCGGATGAATTTGAAAAGATGCTTGATGTTCTTCCTGGAACTCTCATTGATGTAACATTCGGCCTGAACGAGTACACCAATAAGGCGTATGTAGTGAAGATGGATGTAGTAAAAGGAACAGACATTTTTCCAGAAGATATCCTTTATCTGTAAGAAGGAGTTTTATATGTTTGTCGAGCTTATTACAGTTAAAGGAGAAAAACTAACCTTAAATTCGCAGCATATTGTTCTTGTTGCGCCTACACGAAAAGGAACTGTCCTGGTCGATGTCAATGGTATTGATTGGGAAGTTTCAGAGAGTTACGAGAGTTTAAAAGAAAAACTTGAGACTTTCGAAAAATAAAAAAAATATACAAAACAGTTTAACTTTGACAAAACGTATAAAACGTATAAACGAGCAAAGCAAAACTTCATAATTCCCTAAATAATATAAAGGGAATAACGCAACGCCGCTTGGGGCTTGTCCAAGCGGCGTTGACAAACGTATAAAATGTATAAAAAACGAGCAAAAGAGGGTGAGAATAAATTATGCCAACATTAAGACAAATGGAGATTGTTACAGATGTTGACAAACTAAGTGTTGATTTACAAGCAACATTGATGAAATACAGGACAATAAAACAATGGGCGTACATAGTACACGATAAAGACGATACAAGAGCCCATTACCATATATATTTGAATTTTGGTGCTTCTTCCGTAGATACGGCTTTGGTAGCGTCGTGGTTTCAAATTCCCGAGAACTTTATAAATAAGGTCAAGGGGCGAAAGACGGATATGTTGCTTTATCTTACGCACGGCAATGATTCACAGAAAAACAAGCATCAGTATTCTCCGAAAGAAGTTATTGCCAATTTTGATTTTGAAACAGAAATCACCAATGCAAGTATTATAGGAGATTTCCAAAACTTTTCGTATGCAGAAATGCTCCAATACGCGAACACCTTGCCTGTAAGTGAAAAAGTTAAGACTCTAACACAGTTAGAGAAGCTTTATAGATTAGAGTGCCATTGCCAAGCACTCAACCCCCACAGAGATATACAAGTAATGTTCATATCAGGCAAAGCAGGAACAGGAAAAACCTATTATGCCAAAAAGCTTCTTGAAAGTATGAAATACGATTATTGTATATCTTCTTCAAGCAACGATATATTTCAAGATTACAAGGGACAACGTGCTATTATCCTTGACGATTTGAGAGATAACGACATTGAATTTGCCGAACTTTTGAAAATGATAGATAACAATACACAAAGCTCCGTGTATTCTCGTTTTCAAAACAAGGTCTTCGTAGGTAAGATGATAGTGATTACTTCTTCTGTGCCGATTAAATTTTGGTATAGAGATATGGTCTATAATCGCCGAGAGGATCTCGCTCAATTATATAGACGCATAAGCTCTTGCGTTATGGTAACTGAAACGGAAGTTAGACTATATGAAGGTTTGGCCGAGGACGGAAGTCCTCTCGGTGTACCTACCGTATATGAAAACGAAATACCAAAATTGAAACGAGAACAGAAGATTAAATTTGATTTTAAGTCTGCATTTGATACTCTTTTTGGTGTCACGGAGGTAACGTCAGATGAAGATTTGAAATAGAACATAAAGAAAGGAGTTAAGTATGGCACGATTTGAAGCGCCAAGCGCGAAGAGCAGACGTTATGCACGTGAACTGAAGTCCAAGAAAAAAACGAGTGGACAGAAGCTGACAAAAGCAACTGCCTCTTATAGAATGGGCTATCTAAATGCTCGTCGGGACAGAAGTAATGCAAATAAAGCTTACAAAGCGAGGCATTGATTAAAAAAGATTATCCACGTAAAATGGATAGAAAGGATTTATAGTGAAAAAAATTAAACGAAAAAACATTCTGATATCAGAAAAAGCAAATAAGCTCGGAATAATTATACTCTGTATTACACTATTCCTGAGCGCCATGTCATTGACACTATCTTTGATTCCAAGAGACAAAACGACATCTGCTCCTCCTCCTCCTGTTGCCTTAGCTTCTTTCAATTTATCTAAAGATAATATTTGGTGGACTTCCATGGGTAACCTCGATGTTAATGCACCATCTAATAATAGTGAAGTGTTTTCATTTAGCCTTCAAGAAGGTTATGAACGACCTGTAGAATTATTCCATTCTTTTTCATTTCGAGATGTTGAGACTCCTATTAATGCAAAGAAAATGGTTATGGAGTATACATATACCTTGTCTGAACATATTGATAACTTGCAATTTGGTTTACACGATGGCTCTGGTTATTCCCTTTCGCCTTCTTTGAAACATGGTAAACATTGTGTTAAGTTGGTGTTTGAAAATACAGAAGAAAACTTTACATTTCAAGGTTATATAGATGATGTTCTGGAGATTGAACGTGAAGAGGTAAATCGTGAAGATATTTTTAATTTCGACGGTGACCAAGATGTAATTATTGCTGGTACGGCAAGTGAAGAAGAACTTGATGTTTTTCTGAAAATCCATAAAATGACTTTAACCTTCTATTAACAATATAATGATTACAAGAAAGGAGGAATGTCGTATGGCTAAAAGAAAAAAAAGATACACCTCTGCTGAAAAAAGAGCGTTCCATTCTGGTCAAGGATATCGTGTGGCACACTCTGGCAGAGGTATTCGTTTCAAAAATCCTGCACTTAAAGATGCATTTCGTGCCGGTTACGAAGCCCAGGGCCGTCGTATGAAAAGTGCGCCCAAAAAATACCCCAAATTAAAGTAATTTAAATCAAAGGAGCAAACAAATGTCTTATTATGCAAGTAACAAAAGCAAGACGATTCTAATAACGGTAGTTACCGTATGTGTCGTTCTTGCTGTCTTGGGTGGCGTTTTTGCCATCTTCGGAGCCAAGGGTGGTACCACTCTTGATTTTACAATCGGTGGTTTGACCGAAATTGGTACATATGAAGAAACCAACGAAACACTTTACACTAAAGAAGCGATCGAGATTGATGATGCTTTTCGTGTAAAACTTACATTCGATAGCACGATCAAATATCAGGTGTTCTTCTACGACGAACTTGATACATTTATCGAATCTACCGAAGTTTACACTGCAAGTTCCAATCCTATTATCCCTGAAGGCGCTACGCACTTCCGTGTAGAAATTACGCCTATCTGGGATGCTGAACTTAAGGCAGATGAGCGTGTTATCAGCGTATTTGATATTCATAAGTACGCGAAACAACTTAAGGTCGAGGTTGTAGATACCAAGGCTGAAGCCGAGGCGTAAGTGAGGTGCCAAGATGAGTAGAAGAATAAAAAATATTACCCTCAAAGAAATTCTCTCTGCGGCGTTGGCTCTGGTACTCATCTTGGGCGTAGTAGGTGGTTGTATCGCTCTTACCAAGATAGATACCAAGACGGTTTCATCTTTGTCGTTTAATCGTGGCGACTTGACCGAGCAAGGCACATATCTAAAGAGCGATACAGCCATTTATACCGAGGACCTTTTCGAATGCCAAGGCCTCACTGTTACGCTTGATTTTGAAAGCAATCTCGAATATCGAGTTTTTTATTATCGCGAGGATAAGTCCATTATAGATGCCACCGAGCGTTTAAAGGAAGATTATTCAAAATCTGATTCGTATGCTAATGCAAAGTATGCTCGTATTGTTGTTTATCCTTTTTTGGAAAAAAATGAAAAAATTGGCGCATTTGATGTAAACAAGCACGCTCGTATGTTAACGATCAAGGTTAACAAAGACCAAGCCTTTGAGGCGCCACTTGTTCAATCCATACCTGGTATAAATGAACAATTGATTTTTGCTTCTTCCTTTCCTGTTCAGGTTAATAACGGTCCTTTTGCATATCAAGATCTAACAATTTTTGAAAAGAAAACGATACGCCGTATCGGGGTTCCTGTTAAGCTTATCAAGGATGTTACCGAAGATGCTATATTTACCGTCTATGTTGTCAGTGGAAATGGTAATGGATCCTTTAATAAAATTCAAGAGGTAACTCTTACTATTCCTGCGAATACATTTACGGAAAAGCCCAAGGTAACACTTGATAATATTGATGTTGTAGGTAGTACTTACAATTATCTTTATAGTATTGTTGGTGACGAGGTAGCGAATTATTCCATTATTGATGAATGGGTGTATTTCGATGTTGACATTACTGTTTCATCCGGTCAAACTCTTGGTTTCTTTTCTTCAAAAGATGACATTCTTTTCGCATACCATAACGGTCTCGCAGACGAGGATGCTATGGATATGTATATCACTATTTTTTCTACGCCCAATCCTGCACCTATGGTCGAGTTCTATATTGATGTTCTTTATCTTGAATAAGCGTGGTGAGTGTAATGATGAAAGCAAAATTTTTAAATATTGGAAAAATCATTTTGGTTTTTTTGCTTATTGCAGCAATTGTTTCCGTTACATTGTCTGTTTTTGGGGGTAGTTCCTCGAGCAACAAAGTAAACCAAAACGGCATTTCAAAGATCGAAAGCATTGACAAAGTAACGTCACCACTTGCAGGCAAGTATATTTCCTTCCTGGGCGATTCCATAACTACTTATGAAGGCTGGAGCAATTCTACATCCTTTAATACTTCGATTGGTGGAAACGGTGTCTATTACAATGCAAGTAGTGGTCTCACGGTTCATGACACCTGGTGGAAGCAATTGATTGACAATAACGGTATGCGCCTATGTGTCAACAACTCTTGTGATGCTTCACGTATAACGGAAACACACCCAGATAATATTCCGTCTGGTTATTTTCGTTATAGCAATCTACATAATGATATCAAGAATATCAGACCAGATATAATTGTATTCTTTATGGGGACCAATGATATCGGAAATGGTGTTCCTTTAGTAAGCACATATGGACCTGTTGTTGAGGATGTTCCTTCTTTTAAACTTTCTCTTTTGGAAAGTTTATCTCTTACGGTCCTTTCTGTTTGCAATAAATATCCCGACGCGGATATATTTGTTTGCACGCTTCCTCCTGAAAGCCGTACTGTATCAAAGCAGGAAGAACTGGAATTGTTCAATCAATCTATTCGAGCTTTTGAAGATGAATTAGATAACTGTTATGTTGTAGATCTCTTCTCTGATAGTGGTATCACCTATGACAATTACATGAATTATACCATCGATGATGGAACAATGCGAGTCCATCCCAACAAAGCCGGTATGGATTTGATTACAAAATGTGTACAAGAAACCTTCGAGCGAGTATATAACTTTTGATTTCCTCGCAACAAAAAAACGGAGAGAGGAAATGACCTCTCTCCGTTTTTTTATCTTATAATTACTCATCTAAAAAATTTATAATCCCTCTTTTGTGATTATTTATCTTGTATTCCAAACTTGCTACAAGATTTCTTAAATCACTTTTAGCATTGATGCAAATAAGAGTTATTTTGGCTTTTTTGTAAAGGGGAATTTTGTATTTTTTTGTTTTAGTGTAGTCACGATTATTATCATCATATCCCCAGTATTCAATATAGAACAGTGGTTCAGAGTTACTGTCAAAAATACAGAAATCAGGATGTAGTATTACTCTTTCGCCTTTTTCATTTGTTAAGTTTAGAGGTCTTTCGTATCCATGTTTTATATTATGTGTAAATAAGTAATCGTCTATTTCTCTTTCAGCCATACTTTTTACAACATGACCATCTCTGCATTCATAATAACCTTCATAAAAATCATCAAGAGGTATTATTTCTCTGCAATTTTTAATTTTAATTAGGATTTCTTTGTTTTCGTATTTTTTATAACAACGGTTGCAAAAAAGTTTTCCTGCTGATTCGTAGCCACAAGTTATGCAACGCAATCCTCTTTCTATGATAATGGATTGAGGCATTTCACTTGTCATTGGCGTTTGTGTTTTTGTCTGACACGAGCATTTTGCATTTGCTTTTTTCCATTTCCAACAAAATGTGCAAAGGTCTATTTCACCTTCGTTTGCCATCAACCCATGTTCTTCACAAAGTCCATCTTTTCTTGGGTGTCCAAAATAGTGAAATGTTTTCTTTCCACAAATAGGGCAAGCCATAGTATATCCTCCATTTTATGTTATGTTAACTTATAATAACATATTTTATTAAAAAAGTCAATTCTTCTAAAGATAAAAGGAGCAATAAATGAACAAAAAACAAAAAAATTTATACAGCCTTGTCCTGGTATTTCTACTTATCGTGCAAGTTTTCTTTCCGCTTTTGCAAGTCCGAACGAACGCGGTGACAAATATCCAAAGTTATGATGATACCCCCATAGAACAAGATATGGCTAATATGGAAGAAGCAAATTATCCTGCAAACTCTTTCGGTGAGCCCTCTATTGTCGGTTTTATGGAGTATTGCTATTCAAACAATAGCGCATATTCAACGTATTATGGTCTTTACGTTTACGTATATAACCCTACGGAAAAACCGTTGATTATGCGCGAGGGAGCAAATCAGATTATGCTCTCAAATGCCTTTGGAGAAGACGGAAAGCGATCTTCGACAAAGAATTACTCTCTTACATATCTTGATAATACCGACAATTACCGATTTTACAAATTCAAAGTCACCGACTCTTCTGAACAGTATAATCTTGCAAAAGAATATGCTTCGCTTTGGAATGATAGACGTAGATACGAAATAACTTCGTTAGACGTTCATTTTGAGGGAGAAGCAAACAGAAAATCTTTTGGTATATCAAAGATTTATGAGTATAGCGGATTTGCTTCGTGGTGTGGTGAACCTTCCTTGGCTATAAACACACTACAATGTCAGTATTATGGCGGTCAAGACGTGCATTTGCAAGTTTATGATACAAATTACAGATTTGCTCATAAAGGAGACAACCTTTATGACGATTTGCAATCGGTTTATTTTTCTTTACCAAACGAGTATGCGGATCAATGGGGCGATCTTTCAAAGATAACTGCGGAATGGTATCAGTATAAAACTTCTCCAATGTTCGTTACCACCGATATGGGCGCGTATTCTGCATTATTTGAAATGCGAAATAAACGTATCAATGAGTTTGGACAACTTATGGACGAAAACGGAAATGTATTGAGTCAAGATATTCAAACATATTGGCGCGTATTGTGGGAAGAAACTTGGGTACAAGCCGAATACAACTTGCATATTTTTGAGAAGGGGTATAATCCACTTTGCCGTGAAGATATAGAAGACGATAAATGGTACGATGGAACTATATTCGGTGATGGTTCTTATAATTATGCTTTAGGTTCTGATCTTTTTGAAAAAGACTTTGAATACTTGAATAGGATAGATTGGATATTCCCGATAGAAAAAGAAATTACAAGTTTAGAGGATTATCGAGTATCATCTGACGAGGTAAAAGAATACATAAAAAAATATGCAAATTCATTTTCAAATCAAGATAAGCTTATGGATAAATATCCTATAAACTTGTTTGAAAGATATAACGGTGATGGCTATCAATGTAAGTCGTTTGAAATAACTGATGTAGAGACTTTTGTAGATACAAATACAAATCAATCATTATGGGAACAGTTTTGGGGTATAAACTCCACTGCAACGTTATTATATAGTCCTATTGTGACTATCAGCGAAGGTGATATATACCTATCTAACGAAGATTTTTCGGCAAAGTATTATGTAAATATTGAAGATGCTGAGGATATAAAGAACTTTGTAGGCAAATCGTATGACAATAACGAAACGCCTATACTTCTTCGATTTGCAAAAACGGATTATTACGCAAGTAATGCTCGTTTTGATTATGCAGAAGAAGATAAATTCGATATTTCAGATGTAGACGGTTACGTAGCACAAGAACACGTATTTCTCAATTTTGATATTCTTTCTCTTGAATATACCTCAGAAGACGGATTTTCAAAAACTGTTGTAGGCGTAGTTGCAGACTCTATTGATATTATCAATGGTCTTACTGCTCCCGAAAATATGCCTATTGAGGAAGAAGAATGGTGGCAAAAGCTTATGGCAGTAGTTCTTCTTATTCTTCTTATCGTTGTAATAACAAACGTATTCTTCCCCGTAGCACGTCCGATAATCAAAATCATTATCAACGGTATAGGGGCTCTTATAAGTATTCTTCTAAAAATACTAACGTTCCCCCTACGGCTGATATTCAAATCAAATCGAAAATAAAAACTCGCTCGGTGGAGCGAGATCTAAAAAGGATCGGAAAGGAAAAAATTCAAAAGGCAAAAAATGACAGAAATCACAACCACCGTATTAACGGCAGTAATAACATTCCTCGTGTATGAAGGTATGCGAACGTTATTCGATAAAATCAAAGGTAAGAAAAACAGAAGATGAAATACAGACTTTTACGCATATTAGGCATCATACTTTTAGCATTTGTGCTCGGCTATATGATATTTGTTTACAGTAAGGTATTATGAGAAGAAAATATATAAAAGAATTGATGGGCAAGCTACGAAGCTTGGATTATCGACACTACATAAATTTTGCAATAACTTTAGGCTTTGTGGCGTTGGGAGTATTCGTATTCCCAAACTCCGTATTAAGACTTGCAGAAACGGTACGCAACCTCGGTACGAGCTTTGCGTACTATTTCTGCGAATTATGGTTAGATAACAATTCGATTCCACCAACGGTTATGAATCTTCCAGAATGGGAATTTAAACCGTCACAATTTGAACGGCTGAGAATTCTCCCATTTACATGGGAAGAATTTGTGGCCGTGTGGAGTAGGTATTGGGATGTATTCTTTGAAGCACAAATGTTTTCGGAATATATGATTATAGTCGGTGATGTGCTTTATTATGTAAGTCAAGGACTTTTGATTCTTACCCCTCTTTTACTTCTGGTTAAGCTTGCAATAGACAAATACTTGAATGAGGAAAATAACGATTATGATGTAGAATCAAAAGCCTTGCAACGAGTAAAGCGCATCGCAGACAAAACATATATACCGATAAAACATTGGCTTCGGGAATACGTGGAATTTTGTCGAGAAAACGCCTTTTGGCATAAAACATGGTTATGGTTGTGGGCGCTGTATTTTAACCTCATAGCAATCGTTTGTGAGTTCATAGCCTTCTACCTATACTTCATCGTAAGCTTTGACGTTCTCGGCATATACAGACAAGCATACAAACTTACGATAGACCTCGCACCGTGTGTGAGGTTTATACCAGGTTTTATCTGGATGTGCATCATCGTGTTAGTGATAGAGCTTATCGCAAGATCCATAGCACATAACGAACTAAACCACCGAGAAGCACGTAATAAAGGATTTCTTGAAGAACGTGGCGTAATGACGATTGTGTACGGTCCTATGGGTGCTGGTAAAACCAAGACTATTACGGATATGGCATTATCGCAAGAGGTCCAATTTAGAGATATGGCATTTGAAATTATCATTGAATGTGATTTCAAATTCCCCTATATGAATTGGGCAACCTTTGAGCAAGAAATGAAAAAGGAAATAGAAGAACACAATGTCTTTTCAGTTCCTACGGCTCGTGAATGGGTAAGGGAGAAAGCATATCTATTTAGTGAAGCGCCCTCGCAAGATAATATATTTGGTTACGAATACGAACGCTACGGAACGGAGTACAACGACAACCTCAAAGTATGGAATGTATGGGAAGTTATAGAGGACTACGCCTGTGCATACCTCGTCTATACCGTTCAAAGCTCGTTGCTTATCTCCAATTATAGTGTTAGAGTGGACAACCTCTTTGAAGATCTCGGTAACTTCCCTGTATGGAATACGGACTTTTTCCAAAGAGATGCAAAGCTCATAGATAGTTATTCACGTCACGCTCATATACTTGACTTTGATATGCTCCGCCTTGGTAAAAGAATGCTTGACGAAAATCCGAAAAGATATGCATTCGGGTTCGGAGTGTATATCATATCTGAGATTGATAAGGAGCGTAAAAACTCTCCCGAGCTTATGACCGTCAAGGCAAACGCAGACGAGTGTAACCAAAAGAATGACCTTTTTAATGCCCTTGTCAAAATGTCACGTCACGCCTGTGTAATTTCAAACAAAGTATTCGTAAAGATATTCGCAGATCTACAACGTCCTGAGAGCTTGGGGGCAGATGCCCGAGAACTTGGAGAAATCGTTTATATCGAAGACCATACCGATATGCAACCAACATTGCCGTTCTTTGCTCCATTTTACATATTTGAAGCTCTGTTTTCGTTTACGTTCGGTAAGTTTGTGGATAGTTATTATCAATACAGATTTGTTAGATCAGATAAAATTCTTCCTATGTACGTATTGAAAAAGCTCGTCGCAAAGCTTAAGCACTTCAGAGATAGAACATTCAATCAATATGGCTCGTCAAAATCCACGTTGCTTATTGAGTCTGGCAGAATGGACGGAGATAAAAAGCAGGCAAAGTATTTCATACAATCAAAGAAGATATATTCACGCAGATACACAACGGATTGCCTTTCAGCTATATTCAATCAGTATGCAGATAAGAATACAATCGGTATCGAGGACCTGGAAGAATACCTCACCGAGCTTGGAACGGACGAAGAAAACCTTATGCAAAATTCGTTTTTCCAAAACGAAACACACCACTATAATTGATGAAAAGAGGTAGAAATGCTATATAAAAAGAAAAAGTCTTCTTCGAAACCGAAGAAGACAAAAGAAAAGTTTCCTCATTTTAGGCATTATAAAAAGTCTGGACACCCCGCGTTGATTTTGTCTGAAGACACTAACGAAAAGTACAAGTTTAGGCGTGTGACTTCTTCAGAGTTTAGCGGTCATCATCGTAATGAACGTATAGAACCAAATCCCGATATAAGACGAAAAACGCCTATGTACATAGTGAAACAACGTCAATCTGATTACAAAAAGAATTTTAGTACGTGGAAATATCCGTGGAAGTTTCCAAAAAAGTAAATAAGCAACGCCCTTCAAGAATACTCACAAGGTGAGCCCTCAAAATACTATGCGTTGCTTACGTTATATATTATACGCTATTTTCTTGTAAAAGTCAATGTTTTTTGAGAAACTCGCAGAAAAAACTGCGAGTTTTTTATAGTCCATCGCAATGACCGTACCTTTCCATTATAATTCTCCCTTCTGATAAGACTTCTGCACGTAATGAATTAAGTGCTTCCCGAAATGCTCTTTTATGAATTTTTCGCAAGCATAAATAAAGTCATCATAAATATCGTTTTTGAATGGGATTTGATGATATTCCCCGGTGCGACAGTTCACAGCTTCGATGTACCCACGTCGGCTTCCACTCGGTATAGTGAATATCATATCACGATTTAACCCATAAGTAGTAGTTACAGTGTAAACGGCTTTTGTACTTTTCTTCATATCAGTCTTCACTCCCTCTTGGTATAAGCTCTGTAATATCATTCATAGAGCAACCGAGCGCCAAGCATATTTTAGTAAGTACGTCAGATGTTATCGTTGCTCCGTCCTTTTTCATCTTGGATAAGGTCACAGGACTTATATTGGCACAACGAGCAAGTTTTTTTGCCTTTATACCTCTATCAATAAGCAACTTAAAAAGCTTCTTGTATGAGATAATCATTGTATGGTGAGGGGCTTTGCGCCCCTCGCTCCTTTCATCAAATACTTTGTAATAGGTCGATTGCTTCAGAGATTGCTCCGTGTGCTTCTTCAATATTTTCAAAGGCTTCTTGCATAGCTTCGCCACGTTCTGAATACCTTAAATTCTCGGGGTAATTTTCGAGTGCTTCTTCTTCCTCGTCCTTGACTGCTTCGAGGTTCTCATATATTTCAACCAATTGATAAAGCAGTTCGGAAATAACTGTTCTTCTGTGCTTATTCATTTTTCAAGCTCCTTTCTTACCAATGCATACCATCAGAAAAATAGTAATCGTCTACGGGCGTTTCTTCGTCCTCCTCGTCTCCTTTTGGAAAACAAGTGTCACGGCAAATTGCCACAGTATAGTTAATTCCATCGTCTTCAAGCTCTTTTAGATACTTGTTAATATCATCAATGCTCTTTTTCTCGATTTTGAAAATCTCAACGCAAGTATTATCTACGAATACATATAAATCCATTTTATTTCTCCTATTAACGGTAGTATTTTTTTACCTCCTTTTAGTTTTATAGATTAGGGCGTGAACCTCACGCCACCATTCAGCGTTAGATTTCATTACTTTACGGGTTTCTTCGGGTAAATCCTCTTGTGTAGAAAAATCTTGGAAAGCTTTTGCCTTGTCGACGATTTCCTTTTCAAGAAGAAGCAAAGCACATTCAATCTTGTTTGCTTCATCGAGTGTTATTTTTGTTAAGTCAATCATTGTATCTCTTGCGAGGCGGTCAGACCGCCTCGCTCTCCTTTCTTGTGTCTTGTACGGATTCAAATTTTGTTATATAATCTTCGTCAAGCTCTTCGTCGCGCCAATAGTAATAGCGATTGCCGTTTCGCGTTGTGAACGTTTCAAGGTGTCTGAAGCACTCGTTTTGTCTTCTCTCGTCCAGGAAGTCTTCAAGGCTTCGTAAGGTGCAAAGCATAACGGCGCGTTGTCCGTCCATCAGAACTCTGCCATTTTCTCCGTATTCTCTTTTTATTTCGGGGTTGCTACCTATCCAGTAACATTCTTTTGCTTTTATCGTGTCTTTCATCGTCTATCTTTCCCCGGGGTTTCCCCCGGGGTTGCTCCTTTCTTACTCTACAATAATAATGCCGTTTACGGCTTCGCGTGCATCGAAATCGCAATCTCTGTGGAAAGCTTCGAAATCAAAATACCTTTGGAAAAACTCAGGAAGGCTTGAGAGGTCGATGGATTCGTCGCAGCTTTCGTGATATGCTTCCCAATCTTCGTAGAATGTGTATCTGTCGCAAAGCTCTTTAGCTTCTTCGATGTCAAAAACTTCGTTATCGTGCATAACGGCAATAATACATTTTTGCTCATATTCGCTGAGGGCTTCGAGCTCCTGCAATAATTCGAGCGTTGCTTCTGCGTTCCGATAATTCAAATTCGGCAGGTTGATTCCGAGGTAGTCATCAATATCGGCAATGAACCATTCGCCCCCATCCCGTTCGGGGTTTTCCTCGATGAAGCTTTGCGCATCATCTGGCGCCATCCACCCATAGCCAAGACCGCCATTGTTGTAGTTGCCCCAAGTGTTCAACCAAACCTTTGTAATTTCACCCATTTTTCGAACTCCTTTCTCGGTTTTAAGGAGAACCGAAAACCAATTTTATCGTTCTGTTTTGTTGCTTTGAGAGGTGTTGCCTCTCATTTTTTATCAGTTGCGAGGTTTTCTTTTCGGCAAATGTTAGAAACCTCGCGAAGAAAATTTCATCGCTCCGTATGCCGTTTTCGAGTATGTTGCACCCGAAGGGAAACACAAATCTTGCAGATATGCATTGAGTGGCATAAAAAAATCAAAAAGTTTTTCCCTCGTGGTGTTAGAAAAAGTTTTTTATTTTTTTATGATAAGGCTTTTTTCAACTACAACTAAATAAACATAGAAAAAAGCCGAGCGAAGCACGATATTGCATATCGGCAAGATTTGTGTTAGGTTCGCCCTGCAACACACTCAATCAGAAAACGGCATTCGGTGAGATGAAATTTGCGAGGTTGAGAACGTTTGCCGAAAAGAAAACCTCAATAGCAACGGATAACAAAATGAGATACAAAGAAGAAATCGTCGCAACGATTTCTACCTTATTCCCCCTCTGCGTTAGGGATAGAAGAATGGAACGCCCAAACAAAAACCTCGTAAAATCCTCCGAAATCATCACCGAAACAAACGAAAAATCCATAAAAATTAAAACCGAGAAAACAAAAAAATAAATTCGTTAAATCTCTTGACAACATAACAAATAGGTGATATAATATAATAAAAACATTATATAAAAGGGAGAAAAAATAAAAAATGACTTACACACAAAAACTCAAAATGGCAATGGTAGCAACAAATATAAATCAAGTAAAACTCGCAGAACTCACAAACCAAAGTCAAGAGAATCTCTCACAGAAAATGGCAAAAAACAATTATAAAATGCAAGAATTTGAACGGCTTGTCACGGCAATGGGTTGTGAATTAAAAATACAAATTATTCTCCCGAACGGAGAAGTGGTATAAGGAAAGAAGAAAGAAAATGCGAGGTTTTACCAACGGGTAGTGGTAAACCTCGCATTTCTTCTTTCCCCAGGACGTAGGGAGAAACAACAGGAGAGAAAAGAGGGTGAAATTAAAATGAAAAGACAATTTAAGCATTTAAGTAAAACGCAACGGAATCAACTTGAAATGTTACTCAAAGCAAATGTGAGCAAAAAAGAAATAGCAGAATATCTTGGAGTGAATCTCTCAACTGTCTACCGAGAAATCAAACGTGGATCATACCTGCATAGGAATACAGATTGGACGGAAACGGTCAGGTACTCGGCAGATAAAGCAGAAATCAAATACCGTCAAATGCTCCGTGAAAAAGGAAGTCAAATAAAACTCGGCAAAGATTACGAATACGCAGAGTATATCGAAAGAAAAATTATAGAAGAGAAACAAAGTCCGAAAGCCGTCCTCGGTTATATCAAAAAGCATAATATCTCATTTCAAACAACGATCTCGGTCAATACCCTTTACAGTTATATTCGCAAAGGTTATTTTACTAACCTTGAAATGAAGCATTTACCGAAAGGAAAGCAGAAGAAGAAAAAACAGCATATCAGAATCAATAAAAACGCTCCGAAAGGAACAAGCATAGAAAAAAGACCGATAGAGATCCTGGAAAGACTCTCGTTCGGTCATTGGGAAATGGATTGCGTGTGTGGGCCTACAAGGCAAAGCCTTTTAGTCCTCACCGAAAGACTTACCCGTAAAGAGATCATTATACCAATTAAAACGCAAAGCGCACAAGAGGTAGTAAAAGCCCTTAACAAAATAGAATATAAATTCGGCAGAAAATTCAAAAGTATATTTAAATCAATCACAGTAGATAACGGCACAGAATTTTCGAATTGCCAAGGCATAGAAAAGAGCATATACGGCAAAGGACAAAGAACAAAGGTATATTACTGTCACCCTTATTCATCGTGGGAACGAGGCACAAATGAAAGGATTAACCGAGAGATTAGACGTCTGATACCGAAAGGTACAAACCTCGCAACACTAACTGAAGAGCAAATAAAAGCAGTAGAAGAATGGGTGAATAATTACCCAAGAGAAGTATTGAACTTTGAAACGAGCAATGAAAGATTTGCCCGAGAGATAGCCCAAATAGCCTAACAGAAATAAAAAGCAGAAAAGCAAGGCAAGAATACCCCTCTTGCCTTTTTGTCACGCTAACACGCAGAAAAGAGGTAAGGGAAAGGGCAAATTTGCCCTTTCCCTTACCTCTTTTCCCTTATCATAACAAAAAACACAAATTTTTCAATATTTTTTGCATTTGCTCTTGACATTTACAAAGATTGTTATTTTTTTATCATTGTTTTTTCGCTTTCAAAAATAAAAAAGCAAGCATTTCGCATTTTCTCCAAGATTTCGCTTCATATCCCTCAGAGAAGTTGCTTTTTGCTTGCTTTTTTAAATTATGGTTTGGTTGTTTTGGACGGATTATTCCTCGACAGAGAACATCTCCTTGCCGACGGAGCAGAGAGGGCATTCAAAGTCCTGAGGGAGATCCTCAAACTTGGTGCCGGGAGCAATGCCTGCCTCAGGCACGCCCACCTCCTCATCATATTCCCAGCCACATACATCACATACGTATTTCATAACAAATTATCCTTTCTTTCATTAAAGCACCAGACTCGGCGCGCTGTAAACACGTGCTGCGAGCTCTTGGTTGAGCATATATAAGCTCTTGGGGTCGGAGCCGAACAACTCCATTTTCGTAATCATATCATTGGCGTTGGTTTCTTCCTCGCCCTGCTCCTTGACAAACCAGTCAAGAAATTGCATAGTGCGAAAATCTTTTACTGCGTGCGCCTCTGCATAAATATCGTGAATGAGAGAGGTCACATACTCCTCGTGCGCCAGTCCTGCGCGAAGGACATCCATATGCGAGGAAAACTCGCGCGTGGGATTTTCAATCGCAGAGAGCGTTACCTCAGCATTGTTGTTTTGCAGATATTGATAAAAGAGCATTGCGTGATCGCGCTCCTCGCTCGCCTGAATCATATACCAGTTTGCAAAGCCGTCAAGCCCTTTTTCTTTAAAATAATTGGAAAATTCAAGATAGAGATATGCCGAGAAAAATTCTTTGTTGATCTGCTCATTGAGCAGCTCGTGTACCTTTGGATTTAACATTTTTGATTATCCTTTCTCATCAGACTTCACTTTTCCACAGACCGTGGAGGTTGCAATATGCGAAAACCGCTACGGGCATCTCGCCTTCGCCAATAAGGAATTCAGCCACAGGAGCCTCTTCGGGATTCAGGTGCTTTCTGTATACACCCTTGTTGGTTTGCAGAGAAATCCAAAGAATGCTATGCTCCTTTGACATTGGATGAATGACAGAGCCGACCTCAGCGCGAACGACACCCTCGTTCACTGTAACCACTGGGATATGCTTTTCACGGCTCGCTTCCACTGTGCCAGGCTCCAGATAAGTCATCTTCTGACCACAGCACATCATTGGTACGCCAGAGGCGTTTACGACCTCAACGAGGTTTCCACATTTTTCGCAAATATAGTATTTTGTATTAGACATAGTATTTTCTCCTGTGTGTTATGTTTTGTTTTTTGTGAGTTTAGTATACCATATATTTTCATCGTTTTCTGTGACTTTGTCACACAGAGAACTATTTTTTAAAAATTATTTTTTTCAAGATATTCTTTCATATATTCCACTGCGACGGCTCCGTCGGCAACCGCCGTTACAATCTGTCGCAAGGGTTTGGTGCGCACATCCCCCACAGCAAACACGCCCTCTATGCTCGTGCGTGTGCTTTCGTCTGCGATAATATATCCCGCCTCATCTCGCTTTAATGCTTGTGGCAAAAATGCCGTTGCCGGCTCTCTGCCAATGCTGACAAAAATGCCGTCGGGAGAAAGTTCGCTTTCCTCGCCACTCTTGACATTACGAACACGGACCCCCTGCATTTTTTCTTCTCCTAAAATTGCTGTGAGTGTGCTATCGTACATAATCTCTATATTTTCCTGTCGCATAAGGGCATCCACCAGCACGCGCTCGGCACGGAAGGTATCTCGACGATGCATCAGAATCACACGCTCGCAAAGTCTGGAAAGATAGAGCGCATCTTGCAAGGCGCTGTTTCCTCCACCGACCACAAGGACGGTACGTCCTTTATAAAATCTGCCGTCGCAATGGGCGCAGATATGCACGCCACGACCGAGAAATGTTTTCTCGCCCGAAATACCAAGCAAACGAGGATACGCCCCCGTCGCAATCACTACGGTACGAGCGAGCACCTCCCCCTCTGTCGTAACAATCCGACGGGGCGTACTTTCAAGTTCCAGCGAAAGCACTTCAGCATACATTGTTTCAGCGCCAAAGCGCTCTGCTCCGTTCTGCATCTTCATTCCTAAAGAAAAGCCGTCAATCCCTTCGTCAAAGCCGGGATAATTCTCCACCATATCTGTGAGAGCCAACTGACCTCCCACCGTCATTTTTTCTATAACCAAAGCAGAAAAGCCTGCTCTCGTAGCGTAAAGCGCCGTAGTATATCCACCAGGCCCACCGCCAATGATTACTGTATCATAAATCTTTTTCATTTTCTTCTCCTTCTTGACAAATGCAAAACGAGGTATTATAATTATAGGTAGTTAAACTTGCAGTTTGTGAGGTGTCCTATGATTTCACAAAATGAATATGAATTGCTCTCGGAGGCAATGCCGTTTTTCCCTTCCCTTCGCTCTGACGATCAGAACGCTCTGCTTCAAAGCGCCGTTTCGGTGCATTTCACGAAGGGAGAGACGGTCCACGATGGCACCAGATGCACAGGCGTGCTTCTCGTTCGGTCGGGAAGCCTGCGTGTCTATTTGCTCTCAGAGGAAGGTCGCGAGGTAACGCTCTATCGTCTGTTTGCCGGTGACATCTGTATTTTAAGCGCCTCCTGCGCCCTCCACAACATCACATTTGATGTGTTCGTCGACGCTGAAGAGGACACCGAGCTTACGGTCATTGGTGGTTGCGCCTTTGCCGAGCTCGCCGAGAGAATTCCTGAAGTTAAGATTTTCGCCCTCGAACGTGCCGTCAGTGATTTTTCTGATGTGATGTGGGTGTTTGAGCAAATTCTCTTTATGAGTATGGACCGACGTCTTGCGATCTTCCTCTCGGACGAACTTTCCAAAAGCGACTCCGATACCATCAAGCTCACCCAAGAGCAAATCGCAAAATATATGGGCTCTGCCCGTGAGGTTGTCTCTCGGATGCTCAAATATTTTTCCAGCGAAGGCATTGTAGAAAACTCACGTGGTGGCATTCGTGTCAAGGACAAAAAACGGCTTCGTATGCTCGCTATGTAATGTTTTGTTTGCATATAAAGGACTTTTCGATAATGAAAAGTCCTTTATACTTTGTGTGGTTATGCGTTTTCGAGAAGGGCGAGAATCTGTGCCTTCGGACGAGCGCCAGCTACCTGACGGACAATCTTTCCATCACGCATCACAACCAGCGTCGGAATGCTCATTACAGAGAAGGCAGAGGCAAGTTCCTGTTCCTCGTCGACATTGATTTTTCCCACAAGGATTTCAGGGTGCTCCTTTGCGATCTCCTCAATCACAGGTCCTACCATACGACAAGGACCACACCAATCTGCATAGAAGTCGAGAAGAACGACCTTTTCGCTTTTCTCCACCTCGCCAAAATTATTTGCATTTACTTTGATATAAGACATATTATTTTCCTTTCTGCCACATAGGCACTCTTCATTGTATGCCTATTGTACCATACTTTTATACCGATTTCCGTGACTTTGTCACACAACACCAAAAATATTTACCTTTACTTATTCTCTGTTTTCTATAAAAACATTTACATTTCTCACTCGGTGTGCTATAATCTTTATATGAATGATAAAAGCATCGAACAAAGGAAACTGTATATGAACACACAAATGCGCGAAAGTATCTATGCCTCAAAGGGTGGTTTCCACGAGAGCGAAGGCCTTGCCTTTGTTTCTAACAAAAACGGCACCTGTACCCTGAAGTCTGTCGGCAAGTGCCGCGACCTTGATATCGTCATCCCCAGCGAATCCCCAGATGGTGACATCGTCACCATCATCGGCAAGAAAGCCTTTGCTGGTCGCAAAAAAGTAACCAGCATCTCCCTGCCCCAAACCATCACCACGATAGGAGAAGAAGCCTTCAAAGATTGCCTCTCCATCCATAGCATCACCGTCCCCGATAGCGTAGCTACCATCGGCAAAGGCGCCTTTTCGGGTTGCTCCTCCCTCGAAAAAATCACCCTCCCCTTCGTCGGTGGAGAGAAAGATGCCACCGAAGCGAGCGAAAGCACGCTGTTTGGTTATATCTTTGGCGACTCACGGTATAAGAATGGCGTAAAAACTGAACAATGGTATGATGTTAATGACAAGCGCCTCACTTATTACCTTCCCTCTACTCTCAAAGAAGTGAAAATAATCGGTGGAGAGATTTACCGTGGTGCGTTCACGGCTTGCACCAGTCTCGAGAGTGTTACCATTCCAGATAGCGTGACAAGCATCGGATCCTCTGCGTTCAAAAATTGCGACAGCCTTACGAGCATCACCTTTCCGGATAGCGTGACAAGCATCGGCGAGTCTGCGTTCGAAAATTGCGACAGCCTTACGAGCAT
>JAZKYZ010000047.1:0-57091 GCA_045612385.1 Eubacteriales bacterium | reverse complement strand
TCTAAGCGTGAAATACACCTCAAGATGAGATATCCCACACCTTTAAGGTGGTAAGGTCACTTGTAGACTACGAGTTCGATAGGTCACGGATGTAAGCACAGTAATGTGTTCAGTTGAGTGATACTAATAGACCGAGGGCTTTAACTGCTTTCTATATAGCAGCATAAGCGCTTAAACTTCGCTTCGCTTCTTTCTCTTCATTCGGTTTTCTGTGGATAATTTTCCATAAAGGTAAAGCAACGGTGAGTAACCGTTGCTTTTTTTATCACAGTAAATTTGAAGAAGGATAGTAGACAATAAATTTCTCTTGTTAATTTCTTTCATCATTTCGCACGGGGCAGAGAGTGTATTACACCACACTTCAATTCATTGAAAACGATAAAGTCATCCTCTTTGAATTAAAAAAAATATCGGCAAGAGATCCTCTTGTCGATATTTTGTGTTTATAAATAGGTTGGAAATCAATCCTTTTTCATTGCATTTTTGATGGCACCAAATGACTCTTCACTGATCACATGCTCAATCTTGCAAGCGTCGAGAAGCGCAGTTTCTTCCGAAACGCCGAAACGGATGAGTAAATCGCTGATAATTGCATGGCGCTCCACCATACTTTCTGCCACCTCAAGTCCCATTTCGGTGAGTGTTAAAAATCCCTGCTTATCCATTTCAACATAGCCACCTTGACGAAGAAGCGTCATAGCACGGGAAATGGAAGGCTTGGAATACCCCATTCTCTCGCATACATCAATAGAGCGTACTGCGCCAAGTTCTTTGTGCAGCATATAAATTGTTTCGAGATACATCTCGCCGCTTTCTTTGAGCTTCATTTCATCCTCCAAATATTTTCTACATCTATTCTATCATATATCGTTTTCTTTTTCAAGTCATTTTCATAAATATTTGTAAAAGTTTTAATTATACACTTGTTTTTAAAGAAAATATAACGATAATGCTAAATATTATTTACAAAATACGACATTTCAGTTAAGAATGACAATCGCTACGTTTAAATAAAGCGCAAACAAAAGCCAAAGAATATAGGGTATTTGTATCAATCCTGCCACCTTGTTTACGCGATAAAAATTCAATGTCATCAGCGCGACAAGCGCAAGAAGCGTGAGTAGAACAAATACGCATAAGAGATACGTCTGCGCATTGAAGAAAAGAATGCTCCATAAAAAATTTATAATCAACTGCACGGAAAAGAATAAGAGTCCACGTCGCACTTCTATTTCGCTGTGTTCCATTCTTTTATAGACCATTCCTGCGCCAATTCCCATTAAGATAAACAGTATGCTCCATACGATAGGGAATACTGTGCTGGGTGGAGAGAGTGGTGGCGTTTTGATTTTCTCGTATATGTCAATATTTCCTTTTGTCAGGAGCGCAGATAAAATACCGACAAGGAGCGATATGGCGCTGAACACAAGCGAGGGGATAGAACGTTTTAAAAAAGTTTTGAGTTTGCTCATTTTAAGATACCTCCTGTACTCTATCTTATGTATAGCATAAATACTTATACAAAAATAAAGTAAATTTCTAAAAAATATTGCAAATGGCTCTCGGTTGTGGTATAATTAAAAAAAATATACTCTTTTTGGAGGAAAACATTATGAAAACAGCCAACAGAGTTGTGTCCCTGATTTTGGTATTCTTTCTCGGCTTCTTCTCCTGCATCGGTGCGATCTTCGGTGTAGGGTATTTTGCCTATGCCAATGTCTCTTGGGATTTCTTGAATAAGTGGAAAATTATCGAGAAAAGCAATGATGGAGAGATATTCTCTACGGAAGCGCAGGTGCCCATCAATTCAATGACCCTGAAGAAACTTGTGGAGGAAATCATCTCCTTCCAGAACATTGAAGGTGGACTTACCATCAATTTTATAATTGATCGTTACGGTGTAAATTTGCCTGAATCAATGGATGAAATTCTGGTAGAGGAACTTCGTTCTCTGCCGTTGAATCAAGTGCTGTCGGCTGGAGGTCTTTCTGTTGTGCTTGAGCACGTTTCCGTTGGTACTGTTTTGAAATTTGTACCAGAGGGCGTGATTTCGGAGCCTGCGAAGGAAACACTGAAAGATAAAACATTAAAACAGGTCGTGGACGGTGATTTTGGGCTTCTGCTTTCTGGCGTTAAGCTTGGTTACCTTCTTGGCGTTGAATATACTCTTGAAGGCTCGGTATATATTCCTGTATATAAGAATCCGGATTCTCCCACAATTATAGAGCTTCTTGCTCCTGTGGATCTTGGAAAAATGCTCACCGTCATCAGTGATGGTGGCGATATGCTTGAGGTTTTGCACGAGTCGATCGCAGATGTAGCGCTCATTCAGCTTGTCCATTCGTTTATGACTGTCGAGGAAGGACCTTTGTATGAACTTCTTGATGGCAAAGAGGTTGGCGAAGTGATTGTCTGGGACGAGGAACTTGGCGCATATAAGCTGGACTTCCTTGCGACTCTTTCGGGAATGCGCGTAGGTGATCTTTTGAATCTTCAACCTGTCTACGCTGAGAATGATCCCGAACTTTTGATTTCGTGGAATGATAAAGAAGGAAATGGCGTTATTGGTTATATGCGTGGTCTTGCGTCCTTCGACCTTTCCAGTTTGACGGCAGAAGACGGTGGCATCAATGATGAAATGTTCCTTGACCATATGTTTTTCGGTGACCTACTGGGTTATGTTCCTACCTTTGACCCGGATGGCAATGTCGTATCTTGGGAGACCACTGACGGTGGCGCAGTAGATACAGCCTTTAAAAATATTGTCAGCAAGCCAGTCAATGACCTGATGAATGGTGGATTTACCATCTCTATGTTGATGGACGATCTCTATCTTGGCGATCTTCTTGGTTATACCTATGAGGATGTCGATGGGGAAAAGGTTTGGTATGAGGACAATGTAAAGGTCGAGGGACTGGATAAGGTCCTCGCGAATATCGACCTGGAACAAATGCTTGATCCCGAATCGGATTATTCCATTATTTCTGCTTTTAGTGGAAACCTGATGGGCGACCTTTTGGGTTACACCCCGACGGCAGACGGCTGGAAAAATGGTGATGTCGAGGTGACAGGCATTGATAAAGTCATTGCCGATATCGACATTGCGGCCCTGATGGATCCGGACGTGGATTATGACGTTGCAGATGCCTTTAACGGCGCACAGCTTGGCGAAGTTCTCGGCTATGAATATAACGAAAGCGAGCGCCATTGGTATCACGATGGAGAGCCTGCCACAGTGGTGGAAAACGCTATTGCTGAAATTGATATGGGCAGACTCCTTAGCGAAGACGATTCGTACAAAATTACCACTGCCTTCAATGACACCTTCCTCGGTGACCTTATTGGTTATCATCGTGGAGATGTCGTAGATCCTGATGTCACTACATTAGAAGATAGAGAGTATCTGTGGTACGAGGACGTTACGGAGGATGGTACAACCACGCGTCGTGAGGTTACCGGTGTGCAAGGAGAGCTTGCAAACTACAACCTTTACAAAATTATGGAAGGCGAACAGGAACTTTCGACCGACGGATTTATGGTCGGCGAACTTGTTGGCATCCACACCGAAATCTGTTACGTATATCTTAACGGTTCCCCTGTTATGGTAGATGGCGAGAGACTGACCCACAAGATTTGGTTTGAAAGCAATGGCGTTCGTGCGAATGGTATGCTTGCTGCGATTGCAGAAACAGACATTCAGCATTTGGACGGATACATTAATGAAGTAAAAATTGGGGATGCTGTTGACTACATCTCCTTGCAGGATGGCACGGATGACTATTACGAACTTGGAGAAGTGGTTACGTATGTAGATGGTGATCTGGTAGAAAAACGTGTCAATGTCACCAAAGCGACCGGTGTTATGACTGTGCTTGCAGGATTGAACGTCAAAGATCTTTCGGATTCCTCTGCCGTATCTGGTAAGATCCAAAAGATTAAAATTGGCGATGTGATGGGCTGGCATTATGACGGTGGCGTTTGGTACACCGATTCGACCAAGACCGAAGTTGCCTCTGGCACACTTGGCGCTCTGGCAGATTCTACGGTCGGCACGATCAATGAAGATATCAAGACCAAGCAGATTGGTATTTTGCTTGGCTACACTAAGGTCGGCACAACCTGGTATACCGAATACAATTATGAAACACAGGAAGGTACGCCTGTAACAGGAACCCTCTCTGCAATCGTTGACTTCAAGGTGAATGAGCTTGACGGAAAAATCAATGACCTTGAAATTGGTAAGCTTCTCGGCTATCAGTTGAATGACGAGGGCAAGTGGGTAGAACTCAAAACTGAAGGTGGCGTAACGACCGAAGTAGAAATCACAGGCATTATGGCGACCATTTCCGACTTCAAGGTGGGTACCCTCTCCAAACAGCTTGAGGAAATGAAACTCGGCACCCTGCTTGGCTGGGAAGAACACAACGGCACTTGGTATGAAACCTATGTGGAAGAAGGATCTTCCTCTAATGTCCCTGCTACGGGTATGATGATACATTTTGCTTCACTCACTTTGGACGGTATGACCGATAACGGTACTGTCGCTGGTATTGTGGGTAATATGTTGGTCGGTGATGCCCTTTCCTGGTACTACAATACTGCAAATGGAAAATGGTATGAATCGAAGGAAAGTTCCACTCCTGTGGACGGAATTATGCAGAGCATTGCTGGTATGAAGGTCAATGGGCTGAACAGTGGTGTCAACGGACTTACCATTGGTCAAATTCTCGAATGGGAACAGCATAATGGCACTTGGTACTCCCACTATGATAGCACAGATGCGTCGAAGTGCGTCGAAGCGAGTGGCATTATGGTAAATCTCGCACATCTCAAGATTGAGGACCTTAAGAATTCCGAAGCAGTGAGTGGCGCAATTAAAGATGCGAAGCTCGGTGTCGCAATGGGCTGGTACGAAAAGGACGGTAAATGGTATACCGACGCTGAATACAAAAATCCTGCCACTGGCACATTGGCATCTATGGCAAACACACCTGTGAGCAAAATGGATGAGCGTGTCAAGACACTCACCGTTGCAGAAGCTCTCGGCTTTGTTTATAACGAAGATGAGAAAGTCTATTACAACGGAGAGGAAAAGGTTGTGGGTATTATGGCAGCGATTGCCGACACTCCACTGACGGGTATCAACGATAAAATTCACAATACCGTCGCTGGCGAACTCCTTGACTATGTGAAGGGAGATGCCCAGAAGGATGATGCCGTTAAAACTCCATATGATTCCAATAACAACCCTGAGGATGACGTCTGGTATCACTTCGTTACCAAAGAGGTGGATGGACAGTCGCAACAGGTTTGGGAGCCTTGCTCGAAGATTCAGAACTATGTGGCAAACCGTACGGTCAATTCGCTCGACGGTGCGCTTGCTGAACTTACCATTGGAGATGTTGTTGAATATACGAATGAGGAAGATGTGAAACTGACTTTATATCTTGGAGACAACTGGGAAAAGATGAGCATTCCAGGATTCTTCAACGCAGTAATGTCTATGTTAGGTCCTGTTAATCCCTAAAACAAAGAGCGCGTATGTAAAAGAAAATTTACATACGCGCGTTTTTTAATCTTTGCCAAGACAAATTTTATCATATTGTGCTTTGAGATATTTTTTGTTGAGTATGTATTTAAGACCGTATTTTTCAAGGTCGACAAACACAGCATCAATAAAAGCGTTACATAAGGGGTTGCAAGGGACGGTGTTTCCCCATTTTCTGAACAGGTAAAGAGGTAAGCCGTCGTGATATTCCTTTCCACGATAAATCTTGGTCGCAGAGATTTTATCGCATATGCACTCGCACAAATATTTAAACGGAATGATTGGCTGCACCTCACAATCGGCATCTACCCAGTATTCAAGGTGATGCTTGTTTCTTCCTTTGTGGTGAAGCCACGCCGCTGAGTAACCCTTCGCCCGCCTTGCGGCAACAATCGGGGAATGGTCCCCCTGATAATATTTTATGCTCTCAAACAGTTCCGTAGGTGAAAACTTTGAGAAATCGTGAAGAAATCCAAGAAGTCCGATGCCACACTTTAAACTATACCAGAATACGAGGTTTTTGTGTCGGCATACAAGAGCAATATGTTTTAACAGTTTCATAAACTACCCCCCCTACATATATTATACTTTTAATTTCTTCTTTTGTCAAGTGAAAAGGGGAATCTGCTTTGAAATCTTGTAGTTGACAGAAGGCTACTATTTATGTTATAATAAACTAAACATTTTCTATCGATGCTTATACGTAATCATAACGGTAGGCCAAATGAAAGAATTTTAAATTATATTAGAAGAATAGAGAGGAGATCAAATGCCGAAGAAAACCATTGTTGTGGATGCCTCAACACCCGATCATCAGGTGCACGGTGGGCATCGCTCACGTATGAAAGAGAAACTAATGCATTTTGGCGATCAGATATTTGACGATCACGAACTCCTTGAAATGCTTCTTTATCAAGCAATTCCTATGCGTGACACCAATCCGATTGCTCATCGTCTGCTTGGCGCATTCGGTTGCTTGGAGGGAGTCTTTTCTGCGACAAAAGAAGAGTTGATTCAGGTCGAAGGCGTGAAAGAGAAAACGGCAGAATTGATTTTATCTGTCGCAAAACTTGGCAATTATCCCTTCTTTTGCAAACAAAACGCAACAAAATACGACAGTCATTCTTTGCTCGGAGAGTATTTTATCAAACTCTTTGAGGGCTCGACCAAGACATCCACTTATCTGATGATGCTCACAAATTCAATGGAGCTGATTGCGACGGAGAAGATTGTGGACGGGGATCTTTTTGTGTGCCAAAGGTACACAAAAGAAATGATTGTTTCCACGCTCAAGCATGGTGCGGCTCTTGTCATTTTAGCGCACAATCATCCAAACGGTCCCACATATGAAACACAAGATGATCACTTTGCCTTTACCATTATAAAAACGGCTTTTGCCAACGCAGGAATTCTTTGTATTGAAAACTACATTATCAGTGGGGATCGTTATACAAGCACGATGGGGAAAATAGATACAATGCATTTTTGTCAAACCCCAGAAATCCAACAATTCTTGAGAGAAAAGGAGACGAACCCGAATGTGTTTGTTGCCATGCAACCTTGAACCTCTATATAGTCTCCTTTCTTGTGTGACTGATAGTGAAAATGCCCTTTCTATTTCCAATACACTGATGGAAACCTTCGGTTCAATGGATCGAATTTTCGCGTGTCACATCAGTGAAATTCGAGGGGAAATTAAGGGAACGGAAGAATTCCGAAATAAGGTAGCCTTTTTCCTTGAAACAGCAAAGTCCATTTCTCGGCGCAGAAAAATGGAGATTCTTAAAAAGGGCGACTGCTTCAATGAGGCTTCAGTGGTGAAATTTCTTCTCGGTCTCTTCCTCTTTGAGCCGACCGAAAAGGTATATATGCTGTTTTTTGATAGCAAAACTCGTTATATCGGTATGGAACTTGTTTCATCAGGAACGGTGAACACCTCGCACATTACCATAAGACAGGCGCTTGAAATTTCCTTAAGGCACAATGCTTCCTACATTGTCCTCGCGCACAATCACCCCTTTGGAAAACCTACGCCCTCTTCGGAAGATATTACCACCACCCACAATCTCTCTGTTGCTTTTTCCGAAACAGGAATAAAGCTTCTTGAGCACTATGTAATCGGTGGCTCCTCTTTTGAAAAAATACTCGCGCTTTCTTCTGGTACACTGCGATAAATATTCTAATACATAAAAAAATGCTTGGTTTTTCCAAGCATTTTTTTATGTATTTCCTGTTTTGTTTTTATAAAAGGAAGGACGGTGTCCTGTCTCTTTCAGGCATTGATTGGAAAAATGAGCCGTACTGTAAAATCCCGTTAAAAGGGCGACGTCCTCAATGCGCATATCGGTGGAAACCAGAAGAGCAATCGCCTTCTCTATGCGATACTTTATGACATATTGATGCAGGGACAATCCTGTGAAAAACAGCATCAAACGATTGAGATAACACGCGTCATATCCTAAAGCGCGCGCAATATTTTTGTTAGTAACCTCTTTTGGTGTGTGGTTTTGAATAAAGCCAACAATGCGATGGAAAACCTCTTCTCGTTTTTCGCTGACACCTCCACGCCTTGCCAATTTACAAAGGAGAGAGTAGAGAAGGGAAGCGCATCTCTCACGATAAAAAAGTTGTCCGGGCTTATTCCGAAAAATATGGTGTTTTCACCGAATAATGAAAACTATTATTTACAAACGAGGTGTTTTATGCTTGAAAACTTAAACGATTTATTTGAAACATTTGAATATGATGGCATTGGTTATATGCGTGGAATCACGTATGGAGAATGGACTGTTGCCATCCTGAACTACGAGGAGCGTTTTGATAAGATCGAAAAACTGGAGCGCCACAATCTCACGGATGAGGTGTTCATTCTCCTTGAAGGGGAAGCCACCCTCATTATTGGAGAAAATATGGCTCGCGTTCCAATGCAGAAGAACAAGTTATATAATGTAAAGGCTGGCGTTTGGCACAATGTCAAGGTCAGTCGTGATGTCAAAATCATAATCGTGGAAAACGCAAATACAAGCAAGCAAAACACAGATTATCTACCTGTTTGTTTTGTTGGATAATTCAATTTTGCTATGCAAAAAGACGAGCAATGACGCTCGTCTTTTTGTTATTTTCACCAATCTTTTTGGGCATAATCCTGAAAAAAATATCGAGCGCTTGACTTTTATTTTGTTTTGTGAAAGAATAAAAGAAAAACGGAGGGTCAATATGTCACAGTTTTTTAAACGATTTTCACCTGTCCGAGATGTTACGCATAGATCTTCTTGACTATACAGATCTGAAGGGTGGTCACCCCCTCCTCCACAAGGCAAACGCCCTCTTTCTCCTCGTCCACGAGGAACACGCAAGAGGAGATGGCGCCTTACTTCCTCGCATCATTGCGCATTATACCAATCCATTCGGAGAAGAAAATGCGCCCCAGTTTGACGCTCGCTGTCTTTGGAACTATTGTCCTCTTTCTGCATCCATCGCCCTCGCAAAAGCCACCTCTCATATTTGGGAGGCACTTGACGAAGGTCTCCGTGAAAAACTCACCTTCGCAATGGAAATGTTCCTTTACCTTGAATCTTTTGCCACATCTGATGACAATGCCTATCGCACCGGCCCCAGCCTGAACGGGAACTACTTTAAGACTTGGAATCCCAATTATCGACTTGCCAACGTTCCTTGTATCATCTTTTCTACGCATTTCTTTGGTGATGGCGATATGCAAAAGGGAAGCGCGATTGCCAATCGTATGCTCCACGCCTTTAACGAGGAAAAATATAATGAAGTCATCGGACGTCTGAAGGAATACAAGTGGAACAATGCCTATGCAACCTGGACGACAGAAGCTAAACAGCACGCCGACGGCACCTTTGGTACAGATGCGAAAACCATACTCCTTTACGGTGGACCGACCTATGCATACAATACACCTCATACCGAAATCATTAAAGAGGCAGGAGAAGGTCTGGGTGTTACCAACGGTGGCAGAGATTATTTCTATCACGAAATCCCACTTTCCTCTCCTGTAAAAATTGTGGAGGACCTCCTGTATTTCAATTATTCCGGAGGACCGGTGAAAAGCGACCATCACTACGATGTAAACAGGGACGGTGATGCCGAACTGATCGCTTGGATACTTGACCATTCCACCTCCCCCTATCAGGGACAGATGGGTATGATGAAGGAATTTGCGTCAGGAAATCGCTCCTCGACAGGCTATTGCTGGCACGACTTCCAGTTGACGACCGTTCTCATTCTCGCCACAAATGCTCTCGGTATCTGTGACGTGAAGGAAAACGCTGAACTATGGCAGCTCATCACCGTAGGCAACGAGGATTTCTTTTATAAGAATGAACGTGGTTATCAGGGCTTTGCGACAGGCTCTTATGGCACCTCCACCAAAACACACGCAGAAACGGATGAAGGAAAGCCTTATTTCGCTCTCAAATATATCTGGAAAACGACGCTCCTTCCGTAAGGAAAGCGAAAATACGCTATGACATCAGGCTACCCTGAGTGGATACTTGGGTAGCCTTTCATATTTTATTCATAAACGCGCATAAATTCGTTAAAAACTGTGTAGTAATATGTACCAAAAAATGTTGTACTAATTGACGAAAAGAGAAAAAATCTGTTGACTTTGCCCTTGCGTATAATTATAATATAATCGTAAAAATATGTCCTGAAAGGAAAGAATACTATGTCTACTTCGTTTTTAAGTCAAGAATATCTTGAAAAACTCTTTAATATGGAATTGTTGACCTATCGCACCAATCCGAATCACACTAACGATAATGCGAATGGTTCTTTTTCCAGAGCGACAGCCCTTTTTCTTCTTGTGATGGAAGAAAGATGTAAGGGTGACGGCGCCTTGATAGAAAAAATCAAGGAGCATTTTGCCAGCGCAACGGCTCCGGAACAGGCTCCTTCCTTTGACGCGATCTGCCTTTGGAACTATTGCCCCTATTCGGCATCCATCGCTTTGGCGAAAATCACCCCTCATATCTGGGATGCATTGGGTGAGCAATTGCAGGAGCGCCTGAATTTTACGATGGAAATGTATGCTTATCTTGAGTCCTTTGCGACATCAGACTATAACTCTTATTCCACCGGTCCTGGCCTGACAGGAAACTATCATAAGAATTGGAATCCGAACTACCGTCTTGCGAATGTTCCGGTTATCCTGTTTGCGACGCACTTCTTTGGTGATGGCGATATGAAGGTCGGCACACAAAAGGTGAACGATATGCTCCACGCATATAACGAAGAGAAATATGAGCAGATGGTTTCTCGTTTGACTCAGTATGGCTGGGATCGCGCATTGGCAGTTTGGTGTGCGCCTGCAATGCAGCACGAGGACGGTACCTATGGTACAGATGCCAAGACCGTTACCCTTTACGGTGGTCCGACCTATGCGCTTGACTTCACGCATAGTTATGTCAAAAAGGAGGTTGGTGAAGGTCTCGGTGTTACCAATGGTGGTAACGACTATCTCTATTACGGACATCCCCTTGATGAGGCTGGTCTTATTGTGGAGCATCTGTTGCGTTTCAACTATTCTGGTGGCGTCGTTAAGAGCGATCATCATTTTGATGTCAACAAGGATGGCGAGGATGAACTGATCGCTTGGATTCTTGACCGCTCTATCTCTCCTTATCAGGGACAGATGGGTATGATGAAGGAATTTGCATCAGGTAACCGTTCCTCGACGGGCTACTGCTCGCACGACTTCCAGCTGACTACGATTCTCATCCTTGCCTCGAAGGCTCTTGGCTTCTATGACGTGAAGGAAAACGAAGAACTTTGGAGTATTGTAAAGGTTGGTAATGGCGATTTCCTTTATAAAAACGAAATCGGTTATCAGGGCTTTGCGACAGGTTCCTATGGTACCTCCACCAAAACCCACTCGGAAGAGAATGAAGGCAGCGCATACTTTGCCCTCAAATACGTTTGGAAAAACGTCCTTAATCCATAAGATACGGAGATTCTATGAAAAAAACCTTACTCTTATTTTTCGCGCTTATTCTTTCGTTCTCCCTTGTTTTCTTCTGCTCTTGTGAAACAAATCCAAATGGAAAGGAAGAGGAAGAGGAAAACACAGGGGAAAAAGGCGAACCTGTGCTTATTGTTTTCCAGTACGGGGATGCCCATACGAGCAATCGCTATTATAAAGGTACTCTCCCCACCCCACCGGAGCTTGAGGACGTCGATATGGGCTCGTACATCATTCACTTTACGGGCTGGGATAAACCCATTGTCCCCGTAGAAGGTGAGACTACCTATGTTGCTACCTACGTCACCATTTCTCAGGTTGCCAAAGCCACCTTCATTATGGGAGATAAAACAGAGGTGGTTGAGCACGATTTCTTTAAAAAACCGACTCCCCCACAGGAAATTCCAAGTTATAACGGAATGACGTTTCTTTGCTGGGATAAGGCATTGGAGTCCACAGACCAGGACGTCACTTACAGAGCAATGTACGTGGACGAAAGCCTGATGGATGCCGCTTCCTTGAAGCGCGCATACGACTCCCCCTTAATGCTTTATTCAAGTAATGTTAGTGATAATGATAACGCCAAAAGTACGATGAATCGCGCGACATCCTTGTTTTATCTGGTATGGCACGAGCACCTGAATCCACAAGGTGGACAGCTTGTGAAACGCATTGTAGAGCATTTTACCAGTGTCGTTTCAAAGGATCAGGCGCCTGCATTTGATGCTTGCTGTTATTGGAACTACAATCCATTGAGCGCCTCCCTTGCGCTCGCGAGAAACACGCCTACCATCTGGGATGCCATTCCCAGAGATATTCAGATCCGTATGGATACTATGATGTGGGCATTTGCGTATCTGGAATCCTTTGCGACCTCAGACCACAACGAATATAAAACCGGTCCTGGTCTGAAGGGCAACTACGAAAAAGATTGGAACCCCAACTACCGTTTGGCAAATGTACCTGTTATGATATATGCTACATATTACTTTGGACTCGGCGATATCGAGCTTGGCGCTCAAAAAGTAAATGACCGACTCAAGGCATTTGATGAAGATGCATATGAAACTATATTAAACACCTTCACGAAATACGGCTGGCGCCGTGCGAAGCTCACCTGGAACGCAGATGCGCGTACCTCTACGGATGGTAGAATTCAAGGCGAAAGCGCAAAAACCCTGATGATTTATGGTGGTCAGGCAGTGGGAGATGATACCCCTACGGATTCCGATCTTCTTGTAGATCTCGGCACCGGTACCGGTGTGGCAAATCGTGACCCGAAAACAAAAAAGGGAAGAGATTATCTTTATAAAACCTTTAAACTCTCCGAACCTGAAAAGATTGTTCGTCATCTCATCAATTATAACTATGGTGGTGCGAATATTTCTTTAGGCTCGTACGAGTCGAGTAGCTATAAGACCGTTGTCAGCTACCATCAATATAATGGAAATGTGGTCGCGTGGATTATAGATAAAACGGCATCTCCCTATGAGGGCGAAGAAGGAATGATGACCGAGTTCGCTTCCGGAAATCGTTCCTCTACCAGCTATACCTCTCACGATTTTATCCTTTGTACCATTCTTCTTTGCGCTACTCGCGCAATGGAAACCTACACCACGGATGAAAACGGAGTGCGTCAGCCCTTGAAGAATGCAGACGGCACCCCTAAGGTCGTATTTGATTATACGGCGCCTGAGGAAGAAGCCCTTTGGAATCGTGTACAGATTGGCAATGAGGACTTTATTTATAAATATGTTCACGGCTATCAATGCTATGCGACAGGTTCTTACGGAGAGTCCACAAATAAAGGATATGAAAAGGACAATAAGAGCAACGACTATTGGATTTCAAAAAACGTATGGCGTACCTATATGATGCAGTGGGGTAGCGTCCCGATTGCAGAAAGCTTTGGTTTGCCAGAGGAAATGAGTTAGGAAAAAGTAGAAGGAAAAATATATAAAACGATTGTTTCCCCTTTTATTACTATGCTCTCTTTTCTCACTTTCTATGTTATTTTCCTGTGGAAAAGAAGATAATGATGAAACGGAGGATAACAGACCCGAATACACGGCGACTTTTGTAATGGGTCCGTCGAAAATCAAACAGACCTATCGTGAGGGCGACACCATTGTCCCTCCTACCTTTGAACCCTATGAGACAGCCGACTATTATGTTGTTTTCAAAAGCTGGGAAGGTGTAGAATTTGCTCCTGTAACAGAAGATGTCACTTATAAAGCGTTGTTCGATTACGAGTACAAAAATTACACAGCCACCTTTATCATGGGAGATAAAGTGGAAACGGCAAAGGTTGCCTACAATACCAGCGCTATTTGCCCAGAGGATATCCCGGATTGCAAGGGAATGAAGATTACATTTATAAACTCATTCACGGTTTCAGTGCTATGCGTCTGGTTCCTATGGAACGACCAATAAACAAGAATACGAAGGCTCCTCCGCTGAATATGTAATTACGAAAACAATGTGGCGTACCATGTACCTCTCCAGAGGAACAGTATTGCCTGCTAAAAGCTTTAACAATGAAAAAAAACACAAGACAAGGAAGCTAAGAATGAAAATTGCTCTGAAAATTCTTCTTGTCACGCTTTCTCTCGTCCTCCTCCTTACCCTCATCTCCTGTGATGGAAAGGATCCCGGAACGGAGGATGGTGAAGCAGAAACGATTGACAGAACCGTCCCCTCTGCAGGAAAATATAAAATTCGTTTTTTCCTCGGCCCAAATTATATTATTCACTATTATAATGAAGGGGAAACCATTGTCCCTCCGACAACTCTTCCCACCTGTGAAACGCCGCGCTTAAATTACATTTTTGAGAGCTGGGATGGCGTAGAGTTTAAGACCGTTACGGGAGATGCGGTTTACAAAGCGAAATATAAGGAAGTTTATAATTATTATACGGTAACCTACGTTGTAGGTGATGAGAAGAAAGAAGTCGAGACCATTTGTGGAGACTATCCTCGCGTGCCTGCTATTTCCGAATTCCAAATTGCCGATGGTTCTCAGTTTGTTAAGTGGGATCAGGAATCCAGTGTATTTAATGAGGATGTTACCATCACTGCGATTATGACCAAATGCTTTGATCCTTCTTATTTCCTCGCCGCCTTCAATACGGGTTTGTTGATTTATCCCAAAAACGTATATAGCGGTGACAATAGTACGACCGCAAAAGCGCTCGCGCTGAACATTTTGATGATCGAGGAAAATCAGAACCCACAGGGTGGCGCTGTGGCAGACCGTATTGTAGAACACCTGATCGCTTGTGTGCAAGCAGACCAGGCGCCAGCCTTTGATGCATCCTGTAACTGGAACTACGCGCCTCATACGGGCGCAATCGCTCTCGCGAAAGCAACACCTACCGTTTGGAATAAGATTCCCGCTGATATTAAGAATCGTCTTAACACGATGATGAAAGCATTTGCAATACTGGAATCCTTTGCGACCTCAGACCAGAACAATTATAGTACCGGTCCTGGTATGAAGGGCAATTATAATAAGGACTGGAACCCCAACTACCGTCTTGCAAATATTCCTGTAATGGTCTATGTGACCCATTATTTTGGAGATGGGGATATGGAAAAAGGTGCTGTAGAGGTTAACACCTTTTTAAAGGATTTTGACGAAGAAGCCTACACCGATATAATCGGTCTGTTCCAAAAATATGGATGGCGTCGTGCGAGGCTTACCTGGAGCGCAGATGCTCGTACATCCTCGGACGGTAAAACTCAGGGTAAAGACGCGAAAACCTTGCTGATTTACGGTGGTCAGGCAGTTGGCGAAGATACCTCTACGGCCTCCAATCGTCTTGTAGCTCTTGGTACGGGTGTTGGCGTAGGAAATGGTGGCGAGGACTACCTTTACAAGGGATATAAACTCAGCGAGCCTGAGGGTATCATTCGTTCTCTGCTGATGAATAACTACGGCGGAGGAAAAGACTTCACAAAGTCAAATCAAAAGGAGGCCTATTTCCTTGAGGTAAAATCCAACCATATGTACGATAAGGATAAAGACGGTGACAAGGAGGTTGTCGCTTGGATTTTGGACGGATCCAACTCGCCTTATGAAGGACAATTCGGTATGATGAGAGAGTTCGCCTCCGGAAACCGTTCCTCCACCAGCTATTGCTCTCACGACTTTGTCCTGACCACAACCCTGATTTATAACACCAAGATTCTTGGTATCTACGACATTACTCAGGACGATTTCAAGGATTACAAGGGTCATAGCCTTCGTGAAGCAATCGTCGTCGGCAACGAGGACTTCCTTTACAAGAATGAAATTGGTTATCACGGCTATGCGACAGGCTCCTACGGTGAGTCCGATAAGGAACACTCTGAGAAGAATGAAAACTCAAGTTATTTTGCTCTTAAGTCCCTGTGGCGTCTTGTGATGAAGCCTGAAATTGAAAGCACTTTCGCAGAATAATCTGAACAACAGAAAGCAAGGATAAAACAATGAAAAGATCTTTTCTTCTCGTCCTTTGTTTATTCACCATAACACTCTCTCTGTTTGCTTTTTCCTCTTGTCAAAAAGAGGAAAAATACGAGGTAGTCTATATGGTAGAAGGACAAATGTACTCTAAACTGACCACATCAGGAAATAGAATTTTCCCCCTTCCCCCAGAACCGAAGAGGACAGGATATATTTTTCAAGGTTGGTTTTACGATGAAGATATCTACCTTGAGCCATTCGATAACACTGCTTGGGAAAACGCCCCCCTTGCCACGAACATTACCATATATGCTAAGTGGAAAAGAGAGGGCGCTTGCCCAGAGGGCGAATGCGTGCCTGGTAAGTTTTCTTTGGTAAAGGAGCCTACCTGTACCGAAAAAGGCGTGGAACAGGCAACCTGCAAGGAGTGTTCGGAAATCGTCTCGCGATATATCGCTATGATAGACCATACGCCTGCGGATGAAAAAGTGATTGAAAACGAGGTTGTCGCGACTTGCGATAAGGAAGGCTCCTATGATGAGGTCACCGTCTGCTCGGTATGTGCTGGTGAACTTGAAAGACAAACGATTTCTACCGAGAAGCTTTCTCACATTCCTAAAGAAGCCGTGAAAGAAAAATATAACGATTCGACCTGTGTTGAGGAAGGCTCTTACGAATCTGCTGTGTACTGTCGCGATTGTGGCGAAGAGCTCTCTCGAGAGGTATGCACCATTGAGCGCAAGCCACACGACCAAAAGAATAACGTTTGCTCTGTTTGTGAAGTTGATTTCCTGACATATGAGTATTCCGAAGAGCTTGATGGCTATGTTGTAACAGGTGGCGAGCAGAACACCTATTCCACGATTGTGATTCCCTCGAAATATAACGGGGTTGCTGTTCGTGCCATAGGGGAGGGTGCGTTTGCGAATTTCCATCAACTGAAAAAGATTGAAATTCCCTTTAACGTCACTCTCATTCAAGTAAACGCCTTCTCTGGTTGCACCTCCCTCAATAATATAACCTACAAGGGAAAAATCGTAGAATGGAAAGCCATCGAAATCGCAGAGGGAAATGACCTTCTCAAGGCAATTTCTCCCTACTGCACCAACAATTTTACTGATATGATGCCATTATAACGTTTTAAAAAGATAGAATCCCACATTGTAACCTCAGGGATACAATGTGGGATTCTTTTTATTTTTAATTGCATTATCCTATCAGAAGAATTCTTTTGTAAAATAGATCTCGCTTTTCGGTATGGAGAATTCTTTTCCATTCAGATAAGAAAGCGCGCCTGCCTCCGTACGGAACGAAAAACGCAGACGATAGGAGCAGAGGGCTTGATATTTATATCCCTTTTGTCTGTCCTCGCGATTTTGACCGTACTTTCCATCTCCGAGCAAGGGATGCCCAATGTGCGCAAGGTGAGCGCGAATCTGATGTGTACGACCCGTTAATAGCTCTACTTCCAAAAGCGCCATACCCTCTTTTTTCGCAATTACCTGATACCTCGTACGAATTTCTTTTGCGCCTCGTGGAGGATTTTTGTCGAAAATACGCACCTGCTTGGATGACTCATCCTTCACAAGATAAGCCGATAGTGTCGCGCATTTTTCCTTTGGTATACCGTGAACAACGCAAAGATAGAATTTATCAAGTTCTCTTAACTTAATTTTTTCATTCATAATGCGAAGCGCCTCAGCGTTCTTGGCGCAAATCACAATGCCACAGGTGTTGCGATCAATGCGATTGCATAGCGCAGGAGCGAAGCTTTGTTCTTCTAAAGGATTATATTCTCCCTTTTGATAGAGATACGCTTGAATATGCATAATCAGCGTATTGTTTTTTGACTCCTCATCCTCGTGGACAGAAACACCGGCAGGCTTATTGACAAGGAGAATATGCTCGTCCTCATAAATAATAGAAAGATTGACACGGATTTCCCCCAGTGGGTTTTCCTCGCTCGCCTCGCCAAAAAACGAAGGCGCCAAAAAGAGTTGAAGCGTGTCCCCCTCTTCGAGAATTGCCGAAGGCTCGGTACGTTTGCGATTTCTTTTGATTTTCTTTGTGCGAATGGATTTATAAAGCAGACTTTGTGGAAGGTCAAAGGCCTTCGTCAAAAACTTGTCGAGTCTTTGCCCCGCATCATTTTTCTTTATGATAACTTCTTTCATTCTAAGTCCTTGAAGAAGAAGGGCCTGCCAAAACAAGCCCTCCTGAAATATTATTTTGTACCAAAAATACGGTCGCCGGCATCACCGAGTCCGGGAACGATATAGGCGTGCTCGTTCAGGCATTCATCCAAAGCCGCGATAAAAATATCTACATCAGGATGCGCTTCCTGCACCTTCTTCACACCTTCGGGAGCGCCTACAAGGCACATCAGAAGTACATTTTTTGCGCCACGTTTTTTTACCATAGTAATGGCATCTGCTGCGGAGCCACCCGTTGCAAGCATTGGATCGACCACAATCACCAGTCTCTCGCCAATATCGGCAGGCATCTTGCAGTAATATTCGACAGGAAGATGCGTTTCTGGGTCACGATAAAGACCGATATGACCAACACGCGCAGAAGGCACGAGCTGAAGCAAGCCGTCCACCATACCAAGACCGGCGCGAAGAATCGGAATGACAGCAAGTTTCTTGCCGGCAATTTTCTTCATTTTCGCCTTGCAAATCGGGGTCTCAACCTCAACCTCCTCCAGAGGAAGATCACGCGTGATTTCATATCCCATCAGAAGGGAAATTTCGTTCAGAAGTTCACGAAAGGCTTTGGTTGAAGTATTTTTATCACGCATAATGGTGAGCTTATGCTGAATCAAGGGATGGTCGATAATATGAAGTGTGCTCATTTTAGATATCCTCAACTTTCTTTTGAAAAAACTTGCTTTTTCAGTCTGTCTGTGTTAAAATAAAATTGTCAGTCCTCTGTCATAAGCTCTCTTGCGCAAGAGGCAATCATATGGGCGCTTCCGTCAATGCCGAGTGTCGACGAATTGACAATCAGGTCGTAATGCTCAAAGCGTCCCCATTTGTTTCCTGTGTAAAAGTTATAGTAGGAACTACGGCGTCTATCTGTTTTATTGATAGCGTCGATTACGCCGGAGGGCTTGAGGTCGGGATGGCGCTGTGCTACACGTACTTTTCTGTGGTCGAGATCTCCGTGAATGAAAATACGTAACAAATTCGGCTCATCACGCAAAACATAGTCAGCGCATCTACCGATAATGACGCAACTGCCCTCTGCCGCATAATTACGGATGACATCAGATTGCAGAAGGAAAAGCTTATCGTTAATAGGCATTTTATAACCGAACGACATTGCAGAGCCAAATACATTTGACCCCATAGCCAAAGTGTATAAAAGACTATTTGCAGCTACCTCATCCACACGTTTTACCGTTTCGAGGTGCAATTCGCCCTGATTTGCTGCCTCGTTGATAATCTCCTTGTCGTATAGTGGAATACCGAGAAGTTCAGCAACCTTTTCGCCAATTTCACGTCCACCGCTTCCGTATTGACGCGCAATAGTGATAATCAGTTTTTTTGCCATAGATCATACTCCTTTCTCTTCTGTGTATTATTATAACAAATAATTAAAAAATTGTAAAGACTTTTTAGAATAAAAATTCCATTGTGGAGGAAAAAAATGAAACTTGTTGTCTCTGATGACATCCGTCGTATTGATGAATATGCCGAAACTGTCCTGAATATTTCTAAGGTTGAACTGATGAGAAAGAGTGGAGAAGCCATTGCCCGTGCCATTCGTGAACGAATTTCCGAAGGAAAATCCATCTTAATCTTAGCAGGTAAGGGAAACAATGGTGGAGATGGTTATGCGACAGCGACGCTTCTCGCCGACTCTTATCCGATTACCGTTTATGACGTTTTTGGAGAGGGACAGATGAGTGAGGAAGGAAAATATCACCTCGCGCGCGCCAAAGAAAAGGGCGTTTCTGTGGAGGATTACACAGCAACGGATAGGCAGAAGGAAAAAATACAAAGCGTAGATTGCATTATTGATGCCATTTTCGGCACAGGCTTTCACGGAGAATTGCCGGAGAATATCGTGGCGCTCTCCTCTCTATTGCAAAAGGTATATTCTGCCAAGAAAATTGCCATTGACGTTCCTCTCGGCGCCAATGCCGACAACGGCTCGGTTTTTGAGGAATGCATCAAGGTTAGCGCAACCGTAGCGCTTTCCTATATAAAAGTAGGTACGCTCTCTTATCCCGCCTGCGCCTTTGTCGGTGATATTGTCCTTGCTCCACTGGATCTTCCTTGTTCCGTAGAGGAGGTATTCGAGCATAATTATTTCCTTACCGATAGAGAATTTGCCATAGAAAATCTCCCCCATCGTCCTGAAAACTCAAACAAAGGTACCTTTGGTAAGTTGCGTATCCTTGCAGGAAGCGAACGATATCGTGGCGCAGCAGCTCTTGCGCTTTCTTCTGCGCTTCGTTCTGGCGTCGGACTATGTGAATTTTGTGGGTCGCAGTCGCTCATTGACACCCTGTTTCCCATTTACCCCGAAGCCATTTATCGTCCCTTCCAATATGGCGAAGAATTGGATGCCCTCACAGAGGAAGAAGGTCGCTTTAGCGCAACGCTGATCGGCTGTGGTAGCGATCACACCGAAGCGACCCTCTCTATGGTTCTTGCGCTGTTAGACACCGAAGGCGCTCCCTTGATCCTGGATGCTGATGCCATTAACGTGCTTGCATCACTTGGCGACGAGGGCAGAGAGAAACTACGCGTGGCAAAAAGAAAACTTATTTTGACGCCACATCCTCTGGAGTTTGCGCGTCTTGTAGGGCTGGAGGTCTCCTATGTCCAGCTTCACCGTATGGAGGTCGCCACCTCTTTTGCCGAAGAATACGGTGTCATTTTGGTATTGAAAGGCGCTGGTACACTTATCACTGACGGTAAGAAGGTGTTTATCAATCATTCGGGTTCCTCTGCCCTTGCCAAAGCAGGAAGTGGTGATGTTCTCGCAGGCGCTCTTGCTTCTCTTGTGGCAATGGGATGTGATCCTCTGATTGCTTCAGCGCTTGCCGTCTATCTTCACGGTGTCGCGGCAGATGCCCTCTCTCGCATCTATTCGACCTATGGCGTCACCCCTTCGGATTTGCCCCTTGAAATGGCAAAGGCGATTGCAGATATCGAAAATTCAAGATAAAGAAAAAAGGCGATAAACCGCTGTTTATCGTCTTTTTTGTAAATAATTGTAGTCAATTTGTTGCAACTAACTCTCGTACAACCTCTCCAGCGAGCATAAGACCAGCGACAGAAGGAACGAAGGAACAACTTGCTACAACACGTTTTTTATCCTCCGAAATCGTATGTGGCACCTCGTCGGAGAAGATGACACGCAGATGGTGAATCCCCCTTTTACGGAGTTCGACACGCATCACCCTTGCCAGAGGACACACGCTGGTCTTGGATATGTCAGCAATACGAAAACGAGACGGATCTACCTTGTTGCCCGTACCCATAGAAGAAAGAATGGGAATGCCCTTTTTTGTAGCATACTCGCAAAGAGCAAGTTTTGTCGAAACACTGTCTATGGCATCCACTATATAATCCACATGGGAAAGCCCCAGTTCTTCTATCATCTCTGGTGTAACAAAGGCGTTGATGGTAAATACTCTTGTATCGGAATGGATATCCAGAATACGCTCCTTCGCCACATCCACTTTAGGTCTGCCTATTGTGCTGTGCAGAGCGATTAACTGACGGTTGATGTTGCTCTCTGCAACGGTATCGCCGTCTATGATTGTAAGTGTTCCAACTCCGGCGCGAGCGAGCGCCTCCACAACATAAGAGCCGACTCCACCGACACCAAAAACACAAACGTGCGATTTTTTTAGTTTTTCGATCGCCTCGTTGCCGAAAAGCGCGGCTGTGCGACTGTCTTGTTCTTTCATTGGTACACCCCCCTTTTTCTTTATTTTACCATAAACTTCATTCTTTGTCAAATACTTTTGTTGACAAAATCACAAAGGTGTGATATACTTTTATTCTAACGTCTCTTGAAAGGAGCAAATTATGAATATTTGGCACGATATTTCTCCGGAACGTGTACGCCCAGAGCGCTTTCTTGCCGTCATTGAGATTTCTAAAGGCGGTAAAAATAAATATGAGCTGGATAAAGAAACAGGCTTTCTTCGCCTTGATCGTGTGTTATACACCTCTACACACTATCCTGCAAATTACGGCTTTATCCCTCGCACCCTTGCAGATGATGGCGACCCTCTTGATGTGCTCGTCCTTTGTTCGGAGGCGATTGTTCCCCTGACCCTGGTGGAGTGTAAGCCCATTGGTTACCTTCGTATGCGTGATAATGATTCCTCCGACGAAAAAATCATTGCTGTTCCCGTACAGGATCCCTCCTATAATTGCTACGATTCTATTTCCGGTTTGCCAAGACATATTTTTGATGAGGTGGCGAATTTCTTTGAAGTGTATAAAACGCTTGAAGGGGTGACCACAGAGGTTACGGGTGTCTATGGTGTCATTGACTCACTGTCAGTTATCCGAGATTGTATTGATCGTTATACGCAGACTTATTTTGAAAAAGAGAACAAATAATGGCTTATCAAATACTTAAAAAAGAAATTTTAAATCCTACGGTTATCCGTATGCATATTGATGCCCCCTTAGTTGCCAAAAAGGCAAAAGCTGGGCAGTTTATCATCCTACGCGCCACAGAAGATGGCGAGCGTATTCCCTTAACGGTTGCCGATTACGACAGAAACGAGGGATGGGTGAGCATCATTTTTCAGGTCGTTGGCGCCACAACGGTGCATCTCGCCCAACTGTGCGAGGGCGATTCCCTTGTCGACTTCGTCGGGCCTCTTGGTACGGCGACCGATCTTGACGGACTATCACGCATTCTTGTGATTGGTGGAGGTGTCGGTTGCGCGATTGCCTTGCCGATTGTCAAGGAAGCCAGAGAGCGTGGGATTGAGGTCACAAGCATCATTGGATTTCGCACGAAGGATCTTGTGATTTTACAAGACGATTTTCAAAAATATAGCGATACTCTGATTTGTATGAGTGACGACGGTACCTATGGTGAAAAGGGAACCGTGACCTTGCCACTTGCGAAACTCCTATCAGACGGTAAAGTCTATGACAAGGTCTTTGCGATTGGTCCTTTGGTTATGATGAAGTATGTCACACAAACCGTTCGTCCCTATCCGATTCCCATTATCGTTTCAATGAATCCGATTATGATTGACGGTACAGGAATGTGTGGTGGTTGCCGACTGACGCTTGTCCACGAGGACGGCACGCGGGAAATTAAATTTGCCTGCGTAGATGGTCCCGACTTCGACGGTAGACTCGTTGACTTCGACGAGGCAATGCTTCGCTCGCGTATGTACAACTCCTTTGAACGTGTTGCCCACGAAGAAGCCTGTAATTTGTATCGGAGGGCAGAGCAATGAAAAATTTATCACTTACGAAAAACCCAATGCCTACGCTCTCTCTTGACCTGCGTGTCACCACCTTTGATGAGGTAGCGCTCGGTTATACGCCTGATATGGCAATAGATGAGGCGCGCCGTTGTCTTGGTTGTAAACATAAACCCTGCGTTAGTGGATGCCCTGTCGGAATTCGCATACCCGATTTTATCGCCAAAGTTTGTGAAGGTGACTTTGAGGGCGCCTATGAAATCATTTATGAAAGCTCCTCCTTGCCAGCCGTTTGTGGTCGTGTCTGCCCACAGGAAAGCCAGTGCGAACAAAAGTGCGTTCGCGCAAACAAGGGCGAGAGTGTTGCCATTGGTAGGTTAGAGCGCTTTGTGGCAGATTATCATAACGCAAACGCCACTCCACAGAAGGTGAAAAAGGAAGCGACAGGACATAAAGTAGCTATCGTTGGCTCGGGTCCTGCAGGTCTTGCCTGCGCTGGTGACCTTGCAAAGGAAGGCCACGAGGTCAGTGTGTTTGAAGCCCTCCATAAAGGTGGTGGTGTACTCACTTATGGCATTCCCGAGTTCCGACTTCCGAAGTCCATTGTGGAACAGGAAATCAGTAATTTACAGCAAATGGGCGTTAAAATGTACACAAATGTTGTTATTGGAAAGACATTAACGGTGGATGACCTCCTAAATGAAGGCTATGAAGCCATCTTTCTTGGTACGGGCGCAGGACTTCCTGCCTTTCTTGGAATTGAGGGAGAAAGTCTGTGTGGTGTATATAGTGCGAATGAGTATCTCACTCGTGCCAATCTTGCCAAAGCCTATCTTGCATCACCCACTACCCCCATTATGAAATCGTCACGTGTTGTGGTCGTCGGTGGTGGAAACGTCGCTATGGATGCTGCGCGTACAGCGAAAAGACTTGGCGCCTCTGTGACGGTTGTCTATCGTCGCTCAATGGATGAGCTTCCGGCGCGTCGTGAAGAGGTGGAACACGCTATCGAAGAGGGCATAGAGTTCGCCCTGCTCACAAACCCTACTGCCATTTTGGGTTATACGGCCGATACGGCGCCCAGTAAGGATTTGATTGGATTTGTGCGTGCGATTCGTCTTGTTCGTATGGAACTTGGCGAGCCTGATGCAAGTGGCAGACGCCGTCCTGTCGAAGTTCCTGGTAGTGAATTTACTCTTGAATGCGACACCGTCATCATCTCTATTGGCACCACCCCAAACCCCCTCATACGAACCACGACCGAAGGACTTGAAACCAATCGTCGAGGTTGCCTGATCGTCGAGGAGGAAACAGGAAAAACCACACGTGATGGCGTTTATGCTGGTGGAGATGCCGTTACTGGCGCAGCTACCGTTATCTCGGCGATGGGTGCAGGCAAGCGCTCTGCCAAAGCCATTCACGATTACCTTATGAAGAAATAAATGCTTCATCTTTTTTTCAAAAACCTTTGCGAGTTGAAAACGTAAAATTCACGCTATTTATTTTGCGCTTTTCATTTGCGCTATTAAATTACGCTTTTAATTTACACTTTTAATTTGCGCCTTTCATTGTAAATTTACGATTTCAACAAGCAACAGCAACACCTTAAGCCGGCTTGTATACATGTATACATGTATACAATTCACTTTTTGGATTAGGCTTTGCGAGAAAATATGATAAATTTTGTCTTTGGGGCGTATTATAAAACAGGGCATCTGAAAGGATGCCCTGTTTTGTTATTTTGTTTCTTCTTCAAAATAATCGAGAGGATTGACGGCAACGCCCTTCAAACGAATCACAAAGTGCAGATGTGGCTCCTTGCCAAGCTCCACAAGGGAAGTATCGCCAACTACGCCGATTTTTTCGCCCCTCTTGATCTCCTTGCCGACCGTCAGACCATTGGCAACCATCTCATCCAGATTGGCATAAATCGTGACAATATCGCCCTCGTGCTTAACCTCCACCGTCATACCGTGTAAAGGGTCGTGGTAAATGCGAGAGATCTCGCCATCTGCCGAACAAAAGACCTCATCTCCTTCTTCGGCGCTGATGTCAATGCCCGTATGCACGCGCCATTCTCCCAGCGTCTCGGAGAATACAGGTACCGTCAGCGAGTGAGATGCCACAATCTCTCCCGACATTGGAAGGGAAAAGGTGAGTTTTTCCTTTACAGGCTCTTTTTCTCCTTCATTATTATCGGGAGTTGGCGTTTGCTCGTTTCCGCCGTTTTCTTCCACAGGGGGTAATTCAGGGGTTTCGGTTTTTCGATTATTCGCTGCAACAATGCCAACAATCACTGCAGAGAAAATTAAGATAGCGATTACAACGCCGTAAATAATCTTCGACGTCATAGGTTGCTCGCTAAAACGAATTCGTTTTTCCATTTTGTTTGTGCCTTCCTTTCAATTTGTTTGCAAGTCCTATTCTTTTCTTAAAAAGTGGAAATTATACACAAAGGAGGAAAAGAAATAAAAAACCTTTGACAAAAAGGAAATCCTATGTTACAATAAAGAAAAAAGAAAAGGGGGGTATCAGATGGATTTTCCGCTTCCACAGGATGTTATAGAAATTATTGAAGCGTATGAAAAAAATGGCTTTCACGCCCATATCGTCGGTGGACCTGTTCGCGATTATCTACTCGGTATTCCTCCTCACGATTTTGATATTACGACCGACGCTACCCCAGAGGAAAGCAAAGTTATTTTTTCGGGCGAAAGAATCATTGAAACCGGAATACAACACGGTACCCTCACGCTTTTAAAATCCTCTACCCCATACGAAATTACTACCTACCGTATCGACGGAGAATATCTTGATGGCAGACATCCAGAAGGAGTTACCTTCACACGCTCTCTTTTTGACGATCTGGCGCGTCGTGATTTCACCGTCAATGCAATGGCGTACTCAAAGCGCACAGGGCTTGTAGACCTCTTTTCAGGACAGGATGACCTTGCCTCTCGCCTTCTTCGTGCCGTCGGACATCCGGAAAAACGCTTTGAGGAGGATGCCCTCCGTATCCTTCGCGCGTTGCGCTTTCGTTCTCGTTTGGGTTTTGAGATAGAAGAAAAAACGAAAAAAGCGATTTTTTCACACGCGCATTTAATGGGTGCTCTCGCCACCGAGCGAGTAATGAGTGAATTTTACGGCATTCTTTGTGGAGAATATGCTGAAGATATTTTGGTGGAATATGCCGAGCCACTTGCTGTTGTATTGCCTGAACTTTCCACTGCTTTTATCAGCGAAAAACTCCCCTTCAATGCCCCAGCATCTCCTTTGACAGCAAATGCGCAGGAGGGAGAAGAAGGAAGGGAAGAAATCGAAAAGACGAGGGATTTCCCCCTCCTAACAACAGAGGATCTTTTCTTTTTGCGTTTTATAACCCTTGCACAGCGAGCAAAGTTGACTTCGGATGCTTATATAAAAATGTGCGATCGCCTTCATACATCAAGGCATTTGCGTGACGATGGCGCGCAGATTCTTTGTGCTCTTGATCATTCGATAACAAGTGACTATGACCTTTTAAGGCTGTTGTCTACGCTTGGAGAGCGCAATACGCATCTTTTACTGGAGCTTATGATTGCAAATGGAAAAATAAGCGAAAGCGCGCGTCAGCGTTTTAAGACATTGCTTGAGGAAGGACAGCCATATCGCATCACAGACCTCGCCATTACAGGACGAGATCTTATAAAACTCGGATATCAAGGAAAAGCCATTGGAGATGCTCTCGCCACCTTGCTTGATGCCACAATGCAGGGGTGTGTCGAAAACGAACGGAGCGCCCTCCTCTCCTACCTTAATAAATAAAAGAGTCTTTGTGTAATTTTTTTACATATAGGCTCTTTTCTTTTGTTGCGTGGAAAGATGAGAGTTGCTTCCTTTGGCAGAAAAACATATATTGTAAATGGGTGATTTTTTTGAAAATATATAACTATATGATTGGGGAGGTCACCCTTTCTCTGATTTGCTGTGAGAAGGAAAGAATAGATGAGGCATTGCACTTGCAGCAAAAGAATGAATGTTCCCAAACGGTCTTTCTTTGCCCATCGCTGATTACAGACGGCGAAATCGTATTGATAGAAAAAACACCTTTTCTTTTGCCTGAGGCACTCTCAATCGCAGCATTTCATTTGAGCATAACGCAGGGACTTCCCCTGAATGAATATACCTTTTTATTTTGTGAAAAACAATACTATGTAAGGGTAGAAAAGGACGAACAAATTGTATTTAATGTCGAGAAATGCAAACAAATATATTCAAATATTGAGATTTCCGGTGGCAAATATTCTGTTTTTGCAAATGTTTATGATGGTTTGTATGCTTGTTCAATGATTGAGATAGATTGCTTAAGGAATGCTAACCCAAAGGAATTCAGCACACTCTTGATGCAAGAGCCGAGAACGCGGGGGCGCCCTTTTTGCTTGTATGAGAAGGAAGAGAGGACGACAGCCTTTGCGCATTATTCTTTTTTAGGAGCCCCCCTTTTGCCGACCCTGTCCCTATATGCAATCTACGGTATGGAACGTTTCAAAGAGGGGAAAGTAATGCATTTACCATATGCCAAATTTTCTCTATCTTGGAACGAAACAAAAATGAAAGTTTTACCAAAGCGACTTCCACCCTATTGACTATTGCCACTCTTTGTGCTAAAATAATAGAAAATATGAAATAATGTTTTCACATTATCACCTAAAACACAGGACGGAAAATATGGCTTTTGATGCTTGTATGCTTCGGGCAATCTTATGGGACATAACCACGACAATGCCCGACGCCAAAATAGAAAAGGTGCTTGCACCACAAAATGATGAAATCGACCTTCTGCTTCACAGTGGTCGAAAAAATATGCGACTTGTTTTTAATGTAGGACCAAATGCTCCTCGCATCGGTCTTTCGGAGGTTGCAAAGGAAAACCCGAAAACACCATCTATGCTTTGTATGCTCCTTCGTAAACGCTTAAGTGGGGCACGTCTAAAACGAGTCGAACAAATTGGCTTCGATAGAATCGCGCGTTTCACCTTCTCCTGCTATGATGAAATGGGCTTTTCGGTAGAGCTTTCTCTCATCGGTGAGATTATGGGTAAGTATGCCAATCTTATCTTGACGGATGGGGAAGATAAAATTGTTACAGCAATGAAAATGATAGATTTTTCTGCCAGTAGCGTTCGTCAGGTTTTGCCGGGACTACGTTATACCATACCGGCAGACACAGGCAAGCAATCGCCCCTTGTGATTGACAGAAATTTTTTCTTTGAAAAACTCGCATCCTTCCCAGAGGGACGTACCTTTGAAAAATTCATTACCAGCACATATTCTGGCATTGCTACGCAAATTGCCCACGAACTCACCTTCCGTGCGACAGGTGCCGTTGACGTCCCTATCGTTGAAATTGTAGATCGAGAAAAACTCTACGAGGTATTCTCCTCGTGGCAAAACCTGCTTTTAAATCACGATTATACCCCCACCGTTGCTGTGGATTCTACGGGCAAGCCGAAGGATTATTCCTATATGGCTATCACGTATCTTGAGGGGAGCGCTACTGTGTCTTGTCGTGAGACGTTTAGCGAACTTTTTGATTTCTACTTTGCCGAGCGTGACCGTCTGGAACGAATCCACCAGAGAGCGAGCGACCTCATTCGCCTTGTCTCGGGCGCCAAATCACGTACGGAAAAGAAAATAGAACTCCAGCGACAGGCGCTATTAGAAAGCGAAAAGGGCGAGGAGTATAAACGTATTGGAGACCTGATTACTGCCAATTTGTATCAGCTTCGGCGTGGTATGGGCGAGATTGAACTGGTGGATTATTACGACGAGAATTGTCCTACGGTGCATATCACTTTGGACACCAGACTTTCGCCTGCGCAGAATGCGCAACGCTACTATAAACTTTACAACAAAGCGAAAAATGCTAAAATCGTTTTATCAGAGCGTATTGTAGAATGGGAAGAAGAACTTGTCTATCTTGACTCGGTGTATGACTTCCTCCTGCGTGCGAGTTGTGAGCAGGATATGATTGATATTCGTGACGAACTTTATCGAAGTGGTTACGCCTCACGAATGAAGGGATATGCGCCAAGCAAGGTGTCAAAATCCAAACCTATTGAATACATCACCTCTGGTGGCTATCGTCTGCTTGTCGGCAGAAACAATACCCAAAACGATTACTTGACCTTCAAGGTGGCAACCAAAGGTGACCTGTGGTTCCACGTAAAGGATATGCCTGGCTCTCACTGCGTTCTTCTGTGTGACGGAGAAGAGCCGAGCGAGGTGGATTATACAGAAGCGGCGTCTGTTGCTGCCTACCATTCCAAAGCCACCAGCGCCCCCGTAGCAGTGGACTATACCCGTGTGAAAAACATTCGTAAGCCTGCAGGCGCGAAGCCGGGATACGTCATTTATAAAACCAATTATACTGCCTTCGTCACCCCGACGTGCGAGATTGGCAGAAAGGAAGAGGAAAATGGTTGACCTCATAGAAACACATAAGCATTTTATTTTACAGCACCTAAAGGAAGGCGACACGGCAGTGGACTTCACAATGGGAAACGGAAACGATACCCTCTTCCTCTCACGTACCGTTGGGCCCAGTGGTAAGGTTTATGCCTTTGATATCCAGCCGGAAGCGCTGGAAAGCACCAGAGAGCATCTTCAAAAGGAAGGCGCTCCCGAAAACTATACCTTGATTTGCGCTTCGCATCACCTCGTGCGTGATTACGTCAAGGAGCCGATTAAGTGTGGAATGTTCAATCTCGGTTACCTTCCCCGCAGTGGAAAGAAAGCCGTCACGACCCTTCGCGAAACCACAATGCCTGCCGTCGAAGCCGCTATCGAACTTCTCGCGTCTGATGGTGTTCTCCTCATTGCTATTTATCCAGGTCACGAGGAGGGACGTCTGGAGGGAGAAATGCTCCGAGAATATTTCTCGACACTCTCTCGCTTCAAGGTCTGTTGTAGCGAATTTCGCATCCTCAACTCTCCGACCTCCCCCTACTTTTTCCTTATCGAAACCAAATAAAAAAATGCCTGTCTCCCTTTTTGAGACAGGCATTTCATTTTTAAACGTCATACAGTTGATGGGATGAATTTTTTATACTCCCCTGTAATCAAAAATAATGGTATAATTTCCGGTTTCTTTGTCCCAGAGATATCCTTTTTCTATGCGCTCCCATTGCATTCTGCTTCCACGAAACTTGATGTACTGCAAATTTGTACAACAACCAAATGCGCCTGCGCCTATTTTTGTAACACTATCTGGAATGGTGATACTCGTCAAGTTTTCGCAGGCTTGAAACGTATAACTGCCGATAATGGATATATGATAGGGAAGGGTGATACTCGTCAAATTTTCGCAGGCTTGAAACGCATAACTGCCGATAATGGATATATGATAGGGAAGGGTGATGCTTGTGAGATTTTTACACTCCGAAAATGCATACTTGCCAACGCTTGTCACGCCTTCAGGGATATCAATTTGCGAAAATGAACACATAAAAAACGTAGATTCAGGGATAGCTGTGATATGGTCGGGAAGTTTGACGCTCGAAAGCTGTTCGCAACACGAGAAGATGCCTCTTTCGATGTGGATGACACTGTTCGGAATGGCAATACTGCTCAAATGACGACAACGAGAGAACGCGTCCATTCCAATGCTTTTTACACTGTTTGGTATGGTGATATTCGTAAGGTGATTGGAATCCATAAAGGCGAATTTTTCAATGTGCATTACCCCGTCAGGAAGGATAAATTCCGTTTGTGTTTTTCCTTCGGCATATTGATAAAATGTTTTTCCATCTCTTGAAAGAATATTACCATCTATGGATTGGTAAACGGGATTTCGCTCGCTGATATAGATAGATTTCAGTGAACTGCAACCGGAGAACGCACTCATTGCGAGATCTGTTACGCTACTTGCAATGGTAATTCTGACAAGATTCGCAGAATCCAGGAATGCGCTGCTTTCAATACTTGTCACGCCTTCAGGAATAATCAGGCTTGTGATAATTTTGCATTTCTTAAAAGCATAACTCACCACAATTTTTACATCATCAGGAATTGCAAAAATACTGATACCATAATAGTCAATATATTCGTTATAGATTCCTTCGCGATACTTTTTGAGCGCTTCTTTAAGTGCCTTTGGCTGAAAGAGTGCATTTTGCTTATGCAGTTTTTTGATTTTCTCTGCGCATTTTTTTAAAAGTGCCCCTCGTCCCTCGCATTCGCGCAGTAACAAGAACAGCGCCCTCGCCTCTTCCAGCGAAGGAATATCCTTTTTGTCCGAGAGCATTTTGGCTCGGTTATAGAAATACTCTCGTATCTCTTCCTCCACTTCGGGTAAAAAAAGTTCTTCGATCGGTGGTCTCCACTCGCCCTTTTGCTCTATCATCATTTCCATAATAAATGCATCTCCTGAATAATGCCCCAAATTGTCTGACAATTTGGGGCTTGTTTGTTAATATGTGGTTTGCATCCACGCCCAGAGTTCCTTGATAGCGTAGTATTGCTTTCCTTTGTAATTTTGCTCAAGATCCTCCTTGGCAGATGTGCCATAGGAGCCTTCCGAATAACTGTTATAGCCCATTTTGTATTTGTAGAGGAAGTCCTCGTTTCCGACAATCATTTTTTGCCAGAGCGTTTCATTTTCCTCCATATCAACGATTTCCAAAGCCACGCCAGCGCTCAAGAGCGCATTCGCAAGCAGGAAGTCGCCACGACAGTAGGATGCGCTGGAACGGTTGCTCGTCGCGAATTCGAGCATCATACCATCTTGTCCAAGATACGGAGAGGACGCATCAGGATTCTTAAGACCACCGATAAGCTTTGGCGTTCCATCGGCATTCACACCGGAATAATGCTCGTTCTTAACAAGACCACCCGAATAATTATAGGAGAGGATATCAAGCAAAATCAACTCCACTCTTTCAAGAGGATTTTCGTTGTATCATCTGGTGTTTTTCCACATCCGACGGCAAAGAGAAGGGTGAAAATGAGTAATAAAAACAAAATCCTTTTCACGATAAACTCCTTATCTAAAAGGACTGCCTTATCTGGCAGTCCCTTTAATATCAACAATGTAGTAAAATTATTCCTTTTCGTTCCACTGGAACTCCACTTCAAGAATATAACCTTGTTCAAGAGTGCCTTCGGGGGTAGCTGTATAAACGCCAAGAGAGGTCTGCCATTTGACAAGCTTATTCTCGGAGTCATAAAGCTGTTCGGTGTCCTGAAGGTAAGAACAAGCAACACCACCACCAACGCTCGAAGGAATTTCGGCGAAGTCGTGTGTCTGAATAACGATGTTGCCATCTTCATCCGTATGGTATGTAAAGATGTTGTTGAAGGGTGCTGTGGTGTTTTCTTTGCTGTTTTTGAATTCGGTATTCTCGTTGTCCATAAATACGATCAGCTCATCAAAAACGATAATGCCTTTCGTGACAAGCTGAGAGAAGGGCTGGAATTCGTTTCTGCGAAGAAGGTTTTTCAGGTCCGTACCTTGGATAAAGTCAGTCTTTTCAAGTTGCTTTTTCTCGCCAGTAACATAATATTTTGTTACAACAGTGATGCTTGCATACTTATTAAGGATGGCATTGACAAAATCCTCAGAGGGAAGGGGAAGATCGAAAGGATCGGTATCGTTCACCGAGAGGGAAGTCACACCACAGGAGAGCAGAGAAGGGGTGTTGTCCTGGTAAAGCGTTGCTTGTGTACCTTGATGAACAATATCTTTTGCTACCTCAAAAGAAATGTCTTTGATTGCGAAGGAGGTCAACCAGTTTCCGTTGTAGGAAAATCTGCCGAACTGCTTATGCTTTGGCTTGCATCCCGTTGCCGTAAGGCAGGAAAGGATGAGTACCACAGCGAGGAGAAATGTAATTATTCTTTTCATTTGATAAACTCCTTAAAATATATTTATACAAAGCCATTATATCACGGTTTTTTGTCGAATGCAATAGGTTTTTGTAAAAATATGTATTTTTCATAAAATGGGCAAAGAGCATCGCGTGGTTTATTTTATTAAAAAACACTTGAAAATATGTTAAAACCATTCTTCAAAAAAATACCCAAGACGATTTTGTCTTGGGTATTTTGATTATGAGAGAATGGCTCTGTCGTTGGAAAACTCGTCGCCGGATGCTCTTGCGAACATTGCGAGAAGATCCTCGACGGTGAGCTTTTGCTTTTCCTCACCGGATACGTCAATAATCACACGTCCCTCGTGAAGCATAATCAAGCGATTTCCGTGCTTGATTGCATCACGCATATTGTGCGTAATCATAATTGTGGTGAGGTGATTGTCAGTAACAATACGATCGGTGATTTCCAGCACCTTTGCTGCCGTTTTCGGGTCAAGCGCAGCCGTATGCTCGTCCAGAAGGAGAAGTTTCGGCTTTTTTATGGTTGCCATCAGAAGGGTGACAGCTTGTCTTTGTCCACCGGAGAGAAGTCCTACCTTGCTCGATAGGCGATCCTCAAGACCGAGTCCAAGCTCTGCGAGCACCTCGCGATAACTTTCTCTTTCTGCTTTCGGCAGTCCCCAAAGCAGACGGCGTCTGGTGCCACGTCTTTTGGCGATCGCTAAATTCTCTGCAATCTCCATATCGGGAGCCGTACCCATCATAGGGTCCTGGAATACACGACCGAGATACATTGCTCTTTTATATTCGGGAATGTTTGTAACATCTACACCGTCAATTTCAATCGTGCCCTCGTCGGGAATGAACACACCGGCAATGGCATTGAGCATTGTACTTTTTCCGGCGCCATTGCCACCGATAACGGTAACAAAGTCACCTTCGTTCAAGGTGAGTGACAACCCATTCAGCGCCTTTTTCGCATTGACCGTGCCGGGATGGAAGGTCTTATGAAGGTCTGTAATTTTAAGCATCTTCTTCGCCCTCCTCTTTCGTTTCGGCTACTATATGTGCCTTGTGATGCTTTTTGAAGTATGTCGACTTAATGTAAGGTACGGCAAGGAAAATTGCCACAACAACAGCAGAGAGCATCTTAAGGAAGTCTGTATCAATGCCAAGGAAAATAACAAAGGTATAAACGAGGTAATAGGCAATCGCACCACCGACAACACCAATCAGGCTACATACAAAATTTGGCTTAATTTTGAGAGAAACGGAAAGACCAATGATAATTGCTGCCAGTCCGATAACGATAGCGCCTCGACCCATATTGATATCTGCAAAGCCTTGATATTGCACAAGGAGCGCGCCCGAAAGCGCAATAATGCCGTTGGAAATGGCAAGACCGAGAACCTTGTTGAAGTTTACATTTACACCTTGCGCGCGACTCATATGCTCATTATCGCCCGTCGACTTAATTGTTAAGCCGATTTCCGTATAGAAGAACAACCAAAGAATCACAATGGTGACAGCGCAGAAGGCGAGCGCAACCAGGATGGATGCGACATTGTTAATCGAAGAGAGAAGTACATCATACTTTCTTGAGCTGACAGGCAGAGTTGCTTTTCCGAGAATTTTAAGGTTGACCGACCAAAGCATCAGTTGTGTTAAAATACCGGAAAGGATTGGGGGAATTCCCATTGCTGTGTGAAAAAGTCCTGTAACAGCGCCAGCAAGCGCGCCGGCAAGAAAAGCGCAAAGAATACATATGTATACATTCACACCTCTCGTCAGTAGCGCAGCAAGGACGCATCCGCCAGTACAAATGGAACCGTCTACCGTCAAATCGGCAATGTCAAGTATTTTGTAGGAAATGTAAAGTCCGATGGCAAATAAGCCCCAGATGAGTCCCTGCGCCACAGCGCCAGGAAGTGCGTTGATAAAGCCCATAATAATCTCCAGTTTTATTCTGTTACAATAGCAATGTAGCCCTGTTCTTCAAGAGCCTGCGTGTCAATACCGAGCTTGTCACAGATTTCTTTGTTGTATTTCTTTACAGGTGCAGCGTCATATGCAATGGGAGTTTCGGAAATGTTGATTTTGCCAAGAAGGATGTCGGCTGCCATTTCACCAGTCTTTTGACCGATATTGTAGTAGCTGATAGCGAGAGTTGCATAACCACATCCTTTGCAGGAGTTTTCTTCGCCTGCAAAAACAGGAATGTTCAGAGGCTCGCATACGTTGTTGATAATGCCGGTATTGGAAGCGACTACATTGTCGGTAGGAACATAGATAGCGTCTACATTATTTGCCGCATTTGCGCAAATGGTTTGAAGATCGTTAGAGTCGGTAAATTTATAATGTTCCACTGTAATGCCAAGATTTGTCAGATACTTTCCAACAACATCTACCTGATATTGGGAGTTGAGCTCGGAAGAGCAGTAGAGAAGGCCGACCTTCTTTGTGTTATCAAGATTCAAGGTATCGACCATCATCTGCGCCTGTTCGTTAAGAGGAGCAAGGTCGGAGGTACCGGAAACATTGCCACCGACGGTGCCATTAAAGTCATCAAGTTCGAGAGCAACGCCGTATTCCGTGATGGATGTGCCGAGTACGGGAATGGTAACGGTTGCATTTGCAGCAGCGAAGAGCGCAGCAGTTGCATTTGCCATAATGAGGTCTACGTCGTCTGCGACAAAGGAGTTTACAATCGTTGTGCAAGTATTTGTATCACCTTGTGCATTCTGAAATTTAAATTCTACTTCGCGACCAGCAGCGGTAAGCTTGGCCTCCAGTGTATCCATAAAGCCCTTGGTTGCTGCATCAAGCGCTTCGTGAGGCGCAAGTTGAATTACGCCGATGACATACTTTTCTTTGTCGGGGTTAATTTTTACTGTATTTGTGTTTCCACAAGATGCGAGGGTGAATGTGCCGAGAATAAGAACTACGGCGAGGATGAGGGAAAGAATTTTTTTCATTGTTTTTGTTCTCCTTTGGGAAAAATCTATTTTTGCACAAAAATGTGTAAAAAACAAAAAAGCCCGCATTTCCTCATTAGATAAGGAAATGCAGGGACGAAATATATCGTGTTACCACTCTGCTTTTATCATATCTTCACAGATATGACCTCTGTAAGTCTGCCAACACAGACCCGACGATATAACGGTCGTACCCGGAGTAGCATACGCAGTTGAAAATCAACCTTCCGCTATCAACTCGCAGAGTGTATTCACATACTCTTTCTTACCGTCTTGCACCAAACAACGGCTCTCTGTAAAGCAAGGTGATATGTTACTCTGTTCTGCTCAAACGTTTTTGAAATATGCAACTATTGTAGCAAAAAAAAACACTCTTGTCAAGAAGAAATTTCGACTTTTTTCAATTTAGTTCACAAAGCACAATTCGTGCCTCAGAATTGACATTTCCATTTGGTAAAATTGTACGGAAATAGTGCGCTCCGTCCTTTTCGGCATACAAAACCTTCAGTGTTGTGCCCATTGGCGCTTCCTTCATATAACTGATGGTGAGAGATGCCATTCGTTTATTCTCCATCGGCAAAAAGTGAGCATACATATCGGCATATCTTGTGTTGTTCATATGTCTGTTCTGGTCGGTTTCACAGTAAGAAACAGTGTATTCGCCGACTTGTACAGCCTCAGCAGGTACACGAATATGAAGAAGCTCGAGGTCGAGTTTTGGAAGATGCTCAAGAGGAAGATCAAAATCACTCGTCTTTACAAGGGAACGCTCCTCTGTATCAATGAGCGCCCACGCAGAAATCGCGCGACCGATAATTTTTTCCTCTCGCCAGAGTTGATAGCAACGAAGGAAGGTATAACCTCTGCTGGGTACAGGAAAGGTTTCTGCGACAAGGGAAGCCCCCTCACGTACATCCTCGTAAAATTCTACCGTAATTCGGGAGAGCAAAAATGCGCGATGGCGATTGTTATATAATTCATTGTAACTCATTCCGTTTTCATTGAGTTGCATTTGTGCGGACGATTGGATGTAGCGAAGCAGGGAAGAAGGACGGCAAACACCGTTAAAATCCACGTCGTGTACATCCACTTTGATGGGCATAGAGAAAGATGACATTTAAATGCTCCGTTTTTTATTTTATTCTACCACGAAAAATGCCAAAAGTCTACACCATAAATCAAAAAATTTCAAATAAAAAATAAAATATTCTTCGACACAGGACAAGCCCTCTCCACAGAACTCTCCCTTTCCTTTCAAAAAATGCTCTCAAAGAGCGAAAAAACTGTCATACTCTGCGATATTTTCACTTTGTGAAATCTTGCATTATTTCAAAAGGATATGGTATAATTTTCCAAAAAACAAATGAGGTTCCTTTTATGAAAGCAATGAAATATGCCATTCTTTTATCTACACTTCTTCTTTTATTTTTCTTGTTTGTAGTCCCTTCGGCAAGAGCAGCATCTCAAGAGGAGGCGCAAACGAATGTGGACGAAGCCACGCTATCCCCTCCCACCTTTACGCTTTCTCCCCTCTCATTTGCCTTTGATGGCAAGCCACATATATTAAAGGTAGAAAACCTTTTTCACGAGTTTGAGGAAGAAGGCTTTTATACGTATTCCTGGTACAAGGACGGCGTCTTGCTCGGAGGGAGCGCTTCTACCCTTGCTATAAAAAATGTTTCGGACAGTGGCGCATATACCGTCAGCGTAACCTTCACCTATGAAGGACAGAGCGTAAGCGCGCATTCTGGCGAGGTGCGTGTGGATGTTCTGCCAATGCGTGTTGCGACGCCCGAGATTCTTCCTAAAATATATGAGGGAACGCACCTGTATGCGAGCATCCCTCAAAGTCCTTATTATACTGCGACAAAAAATGAGGGAGGTCTTAATGCAGGTGAGTATCCTGTTGTTCTGTCTTTGAATGATGTCGAAAACTGTGTCTGGGATTCGACCAATCAGAACGATCCGATAGAAGCCACCTTTCAAATATTAAAGGCGCAAAACGATTGGATTGAGGAAACCTACGTTCTTGACACCTATCTTGGTACACCTCCCACATTTGGTGGATATGCAAAATTCGGTACCCCTGCCATTATGTACTCCAAAGAAAAGGAAGGCCCCTTTTCGCTTGTAATGCCGGGAAGTACAGGCGCGCTCTTTGCGCGTATCAGCGTCGAGGGGACAAGCAATTATACCTCTCTTACCAGTCCCATTTATGAAATAGAGGTAAGACAAAATGCACCTGTCGCTATCCGTATTGATGCGAATCCCGATAAGTGGGTATATACCGCCTTTGAAACTGTTGACCTTAACGGCATTCGTGTCAGCGTTACACACCTTGATGGTAGCGTAACGCTCGCAGACGTACGTTCTCTTCGCGTCATCTACGATACCTACCCAAATTCTCTTTCGGCAACCGATAGTGGTGTTACTGTGGCATATGGCGACTTAAAAGCGCGACTTCCCCTTGAAGTAAAAAAAGCGACATATTCACTTGATCAGATTGTATTTCAGAGCGAAAACAAAACATACAATGGAGAATTCTTGACAATTACACCTGGTGGTAAGGCTCCTGTGGGCAAAGATGGTATTCCCCTTAAAATGGAGGTTATCGGTGGTGGTACGGATACGGGAAGTTATACCATCACCCTCTCTTTCAGCACCGAAAGCGTCAACTATGAATGTCCTTCGTCAAAAACAACAACCTTGAATATTTTACCCAAAAAGGTGACTATATCTTGGGAAATGCTAACATTTGTTTACGATAATAGCGAAAAAGTACCAAAAGCCTCCTATTTAAATGTGTTTGGTAATATTGAGTATGCAGAGGTTGAAGGTGGGAAAATCAATGCCGGCACAGAATATATTGCTACGGCAAAGATGAGCAAAAACTATATCTATGAAAACCCAACAACCACCTTTTCTATCGAAAAAGGGGAGTATGATATGTCAGGGGTTTTTTGGAGCGCATCCTCTTTTGTATTCGATAATACGGAAAAGACACCCGTCCTCTCAGGACTTCCACAAGGCGTGAGTGTTTTGCAATATGACGGAAACAGAGGAATCAATGCGGGGGAATACACAGCGACAGCTACTCTGCTTTATGATGCGACAAACTACAATCCCCCTCTTGTTCCAACGCTAAAATGGCAAATTCTTAAGACGTCGTATGACCTGTCCTCCTTTGAAATTCTCGGTGGTCTTTTTGTGTATGATGGAAAACCACATTCTCCGACCATTGTGGGAACGCTACCTCTCGGTTTGGATGGATGTAGGCTGGAGGTCACCTTTTCCGACACAGTGACAAATGTCGAGGAGGGAAAGAAGGAAATTACAGCCACCTTTTCGACGTCATCAGGTAATTATCTCCTCCCGAACCCCATCACCGTTTCTCTCGCCATCTCGCCTGCTCCGATTGAGGTAGAGTGGAAGAACCTCGCCTTTACCTATGACGGAAAGTCCCACCTTCCCGAAGCTATTTACAATGATTTGCCGATTGCAGTAGAGGGAGAAATGGTTTTGGCGGGAGAATACACTGCAACGGCACAATGTAAGAATCAAAACTATTATATTATCAATCCTAAGATTGTTTATGTCATTCAAAAAGCGAAGAACGAGTGGCTTCTTCCTCTGGAAATTCAAGACGGTTATACCTCAAAAAATCCGACCCCAAAAGCAAGTGCAAAATATGGCGAGGTTACCTTTACCTACTATGATGCGAACGGAAATGAGGTAAAAAATCCAAAGGATAGGGCAGGGAATTATACTTGTATTGCCACAGTTGAAGAAAGTGAAAACTACACCCTTCTTTCCTCCTCGCCTCTCTCGTTTACCATTCACGAGGTAGTGGCTGTCGAAACGGTGGCTACCTTAAATCCAACACTCCTTTTTGCCTATGAAACCCTCTCCCCGAGCCATTTTACTGTTAAAAAAATCTACAATGATGGATCAGAGAGTCTCATCAATGATTTCCGTATCGAATACGAAAACGCATCCTCGCTACGTTTTATGGATACCTATGTGCGTATTGTAACCGAAGATGCGAGCATTGAACTTCCCATTGACGTAAGGAAGGCGACCTTTGATCCCGATACCGTAACCTTTTCCTTCTCCACCGTAACCTACAAGGAGGAAGGACATATCCTTCGTGTGGTATCGCTCCCCGAAGGCGTCACCCTCATTTCGCTTTCCGAAGATACCTTCCTGAATGTCGGAGAATATACAGTTGTTGCTATCTTCGACTTGGATAAGAATAACTACGAGGGCGAGGGAAAGGTAACACATACAGTAAATGTAAAGAAGCAAATCATATCTTCTCCCACCCTTCCCAGCCTAACCTACACAGGCGAAGTGCAAGCGCCGATACTAAAGGACACCTCTGCCTACCAAATCACAGATGTCGAGGAGGGAAAAAACGCTGGACAATATCGTGTTACACTTCTTTTGAAGGATAAAGCAAATACAGCGTTTGCCGATACGGAGGGCGAGAGCCTCACTCTCTATTATACGATAGAAAAAGCCCCTCTAACCATTACCCTTTCGGATGTGACCATTTATCGGGATGGTGGACAAAGCGACTTTACTTATTTTGTCAGTGAGGGGGCGCTCTTTTCTGGAGATGTTCTGAATGTAGTTCCCTTTGTCGGAGAAACCGTAGGAGCGAATGTAGAGCACGAGAATTATAACATTACACTCAAAGAGGGTAGAGTGATTTATTCTTCACGTAATACCCCAATGGAAAACGAAAACGAATTCTGGTGGCTCGCTGTCGCTGTTCTCGTGATTTTGCTTTTGTTGTTGCTTTTGTATTTCATTCCATCAAAAAGACGGAAAGTGACCTCTCCGAATCCGACAGCACCAGAGCCCTCCCCGACATCTCCGACCACTGACCCCGTCACTCCGACCACGTCATCACCCATCTCATCCACGGATGTGACACAATCTACCACAACCCCTCCACCCGCCAGCGCATACGCGCTCGCTGATGCATCTTTCGCCCTTACCGAAGCACAAGTAGACCCGGAAACGGAAACAGAAGCCACCCCCGATAGTATCTTGGTGGTGGAAGAACCTACTATTTCTTCAACACCACAAGTCATATCAGAGGGTACTATGGAATCCACCCCTGAAGCCATCTCGGTGGTGGAAGAGCCTACCATTTCTTCGACACCACAAGTCATATCAGAGGGTACTGTGGAATCTACACCTGAAGCCATCTCGGTGCTGGAAGAGCCATCTTTCATTACCGTAGCGCAAGATGACCCAAAGGAAACAGAGGAGGCACAAGGTGTTAGCACTCATACGACATCCCCCTTTTCTGACCTTATTTGCGACGAAGAAAGCGTTGTCATTTTTGACGTTTTCCCCACAATGGAGTTTGAAACGCAGGACGAGGACAACGAAAGTATCAATCCACAAGAGGTTGAGATGACTGCTGATGCTACCGAGATAACCTCACAGGTGACAACGTCAACTGCTACCACAGCATCCGTCACAACGCCAGTCAAAGTCCGTAAGGCGAGAAAGAAAAAGCGCAAAAAGAAGGCAATGAAGGAAAAGGGTCTTGTACGTTTTTTTGAATTCATTTTTGCCCCTTGGCACAAGCACGCAGGAAAGAGGGCAGAGCGTACCGTAGCACACACAACTCAGGAAAATGAAGAATATGCCTATCGCACCATTACACCTGAAACGACGGAATATTTCGGTATCACGGAGGAAGAAGCCGACCGTCTATTATCCGACCGTAGCGCAGAGGCTCTGCTGGAGCACAGAAACGCCCCAATCGTCACTTACGGTAAACGTCGCGCGATTATCAACATTGATACACTCTCGGAGCATTTCAGTAGTGGTGATCGCGTCGATATTGAGATATTAAAAAGTCGTATGCTAATCCCCTATGACACCTTGCATATCAAGGTTCTTGCGCGTGGTGCAATCAACAAACCCCTCTATGTGTTTGCAAATGAATTTAGTCTTTGCGCCATAAAAATGCTTCTGCTTTCTGGTGGAAAGGCAATCAAGCAAAAGACAAAGTCCGTCGGTTTTTCCGTTGGTGGCAAAGGAAAAGGAAGAAAAAAATAAATTATCTTGCATTTGTTCTTTGTCTGTGTTATAATACTTGCATAAATCTTTTGTGGAGGTGCGCTATGCAAACAAAAAAAGAAAACACAAACAAAGAACAAATCTTAAAAATTACCTATCTTGCTCTGCTAACAGCTCTTGTTTTTGTTCTTCAACTTCTTGGTGGTAGCATTCACATAGCTGGCCCTTTTTCGCTGACACTTGTTTTATTTCCAATCGTGCTCGGCTCCGTTCTCATAGGACCACTTGGAGGAGCGTGGCTCGGTCTTGTATTTGCTCTTGCCGTTTTTTATACAGGAGATGCCGCATCCTTTCTTGTTGTAGACCCCTTTGGCACGATTGTCACTGTTGTTCTCAAAGGCGTTTTGGCTGGTTTGATAAGTGGGTTTGTATATAAAATTCTGCCGAAAAATCATCCCTATTTGCGCGCCCTTGTAGCTTCCGTTGTTTGTCCGATTGTAAATACAGGAATATTTCTTCTTGGCTGTGTCATTTTCTTTTTACCTACCATCCGAGAATGGGCGACAGCGCTTGGCGTAAGTTCTGCGGGTGAGTTTATCATCTTTAATCTTGCTGCGATCAATGTCATTGTAGAACTTCTGACAAACATTCTTCTCGTTCCTGTTCTTGTGCGCCTTGTTAAAATCCTTGAAAAACAAGTGACGACACATTAAAAATGAAAATCAAACAAAAATTGCCGTGAAAACGGCTATTTTTGTAAACAAATATTGTCGAAATACAGGTAAAAGAATGGAAATTTTATATATTGACAAGGATCTTGTTGTTGTTTTGAAACCACCTTTTATGCCCTCGCAAAAGGATCCATCTGGGGATCCGGATGCCCTGACCCTAACAGGGGAAGCCCTCGCAGAAAGAGGGGAGAGGGGCGAGCTGTTTCTTATACATAGACTCGATCGCGTGGTCGGTGGACTCCTCGTTTTTGCTCGTCACAAAAAGAGCGCTGCGACATTAAGTCAGGCGCTTGCAGATGGCAAAATCATAAAGGAATATATTGCCGTAACCGACGGCTACGCTGAAGATATGGGCACCTTTGAGGACTATTTGATTAAGGACAATGCGACAAGTCGCGCTCACAGTGTACCGAAGGAAAGAAAAGGCGCGAAATATGCCAGGCTCTCCTATGAAACGCTTGCTCATACGACGGACGGAGAACGTCCTTTGTCGCTTGTACGTGTCAAACTTGACACAGGGCGCTTCCACCAGATACGTATTCAATTTTCCACAAGGCGTCTGCCATTGCTCGGTGACGGGAAATATGGATCAAAAACCAATAAGTGTAAGGTTTCTCTGTTCGCTTATCGTCTGACCTTTCCGACGGCAAAGGGGGAGAAAACGGTCACTGCCTATCCGGATTTTACCAGTTACCCTTGGTCATTGTTTTCTATGGAGGATGTTCAAAAATGAATACCGAAAAACTCTACGACACAAGTTCATATCTCACTGAATTTGAAGCAACCGTGCTCTCTGTAACGCCAAATGCCGATGGCACATTTTCTGTGATACTCGATCGCACTGCCTTCTTCCCAAATGAGGGAGGACAGATGTCCGATCGTGGTACACTGGCTTCGGTTGAGGTGGTGGATGTAAGGCTAAAGGACGGTATCATAACGCATATTACCAAAGCACCACTCGGACTCGGTAATACAGTGCTTGGCAAAATTGATTTTGAAGAGCGCTTTGAAAAAATGCAGTGCCATACGGCAGAGCATATTGTTTCCGGTCTTGTCCACACCCATTTCGGCTTTGAAAATGTCGGCTTTCACCTTTCAGATTTTGATGTCATCTTTGATTTTGATGGTGTTCTCAATCGTGAACAATTGGATTATATTGAGGACCTTGCCAATCGTGTTGTTACCGATAATCTTTCGGTTACTGCCTACTATCCAACTCCGGAAGAACTTTCTACTATGACCTATCGTTCCAAATTGGAACTCAGCGAGGGCGTCCGAATTGTAAAAATCGGTGAGGTAGATACCTGCGCCTGTTGCGCCCCTCACGTTTCCTCTACTGGGCAAATTGGTCAGATTCGCCTTTTGGAATTTGAAAAGCATCGTGGAGGGACTCGCATTCGTCTGCTTGCAGGAAAACGAGCGCTGATCGAAGGACGTCGTGTCTATCGAGAAAACTACGCTGTTGCTTGCGCCCTTTCCGTTACGCAATATGAAACGTTTTCTGCTGTGAAAAAACTGGAGAGCGAGATTTCCTCCTTGAAGTTTAAATTATCCGAACAGGTGAAACGTGAAATGGCGCTTCGCGCTGAGGTATTTTCTCCGACAGAAAAACATCCTGTTGTCGCATTTTCGGACATAGATATGGACGCGCTTCGTGCCTTTGCAAACCTTGCCACAGAGAAATGCGAGGGCATTCTTGTCCTTGTTTTAAATGAGGAGGAGAAACGGAAGGTTCTTCTGTCCTCAAAAAAGGTTCCCCTCAAAACCATCCTTCCCACCTTAAAAGAACAACTTTCCCTGCGTGGAGGTGGTAGTGATGTTATGATGACAGGAAGCACGACAGCCACCCTTCTTGAAATTCAAGACTTTTTCAAAAATCTCTAAAAAAAGAAAAAGGCAATCCGAATGGATTGCCTTTGCTCATAAAAGGTTAGTCGAATTTAATCAAAAGAGATGCTTTGGATGTAAGTTGGCGAAGTTTGATTCCCGCTGAGCCAAGCATTCTTTTAGATGCTAAGGTGGAAGGGGTATTGGCATACTTGTCCGAGAGATAAATCACTTCGGAAACGCCTGCCTGAATAATTGCTTTGGCGCACTCGTTGCAAGGAAAAAGCCCGACATAAAGTCTTGCCCCCTGCAAGGATTTGCCACGATTGTTCAAAATTGCATTCAGTTCAGCGTGTACAACGAAGGGATACTTTGTCTCGCCCTCTGCCTCGTCACGTCCCCAAGGGAATTCGTCGTCATTGCATCCCTGTGGAAAACCATTGTAGCCTGTCGAGAGAATTCTGTTTTGTTCATCTACGATACAACAGCCGACCTGTGTGCTTGGATCTTTAGAGCGCATAGATGCCAGTTGTGCAACACCCATGAAATATTCGTCCCAAGAAATATAACCACTTCTTTTTTCTGACATAATCGCATTACCTCAAAAAATTGTTTTCTTTAGTCTATCACAAAAAAGAACTTCTGTCAACAATTCTTTTATAAAAAAATAAAAAAACGAAAGAATGCGCAGAAAATGTAAAGAATTGTAGTAAAATGAAAAGGAGAACTGCCGTGAATATCTATGAAAATTGTCAACTCTGTGGACACAAGTGTGGAATAGATAGAACAAAAAGCGTCGGACGCTGTCATTCAACGGATATCCCTCGCGTATGTCGAGCCGACCTTCATTTGTGGGAAGAGCCGCCGATTACAGGGAAAAATGGCTCTGGCACAATCTTCTTTTCAGGGTGTTCTCTTGGCTGTGTTTACTGCCAAAATCGTGAAATCTCGCGTGAAGGTGTTGGACGAGCCGTTCGCGAGGATGAACTTGTGCGCCTGATGCTCGCCCTGCAAGAAAGGGGCGCGACAAACATCAATTTTGTGACACCGACCCATTTTATTCCCACGCTCGCGCGCACCATTCCTCAAGCGAAAAGGGAAGGGCTCACTCTCCCCATTGTATATAATACCTCCTCCTATGAAAGCGTTGAAAGTCTGCGTATGCTCGACGGACTTGTTGACATCTATCTTCCCGACTTAAAATACATAGACCGTCGGCTGGCTAAGCGTTACAGTGGAGCAGAGAATTATCCCGACGTCGCAAAAATGGCGATTGATGAGATGATGCGTCAGTGTCCCTCCCCCCTCTTTTCGGATTCCCTGACCCATTCTCCAGCAAGCGAGGAGGACACTCCCACCCCCATTCTTCTTCGTGGCGTTGTCTGTCGTGTTCTTGTTCTCCCGCAAGGGGTTGCCAATGCGTGCCTTGCGATATCCCATCTATATCGCACCTATGGGGACCGTATATATATCAGCATTTTGGGACAATATACGCCTATGTCTGGTATGTCCGCTCCTCTCAATCGGAAAGTCACCTCTGGTGAATATCGTCGAGTCGTGGAATATGCCGAGAAACTCGGCGTTACAAATGCCTTCATACAGTCTCTTTCTGTCGCTGACGAGAGTTTTATTCCAAATTTTCAAGAAGAACTTTCCCTTTGACTTGACAAATTGAGTTTGTTGTGTTAAAATATGTAAGAATAAAACCCGTGAGGGAGTAGCAAGCGTATTTTGCGCAACAAGTCAACATCCTGTCATTTATCGACTGGCTTGTTTTAATTTGCGAGACTCATGTATACAAGTATGCATGGTCCTTTGCCGAGCATCCTTGTATGCTCGGCTTTTTTCAAAGAAAAAGAAAAATGAAAATAGGAGACCAAAAATGTTTAGCTTCATCCCGAACGAGTATTTCCTCTTAGCGTTTGGCTTAATCCTTCTCATCAAAGGTGGCGACTGGTTTGTTGACGCTGCCACAGGTATTGCAAAACGCTTCCATCTTCCCGAACTTCTGATTGGCGCGACCGTCGTTTCTATCGGCACGACCCTTCCTGAGGTTATGACCTCTGCGATTGGTGCAATGTCTGGCTCTGGCGCGATTGCTTATGGTAACGCCATTGGTTCGATTATCTGTAACACTGCCCTGATTGCTGCAACAACCATTGCCATCAAGCCTGGAAAGGTCGATAAGAAAACCCTTCTGTTCCCTGTCAGTGCCTTCTTTGTTGTTGCTGCCTTCTATGTTTTGATTGCTTATACTACAAACGAATTCGCTCGCTGGACAGGTATTGTCCTTCTTGTCGCATTTGTTGTCTATATGGTAATCAATGTTCTGAATATGAAGAAAAATCCGGCAAGCGCTGAGCTTGAAGAGCCCGAAGTTCACGAAAGTGAAGAAAAAAATGAGGATGGCAATATGGTAAAAGATATTGTTATGCTTATCGTCGGAGCTCTCGTTATCGCTGTTGGCGCATACCTCCTTGTAGAAAACGCAACTGCGATTGCTCACCAGCTTGGTATGCCCGAATCCGTTATCGCGCTCACCGTTGTAGCCATTGGTACCTCGCTGCCTGAACTTGTTACTGCGATCACCTCTTTGATAAAGGGTCACGGCGCACTTTCTCTTGGTAACATTATCGGCGCGAACATCTTTAACCTTGTTCTTGTTTCCGGCGCTGCAATCACCATCAGTCCCTTCACCGTTCCTTTGACCTCCGAGCTGTTTGGTATGAACGCCTCCCTCATTTTGGATATCCCTGTAATGCTTGGCGTTATGGCGCTTATGACCATTCCCACCATTTTTGCAGGCAAACTGAAAAGATGGCAGGGCATCACCCTACTTCTCATCTACGCTGCATTTATGGTCCTTCAGTTCACCTGTGTCAAGACGATTGGCGCATAATTAACTAACCAAAAAACGATAAAAGCAAAGGCACCTATGAGAGATAGCCTCTTATAGGTGCTTTTTTGCGCCTGATGATAAATATGCTCTTGCATTTTTCCATAGAATGTGCTACAATGAAATAAAATAATATAAATCTTTAGTAGTGAGAATAAGTGAATGATACGAAAAAGCACATATAACGATGTAGAGGCTCTTCTCGCTCTTTTTGAGGAGGCGCGAGCCACCATTGCCACACTTGGCATTGACCAATGGCAAAATGGTTACCCCTCAAGAGAGGTGATTATGCGTGATATCGCGCGAGGCGAAGGTTATGTATATGTAGAAAATGAAAGAATCCTTGCCACCTTTACAATGCTCAAAACCTATGAACCCACCTACGATTGTATCTACAATGGCGAGTGGCAGAATGGGAATACCAAAGATTATACAGCCATTCATCGCTTTGCGATAGCCGTTGTGGCGCGTGGACGTGGCATTGCTGGGGAAATCCTCTCCTTTGCGAGAGAGTATTCCATAAAAATGGGGAAGCCCTCTCTTCGTATCGACACGCACGAAGGGAACGTGGTGATGCGTCGTATGCTTGAAAAAAACGGGTTTATGCACTGTGGTACCATTTTTCTTGAAAATGGTGACGCGCGTGTCGCTTACGAAAAAATCCTGAACACTTAAGGATAACTGTAAAAACATCCAATTCTTAAGGGGAAGGATGCGCACATTCGCTATCTCATCTGTCAAGAGGTCGAGGACGAGCACGCCTGTGGTATGGCAATTTTAAGAGAAATGATTGAGGAAGCCTCCACGCGAAAGCGCGAGCCGGTACCAATGTCTGAACTTGCGATTGGTTTAAAATGTGGTGGCAGTGATGCCTTTTCTGGTATTGTTGCAAATCCCCTTGTCGGTCAGCTCTCCGACCGTTTTCTCTCGCTTGGCGCCAGCGCAATTCTGACGGAAGTGCCCGAGATGTTTGGCGCTGAAAAAGAATTGATGGCAAGGTGTATTGATGGAGAAATCTTTGAAAAATACCGGAAAATGATAGTAGATTTTAAAAACTACTACATTCAAAACGGATTCCCCGTATATGAAAATCCGAGTCCTGGAAACAAAGCGGGTGGAATTACCACCCTTGAGGAAAAATCGCTCGGTTGCATACGAAAAGGAGGCTCTGCTCCTGTGGTTGATGTGCTTCAATACACTGAACAAATTGCAAGGGCTGGTCTTTCAGTATTAGATGCTCCAGGAAACGATTTGGTTGCCTCGACGGCGCTCGGCGCATCAGGATGCCAGTTGGTTCTCTTTACCACAGGGCGAGGAACGCCCTTTTCTACCTTCGTTCCTACAGTGAAGATTTCGTCGAATCGTCCACTCGCCACTCATAAATCGAATTGGATTGATTTTGATGCCTCCCCAATGAATCTGGAGGACTTCTTCTCCTACATCCTTGCCGTGATTGAGGGCAGGGAAGTATTACATTCCGAATACAATCGCGAAATCGCGTTTTATAAAAAAGGAGTTACCCTATGAGTTACTATAACGAAAACTTTTTACTTCAAAATGAGTACGCAAGAACGCTTTATCACCAGTATGCCAAAGAAATGCCTATCTTTGACTACCACTGCCACCTCCCTGAAAAGCAGATTCTTGAAAATGAAAGATTTTATGATATCGTGGATATCTGGCTTGCTGGCGACCATTACAAATGGCGTCTGATGAGAAACTATGGTATTGATGAGCGCTTTATTACTGGTGACGCTTCCAAAAAGGAAAAATTTGTCGCATATTGTAAAACGCTTGGCACAGCATTTGGTAACCCCCTCTATCACTGGTCACAGGTAGAGCTTGCCGAATTCTTTGGCTGTAACATTGAAATCTGTGAGGAAAATGCAGAGGAAATCTATTGCGCTTGCAATGCATATTTGCAGGAGCATATCGTCACTCCCGCATCCTTGATTGAGCAGTCGAACGTTGCCTATATCTTTACCACCAACGAGATTTTTGATGATCTCACCACCTTTGAAAAAATCAAAGCAAAGGGCTATCCCTTCGCCGTTCTTCCTGCCTTTCGCGCAGATAAGATTATGAATGTTGAAGCGGCTCTATATACCGAGTATATCGCAAAACTGGAAGCCCTGACGCACCCGATCACCGATATGGATTCTCTTGAGGAGGCGATTCGCATTCGTCTTGCTGAATTTATCGCCGTTGGTTGTCGCGCCAGCGATATTGCTGTCGAATACGTCACACCTGTATCCTCCAGAGAGGAGGCAGAAAGGGTACTCAAAAAAGCCCTCGCAAAAGAGCCGATTTCCATTTCGGAAAGCGATATCTTCAAGGGCTACTTCACGTATTTCTTAATGAAGCTTTATGGCGAAAACAACATCCGTACCGAGCTTCATTTTGGTGCAATGCGTAACAACAATACAAAGATGTTTGAGATTTTGGGACTTGACTCTGGTTTTGACTGCGTTTCTGAACACGGCTCACTTACCAACATTTCTCGTCTTTTTGACCGTTTGAACGACGAGAACGCCCTTCCTGCTACCATTCTCTTTAACCTTAACGGCAAGCAAAATCTTGAGATTATGCCCCTTCTCGGTTGTTTCCAATCGAGCGAGGTCAAAGGAAAAATGCAGTATGGACCTGCTTGGTGGTTCCTGGATAATAAGGCTGGTATGGAAAAACACCTTGAGGATCTTACTGCCACAGGCCATCTTGCTACCTTTGTCGGTATGCTTACCGACTCCCGATCTCTCCTCTCCTATCCTCGTCACCACTACTTCCGTCGCATTCTTTGTAACTATCTTGGCACATTGATGACAAACGGAGAGATGACGACCAATATCGAAACCGTAGGTCGTGTGGTACGTGATATTTCCTTCTTGAACAGTGAAAATTACTTCCGTATGAAGTAAATCAGAAAAATCCTATTATGAAAAACAGAAAACGATTTTCCTTTCTGTGTGTGATTTTGTGCGCCCTTTTGCTTGTTGGTTGCACGTTTGGGGAAACAGAAACGCCTGCATCCGTCGAGGTGACCTATGTTTTGGGAAACGGAGAGCAGGATGTAACAGAAAAGGTATCTACACTCTTGGGTATCGTGAAGGCGCCTACTCCCACGAGAGAGAACTATATTTTCTCTGGGTGGTATCGAAACCAAGCCTGTACACAACCCTATGACCTTACTGTTACTCCCAAAAAGGATATGACGCTCTATGCGCGCTGGGTTTTTGATTATGAAACCTACATCAATGAAGCGCAGGAACGCCTTTTGCCCTCGACAGTAAAGGTCACAGCCTACACCTATTCCTCAAACTTTTTTGGCACGCAAATCACTTCCTCGCAATCGGGCAGTGGCGTTGTGATTTTTGAGGATCGTTATTATTACTATCTTCTGACGAATCACCACGTGACCTATTTGACATCCTATGGCAACAAGGCGTATACCGTAACGGACCTATACGAAAATGAGTATGATGCTACCCTGATGTATACCAGCGCAGATTACGACCTCTCCTTGCTTCGAATACAAAAAAGCGCCTCATATGACCCATTGCGCGTCGCAAAACTCGCGAGCGAAGATGCGGATGTGAGTGGCATATGCGTCGCTGTCGGCTCACCGGGTGGCATTCGCAATGCACTCACGCTCGGCAAAATCAAAGATATCAGAGAGGTTACTCTTTCCGATACGGACAAAGCCTCAAGCGACGTTAAATTTGCCGTCCTCTGGCACACTGCTCCTATGGATCACGGCTCGTCAGGTGGCGCCCTCTTTGATGACAATTATCGCTTGATTGGTGTGAACTATGCTGCCTCGACAGAAAATGAAGAATTTGTGGAAGGCTATACCGTTCCCGCATCTAAAGTCGTTGAATTTTTAAAATTTACAGCGCTAAAAGAGTATTTCTAAAAAACAAAAAAAAGAAAGAGTTAGCATCGCAATATTGCGAAAATGCTAACTCTTTTTTACATTTTTAGTCGTTTATAAGCTGTTTATATAACTCCGACTTGGAAATTCCTCTTTCTTTGGCTGCCTTTTTGATTGCTTCCATACGTGGCATTCCTTCATCTTCAAAATGCTTCACGTGGGATTCGGGAGAAAGAGATAGACGAAGGAGAAGCCCGTCTTGCTCCATCGGAGGAACAGCGCTCTCATCAGCGCCCTCTACCACAAGAACATACTCTCCACGTGGCTCATTTGTTTCATAATATACGAGCGCTTCACGAAGTGATGTGCGCATTGTTTCTTCGTTGCGTTTTGTAAGCTCACGGCAAAGGGAGATCCGTCTTTCCTCTCCCAGAATTTCTGCCATATCCTTGAGAGTCGCAATCAACTTGTGTGGCGCTTCATAGAAAATCAGGGTACGATCGTCATATTTGATTTTTTCAAGTGCGCGTCGTCTTTCACTTGCCTTTGCCGAAAGAAAACCCTCAAAGGCAAATCTTTTGCTGGAAAGAGCAGAGAGGGACAGCGCGCTCACACAAGCGCAAGGGCCTGGAATAACAAGCACACGGATATCTGCATCAGCGCAAAGACGTACCAGATCTTCTCCAGGATCGGAAATGGCAGGCATACCTGCGTCAGTTACAAGGGCACAACTTTCGCCTGCGAGCAGACGAGATACAATTTTAGGTCCTGAGCTCGCTTTGTTGTGCTCGTGGTAGGATACGATTTCCTTGTGAATATCAAAACAGGTAAGGAGCTTCAGTGTGTTTCGTGTATCTTCTGCGCCGATAAAATCCACTTCAGTGAGCACTTTGATGGCTCTGGGGGAGAGGTCGGAGAGATTGCCGATCGGTGTTGTTACAAGATACAGCGTGCGACCTTCTATCTTGTTTTTCTCGCTGTTCATACACATCCCTTTCTTTTGTTTTGAATGTAATAGGCTGGTGGGAATTCGCCTTTTTCTAAAATATATGTCATTTCTTCGGTGTACTCTTTGTTTTCCGTATCCCGATAAAGCATAAGAGGCGCTGTTATCACCAGACCCTCTCCTCCACCGAGTCGCCCTTCTACAAGCACCATAGAGGGTTTAGCTGTCGCATTGGCGTGCACAAAGGTCATTCGTTTTGGCTCAATTTGGTTTTTACGCATAGCATCCACAAGGTCGATCAAACGGTCTGTGCGATATACACAGACAAATGCTCCCCCATATTTGAGGTGCGATTTTGCACTTTCCAGGAAGGAGTAAATTGTTCCAAAAATCTCGTGGCGCGCAATGTTTTTTTCATCATCTTCATTCGCCTTGCCCGTAGTTGCTTTCATGTATGGTGGGTTGGTGAACACAAGGTCAACGCATCCTTCAGGCGAAACCTTGTATTCGCGAATGTCGCATAAAACGGCGTGTAGTCGTTCTTGTAGTCCATTGAGTTTTGCATTCCTCTCAATAAGAGAGGCATATTCTTCTTGCACCTCAAGGGTGAAAACCTCGCCTACTCTATTGCGAGAAAGGGCAAGCAGAGACACAATTCCTGTCCCTCCACCATATTCCATAGCGGTCTTGTATTGTCGCGCTGGGTCTATATATGACGCAAGAAGTAAAGCATCCGTTCCAAAAATCAAGCCCTCTGTACGTACAATCAGACGAATGTTATCGTTAACTATATCAATTCGTTCCATATCTATACCGAAATTTTTACTATTTAAAAAGGGAACGCAAAATGTCGTTCCCTTTTTATAGAATGTAATTTGAGAAAAATTATTCCTCAGTAGGAGCACCTACGGGGCATGCCTCTGCGCAGTTACCGCAAGAGATGCACTCGTCTGCATTGATTACATACTTGTCATCGCCTTCGGTGATGCAAGAAACGGGGCAACCGTCTGCACAAGCACCACAACTGATGCAATCGTCAGAAATTACATATGCCATTATCGTATACCTCCATTTAAAATTTATGTTACATATATTGTAGCACAACTGTAAAAAAAATCAAGGGGTTTTAAGAAAAAAGTGAAAAAAAGTTGATTATTATTCTTCCCCTTCGCTCTTTTGCGCGCCGTCATCCCCCTTGCCCTGTGGACGGTGAAGGACGGTGATGTCCGAAATCTTATAAAGGCGAATTTCCTCTTTATCTCTTGCAGTAATTTTTACCTTTACCACTTCGGCAAGAGGTCTTGTTTCCACAATTACACCGACACCATCTGCCGTCTTTACCTGTGAGCCGACGGGAGGTGTGTTGCGTATTGCCTCGTCATATACCTCGTGCTCATAACGCAGACAGCACATCAATCTGCCACACGCGCCGGATGCCTTCGAGGAGTTGAGGGTAAAATTCTGTTCTTTTGCCATACGGATAGACACCTGAACGAAATCTGTAAGGAAGCCACTACAACAGAATTTTCTTCCACAAATACCGAGTCCACCCATCATCTTCGCCTCATCACGAATACCGATCTGACGAAGTTCAATTCTTGTACGGAACGTGGAAGCTAAGTCTTTGACAAGTTCGCGAAAGTCAACACGCGTTTCACACGTGAAATAGAAAATCAACTTGGTGTTGTCAAAGGTGTATTCTGCCTCCACAAGAGACATTTCCAGTTTATGCTCTGCAATTTTTTTCTTGCAGATCATTGCTGCCTCCATCTCTCTTTCGTGGTTTTCTCTGTCGTGTTGAAGGTCTGCTTCGGTTGCTCTGCGAATGACAGGCTTGAGAGGCGCAATGACCTCTTTGCCATCTACAATCTTGTTTGCGACCTTGACTGTACCCATCTCCACGCCACGTGCCGTCTCCACAATCACACGCTCACCTACGGTAAAGGTGCCTCCTGCTGGCGAGAAATAATAGATTTTGCCAGCCTTGCGAAAATTGATACCAATGATTTCGACTTCGCCGACAATCGTCTCCTGTTCCTGCTGTTCAGGCGCTTGCGCTACGGGTGGCTGTTGGGGTTGTTTTGTATGTTTTTTCTTTTTATCTTGCATATTATTCTCCAAAAATATCAGGGTTTGTTTGTGGCGAGCAGTGAGGTCACCACCGTCATATTAGCATTCGCTAATGTCTGCTCCATACTCTTGCGAACTAAATCATATACCTGCAAAAGACGAGGAAGAGTAAAGTGAGCGCCTACACAATCACATTCTTCCTTATCTCTGAAAAACAGAAGGGAATAGTCCTCGCAACGCTTTGCGGCGATAAGGTCACGTACCCCACGAAGCAGCTCTTCCATAATCTCAATGAAGTCTGTACGATTTTTGGGAAGCGTAGACACCTCCGACAATAGTGTCGCATAGGGTGTATGTGGCGAGAATGCCAAAAGCAGGGAATGAACCTCGTTGTGTAAGGCATTGTACTCTTGCATACTCTCTGCGTTCAGCATTGACAAAGCGCGACCAATACAGCCCTCACAACGGCGTAGGACCTCGTCGTATCCCGAAGGGTCACGTCTTTTTTGCTCTCTTGCCGTGTCACTATTTGCCATAAGATAAGAGTCAATGACCTTAGGGGAAAGATATTCCATCGTTATCATTGGCGCGCGTGAGCGAATGGTGGTGAGCAACTTGTCACGTCTTTCGCACAAAAGGAAAATCAATACATTGTTGATTGGTTCCTCCAGCACCTTTAGTAAGGCATTCTGCGCTTGCACAGTAAGCTTGTCTGCATCCTCAAAAATATAAACCTTGTAGGCGCTCTCACTTGCCGAGAGGAACATATCTTCACGGATCACACGCACCTCGTCAACACCAATCGTTGACTTAGAGGCTTGCATTGACAGCACCTTCAAATCAGTAAACTGACCGGCGAAAATTCGTCGGCAGGTATTGCACTTCAAACAGGGAACATCTGCGTGTTCCTTTTTCTCACAGTTCAGTGCGGCAGTCACAGAAAGGGCGAGGGTATGACGTCCGGATCCCTTTTCGCCACACAAAATGTATGCGTGTGATAGCGTATGGCTTCGTATTACGAAGGAAAGTCTTTCTTTCGTCTTTTGATTTCCGTATACACCAAAAAGATCCACAATCTCTTCCCCTTTCCGAAAAAATACCTATTTTATTATAACAGACACAAGGTAAAAAGTCAACGAAAAAATGAAAAGATAAATTGCAAATCATAAGAAATCATACAAACTATTGACAGAACACGTAGAAAATGGTAGAATAAAGCAAATGCTCACAGGGGTAACCTAAATCTTGCCCCTTAAATTTGCGAAAATTAGGAGTAGTATGAAAAAAAGAATTGTAACTCTTTTTCTCCTGTGTTTTGTATCATTTTTATGTTCGTCTTGCTTCCCGACCCCAAACGAAGGAGAATCCAATGTGACAACCTATCAAATGACTGCTGTTGTAGAAAACTTAAGCAATCCCTTTTCGGTGAATGTGATTGAGGCAGAATATGCCGAAGGTATCTATTGGCTCGTCACAGATGCCAATACGATCTACCTCGACTCGGAAGGGAACACCATCAAACCCTCCGATATTAAAGCCGGAGACACCATTGTAATCACCTACAATGGACAAGTAATGATGAGTTACCCACCTCAGGTCTTTGCTATTAAAATTGTAAAAAAATAAGGGGCTTCGTGACTTCGACGATTCCCAATAAAAAAACGAAAAAGCTATCTCAAGGATATTGAGATAGCTTTTTTTAACATATTAAAAAATCCTAATTTTAATAATTATAAATCGGTTGCATACAGTATGAATTTTATTTTAGGGAAATTAGATAAAACATAAGAAAATAAAAAAGAACGTAATCCTGTTCGAATTACGTTCTTTTTGGCGCTTGGTCGGTTTTTTCGCCTGAGGCAAATACATTCACACTCTACGCCTGACAAGCGAGCTTGTCGATCTGTGAGTGGAATGTGCGAACCCTGCACCTTGTGCTACGCAACGGTGCTGAGTTCGAATCCTCTCCCATCTGCACAAAGCAAAAGAGGACATCCTTGCGATGTCCTCTTTTGTTTGGCGTTTGGTCGGGTTTTTCGCCTGAGGCGAATACATTCACACTCTACGCCTGACAAGCGAGCTTGTCGATTTGTGAGTGGAATGTGCGAACCCTGCACCTTGTGCTATGCAACGGTGCTGAGTTCGAATCCTCTCCCATCTGCACAAAGCAAAAGAGGACATCCTTGCGATGTCCTCTTTTGTTTGGCGCAGAGGGAGGGATTCGAACCCTCGTGTGCTTTTGGCACAAACTGATTTCGAGTCAGCCCCGTTATGACCACTTCGATACCTCTGCGTATTAAGTTGTTTTTTGAGATATCTTCTCGAAAGTCGGTCCTATGACCGATTGATTTCGATGTCAGCAGCGTTGCAAGCAACGCGTTTATGACCACTTCGATACCTCTGCATAGATATGGTGCACGCAGTTGTATCATATCTATGCAGAGCCTTATGAGATGCGGCTCGATGAGCGTTAGCTCGTCG
>JAZKYZ010000046.1:0-48751 GCA_045612385.1 Eubacteriales bacterium | reverse complement strand
CCAACGACACGAGGATTTTCAGTCCTCTGCTCTACCAACTGAGCTACAGAGGCATACAAGATGGCGACTCGGATGGGGCTCGAACCCACGACCTCTAGCGTGACAGGCTAGCGCTCTAACCAACTGAGCTACCAAGCCATTCTTGTACTATTTGACACAATCGTGTCTTTGGTGGAAAGTATAGGGCTCGAACCTATGACCCTCTGCTTGTAAGGCAGATGCTCTCCCAACTGAGCTAACCTTCCGTTCAATGCTTGACTATTATATCAAATAAATTTGTGTTTGTCAAGTGTTTTTTCAAATTTTTTTAAAGTTTTTTTCTTTTCTTTTTTTCGACGCTGAAACGCAGGTGTTTTCTTCCTTTTATATATTTATTAAAATGATTGACAAGCACACCAAAGTTGTGCTATAATATAGTTTGTTAAAATATGTAATGTGAGGGCCATATGATTACCTTTGACCGTATTTGCGTAATGAATTTCGATAATGCCATTCGTGGGGCAAGAAACCCTATGAGCAGTTGGAGCAGAATGGATAGTTATTATGAAGAAGGAACCGGACGCTTTGTGCTTGGTGAAAATGACCTCGCCTTGGCTCGTAAACTCGCCGTCGCAGGCAGCGACCACAGAAAATTCCTTCGCCAGATTATGGTTTCGATAGATATTACAGCGCCCCTGTATTGGTGGAAGGAGTTTGACACCTATAAGATAGGTACTGTTGCCAACTCTACCTCCACGATGCACAAGCTCCACGCAAAGCCCTTTGCGCGCGAGGATTTTTCTCACGATGCGCTCGACGAAGAGGGGGTAATTGTGCTGGATGCCATTGTTGCCTATCTTGAAAAAGAGCGTGTGCTTTTCAATGAAACCAAAGACAAAGTGCATTTTATGAATATGATTCAGATTCTCCCCTCATCCTACAATCAGCTTCGTACCGTCACCCTGAACTACGAGGTTCTTATCAATATGTATTATGCGCGTCGCACACATAAGCTCGACGAATGGAAAACCTTTTGTCAGATGATTGAGATGCTTCCCTATGCGAAGGAACTGATTTTGGTTAAGGGCGAATAATATGGATATTTTTGAACTCTTTCGCTCGATTGAAAAAAAACCTGCCGAAAAAACACCTGTCACACACCTTGTGGTAGGTCTTGGCAACCCTGGACGAGAATACGAAAAAACTCGTCACAATGTCGGCTTTCTTATGCTGGATGCGCTCTCCAAAAAACACAACATTCCCATTATCACCTCGAAATTTCACGCATTGATTGGCGAGGGTACGATTGACGGTGTCCGTACCGTCCTGATGAAGCCACAAACCTTTATGAACAATTCCGGAGAGGCTGTCGGCGAATGCGCTCGCTTTTATAAAATCCCACCCGAAAACATCCTGATCCTATGTGACGAAATCTCCTTTGATGTCGGTATCTTTCGCATTCGTCGCAAAGGCTCGGCAGGAGGACACAACGGACTCAAAAGCATTATCGCCCATCTCGGAAGCGAGAATTTCCCTCGCTTTAAGATCGGTGTCGGTAACAAACCCAATCCTGAGTATGACCTCGCCTCTTGGGTGCTTTCCCGTTTTCCGGAGGGTGACCTCAAAACCCTCATCACAATGGAGGAAGCCATCCTTGGCGCAACCCAACTCTGCCTGAAGGGCGATATCGACACAGCAATGAATCGCTATTCTAAATAATTTTGTAGAAATTCTCATATACTTTATTGTAATAAACCAGTTTTCCTATCCCTTTTTTGGAGTATTCTATGTTTTGTTCAGGTGATTTTTTCTCCCTCGACAAGGAATACGCCTCCTTCCGTCAGGTCCTGTCGGAACAACTTGCCCTGCCACACGCCCTGCCTATCGTAGTCAACGGCTTATCGGCTGGCGCAGAACTCGCGTTTTTCCTTATTTCCATCCGAGATGCTCTTCGGTTTTCGGCTGGCGCACCTGTGCTCGTGCTTGTAGAAAGCGAGGCAGTCGCAGAAAAAACCGTCAAGGCCTTGCAGGACGCGGACATTCCCGCCCTGCACTTCAAAGAGCGTGACCTTGTTTTTCATAACATTACAGCCTCCCACGATACCGAGCGTGAGAGGCTTTTGGTGCTTTCCGAGCTTCTGTGGGGCAAATGTCGTTGCGTAGTTTCCACCCTTTACGCAGCCTCTCTCGTCACTCTACCAATCTCCCTCTTGGAGGAGCATTCCATCTCCCTCGCACTTGGTGTGGAAATCGCGCCAAGAACTTTGGCAAAAACATTAGATGCGCTCGGCTTTGTCCGTGTGGATATGGTGGAGAGCGCTGGACAGTTCTCTATGCGAGGTGGCATTCTCGACCTCTACACAGAGGCGCAAAGCGAGCCCGTTCGTATCGAATTTTTCGGGGACGAAATCGACCGTATGGAGTACTTCGACCCCATCACCCAAAGGGTGAGCCACCCCTGCGAATCCCTCACGCTTCGCCCTGCCGAAGAGGTTTTGGTCGGTGAGGAGGGACGTGCGAGAATGCTCGCTGTACAGAAAAAGATGCTTGATCGCGCCACCGACAGTGATTTGCGCTTCAAACTCACACGTGAATATGAAATGACAAAAGAAGGGCTCTCTCTGCCCTTCCGTGACAAATATCTCGGTATTCTCTACCCTGAACACACCACCCTCTTCGACTATTTGGATATCGTAACACAGAGGAATGAGGCTCTTCGCTATCCCATCTTTATTCGTGGTACGCAAGGGGTAAATGAAAACCTTGAAAAGCGCGAAGCCATCTATCGTGGCGAAGGCGAAACACTGATTTCGCTCGGCGCTATTTCCAAAGAATGCGCTCATTATGTAAATAATAGTGAACATTTTAATCATATTTGTTCAAAAAACCTTGCCATTCACATCAATCCCTTTTCAGGTGGTGTCGGCACTATACGCACCTCTGGGCTTTTCGGCTTTCGCTCTCGACGCACCGTAGCTTACGGAGATAGCCCTGCCCTTCTGCTTGAGGACGTCAGGACACTGATCAAGGGAAAATACCGTATTGTTATCGTCACTGAAAATGAGCGTGGCGTGGCATCCCTTCTGCAAACGCTCCAGCAAGAAGGCATCACAGCCTTGCCCCTTACAGAAAAAATGACACCTCGCGATCTGGAAGGTGGCATTGTCTATCTCACGCAAGGCACACTGGAGGAAGGCTTTGAACTCATCAGCGCACGTCTTGCCGTTCTTTCTATGGTGCGCGACAGTGTCCGAGAGGTCCTTCGCGCCAAGAGGCGCAATCGTACCCTAAAGAAAATCGGTGGCGCAAGCGAAAAATTGATGAGTTATGCCGATCTGTCGATCGGTGACTACGTTGTTCACCAAAACTATGGTATCGGTCTTTTTCTCGGCATTGAAACGGTGAAGGTAGACGGTGTTGCCCGTGATTATATCACCATCCAATATGCTGGCACCGACCGTCTGCTCGTCCCCTGTGAAAGGCTGGAGGTCATCGGCAAATATATCGGTAAACGGGATGAGAACGGACAAATCAAACTCTCGTCAATGGGTGGTGGAGAATGGAAGCGCCAGAAATCCCGCGCAAAGAGCGCTGTGCAGAACATTGCCAAAGAGTTGATTGCGCTGTACGCTAAACGACAAAGAACGCCCGGCTTCGCCTTTCCTGAAGATTGCGAGATGGAGCGTGAATTTGCCGAAGGCTTTGAGTTTGAAGAAACCGACTCCCAACTCGTTGCGATTGACGAAATCCTCTCGGATATGAAAAAACCGACACCAATGAATCGTCTGCTCTGTGGAGATGTCGGCTTTGGCAAAACCGAAGTGGCGCTTCGTGCAGCATTCAAGGCAGTAGTCGCTGGCAAGCAGGTCGCTATCCTGGTACCGACCACCATTCTCGCCCTCCAGCACTACCAAACCACCCTTTCCCGTATGCGTGGCTATGCGGTCAATGTGGAAATGCTCTCTCGTTTTTGTACGCCAAAGCAACAGGAGAAAATTCTTCGCGCCACAGCACGTGGAGAGGTGGATATTCTGATTGGCACCCACAAACTCCTTTCCAAAGAACTGAAATTCCGTGATCTCGGACTTTTAATTGTCGACGAGGAGCAACGCTTCGGCGTTTCCCAAAAGGAGAAGCTCAAAGCGCTCGCCGGTAACGTCGACGTCCTCACCCTCTCAGCAACGCCCATCCCACGTACGCTCAATATGGCGCTGGGTGGCATCTCGGATATGTCCATTCTCGACGAGGCGCCAAGCGACCGTCGACCGGTACAAACCTATGTCTTAGAGCACGACGAGGGTGTTCTCTATGAAGCCATCCGTCGCGAACTTGATCGAGGGGGGCAGGTGCTTTACCTCTACAACCGTATTGAGGAAATCGACCTTGTCGCCTCCAGAATAGAAAAGGCATTTCCCACAGCACGTATCACTTATGCTCACGGACAGATGGACCGTGAGGAACTGGAGGAAATCTGGCAGATGCTCGTACGTGGCGAGATTGACATTCTCGTTTGCACGACAATTATCGAAACGGGTGTCGACCTGCCGACAGCAAACACCCTGATTATTGAAAATGCCGACCGTATGGGACTTTCCCAGCTCCACCAGATTCGTGGTCGTGTCGGCAGAAGCGCAAGACAGGCATACGCCTACTTTACCTACCGTCCCGGAAAGATGCTCTCGGAGGTAGCCACCAAGCGTCTGAATGCCATTCGCGCGTACGCTGAATTTGGCGCAGGCTTCAAAATCGCTCTGTGCGATCTGGAAATACGTGGAGCAGGAAATCTGCTCGGCACCGAACAACACGGACATATCGAAAGCGTCGGCTACGACTTATATATCAAACTCTTAAATGAGGCAGTCCTTGAAGAACAAGGAATCACGCCACCTCCTCAACGCGAGTGTCACATCGACCTCCACTTGGATGCGATATTACCCGATTACTATATCGGAAGCGAAGCGTGTCGAATGGAGATGTATAAAAAAATCTCCCTGATTGAAACAAGCAAGGATTGCAGGGACGTCACTGACGAATTTCTCGACCGTTTCGGTGACCTTCCTCGCCCGAGTGAGAACCTGATTTCCATTTCCTACGTGCGCGCTACTCTTGCGCGCGTGGGCATCATCCGTGTGACAGAACGCGCAGGCGTACTCACCTTCATTCTTGGAGAATGTGACCTCACCCTCTGCGCCGAAGTCCTTTCCCACGTCGAAGGACTGGTGATGCGTTCCTCGCCTGAGCCCTGTCTGACGCTTCGCCAGAAAAAAGGAGAAAGCACCTTAAGTGGCGCCGTTCGCGTGGCGCGCGCCTTTGAGATGTATGAAGCGCAGGGAGAGGCGACAACGTAACAGAAGTCGATATCAGCCCTGCGACAAAATTATCGTCTTTCCCTCTTAAACTCCCCTCCAAAAAATCTCTTACGAAAGGTATGTATATGAAGCCTTTACAAAAATTCAAACTCCCCATAATCATCATTGCCGTCTTTATTGCCTTAGCGCTTGTGTTCAGTATCGTCACCACCACCATAACGCTATCGCGAGAGGCAAAGGCAGTCTTTACCTATCGTGGCTTGACAGTGGACGAGGGAATGTACTCCTATTTTGCGCTTGCCTATAAGGGCACCTTCCTCACCGAGCAAGGCTTTTCCAGCGCCTACGATACCCCTGTTTTCTTCCGTCAGGTAGACGAGAAAACAGGCAAGACCTATGGCACGCTCTTTCGTGAAGGACTTGACGCGCACGTCAAGAGCCTTCTGCTTGCCTCCTATCTTTACGATCGCACCCTTGCCCTTTCAAAAGCAGAGCGTGAAAAGATACAAAGCGCAGTCGACCTTATTGCAAAGGATGGAAAAAAAGCCTTCAACGAATTTGGAAACCCTTACGGTTTTGACTATAATTCTTTACAAAAATGTGCAGAAATGATTTATAAAACCAACAGAATCTTTGCTCTGTACGCATCAAACGCTTCTTCAAATGCATCCAATAGCGCCGAATGCGACAAGTTCTACGAGGAAAATTATGCACAGGTATATCTCCTCTTTATCCGTACCGAAACGGTGTTCTGTTATGGTGAGGACGGCAAACGTCTGATCGACGAGGAAACGGGTTATGATGCCACGCGCACTCTGACGAGTGACGAACTCAAGGTCCGTACAGAGGATATCCTCGCTCTGCGCGAGGGCATCGAAGCGTGGAGAGATGGCACAGATGGCGCCATTACCGAGATCAGCATTCACGATATGTTGAAAAAATACTATCGTGACGATAGTGCCGAGCGCGCCGAAAGTGGTTATTTTCTCTCCTCTGGCGAGCCCTACACAAAAAATCTTTCCCCCTCTCTGCCAGGCGTGGTAGATGTCGCTCTCTCCCTTGAGATGGGCGAGTTTGCCGAAGTGGTAGTAAAAGAAGAGGATTACACAGAAACGGTCGCAGGCACTCCCTTTGTCGGCTCCTGCTTTATTTATCGCGCCCCCCTCACAAACGGCGCATACACCGTCGCAGACTTCAGTGAAATGTTCTCTACCTTCTATTCCGGCGTGGGACAATCCACGCTCTTAGAAAGCCTGAACACTCTGCTCCCCGAAGTGGAGGAGGGCAAGCGCTTTGCTGAAGTCAACCCTGTCGATATCCCCTATCTTTATCAATACGTCATTCGTTTTTGAGGTAATTTGCTATGCTCGAAACTCTATCTGTCACATTCGTTGCCGTACTCGCTCTGCTTCTTATCATTCTACCGGGCTATGCCGTAGGAAAAACCAAGCTTGTCAGCGAGAGAGCCACTGTTGACCTGACAAAAATTCTGCTGTTCGTCTGCTCCCCCTGTATGTTCTTTATGACCTTCCAGAAGTTAGAGCATAATATGGATATCCTCTGGGACCTTCTCCTTTTCGCTTTCTTTGTCCTGTTGATTAACGCAGTAATGCTTGGTGGCGCTTTTTTCCTCCTGTTCAAAAAACAGACCGAGCCACTCTATCGCATTATCACCATTGCGACAAGCCTTGCCAACTGCGCCTTCTTCGGTATTCCTATCATTGAAGCGCTGTTCCCTAAAACTGCCGAATCCTTGATTATCTATACCTCTATTTGGGGTGTGACAATGAACATTCTTGGCTGGACCGTTGTCAGCGCCATTATTGCGCACGACAGAAAGTATATGAGCGCAAAGAAAATTCTTCTCAATCCTGCCACGCTCGGTGGCCTTACGGGTCTCTTATTCTTCCTCCTCAATATCAATCTACCCACCCTTTTTCCTTCGCTGTGGTCAATGATAGAAATTCTCGGTCGCACAAGTTCGCCCCTGTCTATGCTCATTGTCGGTCTGCGTCTGTCTGCCGTGTCCTTTCGTGACCTATGGAATGACTGGCGCATTTATCTGACCCTCGCAGTCAAGCAACTTCTGATGCCCCTTGTGGCATTCGCTATCGTTTTCTTCCTTCCCCTCTCCTCCGAGTTTAAGCAGGTCTTTGTTCTTCTCTCTGCCTGCCCTGTCGCTGCCATTGTGCAAAGCTTCTCCGAGATGCTCGGCAAAGGCGAGAAGGAGGCAGCGAAACTCGTTTTGCTCGGCACACTCCTCTCGATCGTCACCCTCCCCACAGCCTCCTTGCTCCTTCCTCTTTTATAAACACGCCTCTTACCATCACGATCGCTTATTCGCTTTTTCGCTTTGCGAAAAAATATCTCGCTTGCAAAGCGAGCATATACTCTTTGCTCGCACAAAGCATTCGCTTTGGGTGCTTGCGCACCTTAAAAATCACTTGCAACTTCACATTACCCATCGGGTGAGGCTTTCCATAAAGCAAATACCAAAACAAAGAACCGACAGAGCATACGCCTGTCGGTTCTTTGTTATTTTAGCCACCTACCAACTTCTGATACATCTTCATAATATATAAAAATGTAACACCTTTGATTCAGGTGAGGATTTCCAATCAGGATTCCGATATTACGGTTTCCTTATGTATTTTTGAGGGCAATGATAAATCCGATAATGCAAATCACGATCGTGGCAATCGGCAAAAAGAAAAACATCCAAGTAAACTGAGGCGCAAGCAGGAAGTTAACCACCGCAGTTATGGGAGCAGAGATAAAGAGATTCAAAAAGAGCATAGAGGTTTCGCTCGGCTCGATATCAATTCCACCAAAGAAGCCAACCGTCACATCAAACTCGCCATCCCATTCTACATCAAACACGTGAGGACCGATAAAGCAAATCCAAGCGAGAACGGTGCAAATCGTCGTGGCAAGCAAAAGGGGGAGCGCTTCTCCGTCGGGGCGAAGCCAATCGTTTTCATACATCTTGGAGAGAGGGAACGCCATCACAATCGAAGCAATAGAAAAGCCAAGACAAAGAAATCTTGTAAGAACGAAGCTCATCATCAAACGAATGATCAGAGCGATCACTGCAATCACTGCGATAATTCCACCGACAACGCATAAAATCTCAAGTGCAGTACTCATAGTCATAAACCTCTTAAAGTTTTATTTTTTGAATTAAAATTGCGCTCACAACACCGACCACAACACCTGCCAGAATACCCGACAAAAGCAGGACAGGCAGATAGTAAATAATGGCATCTGAACGAAGCAGGAGGCACGCCATACCAATCTGTGCGATATTATGCGTGATACCACCCAAAACGCTTACGCCGACCTCGCCGAAGAAGGCAAGTTTCTTAAAGAGAACCATAACCGCGAGTGAAAGCACTGCGCCCGCAATGCTATAAAGTGTGGAAACGAAGTTTCCAAAAAGCAAACCAAGAAGAAACACACGAATGCCCGAAACGATAGCCGCCTCTTTGACACCAAAGCGATAAAGGACAAAAAACACAGCAATATTAGCAAGTCCGACCTTCACGCCAGGAACGGCAACAAAGGCAGGTATCTGGCTCTCAAGAAAGGAGAGCGCCATAGCAAGCGTGACACAGATCGACAGTTGTGTCAGTTTTTTCGTATTCATTTTTATCTGTGTCTCCTTTCACGCTTACCGAAGGTAAGCATATCTTTTTCGCCTTGCGAAAAAATATCGCGCTCGCGAAGCGAGCATATCGCGTTCGTCGTAGACGAACATATCCTCTCTTACTCTACGACACAAAATCCACGCCTCCACTCTCACCCGAGATCACCCGAATCGTGATACGGTTGGGAAGGCAGACAATGCTTTGTCCGTTGTAGGAGATTTTTCCTGTGTTCACACAGGTACGGTCGGGACAGTTGGCATACGAAAGGTACGCTACGCCCCCTTCGATCACAAGAAGGTTTGTCCCACCGTTGAGTGACACCTCACGAGGGATATCCAAAGGATAGGTTTCGTACAACTCGCCATCAATGACCACCTCGACATAACCACCCTCTTTTCTCGTGAGGGTGACAACAAAAAGAACGGTGAGAACAATGGCAAGCAAAGCCACTATGAGAACGATATCTCGCCATAGTTTTTTCTTTTGCGTTTCTTCTGCCATTTTCTCACCGCCATTCTGTTTTTGTCCGGACGGTGGGAGCAAGCCCCCGTCCTACAATTCTAACCACTTTTACCGTCAGGCAAAAACTTTACCTTTTAAAAGTGCGCGCCACAGATAAAGTTGCCTTCGTGAATGCAATGCACAGGACAAACCTCAACGCACGCACCACATCCGGTACATTTAGAATAATCAATCGTCGCTAAATTGTCAATCACGGTAATTGCGCCGTGAGGACAGGTCTTTTGACACTTCATACAGCCGATACAGCCATTGGAGCAAGCCTTACGGGTAATCGCGCCTTTGTCGTGATTGGAGCATTCGACAACAACACGTACCGTATCGGGAATAAGATGAATGATGCCATTAGGACACTCACGTGTGCAAATACCACAACCGATACACGCCTGAGGATTGACACGTGCCACGCCGTTTTCTACCGTAATGGCGTGTTCAGGACAAACACGAACACAGTCGCCATAACCAAGACACGCAAAGTTACAAATACGGTCACCCGAATACGTCATATTGGCAGTGCGACAGGTCCTTTGTCCGTCGTAGTCAAACTTCTTTCCGACAACGTCGCACGTGCCGTTACAAGCGACATATGCCACCATTTCTACGACATCCTCAGCCTCTACGCCGAGCACCTCTGCGATGCCACGCGCCGCGTCATCACCACCAGGAACACACAGGTTGGTTTTCTCCGTCACACCATCAGCGAGCGCCTGCGCATACGCGTCACAGCCACTAAAACCACAAGCGCCACAGTTAGCGCCAGGAAGGCAGTCACGAATTTTAACAGCGCGCTCATCCACCTCGACAGCAAAGAATTTCGCCGCAAGGGTCAGAAGGAGCGCCATTGCTGCGCCTATGGCAAGAATAATCAATACAGGTACAAGAACTTCCATAGTGACCTCCTTATGCCAAAATGCCTTCGACTACGCCTGCAAATCCGAAGAATGCGAGAGCCACAATCGAGGCTGCAATCAATGTGATGGGAACGCCCTGCAAGGGCTTGGGTGTCGGGATATTCTCCATTTTGGAACGAACGCCTGCGAACAGAACCATTGCCAAAAGGAAGCCAAGACCAACGCCAATCGAGGAAACGATACTCTCAAGGAAATTATATTCGGCAGTGATGTTGTTAATGGTAACACCAAGCACAGCACAGTTGGTAGTAATCAGAGGAAGATATACACCAAGAGAAGCGTGCAGAGCGGGAATAAACTTCTTGAGTACAATCTCGACAAACTGCACAAGGGCAGCAATCACGAGAATGAAAACGATTGTTTGCAAATACTCAAGCTTCAAGGGAGCAAGAATCCACGTAAAAATAGGGAAGGTAGCGAGAGTTGCGCAAATCATAACGAAGGTTACGGCAATGCCCATACCCGTCGCCTGATTTAATTTTTTCGATACGCCGAGGAAGGGACAGATACCGAGAAACTGTTGAAGAACGTAGTTGTTAATCAACACGCCACCCATCAAAATCAAAATGAGTTCTTTCATTATGCATCTTCTCCTTCCATTGTTTTTGCTTCAGGAGCATCCTGAATGGTCTCTTCCATTTCGGAGCAGGAAGTTTTGTTACAGATGTGCGCTGAAGGACAGCCCTCACAACTAAAGGACTTGCGCTTAACGCCACCACGCTTTTCTGTGAGTTTGTTCATCACGGCAATCACCAGACCAAAGACAAGGAAACCACCGGGCGCCTGCGTTAAAGCAGGGATTTTTATCTGTTCCATAAAGGGAAGCTCAATGCCGAAGAAGGCGCCTGCGCCAAAGACCTCGCGAATGAGTGCCATCACCAGAAGAGCGAGCAGGAAGCCGAGTCCCATTCCGACGCCGTCAAGAATACTGTCCACAACGCCATTCTTACGAGCGAACATTTCTGCTCTGCCGAGAATGATACAGTTTACGACAATCAGCGCAAGGTAAACACCGAGCATCTTATAAATATCGGGCAGGTATGCTTGAAGAAGCATCTGTACGACGGTAACGAAGCCTGCGATAACAACAATGTAGCAGGGAATGCGCACCGTTTCCGGGATAATATTGCGCAAGGCAGAGATTACTGCGTTAGAGCAAATCAAAACCAGCGTTGCTGCAATGCCCATACTGAACGCGCTGACAAGACTGTTCGTCGTCGCGAGCGTCGGGCAAGTACCGAGAACGAGAATGAGAACGGGGTTTTCCATAATGATGCCACGAAGCAAAATCATAAGCTTTGAATTTTTCATTATGCATTACCTCCTTCATCTGCGGTTAATACTTCAAATACAGAGAATGCAAGCTTGACCGCTCTCTGATAACCAAGTGTGGTGTAAGTCGCGCTGGAAATCGCGCCGACATCGGTGCTATCGGAAGCAATCAGGTCATCACCGTGGTTGTGAGGATACTTATCTGCACTTTCGACAATGTCACTGTCGCCCTTGCCGAGATACTGTTCGTAATATTCTTCTTGTGCACAAGCATCGCCATAGCCCTTCGATTCATTGTGAGAAACGGTAAGAACATCGAGAATCTTACCCTGAGCATCAATAGCAAGTTTGATAGAAATCGGTGTATAGTCACCATAATCAAATGTGTACTGATAGCCAAAACCGAGAAGTTCAAAGATATACGCATCCTCGTTTGTCTTCTTGATGCTGACGACTTCAGCCTTCTCTTTTGATGTGCCTGCGGGAATTGTCACATCTGTAAGCGTAATGCTCTGAATCTTCGCATTCGCATTCAGCGCCGTAGTCTTGTCTGCCTCGCTTGCCTCTGTTGTGGTAACGTCACCGTTTGCATTGACGCCGACAAAGTTTTCACCAATTACAAAGACTCTACCCTCTGTGGCTTCATAAACCTTATCCACGCCAGAGATGGCAGTAACGGTAAACCACTGTGTAAAGGTCACACCTTCGGTGCCGAGAGCCGCGTTACAGTTATCCTGAAGGATCTGTTCAGGGCTACGGAAGTCGACTTCTCCACCATTCAGAGCAGCGAATGCGCCGAGAGCGATTTTGGCAGCCTCACCATACGCCTTTGAGGTGAGGGTCGCGCCACCGACAAGCACAGGCTCAAAGCTTTCCAGCGTCATACCCTTATAACCACCATCAGTACCTTCAACCAAAGGAAATACTTTTACATCATAGGTATCTGTTTCTTCATCTGCAATTACCTTTGTACCGACAATCGCACCGTTTTTATCAATACCGAACATAATCATAAGTCCAGCACTCTTACCGGTTACGGTGACACGGAATACGTATCCGCCTCCGTCCTCCGTATATGCTTTATCAACATTTGCAGGAAGATTTTTTCCGGTAAGGTCGACCTCTTTGAAGTTCTTACCTTCCGGAAGGACAACGAGGAGCGCTTCGTTTGCTGCTGCATTCTGCGCCGCCTCAATCACAGGAGCCGTAAACATATTGACTACGGCAAGAAGCGCTACGATAACTACGCAGATAGCGCTTAAAACAATGGTCGGCTTGAGATCAAACTTTTTCGTCATTTTCTCTTACCTCCAAAAGGAACCTTCGCCGTGAGTTTATCAATATAAGGCGAAAGAATATTCATAATCAAAATCGCAAAGGATACGCCTTCGGGATAGGAACCGAAGAAGCGAATGAGAACGGTCAGAATACCGCATCCGAATGCGAAAATCATTCTTCCCGACGTGCGAATGGGTGTGGTGACATAGTCGGTCGCCATAAAGACGGCGCCAAAGAGGAGACCACCGGAAAGAACGTAATAAAGAGCGCTGTTGAAATCGCCTGTGAAAATCCACGAGAGGACAAAGACGGTAGCCACAAATACGGTGGGTACCTGCCATTGAATCACACGGCGAATGACAAGATAGGCAAAGCCAAGCACAATGGCAATGGCGCAGGTCTCTCCCATCGAGCCGCCACGATTACCGATCAGCATATCGAGAAGCGAGGGAAGCTCGGTGCCTTCAGCAAGGTTTCCGAGAGGGGTGGCGCCAGCCACAAGGTCGGTATAAACGGTGGGTACCTGCGCACCGACCTGAGCAAAGGAAATGGCGAGGAACACACGCGCAGTCGCCGCAGGGTTTGCGAAGTTGAAGCCAATGCCACCAAAGAAGCACTTGACCACCAAAATCGCAAAGATCGCGCCGACGATCATCTGCCATACCGTTACCTTCGTGTTGAGGTTGAGGGCGAGAATGACACCCGTCACTACGGCAGAGAGGTCACCTATGGTTTGTTGTTTTTTACAAATCAGGTTAAAGAGGAATTCGCCAAGAACGCAAGTGGCAACGCTCACTGCAATGAGAAGAAGCGCGCGAAGTCCGAACAGGACAACGGCAGCAATCGTCGCAGGGGCGAGCGCAATCAGTACATCACGCATAATCGTCTGTGTCGTAACAGCCGAACGAATGTGCGGAGAGGTAGACACTGTTAAATTTCCCATTCGCTTTTCCTCCTTACTTTTTTAAGGTCGCCTGATGCGCGAGGTAATCACGCACTTCGGCTTTACCGAGTCTGTTATTCTGTACGAGAGGTCGTTTCGCAGGGCAGACATAGGAACAGCAACCGCATTCCATACAAAGTCCAATATGCGCATCCTGCAAAATCTGTACTCTCTGCTCCTTGTCGCCGAAGGCGAGAGCGTGGCTGAAGGTTGTGGGGTTGAGGTCAAGGGGACACGCGCTGACACATCTGCCACAGTGAATACAAGCCGTAGGCTCCTGCATCTTCGAGGTTTTCTTGGTGAAGGCGAGGATCGCGCCTGTGGTTTTCATTACAGGCTCTGCCAAAGAGGAAAGACAGGTACCCATCATAGGGCCACCGGAAAGCACCTTTCCTACGTCCTCTTCATCCACAAAGCCACCACAAAAGGCAATCAACTCCTGCACGCTTGTACCGATTGGCGCCTCCACATTCTGTGGATTTTTGATAGCATCACCGTCTACGGTGACCACGCGAGAAACGAGAGGCATACCCGTTTCGATATACTGCGCCAAAGAGAGAACGGAGGATACGTTCACAACGAGAACGCCAACGTCTGCAGGAAGTTTTCCTTCGGGAACGACACGCTTGGTGGTATTGTAAATAATCACCTTTTCAGCGCCCTGAGGATACATCGAGGAAAGCGACACCACGCTCACGCCATCGACGCCTGCAAATACCTCTTGCATTTTCGCGATACATTCAGGCTTGTTATTCTCAATCGCGATAATGTATTTTTCAATGCCGAGATGCTGTTTTAAAAGAAGCACTCCTTTATAAATCCAATCAGCGCCGTCAATCATTGCGCGTGTGTCAGAGGTGATATAAGGCTCACACTCCGAGCCGTTGAGAATCACAGTATCAATGTTGCCGTTTTTCTGTGCAGAAAGTTTAACAGACATTGGGAAGCCTGCGCCACCCAGACCGACAATACCCGACTCGCGAATGGCAAGGAGAAAACTCTCCACATCTACCACTTCAGGGGGTGTGATTTCTTCAAAAGGCGTCATCTCGCCGTCGGGCGCAATGCGAATGGCATCCACCGTCTGACCGTTCGGACGCAAATAAGGCTCTATTTTCAGTACCTTTCCCGAAACAGAGGAATAAATCGGAGAGGAAACGGGGCCGCCTGCCTCAGCAATTTTTTGTCCCACCTTCACAAGGTCGCCCGCCTTGACCACCGGAGTCGACGGTGCGCCAATGTGCTGTGCGAGAGGAAGGAGGATTTCGCCTGTGGGATTGAGTTTGACTGCGGGCATTGACGCCGTGTTCTTACGGTGAGGAATGCGCAGATTTCCAAGTAATCCAAACATAAACTTGCTCCTATAAAATATATAAGTATTAAAAATATAGTATTTCTATGGTATTATACCTTATTTTCACCAATATGTCAAGAATGAAACGCTATATTTGTATATTCTGGCAACGAGAGTTGTGAAAAATACATATAAAAAAGGCCCGAAATTGATAAACAATTATCAAAGTCGGGCTTTTTTTATGGTTTCACTACCGACGCGTGTAAGGCGTCCGTCATTTTTTGATTTCCCTCTCTATCAATCCAGAGAACATCAATCAATCTTCCCTCATTACGAAGCGAAGAAATAAGAGCAAGACCGTCCTCGTAGGACATACAGAAAAGCGCAGTCGACAAGGCGTCCGCAAGACCACTTTCTTCCGTCAGAATGCTGACAGACGAGAAGTAGAGGGCAGGTCGGCCTGTCAAGGGATCAATGATATGATGATATCTCTCCTCACCCGAAACAAAATACCTCTCGTAATCTCCCGATGTCACAAGTGCAGTATCCTGAAATCTCAAGCGTAAAGCAAATGGTTTATCAGGTGTCTTGCGAGGATTGGTGATACCAACCACCCAGCCGGAGCCATCCGGACGAGCACCTATGGCACGAATACTGCCTCCGATATTGAGGACAACCGAAGTTGCACCAGTCGCCTTGATTCTTTCATAGAGGATATCTACCGTATAACCCTTCGCCACAGCACCGACATCCAGCGATGCTTCAGGATCCGAGATATACACCGTCAGATTCTCACGGTCAATAATAAGCGAATCTATGGATGTGTGCTTTTGCGCCTCACAAATTTCTTCGCTCGTCGGGAGATCTTCGGGAGGAAGATAGCCGAAATCGTCTTCGGACTTTTCTCGACAATCGTGCCAGATTTTAAGGACACTGCCGAGCATTACATTGGTTTTTCCACCCGTTATTGTATATATTTGTTTACAATATTCAAGAAAATCAATCATTTCTTCATCGACTTTCACGGGGGTTTTTCCTGCATTTTTATTGATAGTCCGAATGTTATTCACACCGGCATACTCATAGTAGATATCAAAAAGTTTATGATAATAGGAAAGGACCTCTTGGGAAATTTTAAGGTATTTTTCGATATTATCATCACTCGTATCGCCATAAGTGGAGAGCATGGAATAGGTATTGAAATACACTGTTGAAATGTCGCGACTTCTCACCTGTTCCCTTGTTTCTTCGCTTGGCGTATGAGAACAGGAAACAAAGGAAAACAGCACGCAACACAACAACACAACAGAAACTATTTTTTTCATATATTCCTTTGACTTCACGGAAAACTTCCGTCTTTACGGTCACAAAGAGGGGCTATTTCAGTTAGCCCCTCTTTGCGTTTTTATTTTGGAATGATAATTTATAAATTATCTTGCGTAGCCAAATGCGGAAATGATGGTTACCTTGTAGCCTGCGGGAGTGGACTTCATAGTGCAACCTGCAGATGCGAGAGCATCAGATACAGGAGCAAATGCTTCAAGACCTGCTGCATCAAGACCAACGATTGCTGCACAGAAAGCCTTAGCCTGGTTGAGCCAGTTGCCTGCGGGCATTACATAATCGTCGCCCTTCTCGTTTTTAGAAGCTGCGAGAGTTTCAGGAGCAGCGAGAGTTTTGGTTTCGCCTTCGGTAACAATAGCGTAGGACTGGATTACGGAATCCATTGCACAAGCAATAACCTTGCCACCAGCAACAACAACACCTGCGATATCAGCAGTAACTTCAGCAGCGGTCTTACCTCTGTTTGCAGCAACGGTCATATCCATTGCAATACCAGTGGTGAAGGAAGCAGCGGTAGTGAAGGTTACCTTGTTTTCAAGAGCAGCTGCTTTCGCAACAAGTGCCTTGAATACAGGAACGGAGGTAGCCATGGTGCATCCTGCGTAAGCAGATGCTTCAAGGTTTGCTACTTCTTCAGCAGTCTTTCCTGCAATAGCATTTTCAAAAACGCCAGCCTGGGTCTTCCAGTCGCCTGCAGGCATACCTTCATAACTTTCGCCTTGTTCTACCTTGGATGCAACAGATTCAACTGCTTTAACTGTACCGTCTGCATTCAATTCGGGAGCGATTTCGTTGCTATCGAAACGAGCAGCCACAATCTTACCAGCTTCATCAAAAACAATAGCAAGACCAATATTGGTGTTCTTGTTGCCTCTGCCGAGAGCACTGTCAACAACTACTGCGAAAGAGTAGGTCTTTTCATTTGGGGTCTGAGTTCCACCGTTGTCAGGGTTTTCTTCATTAGGCTTGTTGCAAGCGAAGAGCATGCAAACCATAGCGAGAAGAAGAACGAGAAAGAGAATTCTTTTCATCTTAGGACTCCTTATATTTTATTTTTAGTGTGTAACACACAGCACTTCATTATAACATAAAGAAAATTGTTTTGTCAATAATTCAACAATATATTTTTGTCACACCTGTAAACATTTACATTTTATACAAACATTAGGTGTATTGTTCTGTATTGACGTTTTTTCGCGCTATTTCTTCATCATATCGTCGATGGTGCGATTTGACTGGTGCTTCGTCTCTCGCCACTTCACAGGGAAGATCATAGCAAATAGCGCAATGGGAACGTAACTCACCATAAATGGCACAAAGGCAAAAATGGATAAAATTTTCTTTAGAGGTGTCGCACGTATTTTTTTCCACTCACAAACGACCGTAACCGTCGCAGCAGCCACCACCAGAGAGATCACGCCCACCATCATCCAAAACAGTACGGGAAGTACCGTCAAAAACGTGCCAGTCGCCAAGGTGATTATTATTCCTACCATATTGAATAATAAAGCGAGAACGGTCATCACATATGCTGGCGCAATGGATATCGTATAGTCGAGAACAGAAAAATCCAAACGAAGGGAACGTAGAAGCATCTGCTTATAGTATTTTCCAAAGACTTGAAGTCCCCCCTTCGCCCAGCGAAGTCGCTGGAAAAAGGAGTCCCACGCCTTGACGGGCTGTTCATCAAAGAATTCTGCATCCTCTGCATAACCGACACGATATCCCAAAAGAACACTGTCTACCATAAATTCAATGTCCTCTGTCAGCGTGTGGAACGGCCAACCACCGTGAATTTTTTTCATTTTATTGGAAAAGAGAAATCCCGTACCAGCGAGCCACGCGCTGCCACCAAAGCCAACGCGCGCCGTGTTGAGAAATCGTGCTTCACGGATAAACCACATACCGGAGGCAGAACTTGTCGCGCTGTCGCCATAGTTTTTGGAGTTTCGATAACTCGTCACAATCTCATAGCCACTGGAAAAGACACGGTTGATTTCGGTAAGATAGGTCGGTGTGACAAGGTTGTCCGCATCAAAGACCACAAAGGCATCAAAAGCATCCTCGCCATATTCTTCGTCAATCGAATGAAGGAGAAATTCCATTGCATAGCCTTTTCCGATATGCTCCCTGTCCTCACGGACATAAACACGGGTAGCGCCCGCCCTCTCGGCAACGCCTGCCGTATCGTCATTACAGTTGTCTGCCACGACAAAAATCGAGGTAAGGCTCTTATCATAATCCTGTTTTAAAAGGGAGTCGATCAAGCTACCAATCACACCATCCTCGTTTCTCGCGCACACGAGGACGGCAATACGGTTTGCTCTACCCTCTCCTTTTTCTTTTTTCTTTTTGAAGATGGCATACAAGGTATAGATAAACTGATAAGAATAGCAAAGAACAAAGAGCGCGCATATTACAAGATTTACAATATTCATAGAGTGAGCAAAACGCTCCATATTCTCACTTCCCTTCTTTATTTTTGCTTTCTGGTTTCCAGATAAATCAGCAAAACGCTGATGTCTGCCGGATTGACACCACTGATACGGGATGCCTGTCCGATATTTTGTGGACGAATGTGAGAAAGCTTCTCTGCGCTTTCCAGTCGAAGCCCCGTAATCGTGGAATAGTCAATATCGTCAGGCAGACGGAGGCTTTCCATACGACGCTGTTTTTCGACCTCTGCCTTCTCCCTCTCGATATATCCCTTATATTTGACGCGAACTTCCACAGAGGTACGAATCTGTCTTGTCATACCATCCAAAACACCGTCCTCAAAATAAGCGGGACGTCCTCTGTCAATGGGGCGAAGCGCCTCATAGGAGAGTTCGGGACGGCGAATCAACTCTGCGAGTTTGACCCCCGTCTTAATGGGCGTGGAGCCGTAGGAGATAAGCAAAGCGTTGACCTCCTCGCTCGGTGGCACATTCACTGCCTCCAGACGAGAAATTTCTTCTTCAATCCGTCTTTGCTTTTCCACAAAGCGAGCATATCTTTCCTCTGGCAGAAGTCCTACGCGATATCCATATTCCGAAAGGCGCGCGTCTGCATTGTCCTGACGGAGCAAAAGACGATATTCACTACGTGAGGTCATAATACGATAGGGCTCATTCGTTCCTTTTGTGACAAGGTCGTCAATCAGGGTGCCGATATACGAGGACGAGCGAGGCAGGATGAGAGGCTCCTCTCCCTTAAGTTTCAAGGTCGCATTGATGCCTGCCACAAGTCCCTGCGCTGCTGCCTCTTCATAGCCTGAGGTGCCGTTAAACTGTCCTGCGCCATAAAGCCCCTCTACCGTCTTAAATTCCAGTGTGGGATAGAGGCTCGTCGGGTCAATCAAATCGTATTCTATCGCATAAGCGAAGCGCATAATCTCGGCATTTTCAAACCCTTGTAGCGAATGGAGCATCTCTCTTTGCACATCCGTCGGCATTGAGGTGGAAAAGCCCTGAATATACATTTCTTCCGTATCTCGTCCACACGGCTCAATAAAGAGTTGGTGGCGCTCCTTGTCGGCAAAGCGAACAAGTTTGGTTTCAATCGAGGGACAATATCTTGGCCCCTGTCCTGTGATATTGCCGGAATACATTGCGCATCTCTCAAGATTATCGAGAATGATCTGATGCGTGTTTTGGTTGGTGTAGACGATATGACAGGGGACATCTGCCCGTCCGTCAAGCGAATATTCGGGCGTATCGAAGGAAAAGGGAACGACCTCCCTCTCCCCCTCTTGCAGTTCCAGATTGGTAAAATCAATACTGCGACGGTGTACCCTTGCCGGCGTACCTGTCTTGAAGCGAAGCAGTGGGAGCGAAAGACGGCGCAGGGCATCCGTCAGCCCCCTCGCTGGTAACATTCCGTCAGGGCCTGCCGAGAACACCTTGTCCCCGACAAAAATTTCGGCATTCAAAAACGTACCTGTCGCAAGAATAACGGCGTCTGCCTCATATACTTCACCAAGAGAGGTTACCACACCACATACACGGTGGCATAGCTCGCCCTTGCGCTCAACGTCCTCTGTCAAAAGGTCAACGACCTCCCCTTGAATCAGTCGAAGTTTTTTTGTTTTCTCTAGCGTCTGCTTCATCACCGAGCGATACAGGGTACGGTCTGCCTGAATGCGCTTGGAATGCACAGCGGCGCCCTTGCCGAGATTGAGCGTTCTGCTTTGCAGTGTCACACGGTCTGCCGCGCGTCCCATCTCGCCACCCAAAGCGTCGATTTCAAAGACGAGATGTCCCTTCCCCGTTCCTCCGATTGAGGGATTACAGGGTAGGTTTGCCACAGCGTCTAAATTTATGGTAAAGAGGATGGTGTCCATACCCATTCTGGCACAGGCGAGCGCTGCTTCAATGCCCGCGTGTCCTGCGCCGACTACGGCAACCTGACATTTTAAATTGTCCATAGGCATCCTCCTTCTTTTCCTTAATTATAAAGATATGCTGACACGATATCGTGACAGTAAAAACGATTAAAACGAGATACGGCGAACGTTCGTGACACGTCCTGTCGCCTGATCGAGCGTGAAAATGACGCCACTCGCTACTACCCGACCGTCTGCTGGGGTAAACGGAATGGGAAGTTTTTGTCGCATCCGACGTACTACGCCTTCTGGGTTCATTCCCAGAACGCCTTGACTCTCGCCACACATACCGACATCCGTGATATACCCTGTTCCCTTCGGTAGGATACATTCGTCTGCCGTCTGTACGTGGGTGTGCGTACCGAAGATGGCGTGAATTTTTCCATCATAGGCATAGCCCATTGCGACCTTTTCCCCTGTCGCCTCTGCGTGGAAGTCCATCAGGGCAAAATCGTATTTTCCCTCTTCTCTGGAAAGCACACGATCAATATAGGGATAGGGACTATCGAGCGTCGGCTCAATATATACGGTACCCATAGCGCAGATGACAAGAATGCGATATCCTGCTCCGTCATAAATGCCATAGCCCACACCCGGAACATCCTCTGGATAATTCAGTGGACGAAGGACACGGGGCTCGTTTTCAAGCAAGGCATACGCGCCACGTGAGCGAAGGGTATGGTTTCCTCCTGTCAGGACATCTGCCCCAGCCGAAAGCAGGGCATCTGCCTGTTGTGCCGTCAGCGTGGACACAAGAGAGGCATTCTCTGCGTTTACCACACAAAAATCAATCGCATATTCCCGTCGGATACGCCAAAGGTTTTCTTCCAAGTGCTTAACGCCCGAAGGACTCGTCACATCTCCAATGCAAAGTATTTTCATAAAAAAGTATTTCCGTTTCTACCGCACCTTGTGCGAAACATCATTATATAATAATTAGCAATATAATTATATATAATCTTAAAGGCTTTGTCAAGAAAAATTTAAACGAGCATCTATTTATTCGCCACAACAGAGAAAGTTACAATATAAAAGGAAAAAATAAAAAGGATAGAGAACGCTAACATTCTCTATCCTTTTGTGGTAGGTGACGTTTTGTACGGATATCAATAACTATCCTCTCACGTGCGCCACATACGCTTCTTTATGCAAAAATTACGAGTAAAGCTTCTCGCAAACCTTGTCAACAATACGAACAAAGCGCTGGAGAATTTCATATCCTCTGGTGCCCATTGTCTTAAGGTTGGCAATGCTGTCTGCTCTCGCAGTAAGCTCATCATCACTGTCAATGTAGAAGGTGAGCCAACGATAGTCTGCGTTCATCTGGTTGCAGAATGCGTAAGCATCATCAAGCTGGTTCTTGGTGAACTTCTCGATAGAGTATGCACGAACATAGAAGCTTGCGCCATCATCATCAAAGAAGAAGGTGAACGCCTGATTCTTGTAGTGATCGTTATCGTAAGTGATAGAAACGAGTTTCTTTTCTCTGTTAGCGCTGTAACGAACGCCTTTACGGTCAAGCTCAGCGCAGAATGCGTCGATCATCTGAACTGCAGGATCTTTCTTTCCAAACATTTATCTATCCTCCTTAATTAGTTGTAAAGTTCTCCACAAACCTTGTCAACGATACGAACGGTACGGCGAAGAAGCTCGAGGCACTCGTCAGCAACGGAAGGCTGGGAAAGGATTGCATCAACTCTAACAGTGAGTTCATTATCGCTATCAACGTAGAAGGTAAGCCAACGATAATCGTTGTTCATACGGTTGCAGAATTCGTATGCATCAGAAAGCTGATTTGCAGTAAATTCTTCAATCGACCAAACACGGATTGCAACGCTCTCACCGTCTTCGTCAAAGAGGAAGACAAATCTAAGGGACTTGAAGTTGTCGCCGTTGTAAGAAAGAGTGATCTTCTTCTTATCTTCATCTTTCGTATAAATAAGTTTTTCTCTGTCGAGTCTCTGCGCAAACAGTCTGACATTTTCGACAGCGGGGTCCTTTTTTCCAAACATGGCTATTTCTCCTTTATTTATTATTCGTTATACATAAATTATAGCACACTTTTTTGTTTTGTCAAGGGTATGTGTGAGATTTTTTCGGAAAATAAAATATTTTTTTGTCAAATAGACAAGAATATGCAAAAGACGGCAATTCCTGCCAAAAGCCACAGCACAGCGCCGACAGCGCCAACCACCATCGGAGGCGAGAAAATCTCTTTTTTCACTTCCTGAAGCACGAAATTGCGACGCTTTGCCGTAATCCACCAGAAAATAGCAATCGCCAAAGGAATCAGAGGAAGCAAAATACCAAGAAATGCCACAAGCACAAGCACCATAGGAAGCACGTCCTCAACAACTGCTTCCTCCTCGATCTCCTCGCCGATATAAATGCCTTCTTCAGCGATATAATCGTCCTCAATGCGCTTTTGTCTGCCTTGAATGCTCTCTACTAACTGGCGTTTTTCTTGATTCAGGCGTTCTGCCTCGATCGTACCCTTGCGATAGGAAAGGTTACCGTCGGCATCAAAGGCAGAATTGTCCAATTTGTCATAATCGACATAAAAATATTCTTCGCCCACCTTAAAAATCGCTCCACTCTTTATCGCAAGCACACGGTAAGCGTCGTAAGAAAGCACATCAAAGAGCAGACAATTTTTAAGTTTGGTCACGTCGACCGTCACAAGCGCATCCGACGAGGGTGGAAGGAAAAAGCTCTGCATCTCCTTTTCGTTCAAAACTCCCTCTGTCATACGACTAAGCTTCGCAAAGGTCTTGCGCTCCGCCTGTCCGTTCAGGATCTTTTCGACCTCCTCGCGCCCACTTTGGCAATCCTCGCTGGCATAGCAGTAGACGTCATAGCCAACTGCTACATAAAGGACGCCATCTTCTTCGCTTGGCGAATATACCATACCTGCGCTTCCGTCAAAGAAAGTCACGTAGTTTTCATACCAGTACTTTTCACCGTGAAGCAGTGCGCCCGACGCCACGCCGATATAGGAAAACTCGCGCATACTCTCGTCTGGCGCTTTTATGGTAATGGTGCGACCATCTTCATTTACAGCAAATTCCGAATAGAGATAATCGTCACTCCACTCTTGCACACATCCAGTGAAGGAGAAAGCAAAAATAACGAGCAAAATGACAACTATTGTTTTCAAAATAACTTGTTTTTTCATATTTTCCTCCTTATGGCAGATTGAGTTTTTTCTCGATAAGCTTTTGTGTCGCCCAATAAATCAAAGAAGAAAGAAGCATCATAATACCGAGAAGCGCGACACCTACAAGAATCAGGACTGCACGCAAATGTGGCTCAGGCAACGCTCCTATCACCATCACAAGATGTGGCGCAAAAAGAAGAGAAACAACCTGAGTAAAAGACGAGAACATACTGATAATAAAGTTCGCTCCGTAGTAGCAAAGAATCGAAGCGATTACCTTATGCTTTTTCGCTATGACAGAGCCGACAGTGATACAAAGGTAAAGTGCCAAAATCTCGTATATCAAAAAGCAAAGGACAATCAGCAAGCCCAAAACCAACATCATAATCAAAGTCACCTGATCCGAAATGTTTTGGAAAAGGCTCTCAAAGGCAATCCACAAAAATTCAATCACCTCAAACAATACAGGGGTATTGTCAGCAGCAGATGACGGCACCATCAGGAGGGCAAGTACAACACTCACGATAATCACCACACTGCTTGCTCCGACGAAAATCACGCCCGAGAGCACTTTAGAGAAAAACAATGTGGAACGCTTGACGGGCAGAGTAAAGGTGAGATATCCTTCATCTGTATAAAAATTCTGATAAAAGCGAACGGCAACAAATACCACCGTCGCAATGGCATAGCCGGAAAGAACGGCAATCGACAGCGTCATTCCCAGTCCACCGAACACCACAGACGCCTCGCTACTAAAGAAAATCATCTCTCGAAGCGACAGACCAAAAATAACGGAGGAGCAGAGGGCAATCACGCTCAAAAACAGCCACAAGGGCAGAAAATTACGAAGATCGTGCTTTAAAGTTTTCGATAACATCTGAACACCTCCCTGAACAATTCATCCAGTGATTTCCCTGTTTGTTCTCTGGCATTCTCCGCCTTGCCATAGGCGAGAAGCTCGCCACCATAACCAAGAAAGGCAAAGGAATCCAAAACAGGCTCCACATCCGCAATCAGGTGCGTCGTAATAATCACAGACGCGTCCGTATTGTATCTTGCGAGAATGGTATTGAGCACATACTCACGTGCCGCAGGGTCTACACCACCAATCGGCTCATCCAAAAGATAGAGTTTTGTCTTTCTCGACATCACAAGCACAAGCTGTACCTTTTCCTTCATTCCTTTAGAGAGGGTGCGCAGACGAGCATTCATTGGGATTTCAAGATCGTAGAGCATATTCTCGGCAAGCGAACGATCAAAATCGTCATAAAAGTCGGCGAAATAATCAAGCAATGCCGTCACCTTCATTCCCGGTGTAAAATATGTGCGCTCGGGCAGGTAAGAAATATAACGATTGGAAAGTTCGCTACGTCTTTCTCCTGCAATTTCAATCGTACCGACATCCGGCACGAGAAGTCCTGCGACAAGTTTCAGTAGAGTCGTTTTTCCACAACCATTCGGGCCAAGCAGACCGACAATCTGTCCTTTCGCCACATCCAGAGAAAAGTTGTCTAAAATCGGCTCGCCTTTTTTATATGCCTTGCTCAAGTTGCGCACAGAAAGCACACTCGCCCCTTCGCCGAGCGTAGGAACACTATCCTCTGGCGCATAACTCGCGCCGGCAATGCCCATTGCTCCGTCCTCTCCGTTTTCGTCAGCGCCCTGTGTTTGGTCGGCCGACAACGCTTCCTCCGACACGCCTTCTTGTACGGCAAAAGGTGCGCTATCCTCGCCTTGTGTGGCTTCCGTAGGGTGTGGAATCTCTTGTGTTGCCTCGTCTGGCATCTCTTCTGGCAAGACTTCCGTTGCGCTCTCCGTCAATGACTCCGACACGCCTGTGGGCACCTCTTCGGGCAAGACTTCCGTTGCGCTCTCCGTCAATGACTCCGACACACCCGTGGGCATCTCTTCTTCATTAAAATAAAGATAGTTACGCATTGTCCCATCCTTTCTGAATGTAGGAGGTCAACTCGCCACATTCCATTTGTTTTTGCTTTGCTTGTTCAATAATCTCTCTGACAAATTTTCGTTTTTCTTCTTCTCTCGCACCCGAAAGCACGCCCTCGTCCTCAGTGACGAAGCGTCCCACCGTCCCTTTGGTAACGAGAAGCCTCTCTCCTTCAAGCAGGAGCAGAGCGCGTTGTACAGTGTTGGGATTGACAGATGCCAACTCTGCCAAGGCACGCACTGTGGGGAACTGCTCGCCCAACGCATAAGCGCCCGACAAAATCTCGCCTCGCAGACGATCTGCCATCTGCACAGCAAGTGGTCTGCCTGATACAAACATCCAAGCCATTGTGGTTTCTCCCTTCTTGTGTTACTTTAATGATACAACAGACACAAGTGTTTGTCAATACTTTTTTAAAAATTCACATACGCTTGCTTTTTCTTTTTTAAAGCAAAGGTCTTGACACAAAAATAAAAAGGTGCTAAACTTTACCTATATCATACTATGATGATAATGACTGAATAAAAGTACAAAAAGCGAGGTTTTTTTATGTTTGAAAAAGTCACGCCCGAATCGCTGGGTATTCCGTCGTCTGCCATTCGTAAATTTCTTTCCTTTATGGAACGTCGTGGCTCATACACACACTCCCTTCTCCTGATGCGAGGAGAAAAGATTTGTACCGAAGCATAGAGAGATTGAAAATACACCTTTCTTTTGAAAAGGAATGCTTCTCCCTCATAATAAACCCTCACCAAAAAAACGAAGAACCTGCCGTTCTTCGTTTTTTTTATCTCTCCTTTTCATAATTTTTCACTTGCTTTTTCCTCCCTTGTTTGCTATAATGAAAATAAAGAAAAACTTTTGGAGGATTTATGGGTAAAAATTTTAGTCGCGACACTGTCGTATATCAAATTTATCCTCGTTCCTATTGCGACAGCAACGGGGACGGCATTGGTGACCTGCAAGGCATTATCTCAAAGTTGGATTACATTGCCTCGCTCGGTGTAAACGCGATTTGGCTCTCCCCCATCTATCAAAGTCCGGATGATGACAACGGCTACGATATCTCTGACTACAAGGCAATTTCTCCGAAGTTTGGTACAATGGACGATTTTGATGAGCTTGTACAAAAGGCGCGCGAGCGTGGAATCGACATCATTATGGACCTCGTAATCAATCACACGTCAGATGAGCACGAATGGTTTTTGCGAGCGCTCGCTGGCGAGGAAAAATATCGCAACTACTATATTATCGAAAAGGGCAAAAACGGCAAAATTCCGAACAACTGGGGCAACTTCTTTGCCGAATGTCCCTGGGCGCCCTTTGGTGAGAGTGGGGACGAATACTATCTCCACCTGTTTTCAAAAAAGCAACCCGACCTGAACTGGCATAACCCTGATGTCCTCGCTGAAATCTCGGATATTATGCGTTTCTGGCTCGATCGTGGCGTACGTGGTTTCCGTTGCGACGTGATTAACATTATCTATAAAAACACTCTCGCTGATGGTAAAAAACGCTTCATCCTGACAGGTCAGGAGCACTATTTGTCAACCGAAGGTTGTCATAATATCTTAAAAACCCTCCGCGAAACCGTACTGGAGCCTTACGGAGCGTGGGCAGTGGGAGAAACCGTTTTTGTCAGCCTTGCACAGGCGCGTGATCTTTGCGACGAGAGTCGGGGCGAACTCGATATGGTATTCTCCTTTGAGCATATGGAGATCGACCAGATTATCGTCAAGTGGTTTAAAACGAAACTGAAGCCTAAAAAACTGATGCAGTGCATCACCAAGTGGCAGACGGGACTTGACTGGAACGCTGTCTATTTTGAAAACCACGACCAGCCTCGCTTTATCAGCCGTTTTGCCGACGCTTCAGAGTATCGCGAGAAGGCATCTATGATGATGGCAGGTCTTGAGATGACCCTGCGTGGCACACCCTTCGTTTATGAAGGACAGGAAATCGGTATGACAAATGGCGATTTCCAGAATCTCGACGAGGTCGAAGATATCGAAAGCCACAATGTTTATGCAATGGCGAAGAGCCTGCACCTTCCTCGTGGCTATCGCTGGAAGATGATACAGCGCACCTCGCGTGACAACGGACGTACCCCAATGCAGTGGACGGGTGGCGAAAATGCAGGCTTTACCACTGGCAAAGCGTGGTTGAAGATCAACCAAAATCACACCGAAATCAACGTGGAGCGTGAATGTGGACGAGAGGACGGCACTCTCGCCTTCTGGCGCTATATGATTTCCCTTCGTAAATCGCTCGACGTCCTGATGGACGGTGACTTTGTTCCCCTTTATGAAGGAAAAACGGTCTACGCCTTCGCGCGTTCGACCGATACAGACCGTGTCCTCGCCATATTCAATATGAGCGCAAGAACTGTGTCTGTGCCGAGTGACCTTTCCTGTGAGAGCGAACTTCTCGCCTCCAACTACGACACCCTCACCGACAACCTCCGTCCCTTTGAATTTCGCCTTGTGCGCCCGAAAGCGTAACTCACGTCCTGAATTTTATATGTGGAGAACGGAACAATGATTGAAATAAAAAATGGGGCATTCGCCCTACATACCAAAGACACCACCTATCTCTTTCGCGTGAGCGAGCAGGGACATCCCGAGCATATCTACTACGGAAAAAGACTCACAGAATATGACCCCTCTGCTCTCGCTTTAAAAAACGAGATTACGCTCGGCTCAACGGTGGAATATACCAAAGAGGCGCCCAATTATTCCCTCGATACCATCCTGCTTGAGTATTCGGGCATTGGCAAGGGGGATTATCGTCATACGCCCATAGAGATTTTGATGCCGGACGGGACCTTCGTGTGTGATTTTGTCTACCAGTCACACGAGGTGAGAGAGGGCGCCTTTTCCGCACAGAGCGAGCTTCCCTTCGCAAAGGGAGAGGCAGAAACACTCCTGCTCGTTCTGCGTGACAAAAAGTTTGAAAAAATTACCCTGACTCTGCACTACACCGTTTTTGAAGAAGCGAATGTCATTTGCAGGGGAGCAACGCTCCATACAGAGGAGAAAGAACCACTCTACATTCGCAAGCTGATGAGCTTTATGCTCGATTTTCCTTCCTCCGAATTTGAGATGACGACCATAGACGGCTCTTGGGCGAAGGAAACACATATCCATACCCGTCCGATTAGCGAGGGGATTTATGTCAACGATTCGACCGTTGGCGCATCTTCTAACCGTCACAATCCCGCCTTTCTCTTAAAAGCGAAAAATGCAGGCGAAGAGTATGGCGAAGTCTATGGCTTTAACCTCATTTACAGTGGCAACCATTACAGCGCCGTAGAACTATCCCATCACGGCACCGTCCGTGTGATGAGTGGTATCTCTCCTCACTGCTTCCTCTGGAAACTCACAGATGGAGAGGATTTTGTTACGCCAGAGGCCGTAATGACCTATTCCGATCGTGGCATCTCTAAAATGACAATGCAGATGCACACCTTCGTCAATCGTCATATCATTCGCGAGGAATATCAAAACACCGAGCGTCCCATTGTTCTCAACAACTGGGAAGCCACCTTCTTCCATTTTAACCGACGCAAGATCCTAGCGCTTGCGAGACGGGCAAAATCGCTAGGTGTCGAAATGTTCGTTCTCGACGACGGCTGGTTTGGCAAGCGTGATAGTGACACTGCCGGACTCGGTGATTGGGTAGTGAACACAAAGAAACTTCCGGGAGGCATCACCTCTTTAGCAAACAAAATCGAAAGAATGGGAATGAAGTTCGGTCTTTGGTTTGAGCCGGAATGTGTCAACCCCGACTCCGACCTCTATCGTGCTCATCCCGATTGGGCAATCGCTATCCCTGAGCGTGAAGCCTCGCTCGGCAGAAACCAAATGGTCCTCGACCTGACACGCCCTGAGGTGCGTGAGTATATTGTGGATGCCGTCGACCGTGTGCTGTCATCAGCAAAAATCTCCTATGTAAAGTGGGACTACAACCGTCATATCTCGGATATGTATTCCACCTCCCTTTCACAGCAAGGAGAGTTTTTCCACCGTTATATTCTCGGTCTTTACGAGGTGCTTCGTCGCATCTTCCTCGAAAAGCACCCCGATATTCTCTTTGAGAGTTGTTCTTCGGGTGGCAACCGTTTTGATCTTGGTATGCTCGCCTTCTCGCCACAGATCTGGACATCAGACGATACAGACGCGCGAGAAAGAATAGACATTCAAAGAGGAATCGCTACCTTCTATCCCCTCTCCACCATCTCGGCGCACGTGTCAATGACTCCGAATCAACAAACCCTGCGAAACGCGCCTTTGTCCTCGCGCTTTAATGTCGCGTGCTTTGGTGTGCTTGGGTACGAACTCGACTTTGGTGAGCTCACCCCCGACGAGCGCAGGCAAATCAAGGAGCAGATTGCCTTTTATAAGGCGCACAGAAAAACCTTCCAGTACGGCGACTATCGCGCCGTTACCTTGCGCGAGGGAGAACGGTTGAGTTTTCAGGTAAAAGGCGAGGGGGAGCATTTTGCCTCCGTCTTTAATCTCTCCTACTCTGCGATTCCCTATCGTGATATCCTTCGCGTCCCCGACGTGGAGCAAAATTCAGCATATGTCTTAAAAAATGTAAAGCAATATTTACGAATTGGCAACTTTGGAACACTTATTAAGCACATCACCCCCATCAGGCTTCGTGCTGACGGATTTATCCTTCGCACCGTAGACCGTCATTTTTCAATGGTAGACGGAGAGGAGGAATATCTTGTGCAGGGAGAGAATTTACATCACGGCTTGCCTTTGGCAATGCAGTACAGTGGCACAGGCTATCTCCCCTCGCTTCGTATTCTCGGAGACAACGGCTCCTCCCTCTATCACATCAAAAAGCAGTAATCTGAAAGGATTTATAAAATGAATAAACAGATGACACTCAATAAAATTTTCTTTGGTCTTGGCACGATCGGACGAGATGCGCTCTACTCCCTTGTGAGTATGTATCTGATGGTACACCTGACCGACGTCGTTACATTCTCGGACGGTGGACTCGGTGCCATTGGCATTATGCTCACCCTCTTCGGTATTTTTGATGCCGTGATTGACCCCTTTGTCGGCGCGATTGTCGATAACACCAAGACAAGATGGGGCAAATTCAAGCCTTGGATTCTCATTGGTATGATTGGCACAGGCATTCTCACTGCGCTGATGTTCCATAACTTCCAGATGTCAGAAACCTGGCATATCATCTTCCTTGGCGTGACCTATCTCCTCTTCAGTGTTTTCTTCTCTCTCAACGATATCGCCTACTGGTCCCTGATGCCCGCCATCTCAAAGGACCAAAAGATACGTGAGGGCGTCGGCTCCTTCGCCAGAATCTGCGCAAATATCGGTATGTTTGCTATGGTGCTGATTTACCCCTCTATGACAGATGTTTTCCGTGGTATGGGCTTTGAGGGTAGCCTTCGTACCCCCTTCTTTGTCTTTGCTATCATTGCCGCATTGGTGATGTGGGTGTTCCAGACCTTCACGCTTTTTGGTGTCAAGGAGGACCGTACACAGACCCAAACCGTAGAGCGCACCACCCTGAAAGACCTTTTCCGTGCGCTGTTCAAAAACGATCAACTCCTTGTTGCCGCAATATCTATGGCGCTCTTTATGATCGGTTATTGTACCACAACGGCATTCGGTACCTATTACTTCGACTATGCCTACGGCGACGGCAGTGTCTATATGGTGTTCGCCGCTGTCCTTGCTGTGGCGCAGTTGTCTGCCCTGATGCTCTTCCCTCTTTTCAGAAAACGTTTCACACGTCGTCAACTTTATACAGGCGCAACCATAGCCGTTACTGTGGCATACGTGCTGTTTTTCCTCTCGTTTGAATGGTTGCCAATGATCGTTGTCGCAGGCCTTATCCTGTTCTTCGCTCAAGCGTTTATTCAGCTTTTGATGCTCCTTTTCCTCGCAGACTCTATCGAATATGGCGAATGGAAACTCGGCAAAAGAAACGAGGCGGCCTCCTTCGCTGTTCAACCCTTTGTTAACCAGATCGGTGGCGCCATCAGCCGTGGCGTTCTCGCCCTGACCCTGATTGTTTCCGGCATCAACTCGGCAATCAAGGCGGCAGCAGACAAAAGCCTTGAAACAGGCGAACTCGTTGCTCCCGTCATCGAGGATTGGTCGGTGTGGGTAATGAAACTCTCAATGATGATTTTCCCACTGATTTGCATTCTTGTCGGCTTTATCATCTACCACAAGAAATTCAAGATTGACGAAGGCACCTACGAGGGCATCTGTCGCGAACTGGAAGAACGCCACGCTATGACGCCAGAAGCAGAGGCTGCTCCCGCTACCACAGGCGAGGACGCTTCTTCAGAGGTCGAATAAGAGGAAGGAAGATGTCAGTACACTTTTATCTTGTCCGTCACGGACAATCACAGGGAAACCTCACCCATTCCTTTTTGGGTCACACCGACCTCCCCCTGACCGAACTCGGACGGGCGCAGGCAGAGAAGGCGAGCCATTATCTCGCGACACTCTCCCCCGACCGTATCTATGCGAGCGATCTTCTTCGTGCCTATTACACTGCCGTACCCACAGCAGAGAAACTTTCCCTCCCCATTGAGAAAAGCGAGAATCTCCGTGAGATTTTCGCAGGAGAGTGGGAGGGTCGGTCATTTTCTTCGCTACAAGTGGAGTTTCAAGAGGACTATGCTGTGTGGTGTCAAAACATTGGACTTTCTTGTCCGACGGGTGGCGAGAGTGTGGAAAACCTCTATGTTCGCATCCATAAAGAACTCGTCCGTATCGCAGAGGAAAACGAAGGAAAAACCGTGATGGTATTCCTCCACGCAACGCCCATTCGTGTGCTTGGCGCAATGTCCTCAGGGCTTGGACTGGAAGGTATGAAGGATCTTCCTTGGACGACCAATGCCTCCCTCTCGCATTTTCTTTATGAAAACGGTAGTTTTTCGCTCGTGGAATATTGCCGTGACGACTATCTTGAGGATCTAACTTCTACCCTTCCGAGGAATGTATGATATGACAAAACGAAATCCTGTCGGTTTTCTTTCGGGAAATCTCTTGAAAATTCTCGCAATGCTCGTAATGACCGTCGACCACTATGCCGTACTCTTTCATCCGTACGATATGTGGTGGCGTTTTCCTGGCCGTATTGCCTTTCCGATCTTCGCCTTTTTCATTGCAGAGGGCTTTCGCTATACGAAAAATCGGCTTCGCTATTTTCTCACCCTCGCTATCGCCGGCGTTACGTTTCAGGTGGTTTATGTCCTGTTTACCGGTGGCGAGATGCGAAACATCTTCATCACCCTTGCCCTTTCGCTTGTTCCACTATTCTTCTTTGATTTATCAAAGAAGGTCCTGCTTGATAAAACAGCGAAGATCTATAAAAAAATTCTCTATCCCCTCACCTTCCCCATCTCGATAGCACTCCTTTATTTTGTGTGCGAATGGTATCAGCCTGACTATGGCTTTTGGGGTTGTCTGCTCCCCCTGTTCGCCTCCCTTTTTCACGCGCCACGTGGGGTAGATGCTCCCAAATGGTGGAAATGGCTGGATATTCTCCCTGCGCATCTGCTCTGCCTTCTCCCTGCCTTAATTATGCTTAACCAGACCTTCGGTGGAGTACAGCATTTTTCCTTGCTTGCGCTCCTTCCCCTCGCTTTTTATTCGGGCGAGCGTGGCAGGTGGAAAATGAAATACTTTTTCTACATATACTACCCTGTCCACCTTGTGGCACTGGAAGGGTTATATCTTTTGTCGAGGTTGTTATGAAACTGAAACATCCACTTCCCCTCCTGTCGGGAAATATTTTAAAAATAATTGCCATTTTGACAATGACCTTCGACCATTACAGCGCTATTTTTCATCCTGGCGTTTCATGGATGCGAATTCCCGGTCGAATTGCCTTCCCTATCTTCGCCTTTCTTGTCGCAGAGGGCTTTCGTCACACGAAAAACCGACCTCGTTATCTTTTGGTGATGGGCGCCTTTGCAGCAGTGTCGCATATGGCGCTCCTATGGGTTTCGGGTGGCGCCTGGACAAGCATTTTAGCGACATTTTGCGCGTCAATCGGTCTTTGCTTTCTCTTGGAGTTTGCGAAAAAATGCGCCCTTGACCCCTCGTGTCAATGGTGGCTTCGCCTTCTCGCCCCCCTGCCCTTTCTCCTCGCTGTATTGGTGATTTATTTTGATACCAAACTCCTTCGCATTTTCGATTATGGCTTCTATGGCGTAATGCTCGCTCCCTTCGCTTGCCTTTTCCACACGCCACGTGGGGTAGAAACGCCAAAGTGGTGGCAAATGGTGGATATCCTCCCTGTGCATCTGCTCACCTTCGCCATTCCTCTCTTTTTGATGAATGCGCACTTCGGTGGCGTGCAGACTTGGGCATCCCTTTCCCTCGCTGTCCTGCTTTTCTATTCGGGCAAACGAGGTAAGTTCCGTTTTAAGTATCTCTTCTACATCTATTATCCCTCGCACATTCTCCTTTTGCACATCCTCGCCCGACTTTTGGGCGTGATTGAAAAACTCGGCTAAAGCAAACCCCAAAAGGGGTACAAAAAAGGTGTTTCAGGACACGCCCGAAACACCCAAGTCATATAGAAAGGACTGTGTAGGATGGTTAGTTCCCCATCTTAAAAAGTTTTTTCAGCAATGGTACCAGCACCTTTGGCGCTCGGACAACGACAATTTTCATAAAGTTCTCCTTGAAAATTTTGGCAAACGCCCACTATCATTGTATGACGTCAGGCGCTTTTGCGACAATATAAAAAGAAAGGTATTCTTATGGCAAACGAAGATTTCACAAGATTGACCGGTGAAGAGACTCCTCTCACCCTGACCCCCAGAGCATATAGTGATATCACCGAAGAGGATGCGAGCGAAGAATATGTCGCCCAAGTCCTTGAAGATACGGAAACCTCGCGCGAAGATGCTCCTCCCCAATCAGAAACAGAGGGCTCTGGCGCCCACTCTCCTATCTATCAAGAGGGAGAAAGCGTCCCCTTTACCAAACCAAAGACAATGATTTTTTCTATCATTGCCCTGATTTTTTCGGCAGTTTCCCTCATCTACGGTCTATCGGGCTTTATCGGCGCCATCTTTGGTATTGTCGCTGTCGTGTTCGCTATCGTGTCCCGTGTGCATCTCGGCTATTTTGATGCCAAAAGCGTTATCGCACTCATTCTCGGTATCGTCGGCACCGTATTCGGTGTTTTTGTCGGTGTCATCGACCTGTTAGGTATTTTCAATGAGGCAGGTGGCATTTTGGGCGAAATCGCCAACGATCAAACAAACGATTTTAACTATCAGGTATAATCCTTGTCTATGACAAGTCGTCAAATTGGCATAAAAACCAATCCACCTATTTACCTTTTCTTTGTGTTAGAATAAATATAGAAAATATAAGGAAGAACACAAATGTCACAAAACGAAAACAAATACATTTACGAAACCCATTGTCACACAAGTCCCATCAGTAAGTGTGGTAGTTGTTCCGTGCAGGATAACCTCCTGTTTTACAAGAGTATGGGTTACAGTGGTGTCTTTATCACCAACCATTTTATTGACGGCAATTTCGGTGGCGATCGTACGCTTTCGCTCGAAGAACAGATTGAATTCTATTTTTCTGAGGTAGACGAGGCAGAGCGTTTAGGCAAGGAGATTGGCATTGATGTGTTTTATGGCGTAGAAAGCTCTTATCAGGGTACTGACTTTTTGATTTTTGGTCTGGGGAAGGAATACTTCCTCTCACATACGGAAATTTTCGAGTACAAGCGTTCAGACTTTCTCTCGGCGCTTCGTGAGGCAGGAGCATTCATTGTGCAGGCGCACCCCTTTCGTGAGGCGCGTTATATTGATCACATCCGTCTTTTTCCAAGACACATTGATGCTGTTGAGGTCATCAACACCGCCAACTCTGCCCCCTTTATGAACGACCTTGCGCGCACCTATGCCGACACCTACGGTCTCCTTTGTACGGCAGGCTCGGACAATCACTCTGCCGGTCACTGTCCTCGCGATTTCGGCGCAATGGCATTCTCCCATAGACTGGAAAGCGTGGAGGATTTTATCTCCTCTATGCGTCGAGGCGAGGGTGAAATTTGTGTAATACCTAACACAAAGAACCAAAGTATGTAAATAGTTATTTGCATTTTACACAATAAAGGCAAAACATCGGCGAAAGTACGTTCTGTTTTCAAAAAAATACCAAAAGGCTATCTCCAAAAACGAGATAGCCTTTTTATGTTTATATACGTGGAGGGGGCGAAACGGCGATTATCGCCAAATATGCCAAATAGGATTGAGGCAGGCAGATTTAGGGGAGAATTGTCGTTCTTCGCTCCGAAGGCGTATTTACATACGTCGAGTGAGCGAAAACGGCGATTATCGCCAAATATGCCAACTCAATCAATGTCAATCATGATACCGTTTACTTCCACCGGCCCTTCGGCACGGATCATCACATACTTCACACCACCGATTTCCTGCGTGGAAACCAAGTCGCGATGCTCACTGTCCACCTTAATCTGCACAGAAGGGGTAGACACCTCAAACTTGCCCTTTTTCAGCAGGTTTCTCGGGTGCAGAAGTGCGCCAGCGCCAAAGCTTTCGTCAAAAACCTCTTCAAGTCTCTCCAGCCTTTCTTCCTCAATGCCAAAATCGGAAAGTGCGCTACGTACCGTTTCTTTACCAATGACAAGGGGATCGGGATCGTGTGATTCACGGTGCGCCTCCACCATTGCATCTATCTGCGTATATACAGCGCGTACAGCATCATAACTGCATTCTTCCATAAGCGCCTCACGCAGACAATCGCCAAAGGTTTCCGTCTGTACCTTAGGAGGCATTTTGGGCGTTTTACCAAAGACACGAGAAACAAAATCGGGGTAATTTTCGCCAAGATTTCTTGTGTAGAAAAGGGCATTATATATGTTCGTTTTTCGATCATCAAAGGTGGGAAACATAAAGCCAAGTTCAGGCGAGGAAAGAATGAGAGAGGGACTAATCAAACGGAACAACTTATCTGCTTCACCAAAGGAAAGGGATTCAGCAAGATTTTTGACAGGGCAAACGGCGCACAGAATATAGTGGAACACTTCTTCACTACCAGCGCTCTCTCCGTCACTGCTTTTTGTAAAGACATCATAACTGTCCGACGCCAGCAAAATCACATAATTTCCGTCAAATTGTAAACTTTCGATTACTTTTTCATAGAATTTCGCTAACAAATCATTGTCTTTCAGACCAGTTTTCACAAGGCCCATCAAAAGAGAGTGCTCCTCGCTTTCAGTGGTATCTCTGGTCGAAAACTCTATATCGTTCAGACTCGTACCAACAGCGCCCGACAACGTCTTTTTCAATGTTGCGAGCAGTTTATCTCCCACAATGCTATCCCCCATTGCGATCGGCTGGTCAATATGCGCGAGGATTTGTTTGTTCTCATTGACAAAGCATCCGACCACACGTGAGATATTTGCTTTCTCTTTACGGAATCGGCGCTTAATTTCCCGAAGTTCTTTTTCAGTCATACGTATCTCTCCTTATTTGATACCCTATTGTACCACAATTTGGGACAAAAAGCAACCTTTTTCTACGAAAAAGGAGGCTGTCTCAAATTTTCATTCAAGACAGCCTCGCCACCCTGTAAATCAAATGTTACAGTATATTTCTACTTCACTTGGGAAACAACTGCAAGTGCAAGCATTAAAATCAATATTTTCTATAGTTTTTCCTCTTTACTATAAATCATTCGCTCTCACGAATGTAAGAAATCAAGTTAATGGGATAGGATATCGGGGAAATAAGGGCTGCAATTACGACACCGAGCACAGTGAACAGAACGCCTGCCAGAAAGCTCAGAATGGCAAACAAAAGCTTCATACCAATAAGCCAAAGAAAGCCGTCAAGACTAAATTTCCAAATCAAACCAGGAAAAGCAATGCTTCTGGTAGCCATCCAAAGCATAACCTCACGTACTGCCGATTCCTCAAGAGTGAGAGAAGCACCAAAGGTATATGCAAAAATCGCAAGAACAAAGGCGCCCAAGATATCGGTTTTTACGGTCAAAATAAAAACACCTACTGCCAAAACGATGCCAATAGCAAGTCCCCACCAAACACGAGGAATGGAACGCGTGGCTTTCGTTTTTGTACGCAAAATCGGTGTATCTTGAACGATTTCCATTTCTTGAATATTGTTGTTCATTTGAAATATACTCCTTATTTTTTTGTTTTTAATAGTTTAGCATAGAAAAATCTTTTCTTTTGAGTTGAGTTTTCCCTTTGTACTTTGTTACAATAATAAAAAAAGAAGGAAAACAGCTGTGAGAATTGGCGAAGCGGTAAAACTACGCATTATAGAACTTTGCAAAGAAAGGCACATCACCATCAACAAGCTTTCCACCATATGTGGCATTACGCAATCCACACTGAACAACATTATCAGTGGTCGCAACCAAAGCATTACACTTTCGACACTTCAAAAAATATGCGACGGTCTTGACATCTCAATCCTTGACTTCTTCCAAAGCAATCTTTTTTCTTGTATAGAGCAAGAAATCAAATAAAGGACCGATTGTCGCTTATAAACAGAGAACACAAGGTAAGACGGTTCTCTATTTTCAGGCGCTTTCGCCGAAAAAACATCTTTTCGATCAATTTTCTGCGACTTTTTTTCAAAAAGGTCTTGACAAACGTCTCCTTTTATGATAAAATCGTTTTCGCTTGTAAAGCAATAGCGGAATTGTGTAAAGGTAGCACAGCAGACTCTGACTCTGTATGTCTGGGTTCGAATCCTAGTTCCGCTGCCATAAAAAATACACCCCTCATTTCGAGGGGTGTATTTTTTTTAGCTGCAGAACTGCGGCTTCGAACGCAGTTGTTGCGCCCTTTGCGCAACAATGGGTTCGCACTCGCCACGCAGGCGTGTCGAGTTTACTCGTAAGCGCCAAGTGCGCGAGTATTCGCGCATAGCACGAACACCCTTGTTCCGTCCTATCAGGGCATCGCCCTGTGGGATTGCCCATAGGGCAACTGCCATTACGCCCCTCATTTCGAGGGGTGTGTTTTTTATTGTCGCGAACTATCGGATTCGCCCCAGTTTCTCGCACTGCGAGAAATGGGTTCGCATACCCCACCCGAAGATCGACAAGCTCGCTTGTCAGGCGGAGGGTGTGGGTATCTTCGCCATAGGCGAACATCCTTGTTCCGCTTTGATTTTATTTGTGAAACTTAACATTAATTTTTACTATTCCTTCCGCAAAAAATATTTCAATTCAGCAAGTCCTTTAGGCTTTTTATAATCCTCTTTGTTCCAAAAAAGAGGAGGTCCAACAAAAAGAATTTTAAGTTTTCCTGAGGATATTTTATCATGAAGAACTGAAAGAACATCGGACCTTGCATACGATATGAACGCGCCAAAATATTTTTTGTTAAATTCGCGTGTCAAAGCAATAATCTTCACTGTATCACTTAAAATAAGGTCACAAAACTTTTTCATACAGCTTTGTAAAAGAAAAAGGTTTATGTGATATTTATTTAGCCTAGTGTACTCAAGCTCATCAACCAATTTGTTAATCGGGGAAGCAAGATTCCATAATGGAACATTGGAAATATAAGTGACGCCAAGCTTACCTGATTTGATTTGTCCGAGAGTAAAAGGCTCACGACTGTCATAAATATAACTATTAGCCTCTGCTCCGGCTCGTCCCGAAAGAGAATAACCGTGATCTGCCTCGTCTGTATCCGGCGAATCTAATATAAGAACTATTTCTTCTTTTTGTGGGTGAATATCAGGAACAACATAACCGAATTCGCCCATTAAATATTTTTCGAGGGAAATAAATTTTTCGTCTGGTTTCTCGATGGCTTCTGCATTTCCTTGAAAAAGCTCATCTACCGTTACGCAAAGAGCGGCGGCAATATCGGGCAAAAGACTTATATCGGGGAAGGATATATTTCTCTCCCATTTTGACACTGCTTTATCTGTAACACCGAGAAGTTCTGCTAATTTCACTTGCGTTAGTTCTTGCTTTTTTCTAAAATAAGAAATTCGCTCTCCGACGGTCATTTCTTCACGACTCCTTTTTTCGTTTTTCAAAACAATTATATCACATATACAAATAAAAGTAAACACACCAAATTGCTACAAGGTAGCCGTTTAGTTGATTTTTATGTGTTAATTTAAGCATAATAAACAAAATCAAAGCAGTCTTGCCAAAAGATTTTTGTCATGGGACTATACTTACTTTTTGTTGTAGATATGCTAAAATAGATAAGTATTTGAAATTTGGATGAATAGTTATTCTCAAATTTTCATAATATACACTTGAAGCCTTTGCTTCTACGGACAGATCTTTATGAAAATAAAGACTGCGAGGGGTTTTATTTATAAAGCCCCTCATATTTATTAATTCCAGAACTTTTAGAATTTTTTAGAATTTTTTAGAATTTTTCAAAATATTATTGACAAAAATAACAATTTGTGATAGAATGTGCATACGGAAAGAACCTTGGGCGACTGAGGTCTGCAGGGAGTTCCATTTATGGAGCTCCCTAAAATTTTTATCAGGCGGGCTTATGAAGGAGTTTTATACATACGAACAACAAATACTAAAGCTAAAAGAAAAAGGGCTTATTATAGCAGATGAATCCTTCGCTATTGACTTTTTGAAATTAGAGGGATATTATAATGTAATCAACGGTTATTCTCCAAATTTCAAAAAGAACGGCGTTTTTTATAAAGGAACCACATTTGAGGAGATTTGTAATCTGTATGCTTTCGATAAGGAATTAAGGAGCATTATCTACAAGCACACATCTTCAATTGAATCACATATAAAAGCTTTGATTGCGCACGAGTTTAGCAGGGTTCATGGCGTGGATGAAAAAGAGTATTTGACACCTGCGGCTTTTACTCCAAATAGCAGCGCAGAAACTGCTGTTGCACGTTTAATAGATGAATGCAATGCTACTATTACGGATGCTCTTAATCACAACTCAAACAAGTATAGGGAATATATTGCTCACAATTACAAAACACACGGACATGTTCCTATGTGGGTGTTGATTAGAGCATTATCCTTCGGAACAATTTCAATATTTTACAAAAATATGATTGAGGAAGAGAAGGAGTTAATAGCTAACAACTACAATCTTTCCTCCTCACAATTAGCCAATATGCTTGAGGTTGTCGTATCATATCGAAACATTGTAGCACACGGTGAAAGAACTTTTTGTGCAAGATTGCCCAAGACAAGATTGTCTACCGAATTGGGTATCACCAAAAAATTATGTATTCCGAAAAATCCCAATGGCGCAAATAAATTTGGTAGAAATGACTTTCTGTCTTTGTTAATATGTTGCAAATATTTATTACCGTCAAATGATTTTGAGGTATTAATGAACGAATTAAAAACTTGCTTGGAAACCTTAGAAAAATCCCTTAGCCCATCTATGATGGGGCGCATAAAAATATGTATGGGGCTTGCTTCAAAAAGCTGGTTGTTGTTGCCAAAATTAAAAATTGAAGAAAAAACTTTAAAATTGATACAAACGATCTGACGCAAAAAATCAGGCATCTACCAAAATAGAAACCATATAGTCAGTCATCTACACCTATCAAGATTTAGAAGATTCACATTCTGTAGACGCCATCATTTCACCTCCGTTGGAGTTCGAAACCTTATTAAAGAACGACAAAAATATCTTTTTCGTAGCCTTTATACATAAGAACACACCCCTCACTTCGAGGGGTGTATTTTTTATTGTCGTGAACTATCGGATTCGCTCCAGTTTTTCGCTTTTCTTAAAAGGGGTGCATTTTTCTCGGTTGTATACATGTATACAAGTCATTTCTCCACAGAGCGCCTTTGGGTTTTGGAAAAATAAAAAGACCTTTCAGGAAAGCATCCCACAAAAGGTCATTATTTCTCGTCTGTTCTTCCGAGCATATAGTCTATGGAAACACCAAAATAATCAGCAAAACGAATCAATGTTTCGTAATCTGCTTCTCGTTCTAAATTTTCATATCTGGAAATGGTATTTTGATTCATATTCAGGTCAAGCGCCAGTTTCAGTTGTGATATTTTTCGTTCTTTTCGCAATTTTTTGAGTCTAAATTCCATATTTCCCTCTTTTTTTAAAAACTCTTGACTTTATTATACCATTTTGGTATAATGCAAATATCCCAATTTGGTATATTAAAAGGAGTTATTATTATGAAACCTAATTATGTGGCAAAAAAGTGTAGCCTCTGTCCTTTCTTTCTGGCTGATAATGTTTTTTTGGCTTGTGATCCCGCTGATTATTCAAATTGTAAGAATACTATCTGTAAAATGTTATTCTATTGAATTTTATGATAATAAAATTGTTGTAAAATCTGGCGTACTGAGCAAGCAGGAAAAGCAAAGTGTTTTTGGTGGCGTGTATTCGGTAAGTATATCACAAAACTTTATTGGAAGAATTTTCAATTACGGAAACATTAGAGTGGATTGTCCCGGCAGATGGGATGTAGATACCGAAGGTATTAAAGACCCCATAGCACTCAAGAAATATCTTGAATCTTACATAACTGCAAGTGGAATGACAAGCATTGTTCACAATTAAGCACGATTTTCTTGACTAATTCGAGAAATTATAAGAAGAAACCCATGTTGAGTTTGAAACCCTAATGCAAAACGTAAAAAATCTTTTTCGTAGCCTTTACACATAAAAAACACACCCCTCATTTCGAGGGGTGTATTTTTTATAGCCGGTGAATTAAACTATTAAGTGCAACACTTTTTTGTTGTTCTATAAGGAGGCTTCTTTTCACAAGGGAGCTTTTTTTAATGTTCATCTATGAGTCAGCGCCTTGAGCGAGCCACACCAACACCCAAGCCTACAATACCGTCACCCTCACCTTAGCGAACAGATCATAGCGCCACATCTCGCCTCCCATTCTCGTCGCCCTCAGGCGACATATCGAGCGCAAAGCGCATATCGAATTTGCCAAAGGCAAATATATCGAGCTTGAGCGTTAGCGAAAGTATATCGACTTCACCATCCGTCACCTTTAAAAAACATAGAAAAGAACAGAATGGTGCATATTTTGAAGGACAGTTTTTGAAATTCATCAGAATACGTTACCTATCGACAGAAGGACAAATGAGATTTTACACTCTCTGTCCTCTTTGCTTACCTAACGGAAGGCAGAGAGCGCTTGTCTTGGAGCAATGAAGTATAACGCCCCCCTTATTGGAGCAATGATGTAAGACGCCTCCTTGTTGGAGCAATGATGTATAACGCCTCCCTTATTGGAGCAATGATGTAAAACGCCTCCTTGTTGGAGCAATGATGTATAACGCCTCCCTTGTGTAAAGGGAGGTGGCACGGCTTGCCGTGACGGAGGGATTGAAAATCCATAAAATCTATCAAAAAAACAATCCCTCAGTCGCCGTACGGCGCCAGCTCCCTTTACACAAGGGAGCCTTTTTATGTTGTTCTATGGGTCAGTTTCCTTTACACAAGGGAGCATTTTTATGCTCGTCTATGAGTTAGTTCCTTTACATAAGGGAGCATTTTTTTGTTGTTGTATGAGCCGGCCCCCTCCCGGAGAGAGCCAAGGATAACAACGGCAGGAGTAAACCCCTGCCCTACAATTCATATCACCTCGCCTGAAGGCGAAACTTACTTTTTTTGCTTCAGTTTATTCACAGAAAGCCAGCCCCCTCCCGGAGGAAGCCAAGAATAACAACGGCGGGAGTAAACCCCTGCCCTACGATTTATATCACCTCGCTTATCCTTTTTCCTGACAAGCACTGCATTTGTAGACACAAATGCAAAATACGGCATACCCTTTTGAGGTACACCGTATTTCTTGAAACGTTTTTTTGGTGACGCGAAAGCGCCACTTTTTTTGAAAAAAGAAGGAATACTATTCTACGTTTTCGACGTATTCAAACACCACATAGGATTTGAAGTGCTCGTATTGCGCTGAGTCAAAGCCAAGTTCTTCGGGATTGGTATAGGGGTCGGTAAAGTGGATTTTATCAAAATCCTCTTCCGTTCCAGCATAGTAGACCTTGAGTTGTTCGGGATCAATATCGTAGAAGGTTTCATCTATGATGAACAACTGGTGATTATCAAACAGACCTACCGTCTTAAGAGAGTTTGGAAGATAAACCTCACGAAGTGAAAGGCAAGAAGCAAAGACGCCAACGCCGAGAATTTCCAATGAATCGGGAAGAACAACACGCTCCAAAAGTTGACAACCGAAAAATGCCTGAGATGCAATTTCCTTGATGCTATTCGGAAGGGAAACGGCTGTAATGGACGTGTAACTAAATGCGTTCTGTGCAATTTTGGTTACCCGATAACCGTTTGCCGTCTCGGGAATGGTAATGGCGCCGCCTTGCTGTATCATACCGATAACCTCTACTTCGCTCTCGTTCAGTATAGAATAAAGCAAACCGTCCTTCGTGAAGAATTGATCGCTATGCTCAATGACGAAGTCCTCACCGTAGTAATATTGTTCAAAGGCAAGATACTTATATACCGTAATGTACGCATACGCCAAGAAATCACTCGCATAGTAATTGGAGTAATAGGGATTAAATTCCACATAATCTGCAAAGATATCGTGATATCCGTTTTTGATACCGATTTCTCTTTCGTCAAATACTCTGCCGTCACTTGGAATACGAAGTTCATAGTTGAATTGCGCCGCGTAGTTGACAATATAATCCTTGCCGTCAAAGACGGAAATCATACCGTCCTCCATATAGAATATCTCGCCGTCCTCATAATAGAGCACCTCATCACAGGAACGAGGGTCAACGTTCTTTGGAAGCACCGAGATGCCTTGAATGGCGAGAGTGACACGCCCACTGTTTGCGATTTCTTCGGGGGAAAGATCGAAGTCGCCCCACGTCGCATCCACCATCACAGCATCTCCGTCAATGTAAACAAGGTTCCATCCGTGACCGATACCGTATTTTTCACCAGGATAATTACAGGGATAATACATCAGCTCATTCGCTGTAATCGTGGAGCCGAACACAGATGCGCCCGTCACATACAAGGAGGGGATTTTCACAGCGCAAAGCATATCGTGATAAAGCATTGCGTAACCGGCGCAAACTGCCTTTTTCGTGGTGAAAACACAATCGGGAGTATAATACATTGCCTTGTCATCATACTCGATATTTTCGACAAGCCAATCGTAAATCACACGTGCGCGACAAAGATCGTCTGTGCAGTCCTTTGTCAACTCTAATGTGAAATCCTTAATTTGCTTATAGGCGTAAATGGAAGTAAAGGGGATAAACTGAAGGAAGGGACGATTGTCCTTTCCTCTCTCAAATAATTCAAGCGCAATTTCAACGGCGCGCTGTGCATTGAGAGTAGACAATTCATTGATCGTGTAGGATGGAAGTTCATCAATCTCCTCGCCAACCTGATAGAGCGTGAAGGCGCCGAGTTTATATCCGTATTCCTCAAAGCCTAAAGCGCCCTTGTTATAGTAAGCGCAAGGCTCATAAAGACGGTTATAATCTATTACGTGACGGACATAAAGACTGTTGGGGAAAATTTGGGGCAAATCGCCCTCAAAGTAGATTTCATCCAGGAAGTACAGGTCATCTATGCAATGCTCCTGCATCTGTTTGACAGAGGAGGAGATCACAAGTTTTTTGATGTGAGCAAAGGAGATGTCCTTCAATACGGTGATGTTTTCGCCAAGCGTCATTGTGCCAATCATCTGGCACTGCTCCTCCGGTAGTTTTCCACTATCGTAAAGCGCGCTCTCGTCTATAATTGTGTATTCCGAGAGTGTGTATGGCATCATCTCACAAACGACACCACTCACCTTTGATGTGACGAGCATTGCAATTTTGTTTTCGTCAATGTCGGTGATTTTAACCGTCATAACGTCCTTTATTGAGAACAATACTTTACATTTATCGCACACATAACAAAGAAGATCGTCACAATCATCTCTGATTGTGTTTTCCAAATGGTGTTCGCACGCTGGAACATTTGATATTTTTTCTTCCTCGCAAAGGTCACAAAGAGAACGCATTGTCACCCCATCAAAGCTGATAGCATTTTTCGTGTAAATGTGTTCGTGCTCGCCTGGGTGGTTTGGTATGACCTCGCCATTGGTGCAATAAACCGTATAGATGCTCTCGTCGTCTGCGTGCCACCATTCTATCTTTTCAAATTGGGAAAGAGATGCTGGATAGTGGACGGCTTTGAGCTTTTTACAAGCCGAAAAGGCATTGGGCAAAATCGTTTGAATTTCAGGGGAGAAGGTGACGTCACTCATCACACGGCAGTTATCAAACGCCATCTCGCAAATTTTCTCCACCCCTTCTCCAAGATCGGCATTTTTCAAATACAGACAGCTCGCGAAGGCGCGAATGCCAATTTCCTTAACACTGTCGGGGATCGTTACGCTTACAAGATCGCTATTGGCAAAGGCACCTCCACAGATGTAATTTGTCCTCTCGTGGATGGTGACGCTCGTCTTTCTATCGTCGATAAGTTCCACACAGTAATAGTAGGGATTTTCTCCTGCGCCAAGATAACGAACGCCATTATATTCCACAAAGGCCTCGTCCTGAATGCCAAAGAAAGCACCGGGCAAAATGGAGACACCCTCCCCAAGTGTAACGCTCGAAAGAGAGGCGCAACCCAAAAAGGCGCATTCGTTGATGTTTCTTACGGTATCGGGCAGAACAATCGAGGTGATGTCCTCGTTTTCAAAGGCATACATTGAAACACCAAAGACCAATTTTCCTTCATAAACCACAGGAACAACGATATCCTTATCCGTTGACGTGCCTCGTCCAGTGACATAAACAATCTCGCCATAGGTATCGTTATAGAGGGTTTCAAAGGTCAGCCCCAAAGTCGTCTTGGTGGCAGGGAAATATTCTACGCTGTTATATGTATTACAATTTTCGCAACCGACCTTCTGGTAGCCGTATTCCGTTTCGGTCGGCTCTTTCGTGATGGTATTCACCTTGTGCTCCGTCTTGGGAATGCTCTCGTTTTCAAAGAACTCGCACCAGATGCATTGGCGACGCTTCAAGCCCTGCTTTGCGCAATCGGCAATCACCTCTATCACCCACTCGCCAAAATGATGAGGTACAGTATCTATCATCTTATTTTCCTGAACGCCACAATCCTCGCACGTCCTTGTTTTCAGGCCTTTTTCCTGACAGGTCGGCTCCTTCACGCTCTCAAAATTACCGAAGGTATGAGGAAGCATTTTTAACTCCTGCTCCTCACTCGCATCACAAAGAGTACATTCACGACAAGCGATACCGTACTCGGTACAACTCGGTTCTTCGATTACATTCCAATCGCCAAAGGCGTGATAAAGACGCTCTTGTTCCTCAAAGGCATCACAATTTTTACATTCACGACGGCATTTTCCCATTTCGGTGCAATTCGCTCCTCCGAGATTTACCCAGTCGGCAAACTCGTGATTCAGAACGGGAAGGGGACCGTTTTCGTAATAGTCGCAATACTTACATTCTACACGCTTTTCGCCTTCCTCTGAACAGGTCGGCTCCTTCGCTGTAAACCAAAGTCCCATCTCGTGTTCCTTTTTAGGAATGCTCTCCGAAAGATAAAAATCGCATTCCTCGCACGTAGAACGTTTTTCGCCCTCCTCATCACACGTCGGCAGACGGAAATTTTCCCACTCGCCCATCTGATGCTCGTGCTCTTCCTCGTTATCCAAAGGGGGACTATTCTGTGGTATACAAGCCGAAAGGAAGCAAAGCATACACAAAATGAAAAGGGATAGTAAGCCTATGGTTTTCTTTTTCATACGATCCTCCAGGAGTGAAATGTTGATGTCTTATTTTATCATATCACGCGCGATAAGTCAATAATGCGCTCTCATATCCTTGACATTTTCTTCTTTTCTTGATATTATGAAAGAAAAACGCTGGGGTCAAAAAATGAAAAAACTACTTCTCCTTTTGCTTTGCTCCATTCTTTTCTTCTCATCAGTCGCGTGCTTACCGACAGAGGAAGAAGCGCCTCACACCTGCGACTTTTCTGATCGTGTGGCAAATGAAAACTACCTCGCAGGACGCGCCACCTGTGAAAATCCACCTGCCTATTTTTATTCCTGTAAATGTGGAAAAGCAACGATACAATTATTTTATGAGGGAGAGCCCTTGCCTCACAATTACGAGGAAGGAAAATGCATATATTGTGAAAAGGACCAGCCTGAAAATCCAGACGCTCCCGACGATTTCATTGAATTGCCAATGATTCCCTTCGGCTAAAGGTCAAAATTCATAGTAAGAGATAAAAAAACTTCGGACAAGCATTTTCTCTGCTCTACGTTATTTGTTCTACACACTCTCTTCCTCTTTGCTTACCTAACGGAAGGCAGAGAGCGCCTTTCTTGGAGCAATGATGTAACACGCCTCCTTGTGGGAATATTAAAGTATAACACCTCCCCCTTGTGGGTGCAATGATGTAAAACGCCTCCCTTGTGTAAAGGGAGGTGGCACGGCTTGCCGTGACGGAGGGATTGTAAATCCATAAAATCTATCAAAAACAATCCCTCAGACGCCGTACGGCGCCAGCTCCCTTTACACAAGGGATCCTTTTTTATCATCTATGAGTCGGATCCCTTTACACAAGGGAGCCTTTTTTGTTTATCTATGACTTATCATTTTTCCTGACAAGCACTGCATTTGTAGACAAAAACGCAAAATACGGCATACCTCTTTCGAGATATGCCGTATTCTTTAAAACTATCCTTTCGGGTGCAACCCTATTGCCACCGTTTTTTC
>JAZKYZ010000045.1:0-12071 GCA_045612385.1 Eubacteriales bacterium | reverse complement strand
TGCCATCAAGGCCTTCGGTGGAAGAATATCTTGCATATCTCCAGTCGGTGGACATTTCACCGTTGGTGAGTTTATCATAGCCAAAGTAATAGGTTATTCCGCCATGGGGTACCGCATCGGTAGCGGTAGCACCAACAAATTCCTTGCCTTCAAAGATGTTGTCATATACAACGGTCGCAGAGTCTTTCTCTCCGTAGCATCTGATTTCGTTCAGTGAAACGACGCCACCGGAGACCGAGGTAGCACTGAGTCTGATCTTCTCTGCTACGGCACCTTCAAGGGGAATCAGAATATACTTGTCTTCCAAAGAGGTGCCACTTTGTGTGGTGAGCAGAGATGCAATCTCATCATTCGTAGCAATGGTCTTGACTGTGGTCCACTGGCCGTTAGCATAAGCCTCAATCTTCCAATTTTCGCCAACGCTTACCACATCACCTTCGAACATATAAAGTCTGAGTTCGTTCAGAACATATCTGCCCCCAAGGTCAACGGTAGCGGCGAGCTTTCCATTCTTCGTGGAAACATATCTGCCAAGCTTATAGAGATTAGACATAACACCATCGTTGAGGTTAGCATACGGATACAGCTTAGTATCAAAAACAGGCTCACTGCCAACAATTTCTTTGCCCGCTAAAACGTTGACTATATCATTCCTGATAAGGGTACCGTAGCACTCTGCCTCGTAGTAGTTTACAGTCTCATTAGGCAGGGGCTCGGTATAAAAACGGACTTTGCTTCCACGGATTCCACGAAGGTCAAATGTGAGCCAATCATACTGGATGTAACTCTCCTTCATCTCTTCATTCGAGAGACTGACGACAATCGTTTCCCATTTTCCATCCGAAAATACTTCAACGGTGAAGTTTGTGCCTGCATTAACAGAGCTGCCATCACAAATATTGAATCTTAACTTGTTCAGTATGTATTCGCCATCGAGGTCAATGGTCGCCGCCGCAATCGCTGTAGGGCTCTCACCCGTGCCTCCATTTTTTTTCGACGCAAAATGATTTTGCGTACCGTCGGTGAGTTTGTCGTATCCATAGCCAACATATTCCGGGGATCTGTTTACATCGTCTATCGCAACAAATGTCTTGCCCACGAAAACGTTTTCAATGACAGCTACCGAAGAGAGTGGAATCAACTCGGACTCTTCGACTTCAGAGAACGCAACAGATACCGCATACTCTTTATCTGAAGAATACGAAGTACATAAAACGGGTGTTTTAGTCTCCATTACAAAGTTATATTCGGATTCACCCAAAGCCTTATCGTAGAGTTTATATCCTACGATATCCAAATTGGATTTCACCACAACCTGAAGCTCGTTGGCATCTGTAACATAACCCTTCACCTCCACAGGTGATTGCTCGGACTGCGTAGCGCTTTGATTTTCATCTGTTTGTGCCGCATAGCCAAGAACCGAGAAAAATCCCGACATACAGCCAAAAAGAATCACAAAAGCGCAAAGCAAACTTAGAATTTTCTTTTTCATTGTACATATCCTTTCTGTTTTTTAAGAGTACAAAACTCTCGTTATTTTAATTATAAGATAATTTTGTGTGTTGTGCAATGTAAAAAATGGCGTTTTTTCATCAAAAAAAACTACCCATTGTCCAATTTTCAAAGTGTGAAGTAATAAATATTTGTGCATTTGCTATAACGCTTGTTCAATTTATATAAATAGTAAGTGTAATTTTTATAGAGGCAAACGATGTTTTTTTTACCTTGATTTGACACGACAAGTATGCTATTCTATATGTGGAATGTTACGACTAAATTTGTTGTTTCACTCCCAGAAAATAAAAAAGGAGTAATTCACTATGAAAAAACTTACAAAACTTCTCGTTTTTGTATGTTCACTGATGCTTCTTGTTGGTTCTATTTTTGCTATTGCATCTATGGCGGCAAATGAAGACCTTGAAGTAGCAATCCCCGATGCAAAGCGTACACATATCGACTTTACCGGAATTGTGTACGACAGAATGAAGAATGACAATGGTGCCAATGCGGCAAGCCCTAAAATTGAAATAGGCGCATATCATCCCATTACTGAAATGGTACTTGGCAAGTATGGTCACCTTCGCACCGTGAAGTCCCCTCTCGATGACAACACTTGGTATGAGTGGTTGTTTGAATTTGACAACACCGCAGGCACTACCCGTCACGACTCCGTACTTTTCATTGAAAGCCAATTAGATGTCGGCAATATTTCGTACTATATTCAAGAATTCGATATGACCACGCGTACCAACTTCCCCGGAAACATGCAGATTCTCTTTGATGCGCGTGCCTATAATGGAGCCACAGAAGCCTTTCGCCACAGACTTTCTCTCGCGCAGTACAATTCGGCGGACAAGAGCTGGCACACAGGCGACTCCTCCTTCACCTTGGAAGCTGGCGAATGGGCACACATTACCATCGTTACCAAAATCGTTAAGGAGTACAAGACCGTTGATGGTGTCACGACGAAAAACTACGGAAAGTCTGTTGCTAATCTCTATGTAAACGGTCAATACATGCACTCAGAACCCCTGATGGCAAACATGGATTTGAATGCCGATGCTACGGTTCGGATTCAATATATGGGTATTGGTTATTCGTGGGGTACTGAGCATACCGGCACACAGGCTGACGATAGCATTGTACTTGATAATGTGGTCAAGACCACAATTCCCTCAGTTTATGCTGTGGAAGAGGAAAATGATGAGTTAGCACCTCTTTTTTACACAGAAAATCCCACAACCGACCTCACAGATATCTCTGTCGCTGTGGTATGGAACTCCGATTACAATCTTCCTGATACAGAGGTAGGTGTTGCGACTTACATTCCCGAAGAGGGCGAAGAGTATATCGCTGCGAATATCGAGCAGGCACTGCAGATGATCAAAAATGACAAAAACGATGAGGCGTTCATCAAACTTTACGCAAATCGCTATAAGAGCGTTCACATCGACTACCCCTGCACCATCGACCTCAACGGATTTTCTCTTTTGAATGGTTATACCACTTCCAGCGACCTTTTAGTAACCCGTAATGAAGAGAATGGTACTATCACCTTCGCTTATGATGCTACAAAGTCTGCTACCTTCAAATATTACGATGCACCTTACGCAAGCCTCGACACGGCAAATCTCATAAAGACACAAATAATTGTCGCTGGCAACTCCTTTACTCCTACTCTTGTGGCAACCGACCTTATCCCTGTTATCGTAGATGGTAAAATCGGCTATGGCCCTACTGGCGAGTTTGAAATCTATGACGAAAACGGCAACAAGGTGACCATTACTCAGATTACCGACGCCGAAAAAGGAAAAACCTATACTGTCTGCCCCGCAGTTCAGACAACAACCTGCGAGAATGATATTGTATTTTACCATAGCAAAGAGGATGGGGGCGTGGTCTTTTACGATACCACAGATCTTCTTGCGGCGAAAGCCGATAAAGAATACATAGATGCAGGTACCCTTGTTCTTTTGAAAGATGCGACATTCTCTGCACCCATTAAGACGGGGGCGAACAGTACCCTTAAGATTGATCTTGGAGGCAACGCCCTAGTTGCGAATATAAGCGTATCGGAGTATAGCAGCACCTACAAAGGAATGTCTATCTTCTTCTATTCCACAAAAGAAGGTGCGAAAATTGATACGCAGGGAAAGGCACTATTGAATGTCGGCGTAGACGGCGTGGATTCGCAAATGGGACACAGTTGGTACTTCGGTCATATAGATCCAAGCACCCAATCCCCCTGCCGTCTTGAAATTCGATGCATGACCTCTGTCGGCTATGTAAGGAAAGGTTGTGCGCAAAATATCTATCTTGCAAACTCTGATATTTATGTAAAAAACGGCAGTAACACATATGGCGTCTTTGGCGTTCAACTGGGTCGTGCGCCTCACAACTTCCAGCTTTGGAATTGTAATCTTTTCACGAGCGCAGCTCTCTTTAGTAGCGGTGGCGGTACGGCTACCAGTACGATTACCCTGATAGACTCCAAGATTTATGGAACTGTAACTGGAAGAAATGCTTTCGGTTATACGGCTTGTGCTGGCGAGACCACTATCGTAATGCAAAACTCCAAAATTTACAATATGGGTCTCGGTGGTGATAAGAATGGCACGTGGACTGGCAAAATTCAGATTGACAACAAATCCAAGCTCTCCTTCCTTCCGAACGCTGAAAACACCATCGGCATCCCCGGTTATACCTTTGTTGCCAAAGAGGAATCCACGGTAATTGATGGCGTGACATACGTTACGACTTATCAACTGGTCTCGGAAGACACAAAGCACGCCACCTTCCATATTTATGGCGTAACGATTGACAAGCTTACCGAAGATACCCCCATTTTAGATACCCAGAAAGTTCTGGTTGGTTCCTGGTTCTCTGCGACCACCACTCCCGAAGGCGAAAGTTTTTATGACCCCGCAACAGACCTCTATCATGTGTTGGCTCCCGCTGGTTATGCTGTTTATGATGAGAATGGCAACCTGGTAAACAAGAACGTGGTTGATGAGTCGGATGCAGGCGCGACCTATTATGTGTGCATATATCTCGACAAGGTGCCCGTTTGCTTCTATCAGAAGTTGGAGGACGGAACTTATGTTCCCAGCACCAGCAACAAGATTGGTTCACTTGCGATTCCCGAAGGAGCAACCATTGTTCTTTTACAGGATTGTGTCTTTACTTCCGAAATCACACTCAACAACAACAAACTTGACCTCAACGGTAATACGCTCTACACCAGCACCAAAGGTCCTGACATTCGTTTTAGCGAGACTGGTTCCTCGTTTATATATTCCTCAAAAGCAGGAGCAGAAATCAACGCCTTGAACTCCGTGCAAAAAGGTGCACACCTCTTTGTTTTCAATTCCGGTGCCGACGCCTATCTCGGTTATGTAGATGAAAACACCCCCTCTCCCTATCCGATTACCATTTCCTCCGACTCCTTTACGCAGGCAGATGTTCAGGATGTTAACTTCCACCTTCAGGGCATCAACATCGTTGGTAACGGTATAGATAACTATGGTATGTTCTGTGCAAGATTTGCGACAGCACACAATATCAATTTCTATTTCGAAAACTGCAAAATTGTCGTTGAAAACCGTGGTATCCTCGTTTGTAGCCGTGGTGGAGCATATGACTTTAATGTATTCTTCAAAAATACCGAAATATTCTTCAACCTTGACTCGGCTCGTCCAGTATTCGGATGGTATGACGAAGCACCCGGTGCAAAGGCTTCCGTCACTTTCGAGAATTGTGGCGTATATGGCAACTTCCAGTTTAACGAACTGACTCGTGGTACAGGTGTTTGCACCGTAACCGTGAAGGGCGATTGTAAATTCACAAACTTCAGTGATGCTATCGTTGTGGAAAATGGATATCGGGTAACGAACACCAACGGTAGTTATTCCTTTGATGGTCTTACCGTTCCCCAAAATGGTATGTATGGCAACCCAGACGCGATTTACGGCAACAAGACATATTCTTACGCATTTGTCTCCGCCTTCGATGCGAACGCATACAGAGCGCAGGCATTCCAGAATATGACGCTTGACACCAACGTTGTTGGTAACCTCTACATTCCTGTGGATGATGCTGTTCTCGCAGTTATGCTCAATGGCGTAGATATCCTTGATAAGAACGCTATCCGTACCATTGGCGAAAAGGATTACTACGTTCTCACATTTGACGTAGCTCCTAAGTATGGCAACAAAACCTGCACGCTCACCGTTCAGCTCAGAGGTGACAAGTCTGTTGTCTTCCCGATGTCGGTAGGAAACTATGCGAAGGCTCTCTTCGCTCTCAACGGAGAAAACAACGAATATGTTGCTGACTCCCAGAGAATGATGAAATATGTTCTTACCTACATTAAAGAAGTTGCTGTCAGATTTGGTGGTGCAAACGCTGACGGAATCTTCCAAGGTATGGATATCGCAGTAGATCTTGATAGCGTTGTTATCGAAGAAGAAAGCAAAGATACCTCAGCCATCAACACTTATGTAACACACGCAGCGCTTAACCTTGACGCTTATGCAGGCTATGCCTTCAAGGTAGCACAAAACTTCGTTGGTACCATTCGTGTAGAAATGGCTGGCGTAGACACAATCGAAAAGGTTTACACAGTGGATGCTCCTGCAGGTGAAAATGAAGTAATCGTACTTGAAAATGTTCCTGCATACCTCTTCCGTGGCGACGTAACCATCACCGTTACTCCTAGAGAAGGTGACGTAGTAAGTGCACAGTGCAACCTTGCGACCTACGTAAGAGTGCAAAACGAAACCTACGCAAAGGCATTCTACGCATATACGGTAGAAGCAGAAGCGTATAACACCAAATATCCTACACTTGGTACAGTGAACTAAAAATAGGAGGAAAGACGAATGAAAAACTACGAAACCCCAACAATGGAATGGATGGAACTTTCGGAATGTGATATTCTGACGGCCTCCAACGGCACACCTCTTCTTCCATACGAATGGCAGGAAGACGACGTTCTCTTTACTAACTTTAGTTGACTTTTATATGTTTCAAAAAAACCTCCTATGGCAGATGTCTCTGCCATAGGAGGTTTTTCTTATTCACAGGATGGAATCGGCTGGTTCCGAGTTATATTTCCCAGTTACCTTCTTCGTTCTCCACGATAGGACGCTCCCTACCAAGCAAAGTAGCAAGATATCGGTTTTTCCCATCAAGCCAATTTCAATCGTGGGACTTTATATGATTTCAGTTCTTTTCTTTCCACTTTATAAAAGCGAATACAGAAGAGTATATTTTGTGTGGTTTTTTTCCAGTTTCACCTTGACATTATGTGTAAATTATGGTAAACTATAATCATTAACAAGAGATGATATCTATGGATTTGTTATTTGTTATCGGTATAGGTATTTATTGTTTTTTGCCATTGTCAGGGCAACGGTAATCATCGTCATACTCTGACATTCCAATCCCTGTTTGAAAGGAGTTTGCGCTAATATGCCTAAAAAAACTGATACTACACATATTACCTTGCTTGTGCATTCAAAAATCGTGGTGTTTGAATGGGGAAAGGTAATTATCGACTTCTTTAATGTACAGACCAACAAAAACAAATATAACTTAAATGTCGTCTACGACATAAGCGATGTCACCGACTTCGATTCCCCCGTTGTGGTGTTCGGTGTAGACGGTGCATGGCTCGACATGATACTTGAAGAATTGAACGCAAAAAAATGCAGGGTTATCCTGATAGGTGGCATGGCAAACAAAAAATATGAGTATGTAAGCCACATTTCCTCCGACCATGGTATCAGCACAAAGAAAGCGCTTCAACTGTTATGGGAGCGCGACAAAAAGCACCCCGCCTTGTTCGGCATCCAGAAAAACGACACCTCTGACCAAACCAAGTCGACCGTCTTTTCGGAATATTACCCTACGGAAGACATCTATTGCGTAGAAAATGAAGTCTCGGAGTGTTTCAACCGTTTCTATTCTAACATCGACAAATATGACAGTGTCATCTGCGCAAACGATGTTATGGCAATCTACCTGTTATCGCGTTTTCACGACCTTGGCGTCAATATTACAGAAAAATTATACCTCATAGGAAACGGAAATCTTTGGCTCGGCGCACATGTAACACCCAAAGTCACCACCGTGTATTCCAATTCCTGTGCTATGGTGCAGTTGGCGCTTCAGATTTTCTCTACCTTATGCGAATTTGATGACCTCGACTCTATCAACGCGAGCGCGAGCACACAACTTATCCCGAGAGAGTCAACAGGAGATACCTGCGAGTTGAAATGTGGCGATATCCTGTCAGTACAGAGGCGTAGCCCTTATGTGGAAATAAAGGACGAGTTTCTCTGCCCTGAACTATTGGAAATCGTAACACTTGACCGAAAGTTTTCTGCATGCTCGCAAGACCAAATGTCCGTTCTTAGTGCCTGGATATCCGGGGCTTCCATTGATGAAATTTCCGAACGCCTTTACATTTCTGAGCACACTGTAAAATATCACTTGAAGACGATATACAAAATTCTGGGCATCCATTCCAAAAACGAACTTCTTCAGATCGTCAATAAATACGGACTCACGATATAAAACTTAGTTTGTCTAATCAAAAAGAAGCAATCGAAATTTTGCGATTGCTTCTTTTTTCGTGTTATATATATTTACTCAAAGGTAATAATTGAGTGAATATCCACCTTAGGAATTTTAATAAAAGTTCTGCCATTTTCCTGATAGGTTTCAAGTGCGATTCCCTCAGGTTGAAGAGTAGCGTGGTCGACGCCGATATCAGAGCGCACGGAGATTACCGTGTTTGTCATAGGTGGAATATGGCTTTCTGTTGCAACACCAGCATCTCTGTGACCACCACCCGCGTTAAGCAGTTGAATGTTAAGTTTTCCGCCTACCTCAAGGCAAACGATTTCGCAAATACCCTCGGTAGATTCAACTCTCGCAATGGGATCATAGAGCTCTTTTGTCATATTACGAATCAGGTCTCTGTGCTTAGATTGGATGGCACTCAGATACTCTGTTCCGAGATTCAAACCGATCACACCGAGTTTTCCCTTACCATAAGGTGTGATAATCGCTGTGGGAGTGCCCGTTCTATTTTGAAGGGAATTGTGGAGCGTTGCGAATACACTTGCGTTTTCTGCATGTATGGCGAAGGATCCAACACTCAAACCATAGTCAAGCCCGTTGGCAACCGAAAAGTAAGCGGGATTCTTACCGGCAGGAAATTCTTGTTTCATAAAACCGGTAGAACCATTTGCCCAAGCATATATATGTGGATACTCTCTATACTCTTCTGTGGTATAAGGGAATCCTGCGTCGGCAAAAATCTGAGCCGTCTTTGTTCCTATCACAAGAAGGCTTCCACCACCTGTTACATAAGAGCGAAGTGTTTCGATCATCTCTGCATCTAAACCATCGTACAGTTCTGGAACGATAACAAGGGGATACTTTTCGATGTTTTCTTTCAAAATGATTTCATTTGCGGTACCGATCGATTCTCCACTATCGCAAAACAATGCTGTCAGCCCCATAAATTTTTCTCTACCCTCGCGAGTAAAGGGACGGGTCATCTCCTTATATCTGTCAGATGAAGGAACCAGCATAACTGCTTGCTCTACCATTTTGCCACCATAACAATATTGACGGCGTGGATGCATAAACTCGGCAATCGGAACATCCCACAACAAAATGCGGTCTATATCGGGAGAACCATCAGCGCGCTGAACACGATTGCTCTGATAGGAACCACCCAATGCGATTACCGACGCCGCTTCCTGTATCAGTTGAATGAGCTGCTTCGGGAAAGTAAGAGGCGCACCGTAATAGTTATATCGGGAAGCCCATGACATAAGATCCCAAGTCATATTGTGCATGGCAAGCATTCTGCCAGCAAATCTCGAAGAGTTCACACAATTAGAGGGGTCCAAATCACCAGAGAGAAAATCCACATTGGCACAAACAGATTCTGGCATGTGGTCAGAAAACGACCAGTTTACGCAAATTTCGAGGTCAGGGCACCTTTCGTGGATCGCATTTACATAGTAATTCAGGTACTCTCTGTATTCATTCCGTGTGAATTGAAGCAGATCATCAAAGTAGGGATCGCCTTTTTTTGTGGGAATGGAACCGTTAAGGTTGATTCCTGTTTGCATTTCAAATCGCTTTAAGGATTCTGGGCGATAATCGGATTCTACGCTCCAGCAATCACCATCTACCCAGATGCCGTCCACCTGATATTTCTCGGCAAGTTCGCAAACCTGAGGAATAAACAATTCGTCGAGGTATTTTCCGCTCTTGTCGAGACGAACCGAGTGAGAATAGGTTCCGTCAGCGAGAATTGTCGCATCCTCGGGATGTTCAAGACAATACTTTACATCCTGTACACCTGAAATGTGCATATAAAGCAGGATGCCGTATTCCTTGGTAATGCGTCTCCATATAGCCAGCGTATCTACCGCGATTTCGGGCATGGCATTTCCCATTGCGGTAGGATAGGATGCATAGCCAGGGTGACCTTTGCAGTCAATCTGCAAAAAATCCGGTCTGGTGCTTTCACATATTGTACGGATATCTTCTTCTTTCAAGGTGGCACCAATCACCGCGCCATAGTTTGGATGTGCGTGAAAATCACTATGGATTCCCCAAAAACAATCACTTCTGCGTTTTCTTTGTTTCATCTTCAAATTCCTTTTCATATAAGTATTTCGTGTAAGTTATTTTGTAGCAGTATGAGAAAATGCCATATTCGTATGAATCAACAACGTCAGGGTTATTTTATTTGTATTCGTCATACATCTCCCGACCGGGTTTAATGATATATCACTCCAATAATGGATATTACACTTAACAATGTTCCGAATATATTGTCTTTTGTAATTTTTTCTTTAAAGATAAACAATCCGATAAACGAACTACCCACAATACAAATCGCACTCGGAACGGTATTGAGAATAACGATAGGAATTGTTTTTGCCAAAAAAACACTCAAAAAAACGATTGTAGAGCATACCGCCCCTAAAATGCCACTGTACCCATAAATTTTTTTAGGGAACTCTTGGACAACCGAAGGTTTTGATTTGCGAGATTTAAAGAAAAAGATGCATAGGAAGGAAACAGCGGCTATCGTGTATGAACAACACGAAAAAAGTGCAGGATTGGCATTGTCAACATAGACCGCATAATACTTACTTATGATTGAGAGGGTTCCGTTAATGAAAAAATTGGAAACCAGATAGGGTAAGGCAGACTTAAGAACGAAAGACGATTTATCGGAATTTTTAGGTGTCATTAGCCAAGCGGCGAACAAAAACAGCATAACACCTATCCATTGCAGTAAAGAGAGCGATTCGTGAAATAAGAAAATGCCAAGCACGGCGGGAAACACGATACTTCCACCCAAAGAACAAATTACGCACAAACCGAGCGGTGCTCTGTTTAGCGCACCAAATGATGTCAATAATTCAAACAAAAAACCTATCCCGGTTAAGAATGAAAAAAACAATGTAGGAACACCGAAACCGTTAAAGTTCGTCAAGAACAGATAAAAAAATGAAAAAATAGCGGCTGCAGTTTCAAAAAGAACACCAAAATACAGTTTTTGATCAAAATTAACAGTATAATTGCTGACTTTTTTATTTATCGTAGATTGAGCGACTCTGAAAGCCCCCTTAACAAAAACAAGTAAAAGATCCATTTCTGTCTACTCCCTTCATTGTGTATTGTAGCAAAAAATCCATATAAACACAAGGCAAAAAAACTTGGTTTTTTATACCAGAAAATTACCTCTCAGGAATACGCACCTGCAAGACCTTCCTGACTGCCTCCACATAGACTACAAATGCCGGGCAATCTCTATCTTCATGACTGCTGTGGCCAAAACGATAAACTTTATTATATCTTCAGAGAGCGTGCATCACATCCCTTTGCCACTAACTGGAATAACAACCCCTATCATCTTGCCTAATTTTCTGAAAAAACGATAGGAATCATCTGCTGCATCTTTAATCAGTTCTTGATCGTCTTTTTCGGCACTTAACAGATATCTGTATTTTGTAAGCCCCTTATATAGATAGGTGCCAATAACCACTTCATTATGTTTAAAGGCTTTTATAGCACACTTTTTCGCCTCGAAATTATCATAACCAACACAATGAACATCAACAACCCAACAATTACTTTCGCTTTCTGTAGAAGCAACGAGATATTTGCTGATTTTTCAAAAACTCTCGTAACTACTAAAAATCCTATATTCAAATGAAATCACCGTTGGTGATGAAATCCTCATTTTATTCGGATGAAATCTTCGGCTATCGCCTCAGATGAAATTTGATATATGGATATTTTTCCAATCAATAGGTGTCCTTTAACTCCCCAAATGTCGAAATAAAGATTTTTGTTTTTGGCGTTATCAACATTGTGTTTAAAAGAGAACTCTATTGAATACTCATCATATGTTTTTGAAGTCAAAAATTGGTAGTAATCACTCGATATTTCGCCACTTGAAATCAAAAATGCCACCCCTACGGGTGGCATTTTCTATTGGTGGAGCATCTTCAACGAAAGTCGAACCG
>JAZKYZ010000044.1:0-19721 GCA_045612385.1 Eubacteriales bacterium | reverse complement strand
CCTGCTGTCGAGGAAGCACCTGCTGTTGAGGAAGCACCTGTCGTTGAGGAAACTCCTGTGGAAGACGCTCCTAAGGGTAAAAAGAAATCTCGTGAGGATGCGTTCCTTGAAAAGGTTGCTCCTGAAAAGAGAGGTCTCTTTAGCCGTCTTTTCGGTAAAAAGTAAACTAAAGTTATAAAAAAATGATAAAAAATGCCAAAAACGGTCGGAAATGCACGTATTCTTTCCGACAAGGATTTTTATGCCCTTTTTTAAAAGTATAAAATTGGGTAAAATATCTTAGTAAATAAACTTGTCTTGTAATGTCTTTTGTAAAGTTAAGTTTGACATAAATGTAAAGTAATGTTTTTGGCAAATATAAGTAATGGCATATAAAGGCAAGGGGGTTCATTCACCTTGTCTTTATATTTTAAAAATAGAACTTTTGTGGTGAATATATGAAACAAGAAATCAAAAAGAAGCCTCCCCACAAGGAACACGTGGGAGAGCCTTTCACACCCAAGAAAAAGTCGGTACCAACCCACCGACAAAATGGAAAAAAGATTACCGTTGTTCCAAAGAAAAAAGGGGAACAAAAGAAAAAGAAACAAATCGAAGAGGTACGTGAGGGGAAGAAGAAAGGTACAGAGGTACTCTCACTTGTACCAAGCGAGCCTGTCGCAGTCCCCGAAAAAAAGAAAAATCCCCTTCCCTCGTCCTTTAAGAAAAAGGGAGCGAAGAGAGGCTCTATGATGAAGCAGGCGACTGTCCTCCCAGAGGGGGAAAATAAGGGACAGAAGAAGGGACCAAAAGGAAAACGAGGCACACTTCGTGTGATGGCGCTCGGTGGTTTGTCCGAGATTGGTAAGAATATGACCGTCATTGAATATGGCGAGGACATTGTGGTAATAGATTGTGGTCTTGCCTTTCCCGACGAGGAAATGCCTGGCGTAGACCTTGTTATTCCCGACATTACCTATCTTGTGCAGAATGCCCATCGTGTTCGTGGTATTTTAATCACTCACGGTCACGAGGATCACGTCGGCGCTGTGGCATACGTCCTCGCGCAAATTCAAGTGCCAATTTACGGTACACGTCTTTCTCTTGGTATCATTGAAGGAAAACTCAGTGAAAATCCCCCAAAAAATACGCCACAGCTTTATACCGTAGAAGCGGGAGATACCATTTCTCTTGGTAAATTCAAGGCGGAATTTATCCACGTCAATCACTCCATTGCAGATGCCTGCGCGATTGCTTTGCATACGCCACTCGGTACGGTATTCCATACGGGTGACTTTAAATTGGACGTTTCCCCTTTGGATGGCAATGTAATCCATCTTGGTCGCATTGCAGAGATTGGTAATAAGGGAACGCTTCTTCTGCTTTGCGAATCGACAAATGCCGAGAGAGCAGGCTTTACACCGTCGGAAAGAACGGTCGGCAGTTCGCTTGAACGTATCTTTATGCAGTATGATAATCGCCGTATCATCATTGCGACCTTCTCTTCAAATGTACATCGCGTTCAGCAGATTATTGATGCCTCCTATCGTCACGGCAGAAAGGTTGCCGTTCTCGGTCGTTCTATGGTAAATATCATAGGCGCTGCGAGCGAGCTTGGTTATATGGAATTTCCTGAAGGCGTGTTGATTGATGTCGGTGATATTAAAAAATACCGTCCTGAGGAAATTACTCTCATTACCACAGGCAGTCAGGGCGAGCCAATGTCGGCGCTTTATCGCATAGCCTTTTCTGAACACGAAAAGGTAAAACTCGATAGCCGTGATGTTGTTGTCCTCTCGTCGGGTACCATTCCTGGCAACGAAAAGTTTGTAGGCAAAATTGTCAACGCCTTAATCAAAAGTGGCGTAAAGGTGGTAAACGATTCGTCAGAGGAGGTCCACGTGTCGGGTCACGCCTGCCGTGAAGAAATCAAACTGATGATGGCGCTCCTGAAGCCAAAATATCTGATGCCCATTCACGGAGAAATCCGTCACCTGTATGCCAATAAGGAAATTGGCGAATTTATGGGCATTCCCTCCTCCCATATTTTTATCTCGGAAATCGGTCAGGTGCTTGAACTTGACGAGAAGGGAGCGCACTTTGCCGGCACCGTTCCTTCAGGTAAAGTCCTTGTTGATGGCTCCGGTGTGGGCGATATTGGCGCTGTGGTCCTCCGTGACAGAAAACATCTCTCGGAAGATGGTCTTGTGGTTGTGGTGGCTACGGTGGATATGAGTTATGGTATGATTGTATCTGGTCCCGATATTGTTTCACGTGGTTTCGTTTATGTCAAGGAATCGGAGGACTTGATGCGACAGGCGAGAGCCGTCGCTACGGCGAGCCTTGAAAAATCCCTCTCTAAACACAACCACGATTGGGCAACGATAAAGAACGATATTCGTGATGACCTTGCAAAATTCATCTATCAGAATACCAAGCGTAAGCCTATGATTCTTCCTGTCATTATGGATGTATAAAAATCAAAAAAAGAGCGTGTAGCCTTTGTGTTACACGCTCTTTCTGTGTTAAATATTTTTTATAAAAAAAGTAAACTCACAACACTGTTTTCTTTTATTAAAACAGAAGTGATAAAATGGAGGGCATTGTAAAGAAAAGAATCAAAAATACAACAAGAAAAGCAATGGAAGAAAGAAGGGGACGTGAGAAGGGCTCCTCTCCACGATCAATGATGCCTTTGGCTCTTGTAAAATATTTTTCATCCAGGTAGAATTTATCCCGTTTGAAATCGACTTTGGTCAGTTCCACAGGTGTCTGTTCTAAAGAAACCTTAATATCTTCGCTTCCCTCAAACTTTGGTACCACACGACGGATGTAGTGGGAAAGCATACTTTGTCCTCTTAACATATAAAGAATAAACTTGCGCTTTGTCAGGTGTAGTTCCTCAATGGTTTGCGCGCTTTCTTTGTCGATACATTTATGTTTATAAAGACGCTTTAAGGCATAAAGGATAGAACGGTTTTGAAAATATACGAAAAAGGTCGCAAGAATCAGACCAATCGTAAGATAAAAGAGAACGGCAGTGATTGGAAAATCAATACCGACATAAGATTTTAAATTGCATAAATAATAATCATAGTACAAAGTGGAAAACATAAAAATCCTCCTTTGCATTCATTATACAACAAGAAACAAAAGAAAACAATACATTTTATACTTTGTTTAAAAAATCGTTACCACTTCTTTAAAAGTTGAGATTTATAACAGATATAAATACACCACTTGACAAAGACCCGAAAAAAATATATAATATAAACTACAAAAGTAGTATTTCAAGGTGGCAAATATGAAAATTATTATTGTGGGACTGGGAAACGTCGGACAAACCCTTGCCGTAAACCTATTAGAAGAGGGAAACAGCGTAACGGTGGTTGACCTTTCCAGCGAAAAAGTAAAAAAGATTACAGATAAATATGATATTTTAGGCGTGGTCGGCAATGGCGCGACACACACCATCCTTCGTGAGGCAGGCATCTCGTCGGCAGATCTCTTGATTGCCGTTACTGAGTCGGATGAGCTCAATTTGCTTTGCTGTACGATTGCGAAAAAGACCAGCAAATGTCATACGGTCGCTCGTGTCGAAAGTCCGGAGTATTCTACGGAGGTAGAATATTTGAAAGAGGGACTGGATTTGGCGATGGTAATCAATCCTGAAGAGGAGGGGGCAAAGGAAATTTGCCGTCTTATTCGCTTCCCCGAAGCGCTCAACATTGAAACATTCGCTAAAGGAAAAGTGGAACTGATGAAATTCCGTGTTCCCGAAGGCTCCTCTATTATTGGTCTTTCTGTGAAGGAAGCAATGATTAAGTACAAACTCAATCTTCTCATCTGTACGGTAGAGCGAGGGGAAGAAGCGCATATTCCAAACGCAAACTTCGTCTTTGCCGAGCAGGATATCGTTTCGATTATCGCCTCTCCGAGAACGGCAGAAGCCTTCTTTAAGAAAATCGGCGGACGTGACATTGCTATCCGTAATATGATGATAGTCGGTGTCAGTGAATTGACGCAGTATGTATTGAAGGAATTGCACAAAAGTGGCATCAATATCAAGGTGATTGAAAACGATTTGTCGGTATGTGAGGAAATCTGTTCGACCTTTGATGATGCGACGATTATTCACGGTGACGGAACCGAGCAGGAACTTTTGATAGAGGAAGGCATTAAGCAAACAGATGCGCTCCTCGCCTTGTCGGATACGGACGAGGAAAATATTTTGATCTCCCTGTTTGCCAGACGCGCGACAGGAGCGAAGGTCATCACGAAAATCAATCGCCCTGAATATTCGACAATGACGGCAAATTTAAATCTGGATACCATTATCTATCCCAAAAATATTGTTTCCGACCGTATCATTCGTTATGTTCGTTCCCTCCGAGCGACAGAGGGAAATAACGTAGAAAATCTCTATTCCATTATCAAGGGTAAGGTCGAGGTGACCGAATTTGTGATAGGAAAACTTTTCCCCGATCTTGGCGTTCCCCTGTCGGAACTTTCCATAAAAAAAGATGTTATTATCGGAGCCATTCTTCGTGGACGCTCCTTAATTATCCCTCACGGACAGGATTGTCTGCTTGCTGGAGACCACGTTGTGATTGTTTCAAAACATCTCGGTATCGGTGAATTTCGTGAACTTTTCAACTAAAATGCTAACAATAGTTAACATATTGAGGTAAAAATGAATTTTCGTATGATAAAACACACTGTGGGATGGCTCCTTGTTTTTGAAAGCGCATTCTTTCTTATCCCCATCATCACAGGTTTATGTTATCAAGAATGGCAAAGTGTTTTTTCCTTTGGTGCGACCTCTCTTATGACTCTCGCAATAGGAATGCTATGCATTCACTTTATCAAGCCGAAAGAGAAAAAACTCTACCAGAAGGAAGGCATTGTCATCTGCGCCCTATCTTGGATTATTTTGTCCATTTTCGGTGCTGTACCATTCGTGCTATCTGGCGCGACCAATAGTTATGTGGATGCCCTTTTTGAAACCATATCGGGCTTTACTACAACGGGTGCCAGCATCTTTTCTCAGGTGGAAAACCTTTCTCACGCCGTTTTAATTTGGCGTTCCTTTACGCACTGGATTGGTGGTATGGGTGTGCTCGTTTTTGTACTTGCCATTCTTCCACTCGGTGGTGGACAAGGAATGCACATTATGCGTGCGGAATCTCCTGGACCTACCGTTTCAAAACTTGTTCCAAAGGTAAAAACAACGGCAGTCATTCTGTATACAATCTATTTTGCTCTATCTCTGGTTATGTGCATCGCTCTCTTGATTTCGGGAGAAAACTTCTTTGATGCCATCAATATTACCTTCGCTACTGCCGGTACCGGTGGCTTTGCTGTTTATAATGACAGTATGGCGTCTGCCTCGTCTGCGACACTCATCATTATCACCGTCTTTATGATTTTGTTTTCTATCAACTTCTCGTCCTATTTTCTTCTCTTTAAGGCGAGAGTAAAAGACGCGTTCAATACCGAATTTCGTGTATTTTTTGGTGTGCTGGCAGTTATTATTGTTACGATTACTCTCAATTTATACTTTACAGGAACGATCAAAAGCCTTGCAGATGCCTTCTTGCACTCCTCCTTTATGTCAGCATCTGTGGTTTCTACGACAGGTTATGCGACGCTGGAAATTCTCGGCTGGCCTGAACTCTCTAAATTTTTGCTTCTTTTCCTGATGCTGATGGGCGCTTGCGCAGGCTCTACGGGTGGTGGTATTAAGGTATCACGTATCGTAATGCTTGCCAAAGGTATGCTCCGTGAGATGAAAACGCTTGTTCATCCTCGTCAGGTCAAGAAAATCACCGTCGACGGAAACACCGTCGATCACGAGGTTGTTCGCTCGGTCAACGCTTATATCGTGACCTATTTTGCCGTTTTCATCCTCTCAATGGTTCTCCTGTCCCTCTGTACTGTGGGAGGCGAGCCAATCGCCTTTGAAACCAATTTTACGACGACCTTGACTACGTTAAATAACGTTGGTCCTGCGCTTGGTCAGATTGGCTCGACAGGTAACTTTGGCGACTTCTCTGTTTTTGCAAAAATTGTCTATATGTTCAATATGTTGATCGGCAGATTGGAACTCTTCCCCCTCCTCGTCCTTCTCACGCCTGCGACATATAAAAAGTAAGGTGTAAGGGGTACGAAAGGGTACGATTTCACGCTTTTTCCCCAAAAAGCGTGGCAAAAACTTTTATAGATTTTTATGAGGTATCATAAATGAACGAAAATCTCACGCTTGAAAAAAGAGAAAAATAAAATCATCTCTTGGATCATTCTTTGTTTTGTCAACATTTTCGCTTCCCTCATTTGCAAACTTATCAAAAAACTTTCAATTCAATATCCAATAAAGTAAAAAAACAAAGAACCCCGACGCTCTGTCGGGGTTCTTCATTTTTCAATGTGATTACTTCATTTGTAAAGTCAATACATAGCCATTATAGGGGTAGGGGCGTCTTTCATCTGTTAATCCAACAATGTAGTCTATTGATGTCTTATAAAAAACGGCAAGATCAATTAAAAGCTGTAAAGGTATCTGCCTTTGTCCATTTTCATACTGGGAATAGGTGCTTTGCCTGATGTGAAATTGCTTTGAAATAAATGCTTGTGTTAAGTCGGCGTCTTCTCTTAAATCTTTAAGTCTCATTTTATCAGCTCCTTTTTTTTATAAAAAATTATATAATATCACAAAATGTGATATTGACATTTATCACAAAATGTGATAAAATTGTCTTGCAACAAAAAAATGAGGTGATACTATGAACGACGAAAAATGGATTTGCCCAAACTGTCAAAGCGAAAACTCAACTGCTTCTTCCTTTTGTGGTGAGTGTGGAACTCCTAAAGCAAAGGAATCCACTCCTGTTGAATCATCTGTTGAAGAGACCACAGTATGCCCTGTTTGTGGAACACAAATCAGCGTAGATGCTGTATTCTGCAGTGATTGTGGCACACACCTTGAAAAAGAAGAGCCCAAGCAAAAGGTTTGCAGAAAATGTAAACTGATTTTCTCCGCAGAAAAGCGTTTCTGCCTTCGCTGTGGTGAAGCGCTGATTGAAAAGGATAATCTTTTTAAGAAAAAGACCCAAAAAGATTGGTTTTCTATTGTAAAACAGCTCGTGTTACCTTTGGTGGCGCTGTTGTTCCTTGTTTTTTCTTTCTTACCTATTTTCCAATGGGATTTAGCAGATCAATTGAATGCAGATGACAAAATTCCTATTAGATTTTCTGTTATAGATAATATTGCAATTATGTTTGATGTTGCTATTGACGACAGCGCAGAAGATATTCAGGATTCTCGTCTTTATGAAACATTGGAAGATATTATGGAAGAAATCGAAGATCGTGAAATTGATCCCACCGATGAAGACGAAAATTTAAGTCGTAGTGATAAACGCTTGTTGGCGAAATTCATAAAAATTAGTATGAGATTGACTTTGCAATCCGAAGCGTCCAAGCTAACGGCAAAATATGTGGTAAGTGCTGTTGTTTCTTTCTTGTATATCTGTTTTGCAATTTCTTTCTTTGTATTTGCTCTTTTGGAAGCCATCTTCACAATAAAAGGAAAAGAAAACAACAAAAATATCTCAAAAAAACTTCTCGCTTTTACCCCCTTTGCTATTCTAATTACCTTCTTTGTTAACAAAAACATTGTATTTACTCCCACAAAAATGTCTTTGAACATTGTTCCCCTGATTGTTGTTATTTCATATATTATTGCATATACCATTATTAAACTGATTAGAGAAAAGAAAAATACCGTTAAGACTATTATTTTCAAGTCTGTTTCTGTTATTCTTTCTTTTGTCATCGTATGCTTTATTTTTGGTGGATTCTTTAATGTCAACGTAAAGGGCGTTTTCAAGAATGGTACAGAAGAGCGTACTGCAGAAACCACACTTGATATCAATTATTATCTCAATCATGAAATGGATGGAGAAACCCTTGAAAATTTAATTGAAGCTTCTCAACACGAAAAAATTAAAACAATATTAAGCACACTTCCCTCTCTTTTTAGCGCTAAGGAAATCAGAGACGGAGAAGCAAATACTAATTTTTCCAGTGCATTACTTACTATAGCAACTTACATGTTTGAAGATGTTACGGTTGTATTGGCTTTGCTTTATTATGTTGTTCTCTTGCTTGCTGTTTTTGCTGGAATATACGGTGCTAATGTGCTCGCTTCTATGATGACAGTTACAAAATGTGAAAAGAACATTTTTAATTTTATCGCTTCAGGTGTTACCACCGTCTTTGCTATCGCAACATTTGTACTTAATACCTTGTTTGTTGTCAGCATTAACAATCAGGTGCGCATCTTTAAAATGGCAAAAGAGTTCTATTGTAATATTTCTGCTACTTCAGTAGTGCTTCTTGTATTTTCCATTCTTTCCTTTTTGTGTGTTTTCTTCTTCAAAAAAAGAAAACGCAAAAGCGCTTTAGAAGAATATTCACTTTATCAAGAATAAAAAAAGAACCCCGACGCTCTGTCGGGGTTCTTCTCTGTTTTGGATTTGGGTAAGCGTACGAAAAAAAAGAAAAACCGACCGTGAAGGTCGGTTTTTATGTATGATTACTTCAAGAAAAAGTAGGCAGCAACGGCAGCAGCTGCAACAACAGCAATGATACCGACAACGAGCATAACCTTGCCGAATTTACGACGGCGAGCAAATGCACGTGCTTTTTTCAGGTAAGCAGAGATGGGATCCTTCTGCTTCTGAAGGTCCTTGATAAAGTTACGAAGCCAAGCGATATCGTCCTTGTTTACCTCATCAGCCTTCTTAACCAATGTTGCGTCAGCGGCAAAACGGTTGCGAATGTTTCTGAAATTGACAAGTCGAGGGAGGACTTCGTCGCGGTTGGGAGCAAAGCGAGCGTTGTTCAAACGGTTGATGTATTCCGTAGCGCCGCCAGTCGAGATACCGAACTTCTCGCAGCAAATTTTGTCAAATTGCTCGTAAAGGGAAAGGAAGGATTGGTTGAGTTTCTTTTTGTTCATTAAGAAGACACCGCCTTTTGAAAGATTTTGTTTTATATATATATTTTACACTATTCTTTTTCATTTTGCAATACTTTTTTGTAAAAAAGTGAAAAAAATTTTCCGTTTTTGAAAACAAAAACTGTAAAAAAAATTTTTGTAAAAAAGTGAAAAAAACAGGGCAGAAGAAAAAAGAATTGAAAATTATAACAAGAAAAAATCAAAACGAAAAACAATTAAAATGTAAAACAATATTTACATTACAGGAAGTAAAATAAACCTTCTATGCAAAAACAAAGGTGAAAGAGAAATTAAAAAAGGAAACAAGACACCTCAAAAGAAAAAAAGACTTGACATTGACTTAAAAATATATTATAATATATCTGTATAAATACTGCCTGTTGTAAGGTGGAGGCAAGAGTCCCCTTGTAATAGTTTTGTTTTATATATTCTAAATGATAGGTGTCAAGTTTGAGGTGTGGTGGGGCTTAATTTGTTGCCCTATCTTGTATCTCATCCAAGATACTAAGACTTAAATTATTTATAGATTACAGAAAGTAATCGAAGGAGGTGTAAATTGGATCCTATTTCTATTATCGTAGGAGCCGTCGGTGGCGCTGCTATCGGCGTTGTGATAGGAATTTTGGTTCGCAAGGCTGTGTCCGAGCGAAAGATAGGTTCTGCTGAGGAGCAAGCGAGAGTGATTCTGGAAGAGGCTCTTCGTAGCGCAGAAAATGCGAAAAAAGAATCTATCATTGCTGCCAAAGAAGAAATTTTCACGATGAAGAAGGAAGCAGACAACGAAATTAAGGAGCGTCGTCGCGAGATTTCTCGTCTGGAAAAACGAATTCAACAAAAAGAAGAAACTCTTGATGCTAAGGTAGAGGCATTAGAGCGTCGAGAAAGTGAACTTGCAGAAAAACATCATACGGTGGATGCGCTTCGTGCTGAGATCGAGCGTACAATCGCTGAGCAAAGAGCCACTCTTGAAAGAGTAGCAGGTCTTACTGCTGAGGAAGCAAAGGCAGAGTTGGTTGCTCGTCTGGACAGCGAAATGCGTCACGAAACGGCACTGAAAATTGCAGAATACGAGGAAGCGTTCCGTGAGGAAAGCGAAGTTCGCGCAAGAAATATTCTCTCTCTCGCAATTCAAAGATGCGCTGCTGACCACGTCAGTGAGGTAGCGATTTCTTCGGTACAAATTCCTTCGGATGAGATGAAGGGACGTATCATTGGACGTGAGGGTAGAAATATCCGTACCATTGAAAACCTGACAGGTGTAGAACTCATTATTGACGATACGCCTGATGTCATCACTGTTTCGGGCTTTGACCCTGTGCGCCGTGAAATCGCGCGCATTGCTCTTGAAAAACTCGTTGCAGACGGCCGTATTCACCCAGCACGTATCGAAGATATGATCGAAAAAGCACGTCGCGAGGTGGAAACGGAGATTAAAAAGGCAGGCGAAAAGGCTGTCTTTGAAACAGGTGTGCACGGATTGCACCCCGAAGTCATTAAACTTCTTGGTCGTATGAAATACCGTACCTCGTACGGACAAAACGTTCTTCGTCACTCGATTGAGGTTTCTATGCTTGCAGGCGTAATTGCCAATGAGCTTGGCGCAGATGTGACGATGGCGCGTCGTGCAGGACTTTTGCACGATATTGGTAAAGCCGTTACTGCTGAAATTGAAGGTTCCCACGTGCAGCTTGGCGTGGACATTGCCACCAAGTATAAGGAAAATCGCGCAATTATTCACGCGATTGAAGCACACCACGGTGATGTAGAATCTGCTGGTGTCCTCGACTTCATCATTCAAGCGGCTGACGCAATCAGCGCAGCTCGTCCCGGCGCACGCCGTGAGGACGTCGAAAACTACATCAAGCGTCTTCAAAAACTGGAAGAGGTTGCTGGTAGTTTTGAGGGTGTTGAAAAGACCTTCGCCATTCAGGCAGGTCGTGAAGTTCGTATTATGGTCCGTCCCGAAGTCGTCACCGACGACACAATGGTTATTCTTGCTCGCGATATCGCAAACAAGATTCAAAGCGAACTCAACTATCCTGGTCAAATCAAGGTCAGCGTTATCCGTGAATCCCGTTGCGTTGACTACGCCAAATAAGAAAAAAAGAACCTTCGCGAGAAGGTTTTTTTTTTCAAAAATGTGCTTTTTATCTCATTTTTATCCGTCTTTACCAAATCCATTTTAAAAGCAAAACGCACTTGAAATCACGGAAGAACAACAAAAAATATATGAGTACACAAACATATGAACACGTAAACATATGAATGAACGTTCATATGTTATTTTTATGGATTTTCTGCTTTGGGAGGTTTTATGTGATTGTTCAGGCTGCGATTTCAGTAACACAGGAAAAAAACGCAAAGCACGAACGATAACATATGAACGTATGAACATATGAACATATATTCATATGTTTTGTGAACTAAAATGGTATGGAGTTTAAAAAAGTGGAAGGTTTGGGTTGTGCTCTGTAAAATTAAAAAACACGAAAGGCTTGGGTTGTGTTCTGTGTTTTTTTGAAATTGTGAGAGGCTCGGTCTATGCTTTGGGAGGTTTTATGTGATTGTGCGAGATGCGATTTCAATAACGCAGGCGAACGGAAAACACCTATAAAAAAACATATGAACATATGTTCATATGAACACATATTCATACGTTCTTTTTATGGATAAAATGTTGTGGGATTTTTAAAAAATCACGAAAGGCTTGGTTAGGCTTCGTAAGATTTTTTTGGAATCGTGAAAGGCTTTGATAGGGTTTGCGGGATTTTGCGAGGGGTGATTTGTTAATTTTTGAGAGAATGAATGGGGGCGGGGATTCTGCCACCACGATGGATGAAGGGGGCGGCGCTTTCTCGATGGACGGGCATAATGGGAGCGTAGCCGAGAAGGCCACCAAATTCAACGGTTTCGCCGACATTCTTGCCAATCACAGGGATGACACGAACGGCAGTGGTCTTGTTATTGATGACGCCAATAGAGATTTCGTCGGCGATAATTGCCGAGACGGTTTCGGACTCCACGTCGCCAGGAATGGCGATCATATCCAGACCTACGGAGCAGACGGCAGTCATTGCTTCCAGTTTATCGAGGGAGAGGGTGCCTGCCTTGACGGCATCAATCATACCACGATCCTCCGACACAGGAATGAAGGCGCCAGACAGACCACCTACGTGGCTGGATGCCATAACGCCACCCTTTTTGACGGCATCATTCAGAAGAGCGAGGGCCGCTGTGGTACCGTGTGTACCTGTGCGAGCAAGTCCCATATTTTCAAGGATTTCTGCAACGGAGTCACCGGCAGCCGGTGTGGGGGCGAGGGAGAGGTCAACAATACCGTAAGGCACGCCAAGACGGCGAGATGCCTCATAGGCAATCAGCTGACCCACACGAGTGATTTTAAAAGCAATTTTCTTAACCGTGTCGGCGAGTTCGGAGAAGTTGCAGTTACCTGCCTCACGAATGGCAGCAGCAACAACGCCAGGACCACTGACACCCACATTGATGACGGTATCGCTCTCGCCAATGCCGTGTACGGCGCCAGCCATAAAGGGGTTGTCCTCCGGCATATTGGCAAAAACAACAAGTTTAGCGCACCCAATGCTATCGTGCTCGGCAGTGCGTCTGGCTGTTTCCATTACAATCTCGCCCATTTTTCTGACAGCATCCATATTGATGCCTGCTTTTGTGGTCGCAACATTGATGGAGGAACAGACGTGTTCGGTGACGGAGAGCGCTTCAGGAATCGCCTCTATCAAGTTTCTTGCGCCCAAAATCATACCTTTTTGTACGTGGGCAGAAAAACCACCGATAAAGTTTACGCCAAGCGCGCTTGCTGCGCGTTCCAGCGTGACGGCAAGACGGACATAATTTTCAGGAGGCAGGGTGGTTCCGAGATAGGAAATAGGTGTGACGGAAATGCGTTTGTTTACAATCGGAATACCATAGGTTTGTTCGAGTTCCTCACAGACGCTCACAAGATTTTTTGCCGAGCGAGTGATTTTGTCATAAATTTTTGCTTCAAGACGGTCTGGGTCATCCGAGATGCAGTCAAAAAGGGAGATGCCCATTGTCACGGTACGAATGTCGAGATTTTCCTCGCGAATCATACGAACGGTCTGTAAAATATCACCTGTATTGAGCATAGCGTTCTCCTTAAATTCTGTGCATAGCGTTAAAGATGTCCTCGTGCATTACACGAATATCGACGTTATGTTCCTCGCCTTCTTTTTTTAAGACATCAGAAAACTCACGAAAGCCAATACTGGTGACATCACTCATATCCACAAGCATAATCATAGAAAAATATTCACGCAAGACGGTCTGGCTGATATCCAAAATATTTGCTCCATAGTGAGAGCAGGCGTTTGCGACAAAAGCAATAATGCCCTTTTTGTCTTTTCCGATAACGGTAATAATCGCTTTCATTTAATTCTCCTTTAGAAAAAAATAAATATGACCTATTTTATCATATCTTTTGACATTTTTCAAGGATTTCGTTGAAATTGTCATTATTTTGTGATAAAATGAAATATATCGTTAGTTTTTAGATAGAAAAAAGGGGGAAAAAGATGAAAGACGGCATCCTGATTATCCATAAAGGACAGAATATTACCTCGCAGGGCGTAGTCAATCGTGTCAAGCGATTGCTTTCTGTTAAGAAAGCAGGTCACACAGGAACGCTCGATCCAATGGCAACAGGAGTGCTTCCTGTTCTTGTCGGACGCGCTGTTAAGGCGAGCGAGTTTATGCTCACCTCCACCAAGTGTTATGAGGCAGAACTCACACTCGGACTGGTTAGCGATACGGAGGATATTTTCGGCACGTTAAGCAAGGTGGATGCTCCCCTGCCGAGCGAGGATGAGGTGCTGGCTGTTTTAGAAAAGTTCCGTGGTGAAATCTGGCAGAAACCACCAATGTATTCTGCCCTGAAGGTCGGAGGAAAAAAACTCTGCGACCTTGCACGTGAAGGCATTGAAATCGAGCGCGAAGCAAGACCTGTTAGTATCTATCATCTGGATGCCGAACGGCTTGCCCCCGACCGTTACCGTCTTTCGGTCGAATGCTCCAAAGGAACGTACATCCGTACCTTGTGCGCAGATATTGGAAAGGCGCTGGGAACGGGTGGGGTGATGAGTGCGCTTTGTCGCACAGAGGCGTCCTGCTTCTCCCTTTCTGATGCGCACACCATAGAGGAAATTGAGAGGCTTTCAGACGGGGAAAGAGAGGCGCTTTTGCTCCCTGTGGAACAGATTTTTTATAAATACGAAAAGGTAGTGCTTTCTCCCTTTTTTGAAAGGCTCGCTCGCGCAGGGCAGGAGATTTATTTGAAGAAGATTGGAAAAACCTTCCCGATTGAAAGTCGCATTCGTCTGTGTGGAGAGGATGGATTCTTTGCGCTCGGCGAAGTGAGAGAATTTGAAGAAGGACTGGCAATCAAACCCATTCGTCAGTTCTAAACCGAAATTAAGTAAACAAATATTTACAAAGAGGGTATTATGGCAAGAAATTGGACTGAAAAACAACGTTCTGCGATTGATACAAGAGATAGGACACTTCTCATTAGCGCAGCAGCAGGCTCGGGCAAAACGGCAACGCTTACCGAGCGTGTCATTTCTTCAATTTTAGATAAAGAGAATCCGATAGAAGTCAATGAGATTCTTGCCGTTACCTTTACCAATGCTGCGGCGCTGGAACTTCGTGAGAAGATTACGGCGAGAATTTCCTCTGCCCTTGCCGAATGTGGCGAGAGTGTTTTTGTGGATTCTTCCAAAGAGCCGGACGGCGCTATGGATGTGGAGGAGGAAGAACCCTTTGAGGTCCAATCGAAAACAACGGGCGAAGGTGTCGCGCAGTATTTGCGCCGACAGCTTGAGCTTCTCCCTTTGGCGCATATTCGTACCATTGACTCCTTCTGCAATGAGATATTGAAGCAGAACACAGCGAGTGTCAATATGCCTCCCAACTACCGTATCGCAGAGGAGGCAGAGATTCTCTTGCTCAGCGATCGCGTGATGGATAATCTGATGGAAGGTGTCCTGCACGGACTATATCCCGACATTGCCACACCGGAGGAATTTCTTTTGCTCACGGATGCTATGGTCGGAGTAAAGCAGGAAGAAAAAATCATTCCTGCCTTCCTTTATATTTATAATAAGACAAAAACACACGAGGATGGCGTATCTTCTCTCTTTCCTCTTGTGGAGGAATATGACATCAGCGAGGACAGACCCTTTGAGAAAACTACCTTTGGCGCCTATCTTATAAAAGAGGTAATGTCCTTTGCCGAAGCGTATGCCGAAGCAATGGAAAAATACATTCGCGCGCTGGATGACGTCGGGGACGCTGGCTCAATTAAGGTGGCAGATCGCTTCCGTGATGTCAAGGATCATCTTCTTCTGATCAAAAAAGCAACAACATACGGGGAAATGCGCCGTCTTGTGCTTGCCATTTCTTATCCCGAATTGCGTGGCTTGCCGACAGGGGAAAGACGTACGGCAGATATGAATGCTCTCATCTCTTTGTATGAAGAATTCAAGGAACTTTTCCGAGATAAATTTTCAATTCGATATTTTACCTACACAGAGGAAGCGCTCACCAAACTTTGTGGGGATCTTCATCATATTCTTTTGGTGTTTGTACGCTTTCTTGTGCGCTTTGATGAGTTGTTCGTCTTGCAAAAAAAGCAGATGGGAATTGCAGAGCATTCTGACATTGAGAGATATGCCTATGAGTGCCTTTACGATAAAACCACAAAACAGCCGACAGAATTTGCTATTTCTCTGCGCGAGAGTTTCCGTGCCGTTTATATCGACGAATACCAGGATGTCAACCGATTGCAGGATAGAATTTTTGAGGCGATTTCGACACAGTATAACCGATTTATGGTCGGTGATATCAAGCAAAGCATCTATTCTTTCCGTTCGGCGGCGCCCGATATTTTCGCCGATTTGAAGGAAAAATATCCCGTTCTTTCGGGAACGGATACAGAAAAATCTCCCGCCTCCATCTTTATGTCAGACAACTTCCGTTGCGATCGTGGCGTGGTGGACTTTGTCAATGGCATCTTTGACAGCATCTTTGGCCTGACCGGACAGTCCATTCGTTATGTGTATGATGACCGACTGATTTGTTCCAAGTATCGGGACAGCGAGGGGGGCGAGCCACCCTATCACAGGGGCGAGCTTCTGCTTGTGGAAAAACCACCACAAAAAAGAAACAAGTCCCCCGAAGAAGAAAGTGAAGAAAGCCTTTCTGCGATTGAATGTGAGGCACGTGTGGTGGCAGGTCGCATTTTGGAGATGCTGGAGAATGGAGAAACAAAGAACGACGGCGAGAAAATTGCGCCTGCCGATATTGCCATTTTGCTTCGCTCTACAAGGACAAATGCCAAGATCTTTGGAGATGCGCTTGCGAAGGTTGGCGTGCCGTATGCGATTACACAGGGAGATGATTTTTTCCTTTCGCCTGAGGTTTTGCTTGCGCTTTGTATTCTCAACGTGGTGGATAACCCACAAAGAGATATCTATCTTGCAGGACTCCTACTCTCTCCCCTTTATGGCTTTACGGCAGACGAGGTAGCCACCATTCGTGGCATTCGCAAGGAAAAGGTGGAAGGCCCCTTGATTTTTGCTTTGCAGAAATTTGCAAAGGAACATCCCGAGCATCTTAAAACACAGAAGTTTTTGTCCGACCTTGAGCGCTATCGCGCAGAGGCAGAGGGTGTGGGTGTAGACGTTCTACTCTCCAAACTCTATTACGAAAGTGGTTTGATTACCTTGGCAAGCACACACGGTGGTCTGGACAATCTGATGCTTTTGCACGATTTTGCCGAGCGTTTTGAAAAGAACGGCTTTCGTGGGCTTTATGCCTTCATTCAGTACATCAACGATATCATTCGCAAAAATGAAAAATTCGACAATCGTCCCGAAGTACCAAAGGGGGCGAATGTCGTTAAAATCATCACCATTCACTCATCTAAAGGTCTTGAATACCCCGTCTGCTTCGTAGCCGGTGCGGGAACACAGATTCGTGACGGTGATATTATGAGTGACAAGGGCACACTTGAGTTCTCCGAAGGCTTCGGTCTTGCCCTAAAACTTCGTGATGGCACAGGATTGATCTCCCTTGACAATCCCATTGTCAACATCATCAAGCGCCGACGTATGGATTTGATTTTCGAGGAGGAAATGCGAATTCTTTACGTTGCCCTGACTCGTGCCAGAGAGAGAATTATTGTCAGCGCCCTGACAGGGTCAGACCTTTCCAAATATCTGGAAAAGATAAATCTTCTCCGTGAGAGAATTTCTCCTCTGGTGATGCACAGACAGCGCACCTATATCGCCCCCATTCTTCTCTCGGGCGTGGATGCCGAAAGGCGCTATGATTTTCGAGATACGAGCGAGGTTTTTTTCACAGAGATAGACGAGGAAAGCGCACGTGTGATCGCAGAGGAGGGACGTGGCGAATTTGCCTTCCTTGACGAAGAAGGGGAGGATCTCGCCTCTCAACTTGCAGAGCATTTTTCCTATCGTTATCCCCACGAAATTTATACAAAACTTCCGACCAAACTTTCCGTTTCTTACCTAACTCCTACCATATTGGACGGAAACGAAGGGGAAGAAAAGGTGACCCTCTCTTTGGAGGATGTATGGACAAGGCAGAGAACAGCCTCCCTTACCGATACATTGCTTCAGGAGGGTGACATTCTCACACCCTTTGATGATTTGTTCCCAGAGGATGACTTGTCTTTTGTAATCGAGCGTGAGATAGACGAGGATAACGGGGAAGAAATGGGTGAAAAATGCAAAGAAAAGCAAACAAATGTTAGCATTTTGCCAGAATTTTATGACGGAGAACCTTTGGATGCTCCTGCGAGGGCTGGTACAGCGACGCATATTATGTTCCAATTTGCTGACTGGGAGAATCTCGCACGTACAAGCGCACAGGAGGAACTAAACAGACTTGTCGAGGATAAGTTTATCTCCAAGAGAGATAGTTCCTTCGTTCGTATCAAGGAGGTAGAGCGCTTCCGTTACAGCACTCTTTTCAAGAGAATGCGAAGGGCAAAGAATATGTGGCGAGAATTCCGTTTTCACGCAACGCTTCCAGCGCATCTTTTTACAAATGACAATGAAAAAAAGGAAAAACTTTACGGCGTTCCCCTTCTTGTACAGGGTGTCATTGACTGCCTGTTTGAGGACGAGGACGGCTCTCTCGTTTTGATAGATTATAAGACCGACCGTATTCCTCAAGAGATTTACCACGACAGAGAACGTGTCAAGTCATTCTTTTATGAACGACACAAACAGCAACTTTTCTATTATACCCTTGCCATTGAAGAGATGTTCGGCAAACGCCCCGACCGTGTGGAGATTTATTCCACAGCGCTCGCAGATACGGTGCCTATGGATGTTTTGGATGTGCAAACGATTTCCTAATTTAAAAAAGATCCTTGCAAGAGAAGCACGTAGGGATTTTTGTAAAAAAAGAAAGGAAAAAAATGAAACTTGGTATCAATATGAACGCCTACCCGATCTCCATTTCGGAGCAGGTAGAATATATGCTAAAATATGGCTTTGAGGCTACGTTTTCTATGGCTGACAGCCCTACGCTTGACGAGGAAATTCTTGCTTGTCGCGTAGCAGGAATTGTACACGAAAACCTGCACGCTCCCTTCCGTAAAATCAACTCTATTTGGGAAGAGGGGGAAGAGGGCGAACAGATGCTTTTGTCCCTCTTGAAAGCCGTAGATGATGCGAAAAAATATGACATTCCCACCATTGTCATTCATCTTTCCAGTGGAAAAACGCCACCTCGCGTCAGTGATCTTGGTTTTTCTCGCTTTGACCGTCTGTTTCAGTACGCCAAAGAGCAGGGCATTACTCTCGCAATAGAAAACCAAAGGTTTTTCGGCATTTTTTCCTTGTTTATGGACTATTATCCAGAGGCGAAGTTCTGCTTTGATACCGGACACAATGTTTGCTTTACCAAAAACAAGCCTTTTATTGAAACGTTTGGCGATCGAATGGTTGCTCTGCATACGCACGACAACAACACTGAAGAGGACGAGCATCGTATTCCATTTGATGCCGACATTGATTTTGGACCGATGATGATAGAAATCGCCGATACCCCCTATAAAGGCTCGCTGATGCTTGAGGTGATTGCCGGCCACAACCCTTATTACGCAGACACCACAGCCGACGAATACTACGCTCGCGCGTCCACCTCTGCCAGCCGATTGCGTGATATGGTACGTTATCATAGAACGGACTATTAAGACAAAAATTGGGAGATATAAAATGTTAGATTTCTTGTCACAATGAAACGAACTTGTGAGCAAGAAGATAAAAGATAAAGGACAGAAAAAACGGTGGCAATAGGGTTGCACCCGAAAGGATAGTTTTAAAAAATACGGCATATCTCGAAAGAGGTATGCCGTATTTTGCGTTTTTGTCTACAAATGCAGTGCTTGTCAGGAAAAAGGATAAGCGAGATGATATAAATCGTAGGGCAGGGGTTTACTCCTGCCGTTGTTATCCTTGGCTCCCTCCGAGAGGGAGCCGACTCATAGATGATAAAAAAGGCTCCCTTGTGTAAAGGGAGCTGGCGCCGAAGGCGACTGAGGGATTGTTATTTTGATAGATTTTATGGATTTTCAATCCCTCCGTCACGGCAAGCCGTGCCACCTCCCTTTACACAAGGGAGGCGTTATACT
>JAZKYZ010000043.1:0-17812 GCA_045612385.1 Eubacteriales bacterium | reverse complement strand
GTGACGCTTTTCAGTTTCATATTCAACGTGTCTGGAGTTGATTGTGATACCACGAGCTCTTTCTTCGGGGCAGTTGTCGATCTGGCTGTAATCAAGGAACTCAGAACCGTTTGCAAGGGAGAGAGTCTTGGTGATTGCAGCAGTAAGGGTGGTTTTACCGTGGTCAACGTGACCGATGGTACCGATATTAACGTGAGGTTTGGATCTTTCGAATTTAGCCTTTGCCATTTTAATAATCCTCCTAGATTAGTTTTTATTTTTGTTTTATAGATTTAATTATTTTGCACGGCTCTTGATGATTTCGTCCTGAATGTTCTTCGGAACGTCAGCAAATCCGTGAGGCTCCATAACGTATACAGCACGTCCCTGAGATCTCGAACGAAGTGCGGTAGCATAACCGAACATCTGAGCAAGGGGAACATATGCGTAAATTCTTGTGGTGCCAGGAGCAATCTGCTCCATAGAATCCATCTGACCACGACGGGAGTTGATATCACCAATGATATCGCCCATATAGTCATCAGGAGTGGTGACGGTTACCTTCATAATAGGCTCGGTAAGAACGGGGTCTGCCTTTCTCATAGCTTCCTTGAATGCCATAGAACCAGCAATCTTGAACGCCATTTCGGAAGAGTCGACTTCGTGGTAAGAACCATCAAAGAGGGTAACTTTTACGTCAACTACATTGTAGCCTGCAAGTACACCTGCCTGCATTGCACCCTGGATACCAGCGTCAACTGCAGGAATGTATTCTTTGGGAATCGCACCACCGGTTACAGCATTTACAAACTCATAACCAGCGCCAGATTCGTTAGGCTCAATGGTAATTTTAACGTGACCGTATTGACCTTTACCACCAGACTGACGAGCATACTTGGTATCCTGAGAAACCTGTCTGCGGATGGTTTCCTTGTATGCAACCTGGGGTGCGCCAATGTTTGCTTCTACTTTGAATTCACGAAGAAGTCTGTCTACGATAATTTCAAGGTGAAGCTCACCCATACCTGCGATAATGGTTTGTCCAGTTTCTTCATCGGTATAGGTTCTGAATGTGGGGTCTTCTTCTGCAAGCTTCGCAAGCGCGATAGCCATCTTTTCCTGACCTGCTTTGGTCTTAGGCTCGATTGCCTGACGGATAACGGGTTCAGGGAATACCATCGACTCAAGAATGATAGGATGCTTTTCATCACAGAAGGTATCACCGGTAGTGGTGTTCTTGACACCAACAACAGCAGCGATATCACCTGCGTAGCAGGCATCAATATCGGTTCTTTCGTTTGCGTGCATCTGAAGGATACGACCAAATCTTTCGTCGCTGTCCTTAACAGAGTTATAAACTGCAGTACCCTTAGTTACAACGCCCGAATATACGCGGAAGAAGCAAAGCTTTCCAACGAAGGGGTCGGTTGCAATCTTAAATGCAAGTGCGCTGAAGGGTTCGTCATCACTTGCGCGACGGCAATCCTCTTCACCGGTGTCAGGGTGTACACCCTTAATTGCTTCGATGTCGGTAGGAGCAGGCATATAGTCAATGACTGCGTCAAGGAGTTTCTGAACACCCTTGTTCTTGTAAGAGGTACCACAGCAAACAGGAACAATCTCGTTTGCGATAGTAGCCTTACGAAGAGCTGCCTTAAGTTCTTCAACGGTGATTTCTTCCTCGTTAAAGTACTTATCCATCAAAGTATCGTCTGTCTCGCAGATAGCTTCTACCATCTTAGCGTGGTATTCTTCTGCAAGCTCTCTCATATCTTCAGGAATTTCTTCCTCTCTCATATCCTTACCAAGGTCGTCGTAATAAACGTCCGCCTTCATAGACATAAGGTCGATAATACCGCGGAAGGAAGATTCGCGACCGATAGGAAGCTGAATCGGAACTGCGGTAACGTGAAGTCTGTCGTGGATCATACCAACGACACGGAAGAAATCCGCACCCATAATGTCCATCTTATTGATGTATGCCATACGGGGAACGTGATAATCGTTTGCCTGATGCCAAACGGTTTCAGTCTGGGGCTCAACGCCACCCTTTGCACAAAGAACAGTAACGGAACCGTCAAGAACACGAAGCGAACGCTGAACTTCTACGGTGAAGTCAACGTGACCAGGTGTGTCAATGATGTTGATACGATACTTATTCTCTGCTGCTTTCGCAGGGTCGTTGTGATACTGGGTGGGAACCCAATAACAGGTGGTAGCGGCGGAGGTGATGGTAATACCACGCTCCTGCTCCTGAACCATCCAGTCCATGGTAGCACCACCGTCATGGGTTTCGCCTATGCGGTGAGTCTTACCTGTATAAAAAAGGATACGTTCAGTGGTAGTGGTCTTACCAGCGTCAATGTGCGCCATAATACCAATATTTCTTGTATGTTCAAGTGAATATTCTCTTGGCATAGTGAACTGCTTTCTCCTTCTTTATTAGAATCTGTAGTGAGCAAACGCTTTGTTTGCTTCTGCCATCTTGTGGGTGTCTTCTTTTTTCTTAAAGGCGCCGCCCATGCCAGCCTTCGCATCCATAATTTCGTTTGCGAGTCTTTCTGCCATAGTCTTTTCGCCACGAGCTCTTGCATAAGTGGTGAGCCAACGAAGTCCAAGAGTCTGTCTACGCTCTGCACGGACTTCCATAGGCACCTGATAGTTAGAACCACCTACACGACGAGCTTTAACTTCGAGAACGGGCATAACGTTCTCAAGGGCTGCAAGGAACACATCAAGTGCGTTCTCGCCGCTTTTTGCCTCGATCAGCGCGAATGCGTCGTACACAATCTTCTGTGCAACGCCCTTCTTACCATCATACATAATGTTGTTAACGAGTTTGGTTACAAGCTCGGAATGGTACAAGGGATCAGGCAATACTGCTCTTTTGGAAATTTGACCTCTTCTAGGCACTTTACTTCCCTCCTTCATAAATAATGATATCATAGGTACTCGGAGTCGATACTCCGTTAGTGCTTCGGGCGGAAAATATAAACATCTATATCATCACAGCACGCGAGCACATTTTGCGTCCAGGTGTACCTTATTTCTTAGGACGCTTTGCTCCGTACTTGGAGCGGCTCTGTTTACGGTTAGCAACACCCTGGGTATCGAGCGTACCACGAATTACATGGTAACGAACACCGGGCAAGTCACGAACACGTCCACCACGAATAAGAACAACCGAGTGCTCCTGAAGGTTGTGGCCGATACCGGGAATGTAAGTCGTAGCTTCCATTCCATTGGTAAGTCTTACTCTGGCGATCTTACGAAGAGCCGAGTTAGGCTTCTTGGGAGTAACGGTGGTTACCTTAGTGCAAACGCCTCTCTTTTGTGGTGCGCTTTGGTCAGTCTGCGCATTTTTAAGGGCGTTAAAGCCTCTTTGAAGCACAGGGCTCTTGGACTTGTAAGTCTTAGTAGCGCGACCTTGTCTAACGAGCTGGTTAAAGGTTGGCATTCTTCTTTTTTTCCTCCTTCTTCAAGATATAGTGTTTATCTATACAATAGCATTTCGCCTGTATATTCACAAGTGAGAAACTGTCAAATGGGCATAGTTATGCCATAAATCCACAGTCATCCGTTATTGTATCACTTTTGTGCATTTTTGTCAATACTTTTTGCAAAAAAAAATTTGTATCTCCCTCTTTTTTCTTGTTTTTTCCGAGTTGTTTATAAGTTTTCCACAAATTACACAAATTATGACAAAAAAGTGTGTCGCCCAACTATGCAGAGCGACACACAATGATTATTCTTTCGTTTTCGAGGGGCAAAGACCACACGCACCGCAGTTTCCACCACAGGAGCAGGAGGACTTTCCCTGTATTTTTTTTCGTATTTCGTTGACCACAATGGCAACGAAAATCAAACCAATGATAGATGCAACGATAATCGTTGGTACCATTTGTGTCACCTCTCTTTTATTTGTTTGGTGTAGAAATTCTTTCTCCCTTTTCATTATAGGGGTTTTTACGCACAAGAAGAAATACCATCAAGCAAAGAATCAGTGCGCCAGCGATTGTTCCGACGACATTGCCATTGCCTTCAAACCACGAGCCGAATTGATAAATCATCAGCGATACGGCATAAGCAAACACGCACATATAACCAATGGCGAAGGCTGTCCATTTTCCACTGTTCATCTCGCGACGGATAGCCCCCATCGCGGCAAAGCAAGGCGCACACAGCAGATTGAAGGTCAGGAAACTGAAGCCTGCGAGAGCAGAGCCACCAAAAAACGCCTGCCCGATAACGAGGTATTTCGCCGTTTCGCCACCGACAGCAATGACGGTCGTATCGACCATAGAGGCAAGAGTACCAAAGGTACCGACAATTTCTTCCTTTGCTACAAGTCCGAGTATGGTAGCGACGGTTGCCTGCCAGTTGCCAAATCCAAGAGGGATGAAAATCCAAGCAAAGAGAGCACCGATATTTTCAAGAATGGAAGCGCCGCCCACCTCTTCGGTAATGAAGTGGAAGCCACCCTCGAAGGAAAGGCTATTGAGCGTCCAGATCACGATGCTTGCTGCAAGGATAACGGTGCCCGCGCGTTTGATAAAGGACCAGCCTCTGTCCCAAGTGGTACGAAGAATGTTCGACATCAAGGGGGCGTGATACTGGGGAAGTTCCATAACGAAGGGCGCAGGCTTTCCTGCAAAGGGCTTCGTTTTTTTCAGGATAATGCCCGAAACGATAACCGAAGCAATACCAAGAAAATACGCGGAAGTAGCAATCAGGGGGGAGCCTCCGAACAGAGCGCCGGAAATCATACCGACAATCGGCATTTTCGCTCCACAAGGCATAAAGGCAGTCGTCATAACCGTCATTCTGCGATCGCGCTCCTGTTCGATGGTGCGTGATGCCATAATGGCAGGAACACTACATCCTGTACCGACGAGAAGTGGGATAAAGGATTTGCCAGAAAGTCCAAATTTACGGAAGATTTTATCCATAATGAAGGCGACACGTGACATATAGCCACAGTCCTCAAGCAAAGCGAGGAGAAGGAAGAGAATGAGCATTTGAGGCACAAAGCCGAGCACGGCGCCAACGCCACCGACAATGCCATCTGCGACAAGTTCAACGAGCCAAGCCGCACAGCCAATGGCGCTCAGACCATCCGATACGGCAGGAACGATCCACTCGCCAAAAAGGGTATCGTTCATAAAGGAAACGGAAAGCTCGCCAATGGATCCAATCGAAAGAAAATAGACGAGGAACATTGCCAAAGCGAAGATCGGCAAAGCAAGAACACGGTGCGTTACAATTTGGTCGATGCGATCGGAAATACTGACCACATTTTTGTTCTTTTTTATGTAGGAGCGAGCGCACAGGCGAGCGATGTAATCGTATCTCTCGTTGATGATAACGCTGACGGCATCATCGTCATATTCCCGTTCCACAATGGTAATATCCCGCTCAATGTGAGAGAGTTTCTCCGCAGGAATGGCAAGACTCTCCAGCACCTTTTCGTCACGCTCAAAAATCTTGACGGCGTACCATCTCTGCTCTTCTTCAGGCATATCGTGAACTACTGCTTCCTCGATATGGGCGAGAGCGTGTTCCACAGCGCCCGAAAAGACGTGGGCAGGAGTTACATTCCCACCTCTTGCGCTTTGAATGGCGATCTCTGCCACTTCCTCCACGCCGATACCTTTCAATGCGGAAATCTCAAGCACAGGACAATGCAGTGCCCCAGAGAGCGCTTCCACGTCGATTTTTTCGCCTCTTCTTTCCACAGCATCAAGCATATTGATCGCAATGACCATCGGAATGCCAATTTCCATCAGTTGCGTAGTCAAATATAAGTTTCTCTCAAGGTTCGTGCCGTCGACGATATTCAGGATGACATCGGGGCGTTCGCCAATGAGATATTCTCTGGTGACAACCTCCTCCAGCGTATATGGCGAGAGGGAGTAAATGCCGGGAAGGTCCGTCACGATAACATCCTCGTGATTTTTCATTCTTCCCTCTTTTTTCTCCACCGTAACGCCAGGCCAGTTTCCAACATACTGATTGGAGCCTGTCAGGGCATTAAACAGAGTGGTTTTTCCCGAATTGGGATTGCCCGCCAGGGCAATTCTAATACTCATTTTTCCCTCCATTAGTCAATCTCAATAATTTCGGCATCCGAGCGACGAATGGTTAATTCATACCCACGCACGGTCAGTTCCAACGGATCGCCAAGTGGTGCAACCTTACGCACGAAAATTTCCGTACCCTTCGTGATACCCATATCCATAATTCTGCGCTTTACAGCACCTTCTCCGTGCACCTTTACCACTTTCACGGTAGCGCCGACCTTCACTTCTTTGAGTGTCTGCATTTCTTACTCCTTTTTAAAGTTAGCGTAGGCTAACTGTACGGCATAACAATAGTTAGCGTTCGCTAACTGTGTAAATTATACTCTTTTTCCACCCTTTTGTCAACACTTTTTCCCCTCTTTTTTTCTCTCTTTAAAAATTTTGGAGAAAAATGCATCAAAAATGAACGATCCTTTCCCTTTTTTATTCACTTTTCACAAAACAAAAATGTGGTGCCGTATTACACGACACCACAAGATATCAATCGTCACTTTTTTTCTTTTTTCCAAAAAGCTTCGAGAAAAATCCTTTGAATTTTTCACGTGTTTTGAATTGCTTTAACAATTTAGGAAGATTTTGAAGTTTGACACGCAGTCCCTTCTTCTCCCTTTTCGCATACTGCTTATAGCTGTACATTGCAACATTCACGATAAATTCGCCTACCTCGCGATCGTTAATCTGCTCGGAGGTAATCTCTCGCCAGCCAAAAGATTCGGCGTAGGTGGAGTGAAGAATATCAAAGAAATCTTCCTTAGAATCGTTATTGAGAATGTTATAAATCTTAAAAATACGGCTGGTAGAGAGCCAAACAAAGCTCTGAACCAAGGGCAAGTACATACCGTGATTTACCAGAAACTCTTTAATCTTCGCATACACGAGGGGAACTTCTGGATAGTATTTACGGAAGAAACGATTGCGCGCCGACTCGCTATGCACACGATGGTGAATCCATACGGTATCATCTCTGGCAATACGCTCCGCCAAAGAGAGGGCAGTACATACAAAATACACGTCCTCAAACATTTTCACATCCGTGAGAAAATGCAATCCCTTTTCCTCAATGAATCCACGACGGAAAAGCTTATTCCACGCGTTGCCGTCGGTCGACTGGAAGATATAGTCGGGGTACTCGTTCTTCGAGGACACCTTGCCGTCAGCGAAAATTTCTTCGTGAGGCGAAGGAATCGACTTTACAAATTTACAGGTCTTTTCCTGAAAAAGGTCATAGCCGGAAATCGCTATATCCAGATTTTTTTCTTTCGCAAGCGCATAGAGTCTTTCCAGTGTCGGTGACTCCATAAAATCATCCGCATCCAAAAAAGCGATATATTCGCCTCTGGCACGACGTAAACCATTGTTGCGCGCAATGGCAACGCCCGCATTGTTCTCTGTGACGATACGGATACGAGGATCCTGTCCAGCATATTCCTTGATCACCTGAAGAGAGTGGTCGGTCGAACCATCATCTACACAGATAATTTCGATTTCCTTCAGCGTCTGGTCAATGGCAGATTCAATCGCAAGACCAACATATTCACGGGCATTATATATAGGTATGATAACAGAAACTTTAATCGGGCTCTCAGGAGATACTACACTATCAAATTCTTGTTCCATTTGCTCTCTCCTCAAAATATTTTCTTCTTATCAAAGAATGATATGATTTCTACCTACATTTTAGCACAAAACCCTAAATATGTCAACCATTTTTTACAAATCTTCATATATTCTTCAAAAACAGAGAATTTTTCTGCCACAAAATCAAATGCAGAGATCGAAAGAAAAAAAGAAAAAGCGTCTAAAAAGAGGACGTCACCTCTCATAAACGCTTTTTCGTATGGTAAAATTATTCTGCTACAAATACGACCTCGTCGAATTCATCCTCGATATTGAGAGTGGGATCGTCCTCACCAAAGACACCTTCGGTGATCTCCTCACACTCTGCTTCGTGGTCAATCGCTTCAACGGCACGATAAGCACCGATACCCGTACCTGCGGGAATGAGTTTACCGATAATAACATTTTCCTTAAGTCCAAGAAGGTGGTCGCACTTGCCGCGAATAGCTGCTTCTGTGAGCACCTTAGTGGTTTCCTGGAAGGAAGCCGCCGACAGGAAGGATTCTGTCATAAGGGATGCCTTCGTGATACCGAGAAGCATAGGCGCACCCTCTGCGTGACGAAGAGTAATTTCGCCTGCTGCAATGCGTGCATCAATCTTTTCGTTTTCCTCACGAAGTTCAAGAATGTCAACGGTAGATCCAACAAGAAGGTCGGTATCTCCTGCATCCTCAATTCTGACCTTACGTGTCATCTGACGAGCGATACATTCGACGTGCTTGTCATTGATTTCAACATCCTCTCCGCGATACACTTTCTGTACCTCACGGATGATGTAATCATAAACAGCGTCAATACCACTCATATGAAGAACATCTGCAGGGTTCAGGAAGCCTTCGGTCAGTTGCTGACCTCTCTTCACCTCTTGACCGTCTTCAATGCACAGACGCATACCGAAAGGAATTTCGTATACGACTTCGTCATCTGTGGGTTCTTGTGGGTGGAGAATGGTAACTTTAGAAAGTTTCTTATCCGATTCAATACGAGCTACACCTGTAAACTCGGTGACAATCGCTGTTTTCTTAGGACGACGAGCTTCAAAGAGTTCTTCAACTCTGGGAAGACCCTGTGTAATGTCCGAACCTGCGACACCACCGGTGTGGAAGGTTCTCATTGTCAGCTGTGTACCAGGTTCACCGATCGACTGTGCGGCAATAACACCGACAGCCTCACCAATGCTAACGGGCGTACCGTGAGCAAGGTCGGCGCCGTAACAGTGTACGCAGACACCTCTCTTCGCAAGACAACGAAGGATGGTACGAACTTCTACCTGCTGAATGCCCGATGCAACAATGTTCTTTGCATCCTCTTCAGTGATCATTGTGTTCGCTGCAACGATAAGCTCACCAGTTTCCTCGTCAACCACGTCACCTACGGTGTATCTACCGACAAGACGTTCCATAAGAGGCTCAACTACGTTGTTGCCCGAAACGATATCGGATACAATGATACCCGACTTCGCACCACAGTCCTCCTCACGAACGATAACGTCCTGAGATACGTCAACAAGACGACGAGTCAGGTAACCGGAGTCTGCTGTACGCAGAGCCGTATCCGACAGGGACTTACGGGAACCCTTCGCACCCATAAAGTACTCAAGCATTGTAAGTCCTTCACGGAAGTTCGATTTAATGGGAATTTCGATGGTCTTACCGTTGGTCGCAAACATAAGTCCACGCATACCAGCAAGTTGACGCATCTGCTTCATAGATCCACGCGCTCCCGAAGTACAGATCATATTCAGGGAGTTATATTTGTCAAGGTTGGCAATCAGGGCATTGGTGACCTCATCTGTGGTCTTTTCCCAAACGCTGATAACCTGCTTATATCTTTCTTCTTCGGAAAGTTCACCCCACTGGAACAGTTCGGTGATCTCTTCGATTTGCGCCGTCGCCTCTGCAAGAAGCTGTTTCTTCTTGGGAGGAATGGTCATATCGTAAACCGAGATAGAAAGAGAGGAACGGGTCGAATACTTGTAACCCATTGCCTTGATGTTATCAAGAACTGCTGCCGCTTCAGCAAAGCCGTGATATTTAATCGTACGGTCAACAATTTCCTTGAGTTTTTTGGAGGTGGTCGCAAAGTCAATCTCAAGACTGAAGGGGTCGACAGTTCTGTCAACGTATCCGAGATCCTGAGGAATCTTTGCGTTGAAAATGAGTCTACCATAGGTAGCATCAATCAGACGAGTGACAGGCACACCATCTACTTCACGGGTGACACGCACTTTAATTGCAGCGTGCATACCGAGTTGCTTATTCTCATAAGCCATCTCAACTTCGTTGAAGTCACGGAAAATTCTGCCTTCGCCAAGCTCGCCGGGATGGTCGATCGTGAGATAGTAAGAACCAAGCACCATATCCTGCGAAGGAACGGTAACTGCTTTACCCGAAACAGGCTTCAAAAGGTTGTTCGCAGAGAGCATAAGGAATCTCGACTCTGCCTGCGCCTCTGCAGAAAGAGGAACGTGAACAGGCATCTGGTCACCGTCGAAGTCTGCGTTAAACGCTGTACATACCAAAGGATGGAGTTTAATTGCACGACCCTCGACAAGGACAGGCTCGAATGCCTGAATCGAAAGACGGTGAAGCGTAGGCGCACGGTTCAGGAGTACGGGGTGTTCCTTGATGACATATTCAAGGGCATCCCAAACTGCCATATCCACCTTGTCGACCTTCTTCTTCGCATCCTTAATGGAGTTTGCCTTCTGGGTTTCAATCAATCTCTTCATAACGAAGGGACGGAAGAGTTCAAGCGCCATCTCCTTAGGCAGACCACACTGATAAATGCGAAGTTCGGGACCGACGACGATAACCGAACGGCCAGAGTAGTCAACACGTTTACCAAGAAGGTTCTGACGGAAACGACCCTGCTTACCACGAAGCATCTCGGAGAGCGATTTGAGAGGACGATTGGAAGCGCCTGTTACGGGCTTGCCACGTCTACCATTGTCAATCAGGGCGTCAACAAATTCCTGAAGCATTCTCTTCTCGTTACGGATAATGATATCCGGAGCATTCATCTCCAAAAAGTGCTTCAAACGATTGTTTCTGTTGATAACACGTCTATAAAGCTCGTTGAGGTCGGAGGTCGCAAAACGACCACCGTCAAGCTGAACCATAGGACGGATATCGGGGGGAAGAACAGGAATCGCATCAAGAATCATCCATTCAGGGCGATTGCCACTCTTTCTGAATGCCTCGATTACTTCCAGTCTTTTAATGATTTTTACTTTCTTTTGGCCAGTGCTCTGCGCAAGCTTTTCGCGCAGTTCCTTTGAAAGTGCATCCAAATCAATCTCGGCGAGCAACTCACGTACTGCTTCTGCACCCATACCTGCCTTGAAGTCATTTTCATACTTTTCACGAGCGCTCTGATATTCAGCGTCGGTCAGAAGTTGCTTCTTTTCCAGAGGGGTATTACCGGGATCAATAACAATATAACGAATGTAGTAAAGGACACGCTCAAGAAGTCTGGGAGACATATCAAGAACAAGTCCCATTCTTGAAGGAATGGCTCTGAAATACCAAATGTGCGATACAGGAGCAGCAAGTTCGATATGACCCATACGCTCACGGCGTACTTTCTTCGTGGTTACCTCGACTCCGCACTTTTCACACACCTTACCCTTGAAACGGACTCTCTTGTACTTTCCGCAAAGACATTCCCAATCCTTAGTCGGACCAAAGATTTTCTCGCAGAAAAGACCGTCACGCTCCGCCTTCAGGGTACGGTAGTTGATGGTTTCCGCTTTGGTGACTTCACCGAATGACCAAGAACGGATCATTTCGGGAGATGCCAGACCTACTTGAATAGCATCAAATGCGTTTCTTTCCATAGATTTTATACTTAGGCTCTATCCCGATTTTCACGGGATAGATACCGTTTCCCTTCTAAAAATTATTCCTCGTAACTGTCGTCGTAACCATCAAGGTCTTCGTCTTCCAGTTCATCCTCAAAAGCGTATTCTTCTTCATCAAAATCAAGGTCTTCTTCAACCTCTTCGGCATCTTCCTGTGTGGAATCTACTGCCTTATCGACATCCTCAATCGTGGTGAATTGGGGCGTATCGTCCTCGCTGATACCAGAGAGTTCGATAGGCTGTCCATTTTCATCCAGCACACGAATGTCAAGACAGAGCGCCTGCAGTTCTTTAACAAGAACCTTGAAGGATTCGGGAATACCAGGTGTGGGGATGTTCTGACCCTTAACGATTGCCTCGTAGGTCTTGGTACGACCCATAACGTCGTCCGACTTCACCGTCAGGATTTCCTGAAGGGTGTATGCCGCGCCGTATGCTTCAAGTGCCCAAACCTCCATCTCACCGAAACGCTGGCCACCAAACTGTGCTTTACCACCGAGAGGCTGCTGTGTTACGAGCGAGTACGGACCAATAGAACGAGCGTGAATCTTATCGTCAACAAGATGGTGGAGTTTGAGATAGTACATAATACCTACGGTAACAGGGTTATCGAAGGGATCGCCTGTACGACCATCATAAAGAGTAACCTTACCGTCGATAACGCGAAGCGTCTCGGTCTTCATCAGACTGTGAAGTCTTGCATCATCATCTACGATTTCCTGATCCACTCTTTGCAGGTCAGGCTTACCGTCCTCACGGATGACTTCCATAAAGACTGCCTTACCACGAACACTTTCACCAGGACGAATTTCACGAGTGTATTTTGCCTGACGCAGAAGTTCAAGAATGTCGGTTTCCTTTGCACCGTCAAATACAGGTGTCATAATCTTGATACCAAGTTTACGACAAGCGATACCAAGGTGAACCTCAAGCACCTGACCGATATTCATACGAGAAGGAACGCCCAGGGGGTTCAGTACGATATCAAGGGGAGTACCATCAGCAAGGAAAGGCATATCTTCGGGAGGAAGGATGCGGGATACGACACCCTTGTTACCGTGACGACCTGCCATCTTGTCACCGACAGAGATTTTTCTCTTCTGTGCAATATAAACGTGAACAACTTTATTGACGCCGGGAGCAAGATCGTCAGAATTTGTACGGTCATAGATCTTAACGTCAACAACAATACCGTATTCGCCGTGGCGCATACGGAGAGAGGAGTCCTTAACCTCACGTGCCTTTTCACCGAAAATAGCACGAAGGAGTCTTTCCTCAGGGGTCAGTTCAGTTTCGCCCTTAGGCGTAACCTTACCGACAAGAATATCACCAGCGCGAACCTCCGTACCAATACGGATAATACCGTCGGCATCCAAGTCCTTCAAAGCGTCGTCGGAAACGTTAGGAATTTCGCGAGTAATTTCCTGCGCGCCAAGTTTTGTATCACGCGCTTCGATTGTGTATTCTTCAATGTGAATGGAGGTATACATATCCTGACGGACAAGCGTTTCGTTCAAAAGAACTGCGTCCTCGTAGTTGTAACCCTCCCAAGTCATAAAGCCAATCAGAGCGTTCTTACCAAGTGAGATTTCACCCTGAGAGGTTGCAGGACCATCTGCGATTACCTGACCTGCCTCTACTCTGTCGCCTACATTGACGATAGGACGCTGGTTGACACAGGTACCCTGGTTCGATCTCTTAAACTTAATAAGGTAGTAAGTATCTTTTGTTCCATTATCGTTCAAGATAACGATTCTGGAGTCTGCGGCATACTCAACAATACCGCCAGCCTTCGCTACAACAACAGCACCAGAGTCTACGGCTGCCTTGTATTCCATACCAGTTGCAACAATAGGAGAGTCGGTCATCATAAGCGGAACTGCCTGCTTCTGCATGTTCGATCCCATCAGCGCACGAGTGTTGTCGTCGTTTTCAAGGAAAGGAATACAGCCTGCTGCGACAGAAACTGCCATCTGAGGACAAGCGTCCATCAGGTCAACCTCGCTGGGATCGACTTCGATGAACTCGGAATTCAGACGGGCAATGACTCGCTTGTTGAGGAAGTTGCCGTTCTCGTCGATATACTCGTTTGCCTGTGCAACAATATGGTTATCTTCTTCGTCTGCGGTAAGGTATACAACCTCATCCGTTACAATACCGTTTTTAACCACGCGATAAGGCGCCTTCAGGAAGCCATAATCGCTGATTTTCGCATAAGAAGCCAGATAGGAGATAAGACCGATATTCGGACCTTCGGGTGTTTCTACGGGACAGATACGACCATAGTGCGTATAGTGAACGTCACGAACTTCAAAGGACGCGCGATCACGAGAAAGACCACCAGGACCAAGTGCCGAAAGACGGCGCTTATGGGTAAGCTCTGCCAAGGGGTTATTCTGGTCCATAAACTGGGACAAGGGCGAGGAGCCGAAGAACTCACGAATTGCCGTCGCAACGGGACGAGTATTGATGAGTGTTTCGGGACGAACATCCTCAGACTGAACGTTCATTCTCTCCTTGATGTTCTTGTCCATTCTGGACATACCGATACGGAACTGGTTTTGAAGAAGCTCACCGACACAACGAAGGCGTCTGTTGCCAAGGTGGTCGATATCATCCGTCGTACCAATGCCGTAGGACAGGCAGATCATATAGTTAATGGAAGCAAAAATATCTTCCTTTGTAATGTGTCTGGGAGCAAGGACTGCGATTTGTTCCTTCACTGCTTCCTTGATGAAAGCAACACGAGCGTCACCAGTGTGACCCTGTGCGTCTGCCTCTGCAAGAATTGCCTTAAAGGGAGCAAATCTAACCTTTTCACCAACCTTAATGCCAGCATCTGCAAGATCGTAGCCAAGAATCAGTTGAGGATCCACAGTATCGTTGCCAAACACTTTGACAAGTCTGCCACCCTCAAGCTGGAGGGTAACTTCATTGACAAGGCTGTTTTCAATCTTCTGCGCAAGCTCGACATTGATAAACTGTCCTGCTTCTGCAACGATTTCACCCGTCATAGGATTGATGACCATCTCGCCAAGTGTGAAGCCCTCGATACGGCGCGCAAGCGCAAGCTTCTTGTTGTACTTGTAACGGCCGACAGCAGCAAGGTCATAACGCTTGGGGTCGAAGAAAAGATTATTGATAAGGATTTCTGCGCTTTCTACGATCGCAGGCTCACCAGGACGAAGCTTTTTATAAACTTCCTTGAGCGCTTCCTCACGGAAGGATGTGCCATTCTCCAAAGCAAGCGTTCTGCACTCGTCCTTTGCGAAGGTGGTTACAAGAACCTCCTCTTCGCCGAACTTCGCATAGATTGCTTCCTCAGAATCCTGACCTTCTTCCATCAAGGCGCGAATAAGTACAGTAATCGGAATCTTACGAGTTTTATCAATCTTTACAAAGAATACGCCAGCAGCATCTGTTTCATACTCCAGCCAAGCGCCTCTGTAAGGAATTACGGTAGCCGTATAATTGTGCTTGCCCTGCTTGTCAACCTCATCACCATAGTAGATACCAGGAGAACGAACAAGCTGGGATACGATAACACGCTCAGCACCGTTGATAACGAACGTACCATTTTCGGTCATAAGCGGGAAATCACCCATATAAATTTGAGCCGTCTTAATTTCGCCAGTTGCTCGATTGAAGAGGCGAACGCCCACCTTCATATGCGCATCATAGGTAACAGAACGGTCCTTACACTCCTCGACAGAATAGCGAGGATTGGGATCCAGTGTAAAGTCGGTAAATTCGATCGAAAGGTTGCCGGTATAGTCTACAATAGGAGATACATCTCGGAGAACCTCAGCAAGACCTTCGCGAAGAAACCATTCATACGACTTCTTCTGTACCTCAATAAGGTTTGGCATTTCGGTAGCGGCTTCGATTTTAGAGAAACTCATTCTCACAGTGGTGCCAAGCTTTTGGGGTTTAAGCATCATAAATAGAATCACTCCATTCCTGAAATTTTCAAACGATAAATTGCACTTCGCATTTCGCCCGTCTATAATATATAGTTGTAGCAAAATGTCGGATTTGGGCTATTTTTTACCATTTTTTCAAGGGTTTTCCTGCAAAAAGGGCAAAAAATCCCCATAATATAGCCATTATAATGCATTTTAATATTATAACACAAATTTCCTTCTTGTCAAGGGGTTTTGAAAAAATTTTGAAATTATTTTTTTGTTTTTTCTCATTCTCAAAACATTCGTGCGTTTTCCCGCCCCAAAAACGCAACAGAAAAGGCGACCAAATCGGCCGCCTTTTTGATAAAAGTTATGGCAAAAGATTCAGAACGCAAACTAACTAAGGGTTATGATACAAGCTGCGAACATACTAAGCCAAAGCACTACAACAACACCTAACATTACTGCTATCGCGGTATTTTCTTGTGATGTTTGACCTTCTTGTTGTAATCTTCGTTTTTTTGCCTCTCTTTCCTTCTCCCGAGGGAGAGGTTCTTTGTGTTGTCGTTTCCATATTTTGTATTCTCTGTTTTCACGCTGTAATCTTCGTTTTTCTTGTTTCCGTTTTAGTTTTTCAGATTGTTTTTGTTCTTTCTTTTTTGCTTTTTCTTGCTGTCGCTTACGCCGATTCTTTTTCTTTTCTGACGCCTTTCGCATTCGTTCTTCCTTTTTGCGATTTTGGTGTTCTAAACGCTGTTTCTTCTTTTCTTCTTTTTGTATTTTTCTTTCTTCCAATCTTTGTAGGTGTTGTTCTTGCTTTTGTTTTCGTTTTTCTAACCATCGATGTTTTTTTGCTTGAGCTTCTTGTTCTCTTTTTTCTCTTTCCAATTCTGCTTCACGCGCAGAAGCCGAACGACGCTCCTGCTGCAACTTGATATTTTGATCTGCAAGAGCAACAATATCTTTTAACTTACTGGGATCATCCTTCAACAAAAGCAAAAGTTTAATGTATTCTTCATTGTCATAAGAGAATATATCGCAATTCAAAAATTCGGTGTTGTTCCGAACACCAAGGGAAGCAAACAAAATTTTTTCTTGCAAGACTCCCAATTTTTCTTTTGGCATATAAAAATACGCACAGTGATAGTAGAACAAAGCGTCCTTGTATTTTTTTAAATAAAGTAATCTGTGACCAAGGAAATATGTTTCTTCTCCATATGAATTCGTATTCTTTGGCAAAAGTGACGCCAGATAAAGATCCACTGCTTCTTTTTCTTCTACAGAGAATGCGTCGCTAATACATGGTGCAATATGAACTCTGCCCTGACGAGCAGCGGTCTGTGGCAAAAAAGGAATGAATGCCAAGTATTTCTGCAAGAAAGAAAAAGGTATGTCGCGATATGTAAAAACATTCATCATCTGGGAAAAATACTCATCAAAATATGTAAAAAACCATATTTTCACAGTTTCACTCAATCGTCCTACCAAAGAAATAACAACTTCCGACTGTGCCTTTAATTCTTCGACAATGAAGAAATTAAACTTACAGCTCTTCTCCTCGCCATGTGCCCAGCGATACATGCCTTCATCTCGAAAAATGATAGCCAGTTTGGCAAATATCACACTATCGTCCCAATTATGATCGAGAAGATATTTTTCAACAAGCACCTCCGCTTGTTGGTATGCCCCCAACGCAAGAATACTTGTTACGTTTCCCCATTCCACATCCAAATGTTCCCCTTTAATTAGCTCCCTTTTCTCTTGCATTTTTATTCTCCTTACTAAAATATTAGTACAGAGACCATTATACAGGAAAAATCTTTCTATGTCAAGCATATTTTACTAATTTCGTGGTAAAATGACACCATCTTACTAAGGAAAGGAATATCTATGAGAATTCGCATTCGTGATTTGAGAGAAGATCGGGATCTGAAACAAACCGATGTGGCAAAGGGGACGGGAATTGACCAGAGAACCATCTCGAACTATGAAAACGGAAAAACAATTCCGGACGCGTATGCTCTGGTTAGGCTGGCAGACTTCTTCGGTGTATCCATCGACTATCTGCTTGGCAGAGTCGATATGGATCTGTACACCGAAAAGCGTCGGAATGCTCTGATTGAAAACATTCAGAAAGAACTCGAAGAATTAAAACTGTTAAGACAACCACAGCCCTTAGAGACCAAGTAACACAATACACTTTTATCAGACTTCAGATTGTATACAATTAACATCTCGCCGCCGATACCAGAATGTTGGTATAGGCGGCGTTTTTTTCAAAGCAAGTTTTAATTGACAAATGAAATCGGATATGTTATACTGAAAACAATAAACCAAGTTATGTAAAAGGATTGGAGATTTTTTATGCA
>JAZKYZ010000042.1:0-20859 GCA_045612385.1 Eubacteriales bacterium | reverse complement strand
AGAGAGCCAAGGATAACAACGGCAGGAGTAAACCCCTGCCCTACAATTCATATCACCTCGCCTGAAGGCGAAACTTACTTTTTTTGCTTCAGTTTATTCACAGAAAGCCAGCCCCCTCCCAGAGGGAGCCATTGAACGCCAAGATGTAGGGCGGGGGTTTACTCCCGCCGTCCTTTGCCTTCCTCCGGGAGGAAGGTGGCACGCGCAGCGTGACGGAGGGATTGAAAATCCACAAAATCTATTAAAGAACAATCCCTCAGACACCTTCGGCGCCAGCTCCCTTTACACAAGGGAGCCTTTTTGAGTTCATCTGTGGGGAGGCTTCTTTACACAAGGGAACATTTTTATGCTCGTCTATGAGTTAGTTCCTTTACATAAGGGAACATTTTTTATGTTGTTGTATGCGCCAGCTCCCTTCCACAGGGAGCCAAGGATAACAATACGATTCATATCACCTCGCTTATCCTTTTTCCTGACAAGCACTGCATTTGTGTCTGCAAATAAAAATACGGCATACCTCTTTCGAGATATGCCGTATTCTTGAAAACTGGTCTTTAGAGTAAAACTCTAAGTCCGTTTTTTATTGCAATACAATATGTATCTTGGAATTATTTACCGAAGCTACCACGTTCAAATGCATCAATCAGAGCAGTCAGAGCAGTTTCTCTGGTAGAGAGAAGACCCTGGTAGATACCGGTGATATTTTCGCCGATTTGGAAAGGAGCTGTCTGAACGTTTGCGAATTCGTCACCTTCTGCGCCGCCGTTCTGGATGATCTTGTGGTAGAGGTTTTCACCAAAATTACCATACAGACCAAGAGCGTCCTCGAATACCTTATCGAATGAGCTACGAACGTTGGAACGAATGTACTCAAGCATTTCAGCGTTTGCGTCAGCTGCGCCAGTACCACCAACGGTACTAACGGAAAGCTTCCATTCATAGTACTCGTTCAGGATGTCGGTAGAGTGAGTAGATACGTAGCTGAGGAATGCTGTGCACTGAGAGAATTTCTGGGAAGCAGCAGAGATACCACCGATACGTCCGATGTTGTGGATCTGGGTGAGGTATTTTACAGCTTCTTCTTCGCCATCTTTATTGATGTAGGTTTCAGCAAAAAGAGGAACGGGAACAACGCCGAAGCCCTTATAATCTCTCATTCTCTGGTAAGCTGGGTCTTCAAGAGAGCCAACACAGATAACGCCACCGAAGAGCACGTGGTTGTTAGAGAAGGCGGAACGAATGGTGTTGAGGTCAGCGTGAACATAAGCGCCTTCACTCTGCATCAAGGTAGCAAGCTTGTTGCAATAATCCGTAAGCTGGGGATTTTTTTTGGGATAAGAATACTTGTAGTCAGTAACGCTACTACCAACTCTATTGATGATAGTAATAGGAGTGGTGTAAAGGAGACCGGAGGAAGAAAGACCGGAGCCTGAAGCAACTGCAAAGCCAACGGTACCTTCCAGGTCAACTACGCCATCCTGGTTCTCAGCAACAACCGCATCACAGTATCTCTTAAGAAGTTCATAGTTCCACTTCTGGTTTCTTACGAGGTAGATAAGGTCATTGTAGTCACCGGTTTCACCAATTCCGTCAGCGTTGCCGGTAACAGCAGTAGCATTCTCGGTGAGAAGCTTGATATTAACGGGAACAACGAAGAATGCGCGAACGAGGTCGGTGAAGTAGTCCGAAGCAACGAGGTACATCTTTCTTGAGGAAAGTGTAAGGGAGGTCATATACTCGAACATAAAGCCTTCGTCATTCGCATCCTCGTCAGAAAGTTCGATATGGAGGTAATCGTAGTCATAGTCCTCCTCAAGGAAACGGAAGTAGTTGTCTCCGTTTTCATTGTTCAGGATGTTTCTGAAGGAGCCACGAAGAAGCGCGCCAACCATATCGTATACGAATGTGGAATACATATCGGGTGCTGTGGGAGCGCCAGATTTTACAAGACCGTCAATGTAGTCAATGTTACGACCCCATTGGAAGTTCTCGTCATCTGTGTTGCCTTCGCCACCCATATAGTCGTACTTAACGGTGACTTTACATTCTTTTTCGGCGTTTGCATTTCTTTCGTCGATAGCAATGTCGATTGTCTCGTTATCGGTAGACTTTCCGGCAAGGTATCTCTTTGCGCCAGAGGAAAGCTCTTTGTTGTTATCATTTTCAGAGAGCATAAAGAAGATGTCTGTCTTGGTCCAGGGATAATTCTTTTCCGTTACGACATCATCGTCTTCGTTTCCACCGTCGCCAGTGTTATCCGGGTCTTTACAAGAAGCGAGAATGCTAATCATACAGACAACCATAACGAGAGCAAGCAGAAGGGAGAGAATTCTGTTTTTCATTTTTTTAACCTTTCTTTCATTTTTTTGTGCCATAGAGAATTTCCGCACCTGTCGGGCACAGACAGTTTTGGAACCAAAAAACCAGCGTCTATCCGAGAGAGATAACACGCAAGTTTTCTTCCAAATGCGTGCGTATGCTTTTTTTGGCATAAATACTATACCATATTTATATAAAGAAGTCAAGGTGAAAAGTTTTTTTTCAAAGTCTTTCTACTTTTTTACTAAAAGAAAAAAGAAAAAATTGTGCAAGTTGACAAATATTTCTATAAAGAGCTGAAAACACGGCAAAAGAAGGGACGCTCTCTTTTTTCTCTTTGCAAAATACCTCTTGCTTTTTCCTTCCTGGTATGATAGAATAGATAAGGCAATAAAGGATGAGGCTTTTGTTGTGAAAATTCGCCGAGTGGACAGTGGAGAAAAAGACGGAAAAGAAAGTGATTTTTTTGTTTTTTCACAAAATGAAAAGACGCTTTCTGATAGGCGAAAAAACGAAGCAAAGCCGATTAAAACGATAAAAATGTAAATAATTGTTCTCAAAAACGATTGAGAGAAAGAGAAAAATATGTTTTTTGAAGTGAAAAAGAAACTGGAAGCGTATGATACTATTATCATACACAGACACGAAAATCCAGACGGAGATGCCTTAGGCTCCCAGATTGGTCTTTCAACCATTTTGCGTGAGAATTATCCACAAAAGAAGGTTTATATCGTCGGTGATATGTCCCGTCGCTTTGCTTTTATGGAGGGAAGCGAGATGGATACTGTTACAGACGAGGTATATCGCGACGCTTTGGCAGTCGTCCTTGATACCTCTGCTTCGCATTTGATTTCAGACAAGCGTTACACGCTCGCAAAGGAAACGGTGCGACTTGATCACCATCTTTTCTGTGAAAAAATCTGCGATCTTGAACTGGTCGATACCTCTTTTGAAAGTTGTGCCGGACTTGTGGCAGAATTTGCACGTGTGACAGGGCTTCGTCAAACGCCCCTTTCCGCGAAGTCCCTTTATACAGGTATGGTAACCGATTCGGGTAGATTCCGTTACGATTCGACGAGCGCTAAAACGCACGCTGTCGCCTCCTACCTGATGCAGACACCCTTTTCGACGAATGATATTTACCGTAATCTTTATTCGGACGATTTTTCCTTTATTCGTCTGCGCGCGCAGTTCGTGCTTAAAATTCAATTTACCGAGAAAAATGTCGCCTACATCTATACCACCAAAGAGGAGGTTGCTTCCTATGGGGTCGACACCTTCAGCATTAGCCGTGGTATGGTAAACACGATGGGTGAGATTCGTGGTGTGGACATTTGGGTCAATTTCACCGAGACCGACACGGGAATTCTTACAGAAATCCGTTCAAGCAAATACAACATCAATCCCATTGCCGTAAAGTATGGTGGTGGGGGACACCAAAAAGCCAGTGGTGCGACGCTTTCCTGCCGGGAAGATGTGTTCGCAATGCTTCGCGACCTTGAAAAATTATTGGAGGAATAAGCTATGTCATATGAGGTTATGAAAAAAATCCTTGATAAAATCAAGGAGTATGATAAGATTATCATTTTCCGTCACTTCCGTCCCGACGGAGATGCCATTGGTTCGACGATGGGACTGCGTGAGATTTTGCGCGCGACGTATCCAGAAAAGACCGTTCTTGTTTTGAATTCGGATATGTCCGATTATCTTGCTTTTCTCGGTGGCGAGGATGCGCCGATTCCCGACGAGGAATATCGGGATGCGCTCGCAATTATCATAGATACAGGCACTGCCGACCGAGCATCCAACAAGAAGTTCACCCTCTGCCGTGAGGTCGTGAAGATCGACCACCATATTGATGACAAGCCCTATGGCGATATCTCTTGGGTGGAGGATTTTCGTTCTTCCTCCTGCGAGATGATTGTAAAATTCTACGATACCTTCCGTGAGGAGTTGAAAATCACAAAGGAGGCGGCGACCTTCCTTTATTGTGGTATGGTGACCGATTCTGGTAGATTCCGTTTCCGTAGCGTTTCGGGAGATACCCTGCGCCTTGCGGGCATTCTGCTCGATCTCGGTGTGGAACTTGATACCCTCTATGCCCAGCTTTACTTAAAGGACATAGGTAGTCTGAAGCTTGAATCCTATGTATATGAAAAAATGCAGATGACCGAAAGCGGTGTGGCATACATCTATGTGGATCGCGCAATGCAGGAACGCTTTGGCTTGACACAGGAGGAATCCTCTGCTGTGGTTTCTCATCTTGAGAACATTCGTGGCTCGCTCATCTGGATTGCCTTTATTGATAACAACGAGGGCTCTATCCGTGTTCGCCTTCGTTCTCGTTTTGTTACGGTCAACGAACTTGCCTCCAAGTATCACGGTGGTGGTCACGATTGCGCCAGTGGCGCGACCTGCTATTCTCAAGAGGAAATGCAATCCCTGATTGCAGATGCCGACGCTCTGCTTGCCAAGTACAAGAGAGAAAATGAGGGTTGGTTATGAGAATTCTGATTACCAACGACGACGGCATCGACGCCCCCTGTCTTCCTCATCTCGCCTCGTTTGCCAAGACGTTGGGTGAGGTGGTAGTGGTTGCCCCGAAGGTGGAGCAGAGTGGAAAAAGTCACGCCATAGAGATTTATAAGAATATCGAAATCAAAGAGGTAGATCTCGGCGTTGGTGTGCGCGCCTACTCGATGGATTCCACCTCTGCGGACTGCGTACGCTATGCTGTGCTTGGGCTGAAAGAACATTTTGACCTGATTCTGTCGGGTATCAATCGTGGGTTTAATCTCGGCAAGGATATTGTTTATTCCGGCACCGTCGGCGCGATCTTTGAAGGGGGCAGACTCGGCATTCCCGCGATTGCTCTCTCGACCGATCCGAAGGACTTTACCTCGTCACTGGAGGCGCTCCACGAGGTGCTTGCCTTCTTCACCGAGTACGACCTTCTTCATCACGCCTCGCTTTATAATGTCAATATCCCGATAAAGCATAAGGGCATTCGTATTACCAGACAGGGCGACCTTTACTTCACTGACGAATTTGAGCATATCGGTAACGATATTTATGTGCAGAAAGGGTACCCTGTTCCTCAAATTGGCGAGGACCTTACCCTCGATACGGATGCCGTTCGTGGTGGTTACCTTTCCATTACGCCTCTGTCGTACGATCGCACCAATCACGAGGTTTTTCACGCATTGACAAAGTGACCTCTTCCACCTTTTTGAAAAAAGGTGGAGCCAAAAAATCTTATAGAATTTTTAGAGTTTATTTGTTGCGTTATGTAGCAAGAAAACAAGTGACACCCTATGCCATCAGGAGCCATTCGCCACAAAGCATTATGGCAAAAAGGTGGAGCCAAAAAATCTTAAAAACCTGACAAGCCAGTGTGAATTTCATAAGAAAACCGAGATAGTAAAGGCTATCTCGGTTTTTTGTTTTTATTTTTTGTGGTATCCAATTTCGTCAAGAAATTCGCCAATGCGATGCAAGGCTTCTTTGATATGCTCGGTGGAATAGCAATAGGAGGCACGAATGTGTCCTTCGCCACTTTCACCGAAGGCAGTGCCGGGAACGACGGCAACACGCTTGGAATGAAGGAGTTTTTCTGCAAATTCCTCGCTCGTCATTCCCGTTTCACGAATGGAGGGGAACGCATAAAATGCGCCGAGTGGCTCTCGACAGGGGAGCCCCAATTCGTTGAAGCCGTTTACAATAAGTTTGCGACGGATATTATATTCCTCGCGCATACGTGCGACATCCTCATCTCCGTGACGAAGCGCCTCGATTGCTGATGCTTGCGAGGTGGTCGGCGCGCACATAATGGCGTACTGATGGATTTTTGTAATCACTGAGATGAGTGGCGCAGGAGCGCAGGCGTAGCCAAGTCGCCAGCCCGTCATAGCAAAGGCTTTGGAAAAGCCGTTGACGGTAATGGTTCTCTCCCACATTCCAGGCACACTTGCGGCTGCCGTATGCTCTTTGCCGAAGGAGAGTTCTGAATAAATCTCGTCGGAGATGACAATAATGTTCGTTCCTTCCAGCACCTGTGCGAGTTTTTCGATATCCTCACGTTCCATAATTGCGCCAGTAGGATTGGAAGGGTAAGGAAGAATAAGGGCTTTGGTACGCTCGGTAATGGCGCTCTTCAATTCTTGTGGAGTGAGCTTGAAATCGTTTTCTGCTGTCGTGTTGATAATGACAGGGACACCACCAGCAAGTCTGGTAATCGGCTCATAGCAGACATAGGAGGGTTGGGGAATGATGATTTCATCTCCTGGATTCGTAATGGCACGAATGGCAATGTCAATCGCCTCGCTACCACCGACGGTCACCAAAATTTCGTCCTTCGGCTGATAGTGTACGCTGTATTTTCTGTTCAGATATTTTGCGATTTCCTCACGTAGTGAGAGAAGTCCTCGATTTGCTGTATAGCCTGTCTGTCCGTCTTCAAGGGAGCGAATGCCCGAAACACGAATGTGCCACGGGGTACGGAAGTCAGGCTCGCCGACACCGAGTGAGATGACATTTTCCATTGTATTGGCAACATCAAAAAAACGACGGATGCCCGACGGCTTGATGTCACTGGCTACGGAGGATAAGACTTTTTCATAGGGAAAACTCATAAGAGGATGTTACCCCTTTCGTCACTTGCTCCCTCAAGATAGTTGATGTCAAATTCTTTGTAACGGCGCATCACAAAATGGGTTGCCGTTGAGGTGACAGAGTCGATTGTCGCAAGTTCCTTTGCCACGAACATAGCGACCTCCTGAAAGGTTTTGCCACGTACGATAACGCTTAAATCGTAGCCACCAGACATCAGGCTAACGCTCTCAACCTCAGGATATCTCGCAATGCGGCGCGCGACCTCCTCAAAGCCTTGTCCTGCGACGGGGCAGACCTTCAATTCGATAATGGCGCTGACACGGTCACTTGTGACCTTATCCCAGTCGATCACGCCTTTGTAACCACAGATGATGCCTGCCTCAGTCATCTCTTCGATTTCCTTTTCGACCTCCAAAGGAGAAAGTCCTGTCACTGTGGCGATATCCTGGGCAGAAAATCTGGCATCCTGTTCAAGAAGCTTTAGTATTTGTAAATTCATAATTTATTCCTTTCCGTCACGAATGTGTGTCGTGTTCATTTTCATTTGCTCTTTGGAGCGCTTCCTCAAATGCGAGGCTGACATCCTCAAAGGTACGCGCCATATGCACTTTTGCGCGAAGGGAGGAGGCACCGTAAAAGCCGTGAAGGTAGAGAGCAATTTTGCCTCTTGCTTCACGTACGGCAATATCCTCACCCTTGTCCGAAATGGCAATGGCGAGTTCCTCCTTTGCGACCTCAACTCTCTCCAAAAGTGTCACAGGTACAAAGGGCGTGCCTTCTATGGCACAAAGAATTTCCTGGAACAAAAACGGGTTTCCAATCGCGCCTCGACCGACCATTAAACCGTCGGCACCTGTTGTTTCTAAAATAGCAAGTGCGCGCTCGCCACAAGTCACATCTCCGTTCGCAATCACTGGAATTTGTAAAGCACGCTTTACATTTTTAATGCTTTCCCAGTCGGCAACCCCAGAGTACATCTGTGTACGTGTACGTCCGTGAACGGTGAGGAAGGATGCGCCACCAGCCTCTGCGGCAAGAGCGCATTCTATGACGTTTTTGTGCTCGTCATCTATGCCAAGACGTAGTTTTACCGAGATGGGGAGAGCGCAGGCTTCCTTTGCTGAACGTACGATTTTTTCAATCTGTTCGGGAGAGCGCATCAGGGCAGAGCCTTCTCCGTTTTTATAAATCTTCGGCACAGGACACCCCATATTGATATCAATGCCAATCGGGGAGGTCTCGCCAAAGGTGGCGCAGAGTTTTTCTATGCCGAGCGCAATGGTGTCTGGCTCCTTGCCAAAAATCTGAAGAATGGTTGGACCGTCACTTGCTTCTATACGTGAGAGAGCGAGCGTTTTTTTATCGGAGAACACAAGCGCCTTTGCGCTAATCATTTCACTTACGGTTACCTCTGCGCCATAACGGTGGCAGATGTGGCGCATTGCGCGATCGGAAAAGCCAGCCATCGGGGCAACAAAAAGTCCATAACGGAAGGTGTGTTCGCCAATTTTCAATGGTTTTTTCATCATCTCACAAGACGATAATCGTCACCGACGAATTGCAGAATGATATAATCGTGACCGATAATACGGGAGTAAATTCTGTCCTCGTAACGAGAGGTTAATTCATTGGGGGAAAGATTGGTGGAGATAATCGTAGGAAGTCCACGATTCTGTCTGGTATTAAAGAGGTTGTAAAGACAGCTTACCGTAAAAGCATTGACAAATTCGGTGCCGAGATCGTCTATGATAAGCAGGTCGCATTCCGTATATTTTTCAGCGGCGGGGTGGTACTCACCGTAGCCACTGTGGAAACGGTCTGCTTCATAGGCCCCTACAATGTTCTGCGCGCTGTCGTAAAGAACGGTATATCCCCTCTCAATGACACACTTGGCAATCGCCGTAGAAATATGTGTTTTTCCTGTACCTGTCGTACCAATTAACAGGAGGTTTTTGCTTTTTTGAGAGAAGTTCTCGGCGTAGAGGCGAGCAAATTTAAAGTAGTGACACATCTGCTCATACGCTTCGCTTCCTTGACTCTTGTATCGTTCCAGGTCAAAGTTTTCAAAGGATTGACGCTCGACGAGGTTGCCAATGCCGGACGCCTTGAGGTTTTCCATCACCAGCATCTCACGGAAGCAGGAGCACATAGAGGTGCCTTCGTATCCGGTATCGTTACACTTCTTGCACACAAATTGTGGCTCGGTATAGTCGGTCGGCAGACCGAGCGAGAGGAGGACCTCCTTGCGTTTTTGCTGGAGAGCGAGGTTTCTCTCACGAACGGGGGTGATATCCTCGCCTGCGCACGCCGTACGGAAAAGGAGAAGTCCGGTTTTTGTCAGTTCGGCATCAATTTCAGCGATCTCGCTTGAAGTGGCGCGAAGTTCAAGATTGCGCGCTTCGGCAGTATCAATCGCCGTGGTTCTGCGTGCTTCGATTGCAAGCTTTACCTTGTGGAAAATTTCTCTTTCAAACATTTTATTTTACCTCACTATCTTCGCCATAGCTACGCTCCAGCGCCCTGCGGAATGCTTCTTCTGGGTCGAAATTTCCATAGCGTGGGGTTTCTTTCTTTTGTTTTTTCGAGGGTTTCTTTTCGCTCTTATGCGCCTCTCGGAACGTCTTTGCCTCGCGCACCGTATGAATGCCGTTTTCCTGCCAGCTCTTCAAGATGGGGTCGAGGTATTTCAGTGTCGGATTTTGCGTAGAGGCTGTCGCAAAGTCATAGGCGAGAAGAATCAACTCTTCGCCGTAGCCGTATTCAAACACCCAACGCTCTGCCATTTTCTTTTCCGACGGGGAGAGGGTGCGACCGAGTGAGAGGGCGTGGCGTACCACACGCTCACTTTCGGTGACATTGTCTCTGTGGTGGAAGTATTCGCAAAGCGCTTCCGTCGTATCAATACCACGTGAGAGTAGACGGATTGCCTCCACTTCCAGTTTTTTTACCGTCGGCTTGGTGGAGCGTTTGGCAATATCGGAAAGGAGTGTATATATGTATTCTTCGGTAAGACCGTATTGGGAATACAGTCCCGTAATAATCTTTACTTCAAAATCGTTTAAGGTGGGCTTTTCAAGGAGTTTTGCCGAGTCCTCAAGCAGTCCTACGAGTTCTTCGGATTGGATGGTTTTTGCCACAGTGCGACGGTCCTCGTCCACAACGCCGTCTTGGACGAGTCTTTCGGGGTACACGTCCTCAATTCTGCCAGAGTCTACCCCTTCAAACACACCGACCTCCTCCCAGAGGATGAGGGCGCCTTTGGCGCGTGCTACGGTGATGGAGGCATATTCGGCGAGTTTTTTCGGCTCAATTTTTCCTGTGCGAAGAAGGACGGCAAGGGCGCGAAGCTCATCCTTGCTCGCTGTGCGAAATTCCTCTGAGGCACACAGTTTTTCAATCGTTATCATTCTTTTCTCCCGTGCGTGTTTTCATTTCATAAGTCAACTTCATAAGGGAATCACCCAAGTGAATGTTCTCGACCACGACGCCATCGCATTCGACATCCAACTCCATATTGGCGAAATTCCAAATACCACGTACGCCACCTTCGATCAGCATATCTACTACCTCAGGCGCCGCTTCTTTTGGAACGGTGAGTACACCGAGCGCAATGTTCATCTCGCGACAGTAGTTTGCAAGAGAACTGACGTGATAGACGGGTAAGCCGTGAATTTGTGTTCCTACCACTCTCTCGTCGTTGTCGAACATAGCCAAACGTTCGACGCCTCGACGTTCAAACATATGGGTGGCAGCGAGGGCGCGTCCAAGATTGCCTGCGCCGACAATTACACAGCGAAAGCCCTCTGATGTGCCGAGTAGCTCGCTGATTTTACTATGTAAATATTTCACATTGTAGCCATATCCCTGCTGACCGAAGCCACCAAAGCAGTTGAGATCCTGACGGATTTGAGATGCCGTGACGTTCATCATTCTTGAAAGCTCTGCAGAGGAGATGCGAAGTCTGCCCATACGCAGAAGCTCGCCGAGATAACGATGATATCTTGGCAGACGCTTGATCACTGCTGGGGAGACCACAGGCGTCGAAGGGCTTTCTCGTTTATCAAATGTGCCTTCAATCTGGTCGATTCTTTCCATATCGTGTCCTTTCTTATATGCTGTCCATTGCGGATGCATTCAGTGTGGCATTTGCTGTTTTGCCATTTCTATATTCGTAATATCCCTGCGCGCCAATCATAGCCGCATTGTCCCCACATAGGGAGAGCGCTGGAATAAAGAGGGGAATTCCTTTTTTCTTTGCTACTGCTGTGAGCACCTCGCGCAAATGAGAGTTTGCTGCCACGCCTCCAGCGACCACAAGGGCTTGGAGTTCAGGATGCTCGTCAATCGCAAGAGAAATCTTTTTCGCCACAGCCTCGCACACTTCGTAGGTATAGCGTGCGGCAAAGAGCGCGCGATTCAGGGGCAACGCCTTTTGCTCATAACGGTGCAGGAGATTGATGGCGGCTGTTTTCAGTCCGGAAAAGGAGAAATCCAGCGTTCCATCATTCAAGGCAGGGGAGGGAAGCGCAAAGTCGCCCTCGCGATATAACTTCGCCTTTTTGTAGGCGCTATAAAACCCTTCGTTTTTGCCAGTTGCCTCGATAAATCCCTCGCGTGAGAGGGCATCAAAGCCCTTACCCGCTGGATAAGGAATGCCAATCATTCTGCCAATTTTATCAAAGGATTCGCCAATGGCGTCATCACGTGTTTGCCCAATGACCTTGTAGTCTGTATAGGTGTCTACACGATAGATAGAGGTGTGACCACCCGAGAGGGCAAGGGCGAGAAACGGTGGCTTCGGTGGGGTTTCGGTATTGAGATATGCTGCTGCAATATGCCCTTTGATATGATCGACAGGGACTAAGGGAATGCCGTTGGATATGGCAAGTGATTTGGCAAAATTTACTGCGACAAGCAAAGCGCCGATCAATCCCGGATTCGCTGTAACGGCGACAAGGTCAATCTCCGAGAGGGTACATCCACTCTCCGAGAGGGCCCCGTAGGTCAATCTGCTGATGGCGTCAATATGCGCTCGCGAAGCGATTTCGGGTACAACACCACCGTAGAGTCTGTGAATATCAATCTGGGTCGCAATGGTGCTGGAAAGCACAGTAATACAATCTCCCTCTGCCGAAAGGACGGCGACAGCCGTTTCGTCACAGGAGCTTTCAAATGAGAGAATTTTCATAGGAATTGTCCTCGTGTCAGGTCAAGATGCATCAGGATAGCATCATCATTTGGGTTTTTATAATAGGCGCGACGTATGCCGTCCTCGACAAAGCCGAGCGAACGATAAAGACATCTTGCGCCATCGTTTTCGGAGCGTACTTCCAGGAAAAAGAGTTCAAGTGCGTCTTTTCTGCCATTGGAGATAACTTCAGAGAGGAGGCGATAACCTATGCCACGTCTACGGTGCTGTGGGGATATGGCAATGCGAAAGATCTCGCCCTCCGGCACAATGCAGGAGCCGAGAAAATAACCCACCATCTCGCCATCTCGCAACGCTACGAAGGAATAGGAAAATTCGCTGACGAGAAGGGAACGGACGGCATCTTCGCTCCACGCGTCCGAGAAGATTTCACTCTCCAGACGAACAATGTCTTTGATATGTGATATGCCTGCTTTAATAATTTCCATCAGAGTGTTTTGGCAAGCTCGAGGAGATATTCCCGAAGCTCATCTCTTGTTTCAGGATGAATAAGACCTTTGTCAATATTTGCCTTCAAAAAACCGATTTTTGAGCCAAGGTCGTAGCGTGTTCCCTCAAATTCCAAAGCGTAAACGCCTTCGGAACGGGCAAGGCTCGCCATAGCATCCGTCAGTTGATATTCTCCACCGGCGCCGGGCAAAAGGCGTTCAATGATATCGAAGATATCAGGGGTAAGAAGCACGCGACCGAGAATGGAGAGGTTGGAAAATTCCTCGCCCTCTTTCGGCTTTTCAATCATATCGTCGCAAAAATAGAGGTTATGCTCGCCTTCGATTTTGGTAACCTTGAGAGAGCAGTATTTGCAAATCCATTCGGGAGCGACGGGCTTGACACCGACCACGCTTTTTCCGTATCGGTCGTAGGCATCCATCAGCTGACGGCATACGGGGACTTCAGAGAAAATGACGTCATCTCCATAAAGGACAACGAAGGGCTCGTCCCCTACAAAGGAGCGAGCGCAACCTACGGCGCGAGCAAGTCCGAGCGTTTCCTTTTGGCGCAGGAAGTAGACGTTTGCCATATGGGCAATGTCATAAAGCATTTTCAATTCTTCATTTTTTCCCTTTTCGGTGAGGGCTTTCGTGTACTCTGCGGACAAATCGAAAAAGTCCTCCATAATATCCTTGTCACGATTGGTGATGATAAGAATATCGGTAATGCCGGCGTCCACAGCCTCGCGCACAAGGTGATAAATTGCAGGAAGGTCGACGATTGGCAACATTTCCTTCGGTACGGCGTGAGAGATTGGGAGCATTCTTGTGCCAAGACCTGCGGCGGGAATGATGGCTTTTTTTACAGGTTTCATTCTTCGTCCTCTTTTTCTTCGTTTTCTTTTGTGGGAAGCACCTCTTCCAGAAGGCGAGCAATGTGCGCGCCGTGCTCAATCGAGCCGTCCTTTTTGAAAAGAAGGTCGGGGGTAATGCGCAGATTTAAGGATACGGCGAGGTGGTGACGGAGCATACCCGTCACCTTTTTCAGACCCATCAAGGCCTCTTTGTCATCACCGATACAGGAAAAATATACCGTTGCGACACGCAGGTCGGGCGCGACCTCTGCGCGCGTAATGCTGATAAAATTGTCTACGACCTTTGGTTCACGAACCTCTCGCAGCGCGATTGCAAGTTCTTGGGCGACAGCGTCGTTGATTCTGCCTCTTCTGTATTTAGCCATTTGAATACTCCTTTATATAAAATGAATATGTCCTTGTCCTTTCAGGACATCCTTTGATATCTGTTTTAAAAATCCGGTGGCGCCCGATTCGCCTGAGGGAACGAGAGTCACCCCTTCGCCTATCGCAAGGCGAAAAGCATTGGTGAAATAGGGAAAGTGTGTGCAACCCAGCACAAGGGTATCCACGCCTGCGCGCAGATGTGGCGTGACTGCCTTCACAACGGCATCCATAACCAATGGATCATTGGGAGAGGTTTGCCCTGCCTCTGCAAGAGGGACGAGGGCGTCAGCCTCGCTTTGGGAAACAAAAACGCCACGCAAGACGAGATACTCCCGAAGTTTGCCCTCCTTCATTGTTCTTGAGGTGCTGACAATCCCGACGCGCCCATTCTTTGTCGCAGAATACGCGCTCTCCCCGACGCAATCAATGATAGAATAGACTCCTTGTTGCTCTTTTAGAGAAAGATGGGAAATCAGAGAACTCGCCGTCATACAAGCCACCAGAATATGCTCGCATCCAACGGAGCGAAGGCGCTCAAGATTTCTTTGTATCAGGGGGACAAGCTCCTCGCGCGACTTGATTCCATATGGGGCATTTTTGAGGTCGCCACGATAGATAATATCTACATTTTTCTCTCTCTTTCGGATAGCAGACAGGGCGGATAGCCCTCCACTTCCACTATCGTAGATGCCGATCATACGCTGCCTCGCAGAGCGATAAAAGTAAAGTTTTGTAGTCAAAACCGTTCTTTTTACATACTTCTGGATAAAAACTGTTTATGGAAAAACCGGGAAAGGTATTGATTTCGTTAAAATAGATTTTTCCCCTCTTGCTAACAAAAAAGTCAATTCGACACAGATCTCGTATGCAGAGTAGCTTCACCAGCGAACGAGAGTATCGCACGAGGGTGTCCCCAAGTGGCTTGGGAAGCTCCCCCTCCATAACGGGGGTTAATTGCTGGAGATGATATTTTTTCTCATAGGTGTAGGGGGTATCGCGATCTGTGAGGTTTACCTCGTCGGGGAAATAATACTCATCCCAAAGCCCGAGATAGCATACCTCGACCTCACGCGCGCCTGCCACGTATTCTTCAACGAGCAAATCTCCGTATGCTTCCGTAGCCTTTAGCGCTTGCCTTAGGGATAAATCGTCTGTCACAACAAAGACACCTATGGAGGAGCCGAGCGAGGTCGGTTTCAAAATGAGGGGATATTCCTCCTTTTGCATCACGGCGCGAATTTGTAGCTTTGCTTCGGCAAAGGCAGTGCCACGCTTGAGAACGCACCAGGAAACGGTCGGAATCGAGAGATGCTCTGCTAAAATTTTAGTGATAGCCTTCTCCTGACAAACGGCGCCTGAAAGCGTGGTTGCGCCGACGTAGGGGATGCCTACGCAATCAAGCCAGCCTTGAATTTTCCCATCCTCGCCGTAATCGCCGTGTAATACGGGAAGCACTACATCCAAAGGGAGTACCGTATCTCCACAGAGGAGCCCCCTCTGCTCGCCAAGACGTACGAAGGAGGCTGGGAAAATACGAGAGTTTTCTTTTTCCCAGTTGCCGTTCTCAATACCGTCCGGCGTGCCTGTATAAAGATAAAGTGCGCCGTCCTTTGCAATGCCGACGAACAGGAGAACGCACGCTCCCGCAAGGGCGCGCGCTACGGATGTCGCGCTTTTTAAAGAGATATCACGTTCGGCACCGATCCCACCAAATAGCAGGGCAATGCGTAATTTTTGGTTTTGTTTCATTGTTATCACCTCTTGCCATAGTGTATGCAAGAGAGTGAAGGTTGGTCAACAGAGAATCGCAACTCTTGGATGATTTGACAGGTCGTATTTTACCTCGACACAAAGAGAAAATTCTTCTGCGAGTTTTTTGATTTTTTCCTCCTGATCGTAGCCGATTTCAAAGGCGAAGGCGCCACCTTCTTTGAGGTGTGAGCGTCCCCTTTCTATGATGGTCCGATAAAAACGCATACCCTCCTCCTCTGCCACAAATGCCATTTTTGGCTCGGCAAAAATCTCGGGAGCGAGCGTTTGATAGACCTCTTCGGGGATATAGGGAGGATTGGACGCGATGATATCGAATTTCCCTTCGGGAAACTCCTTGAGAATGTCCATAGAAAGCAGGGTTGTCCGATCGGATAGTCCATATTTTTTTCGGTTTTTGTCTGCGATTTTGAGCGCATTCTCCGATAGGTCGACGAGCGTTGCTTGGGTGTTCTCGCTATGCAAAAGCGTGGACAATGCGATACAGCCACTACCTGTGCATAGGTCAAGGAGGTGTCCTCCTTTTGGAATGAGAGAAAGGATTTGCTCGACGAGAACCTCTGTGTCTGCGCGTGGGATCAATACATCAGGCGTGACATAATAAATCTCCTGGAAAAAGGCGCATTCCCCAAAAATATATTGAAGTGGCTCGCGCTTTTCACGCCGATAAACGGCATCCACAAACGCCTCGTCGTTGCATTCGGGATCCTCAAGACGTAGCAGATATTCGGGTATGTCTGTAAAGTGACGAAAAAGCATCAGGCTCTCGCCTTTTGCATTTTCTACGCCAGCCTTGCGTAAGCGTTCTTTTACTTCGGAGAGCCTCATTCGCTGTCCTCATTTGTGGAAGTGACACATTCTTCTTCTATTTCTGGGACATCTTCTTCTGTTGGTTCTGTAACGATATCTTCGGAGGGGATGTTCTCAGGGGAAATCACTTCTTCCGTTTCGCTTGCATTTTGTGTGTCAGGCGCTTCCTCGCTCACATCCTCTGCCTTTTTCTCCCAAGCGCGAGAGTTGTAAAATTCCATAAATTCGGGAATCTCGTCACGAAGGGCGCATTTTGTCGAAACAATGGCAACCTCAAGCATATCGAGGGTAGGCTCTTTGGTGGTAATGCGTTGCACCCAAAGACCGGGAGCAGAGAGCAAGCGAACAATAAAATTGTCGTGCTTACCAGCGAACATAATAAACTCATATCCGATACCGACCACTAAGGGGAGGATAGCCAGACGAATCAGAATGTAATAGACAGGAGAGATATCCTTCCAGAGAATACGCACGAACAGACCTGCAATGATACCGAGCAAAATCATAAAAAACATAAAACTCGTTCCACAGCGAGGGTGATATCTCGTATATTCCTTGCAGTTTTCGGGGGTTAGCTCAATTCCTGCTTCAAAGGTAGCAATCGTCTTATGCTCGGCGCCGTGATACATAAAGGTGCGTTTGATCTCTGGCATAAAAGAAACAAGCCAGAGGTAGAGAATAAAGATACCGACTTTGGCGAAGCCTTCGACCACTGCGGTCCAAAGACCGAGCGTTCCACCGACCAGCCAGTCGATTCCCATACTCACAAGGGAGGGCAGGACCATAAACAAAGCCACCGAAAGGGCAAGACCCAGCACGACGCCGATTACCATAATGAACTTGGTGATATTCAGGCCGAAGTGCTTTTTGAGCCATTTTTCAAACTTTGTTTCTTCTTCCTCCTCTAAGCCCAGCGCCGCAGTGGATGCTTCCAGCGTCTTTACGCTCAGAGCCATCATTTCAATGAAATTGACTACGCCTCGCAGGAGGGGAATATCAAGAATTTTGTGCTTTTTGCGAATGGATACGAAGGTGTCGTCGGTGACGACGATAGAACCATCTTCTTTGCGACAGGAGGTTACAGTGCGATTTCCTGCCTTCATCATAACGCCTTCAAGTACGGCCTGACCGCCGACGCGACCAAGTCGTGACTTATCAGGACACGAGGGAGTTTTGTACTTCATAAGGGAATCTCTTTTCTAATACACGCGTGTGCGTTTGTTTTACATATTAGTATAACACATAATAATTAAAAAAGAAAGACCTTTTTAAAAAAATTCACAATTCCATTAGAAAATAAAACTGCGTATGAAAAAAGGCAGAGAATTGCTCTGCCTTGAAAAATGCTTATTTATCGGATTTGTCAACGAAATTGCCTTCGATCGGTTCTGTGGAATGGCGCTCCCTGTGCCGACGTTCTTTCAGACGTAGAACGGCATAAACAATGGTACTGCCCCCCTCAAACGACAAGGCAAATCCCACAAGACGAAAGGTGGTATTTACAATAGCGTTGGGGGTAATCACGAGGGCAAGACCGAGAATGAGGATGAGAGAGGAGAGCGTCAGTTTTGTGATGAAAGACGCTGTTCTTTTTTGCCCCTGTCTAAGAAGCGGGAAAATCTTTGTAGATGCGTCGACGATAAGATACACGCCACAAACGGTACAAATGAGGTTGGTCATACTTCCCGAAAAGAAGAGCAGACCAAGAGCGCAGAAAAGGAAAAACAGGTTGCCGATAAATCGCAACGTGAAAAACATCCCTTCGTCTTTGGCGGAAAATAGTCCTGCCATACGAGAGATGCCAATGATGAGAAGGACGATTCCGAGTCCAAGCCCGAGAATGCGAACAGCAGTTTGTGGAAAAAGAATTGTTAGTACGCCGATGAGAAAAATGCATACGCCAAATACAATCTCGGAATAGCGAAAAGACTTGATTTTGTTAAGTAAAGTTTGCATAATTTGTAATTTGTCCTACTTTTTAGTATTTTTTGTGATATTTTGCTTGCTTGTGTTTTTGCGAAAAAAGATTGCTTTTTATGGAAAAAAGCGCTTGAATTATACGGTACTTACATTATAAGATAGAATCATCAAAAAGTCAAGGGAGATGAAAAAAGTTTTCTTTTTGGCAATCATTTGTTGAGGATTCTTCCTTGAATCACTGACCGAAAAATACAACAACTTGATTGATTTATACAATAAAAATAGGTTCCTTTTTATTGACTTCCCTACATTTTGAGAGTATAATGAATACAGTAGAACAAAAGAGGCCTTCTGCGAGGTGAGAACAATGAGAAAAATTGGGAAAATTGACCCGACGACAGGAAAAATTGTGCCTTCCATTCTTTGGTTTGCATTTCCTATTGCGCTTGGTACCTTGTTACAAACGCTTTTTAATGCCTGTGACCTGATTGTTGTACGAATGTCTGCCGACAGTGTTGCTGTGGCTTCTGTTGGGGCGACCGGCACCGTTACGACGCTCTTTGTTTCGTCAATGGTTGGTGTTGCGACGGGTGTTAATATCGTGCTGGCGCGATTTATTGGCGCGAAGGAGAATGGGCGTGCGAGGCGCTTTATTTCTACAGCCATCGTGACGGCGATTGCTCTCGGCGTTCTTGTGGCAGTGCTTGGAGTTCTTTTCGGAGATGATGTTCTTCGTATGATGAATTGCCCTGAGGACTGCTTTGAGGGTGCCTGTACCTATATTATTGTATATGTGATTTCGGCTCCTTTTATTCTTCTGTATAATTTTGCTGCGACCATTATTCGTGTTTCTGGCGACAGCATAAGACCAATGTTTTATTTGATTTATGCGGGAGTCGCCAATGTAGTATTGAACTTGTTTTTTTGTTGGTTCTTTGAAGATAAGGTGCTTGCTGTGGCGCTTGCAACAGTGATTGCGCAGGTTCTTGGCGCTGTGTTCTGTATGATACGCCTTCTTCGCACAAAGGGCGCTTGTGGTTTTTCCTTCCGTCATTTGAGTTTTGATTTTTCGCTTTGCCGACTTTTGTTCCGTTACGGAATTCCAGGCGCTGTCACCAATGCGACCTTTGCCATATCCAACCTTCTTGTGCAGGGGGCGATTAACTCCTTCGGTTCTTCTGTGGTGGCAGGAAACGCTGCCTCGAATAATATTGAAAGCCTTGTCAGTTGTATTACGACGGGAATCACCTCAGCGACGAGCGTCTTTATTGGGCAGAACATTGGCGCAAAGCAGCCTGATCGTGTTAAGAAAACGGTTCTTTGGGGAATTTTTCTTAACTGCTCCATAAACTTTGTTGTGGGATTGATTGTCTTTCTTTTTAGAAACCCACTGATTGTTCTCTTTGTAGGTGATGATGCTTTGGCTATGGCGTCGGCGAATGCCAGGATGAACTTTGTTTTGCAGTTCTACGTTGTTTATTCCTTCCGTAATATTTTGAAGAGTTCTGTGGGAGGCTTCGGCTATTCTCGATTTACAATGATTGAATCCTTGGTTGCGATTGTTCTTTTCCGTGTGGTTTGGATGAGTTTCATTTATCCCCTGAACCCCTGTATGGAAATGGCGTACGCTACCTATCTTGTCAGTTCAGTGATCGCCATTCTGATTAGTGGCCCAATGCTTTTGTATGTTTCTTATCGTTATTTTAAAAAAGGAATTGCGACCAAAATATAAAACAAAAAAGAACGAGAAAATTTCTCGTTCTTTTTTCTTATTCCTCGTCCTCGTCGCTGACCTCTTCGTCGCGAGCATAGGAATCTAACTCGTCGTTGAAGTCCTGGAGAATGGAATCGGTATAGCCATTGTCACCAGCGACACTGGAAAATTCATATTCTTCGTCGTTGATATCGTAGAAATGTCCACGTACCTCTAACTTCTTAGCCGCAAGGCAGAAGACATCCAAGAAATCCTCAGGATTGAATCTATCAATTTCAATACCGATATCGTCGTTGGTAAAGGTGATTTCGGTTTTCTCCTCTTCGCCTGCTCCACTAAAATCATCAGCGGGGACAATATAATCTTCAACTACATCAAAAAAGTCATTCAGCTCTCCCGATTTTAAAAAACGGATAAATTTAACGAGTTCGCTCTTCTGACCCTTTAGTGTGATTTCAAAATATAACTCATCATAGAGTTTCATAAAACAGATACCTCATTGTGTTTTTTGTGAAATAGAGTATAACACAGCATCCTATGCTTGTCAATACCTCGCGATAAAAATTTCTATGAAAAATAAAAAAACAAATGTTTGCCCATTTTCTTCTCCTCTTTTCTACATTATATTATATATAGACGAAGATGGTGAAAATGATCGAAAAAATAGCTTGGTTGGTTGCTTTTTTAAAAAAATTCAAAAAAATCAAAAAAAGTTTAAAAAAGCACTTGACAAATGAAAATTATTGTAGTATAATAGTCAAGCACAACTGCGAAGGAGAGTCTTTTCAGGCGTGCAACTTGCTCATTGAAAATTGAACAACATGAAATTTCGAG
>JAZKYZ010000041.1:0-27582 GCA_045612385.1 Eubacteriales bacterium | reverse complement strand
TATATGAAATGAAGTCTGAGAATCTGCTGGATTTGTTATGAGTTGGCGAACTGTCGTTATCACGAAGCGTTGCAAACTCGACTACAAGATGGGCTATCTCGTCATACGCGATGAGGAAACCAAACGCATTTTCCTCGATGAAATTGCCATCCTGATGCTGGAAAATACCGCCATCTCCCTGACGGGTTGCCTTCTTTCTGCGCTCGTGGAAAAGAAAATCAAGGTGATTTTCTGCGACGAAAAGCGAAATCCCCAGTCGGAACTCCTTCCCCTGTACGGAAGCCACGATTGCTCCCGCAAACTTCGCACACAAATCACCTGGACGCAAGACAACAAGGGCGCCGTCTGGACTGCCATTGTCACCGAAAAAATACAGAAACAGGCAGACCTTCTCAAAGCATGGGAACGGACAGAAGAAGCGAATCTTCTTCTGTCCTACCTCAGGGAAATCGCTTTTTATGATGAGACGAACCGAGAAGGACACGCTGCTAAGGTCTACTTCAATGCCCTCTTCGGCAAAGAGTTTTCCCGAAGCACCGAGTGTGTCACCAACGCCGCCCTCAACTATGGATACAGCCTCCTCCTCTCCGCCTTTAATCGTGAGATTGTCGCAAACGGCTATGCCACGCAACTCGGACTCTTCCATAACAATATGTTCAATGAGTTCAATTTAAGTTGTGACCTGATGGAGCCGTTCCGTCCCCTTGTGGATGCCTTTGTCAAGGAGAAGGGCTACACCGTGTTCGAGAGCGAACAAAAGCACGAACTCCTCACCGTCTTAAGCGATACCGTTCTTGTCGAAGGGGCAAGGCAAACGGTTCTTAACGCCATCCGGATTTACACCAAAAGCGTTTTCAACGCCTTGTGTGATCGTGATATTTCCAAAATCAAATTCTACCATACGATATGAGTTACAGATTTATGCGAATGCTCGTCTTTTTTGATTTGCCAACGGAAACAAACGAGGACAAACGCAATTACCGTTCCTTTCGTAAACTCCTGATCAAATCTGGATTTCTGATGATGCAGGAATCGGTCTATTGCAAACTGGTCTTGAATGCCAGCGTAGAATCCTCCGTTCTTTCCCTAATTCGTAAAAACAAACCACCTCACGGCATCGTGCAGTTACTTACCATCACTGAAAAGCAATTTGCAAAAATTGAATACATCACAGGAGAATCCGAAAGCGAAATTCTCGATAGTGACGAAAGGGTGGTGATTCTATGAAATTCATCTTTCCCGAACTCTCCTCTCCCATCTTATTTGGCGAAGACTCTGTTCCTTCCCTTGTGATTGAAAATGCAGGATTGTTTCGCCGTCTACTCGAGGATATCTATGCCCAGCAAAATGGGGCGAGTGGATTTTGTGTTCTGTCTGAGAACGATACTCCAATCTCCATTGCGAAGTACCTCGATCTCACCCTCTCGTTCGTCCCCTTTGAACTCAACCGAAAAAGTCTTCTGAATAAAATCCTCGCCTCGCTTGAGAAAACAGCACAGAACGAGACCTTCTTTTTGAAAACGCAGGAACTCCTCTCGCACGCAGAAAACTATATGAGCGACCTCTCTTTTGAACAGCTTTGCGAATTGGAGTTTGATAAACTCTCGGTATCCTCCCTCTTAAAAGCCTTCGGCATCCGTATTTACGAAGAGGAACAAACCTCTCTTCTCAAGGTACTGACTTATATGGAACTGGTGAGAGAATATGATCGTGACAAACTCTTTGTTTTTGTCAATCTGCGTGACTTTTTTGAGGACAGAGAGGTGCTATCCTTCCTGCAAAGCGTCCTCTCACACAAATTCCGTATCCTTCTTCTCGATTCGCACGAACACGAAAAACTATCGTGTGAAAAACGCAGGATTTTAGATGCCGACTTATGTGAAATTGGTTGACAACTTCTTCTTTTTCTGTTAGAATAGTGGTGGAAGTGGCTTCGAGCAAGGCGCTTTCGCCACTATTTTCTCTACGATCCACCCATTACACGCGGTTCGTAGTTCCGTTTCTCACCTTTTGAGGTTTGAGAGTAGTGTAATTTTGTAGAGGTCTCAAACGGGGAAAAGCATTTCCCCAACAAACTCGCTTGTTTGAGAGTAGTGTAATTTTGTAGAGGTCTCAAACCAAAAAAAGTATGCGGAATTTGCGGAGTCTGTTTGAGAGTAGTGTAATTTTGTAGAGGTCTCAAACTTATTTCTAAAATATAATACAGCACTTAGCCGTTTGAGAGTAGTGTAATTTTGTAGAGGTCTCAAACGAATGACAAACTCTGCCGTTCCTTGGTCACGTTTGAGAGTAGTGTAATTTTGTAGAGGTCTCAAACTTCGTTTGTCATACGCTCACCTCCGAATAAGTTTGAGAGTAGTGTAATTTTGTAGAGGTCTCAAACAAATCCAGTGGAATAAGAATGACGAGGACCGTTTGAGAGTAGTGTAATTTTGTAGAGGTCTCAAACGCAGACAACACCCTTTACACCAAAAACGCTGTTTGAGAGTAGTGTAATTTTGTAGAGGTCTCAAACAAAATATACGGTGATCGTTTCGTCATTCGTGTTTGAGAGTAGTGTAATTTTGTAGAGGTCTCAAACGACCGAATTGATAGAGTTCAATCAAGCCGAGTTTGAGAGTAGTGTAATTTTGTGGACTCCTTGAGTGGCTCCCTGCGCGAGATGTGCAGAGAGCCACTTTCTACAAAAAGAAATTGCTTGAGGGGGCGAGCGACAGGTGTATATCAATTATTCGTGAGTTTCTTTTTGGTTTTTGGGTTGTGGGGTTGACAAGAGAGGAAAAGTATGGTATACTTGTCCTCAATGAGGGAGTAGCGAGCGCGCTGCGTAGCAAGTCAACATACTGACCGTAAGGTCTGGCTTGTTTCAAATTGCGAGACTCATGTGAAGCCGATGGCTGTGCATGGGGTCTTTTTCTTTTGACACCAAGTGCAGTTGCGCTTGGATTTTTTTGTTGTTTGGAGGTCAAAAATGACACTTAATTTTTCGTTTTTCTTCACGAGCATTTTGCTCGGTATAGGACTTGCGATGGATGCTTTTTCCGTTTCTTTAGCGAACGGACTGAACGAACCGAATATGAAAAATGGCAAGGTGTGTGGTGTCGCAGGGATTTTTTCCTTTTTCCAGTTCGCTATGCCCCTGATCGGATGGATTTGCGTATCCACCATTGCGCAGTATTTCACCGCATTTGAAAAATGCATTCCGTGGATTGCTCTCGCTCTGCTCGGCTTGATTGGTGGAAAAATGCTCTATGAGGGCATTGTGAACCAAGAAGGCGAGGAAGAAACTACCGCTGTCGGCTTTGGCGCACTGCTTGTGCAAGGCGTCGCCACCTCGATTGACGCCCTCTCGGTGGGATTTACGATTGCAGACCATTCCCTCCCCGAAGCCATCCTATCCTGCCTGCTCATCGGTCTTGTCACTTTCTTTATCTGCTATGCCGGCATTTACATTGGCAAAAGAGCAGGAACAAAACTCGCTGGAAAGGCGGGCATTCTCGGTGGCGCTATCTTGATTTTTATTGGTCTTGAAATCTTCATTACCTCGTTCTTTTAAGAATACAAGGTTTTTTAGCATACATTTATACAAAAATAAAAGAGAGAGCAAATCGACTATTTTGTCGAGATGTCCTCTCTTTTGTTTTTATGTATTGCTTGCCAAATGCCCTATGGATTCTGGCAGGTTTCGTGGATTACAGGTGAAGCACGCGATCGTGAATTTCTGCCGTTCTTCCCTGATTCCAATACTGCGTACCAATGTAACCACAGGTACGGCGAGCGACGTTCATCTTCGACTGGTCGCGATTGTGACAAACGGGGCATTCCCAGATGAGTTTGCCGTCGGGGTCACGTTCGATCTGAATTTCGCCGTCAAAGCCACAAATCTGGCAGTAGTCGCTCTTGGTGTTCAGCTCTGCGTACATAATGTTATCGTAGATGAAACGCATAACGCCAAGCACAGCATCCAGGTTGTTCTGCATATCGGGAACTTCGATATACGAGATGGCGCCACCGGGAGAGAGCGCTTGGAATTTCGCTTCCAGAGCAAGTTTCTCAAAGGCGTCAATCGGTTCGGTAACGTGGATGTGGTAGGAGTTGGTGATGTAGTTTCTGTCGGTAACACCGGGTACGATACCAAAACGGGTCTGCAAGCATTTTGCAAACTTGTATGTCGTGCTTTCCAGAGGAGTGCCATAGAGGGAATAATCAATACCTTCGGCAGCCTTCCATTTTGCAGTGTACTCGTTGAGCTTACGCATAATTTCAAGGCCAAGCGCCTCGCCCTCTGGCTCGGTGAGCTTCTTCTGATTCAAGGAGTAAACGCATTCCCAAAGACCAGCATAACCAAGAGAAATGGTCGAATAACCACCGTGCAAATACTTGTCAATCGGCTCGCCCTTCTTCAGACGAGTGAGCGCACCATATTGCCAAAGAATGGGAGCAGCATCGGAAAGCGTACCCTCCAAACGCTCGTGACGAGCCTGAAGCGCTCTGTGGCAAAGTTCCATTCTTTCGTCAAAAATCTTCCAGAACTTATCCATATCGCCACCGGCACTCAAACCGATATCTACAAGGTTTACCGTAACGACACCCTGATTGAAACGGCCGTAATACTTCGGCTTTCCGTCCTCGTCGATATAAGGCGTCAAGAAGGAACGACAACCCATACAGGTGTAGCAATGACCTTCGCCGTTTTTGTCGACCTTGTTCTGGAGCATAATCTTCTCGGAAATATAGTCGGGAACCATTCTCTTTGCAGTACATTTTGCAGCGAGCTTGGTGAGGTAGTAGTAGGGGGAATCGGGATGAATGTTCTGTTCTTCAAGAACATAGATGAGCTTGGGGAATGCAGGAGTAATCCATACGCCCTCCTCGTTCTTAACGCCCTGATATCTTTGCAAAAGGGTTTCTTCGATAATCAATGCGAGGTCGGCTCTTTCCTGCTCGTTCTTCGCTTCGCCAAGATACATAAAGATGGTGATGAAGGGCGCCTGACCGTTGGTGGTCAAGAGGGTAACGACCTGATATTGAATGCACTGGATACCCTTCTGGATTTCTTCACGAAGGCGTTTTTCGGCAATACGCTTGATTGCCTCAGGGTCGGACACGCCGACGTCGGCAAGTTCTTCGGTCACCTTCATAAGAATCTTCTCACGGGAAATCTGCACAAAGGGAGCAAGGTGTGTGAGCGAGATGGACTGACCACCATACTGATTCGACGCTACCTGCGCGATAATCTGTGTCGCAATGTTGCAGGCAGTCGAAAAGGAGTGTGGTTTTTCAATCATTGTGCCACTGATAACCGTACCATTCTGGAGCATATCCTCAAGGTTGACAAGGTCGCAGTTATGCATATGTTGAGCGAAATAATCGGCGTCGTGGAAGTGAATCAGACCCTCATTGTGCGCACGGACAATGTCCTCAGGAAGAAGCAGACGGCAGGTAATGTCACGGGAAACCTCTCCTGCCATATAGTCACGCTGAACGCTGTTGACAGTGGGATTTTTGTTGGAGTTTTCCTGCTTAACCTCCTCGTTGTTGCACTCAATCAGAGAAAGAATTTTCTCGTCAGTGGTGTTGGAACGACGAACGAGCGCCCTTCTGTAACGATAGGTAATATATGCCTTCGCCAAGGTGTATGCGCAAAGTTCCATCAGAGAACGCTCTACCATATCCTGTACTTCCTCGACGGTGACAGCGCGTTTCAGCTTCAGGCATTTATTTTCAACACCGAGAGCAATCTCGGCAATTTTTTCGGGAGTAATTCTGGCATCCTCGTCCACCGCTTCGTTCGCTTTCGCAATCGCAGCAACGATTTTTTCTCGGTCAAAGGTAACTTCAGAGCCATTTCTTTTGATTAACTTCATTTCTCTCTCCTTCATTTTTATTTTTGGGTGTAAAAATGCTCGCTCGAAATTCGGGCGAGTTACTCCACTATTATACCATATCTTGTGATTTTGTCAAGGGGGATTTACTATATCTTGTGATTTTGGTGTGTTTACCCACTCCTCTTTCCTCATATATTTTGCACGAAAAAAGTTTTCTTTTTTGTGGATTTTACCTATTGACAAAACAAAGTGCGACTTAAAGCGTGGCAGAAGATTTTTCACAATTCTAAAATTCTACGTTTTTCACAAAAATTTTCGTGATTTCGACAATTTTCTCTACACCACAAAAATACAACTTCTTGTGGTTTATTTTTTCTAAAGACACTACATCTTGTGTTTTTTCCCTCTTTTTCCAAATTGTGAAAAATGTCACAAAAAGGGAGAAAAATGCGAAAGAAAGCGTCATTTAAAAAATAGTTTTTAATTTGTTCAATATTGTACTATATTATTTTCATATTTTAGTGATATACTTTACATAAGAATGAATAAAATGTGAGCCATGTGGCAAAGAAAGGGGTACCTATGTTACGACTTGTCAACATCAAAAAAGACTATGTAACCTCCTCAGAAACAGTGCACGCCTTAAAGGGCATCGACCTCTGTTTTCGCAAGGCGGAGTTTGTTTCCATTTTAGGTCCTTCAGGCTGTGGAAAAACCACGCTTTTGAATATCGTCGGTGGTCTTGACCACTACACCTCAGGCGACCTTATTATCAACGGCCGTTCGACCAAACGCTACCGTGACCGTGATTGGGACGTCTATCGCAACCACCGTGTCGGCTTTATCTTCCAAAGCTATAACCTCATTCCTCATCAGACCGTTCTCGGAAACGTGGAACTTGCCCTCACCATCTCTGGTATCGGCAAGGAGGAGAGAATTCGCAGAGCGAAGGAAGCGCTCGACCGTGTCGGCCTGTCCGATCAATATTACAAGCGTCCAAACCAGCTTTCCGGAGGTCAATGCCAGCGTGTTGCCATTGCGCGCGCTTTGGTAAATGACCCTGAAATTCTGCTTGCTGACGAGCCTACGGGCGCGCTTGATACCGTCACCTCTGTCCAGATTATGGACCTCATTCGCGAAATTGCGAGCGAGCGTCTTGTCATTATGGTAACGCACAACCCAGAACTTGCCGAACAGTATTCGACACGTATCATCCGTCTTTTGGATGGCGAAATCATTGAGGACACCAACCCCTTCAGCGAGGCAGAAGAAATCAAAGAATGCCGTCGCATCACAAGGGATAAATTCCGCGAAGAGCGTAGCGCCTTGATGCGTGGAGAAAAACGCAAAAAGAACAAGAAAAAGGAAAAGGCAAAGATGTCCTTTTTCACTGCCTTCCGTCTTTCGGCGCGCAACTTGTTCTCCAAACGTGGAAGAACGGCAATGGTCTGCTTCGCTGGCTCCATCGGCATTATCGGAATTGCGCTTGTGCTTGCCTTCTCGTCAGGTATCAAGGGTTACATTGCCTCAATGCAGGACGATATGCTCTCCGGCAACCCCATTATGGTGACCGAGCAAACACGCGATATGACGGCAATGATGAGTATGATGGGACCACAGAACAGCGAAATCAAGGACAAACTGGAAAAGCACGTCTATATCGCTTCATTGATAGAGTATATTGCAAAAACGCAGTCCTCGATGGAAAACTCGCTCATCAAAAACGAAATCAACGAAAACTACATTCAGTTCGTGCGTGATATGACGAAGAACGATATCACGGCTACGCTTCTCTTCGATTATGGCATAGATGTCGAGAACAACATCTACGCGTCCTTTACCGAAAAGAAGGGCGAGGACGGAGGTATCTACTCGCTCGCGAACATCCGTAATATTTACACAGGCATCCTCTCCAAGACCGATTACAAGCAGTACGCTTCCTATATCAGTATGCTTGTCAACACCTTTGAGCAGGCGCCGAACAATCCCGACTACATCCTCTCACAGTACAATATTCTTGAGGGTAAGGTTGCGACCGAAAAAGACGAGGTAATGCTCGTCATTGGCAAGGACCAAACTCTCTCCGACCTTCTCTTCGCCAATCTCGGCTACTATGCGCAGGATGAGTTTTTGAACATCATCTACAAAGCAGATGAAGCCGAAAAGGACGAGGACGGCGATGGTGTCATTGATGAATTCGTCCACTACAATCCCGAACTCAACCGTGATTCGTTCACCTTTGAAGAACTGCTTGGCGCAACCTTTGTGTACCACCCGAACGACCTGATCTTCACAAAAAATGAGGACAAAAACGCGCCCTTCTCCTATCAGAATGACGCTTCAAAAATCACTGCAAGCGATGACTCTCTGGAACTGAAGGTTGTTGGTATTCTTCAACCCAAGCCCACCATTTCCTTTGGCTCGCTTCAATCAGGCATTTACTATACAGAGGCATTCACCGACCACTTCCTTGCGACCAATATCGACTCTGCGATCGTAAATTATCTGATCGAAAACGAGCAGGAGTCCTTCTCCTCCACTGCTATGGGCTCTATGCGTATGGGTATCTCCTATGACTTCACCTACACCTATCTTGGCGAAACCTATGAGGACTACGCCTTTGTTGGAGAAACCAACCCCATTGCCAGCATTATCGGTGGTATGATGGGTGGCTCGTCGGGTGGAGGCATTCCCCGTCAGGCGACTCTCTCGCTACGTCATCTCGGTGGTGTCGACCTCGCCAATACGATTGCCATTTACCCTGCCGACTTTGCGCAGAAGGATGCCGTTGTCGCTTATCTCGACCGTTGGAATGGTGACGAAGATATCACCCTCTCGACAGGCGCTGTCCTGACGGCAAACGATCGTGCGGATGTCAAATACAACGACACCATCTCCACCATCATTGCCATTATCGACACAATGATTAACATTATCACCTACGCCCTGATTGCCTTTACCTCGATCTCCCTTGTGGTTTCCACCGTTATGATTGGTATTATTACCTACGTGAGCGTAGTAGAACGTATCAAGGAAATCGGCGTTATTCGCTCGCTCGGTGGTCGTAAGAGTGATGTTTCCCACCTCTTCAATGCAGAAACCTTCATTCTCGGCTTGCTCTCGGGTGGCTTTGGTATCGGTGTCACCTACCTCATCTCCTACATTGCTTCTGCAATCGTGGAACACCTCACCGCCGTCCCGAACATTGCTCTGCTCCCTTGGGAGCAAGCAGTTGCGCTCGTCATTTTGAGCGTCCTGCTCACCTCGATTTCGGGCATCATCCCTGCCTCCAGCGCCGCGAAGAAAGACCCCGTCGTCGCCCTGCGCACTGAGTGATTCCCTTTGCAAAACCCTTCGCAATCCTCACAGGATTGCCCCACAATAAAACAAAAAAATACGAGAACCACCGTTCTCGTATTTTTTGTTTTCCTCCTCTTCCTCCACTCTCCCTTCCCATTTGTCCATCATACCATTATGGAAACAAGAATGTGAAAAACAACGTTTATGGTGCGAAAGATTCAAAAGATAGATTTAACATCTCCTTATTTTTCTTTCTTGCATATTTCATTGCTGTATAGGCGCCACCCGATATTCTTTCCACATAGAAAACGGCAAGATCACATTGGTCAATCATATAACGGTTTCTCGCTGATATAATCGCTTTTGGATGTATACCATATACGCATTCGGGAATCAAAATGTGATCATAATAGGTTTCGTAGTACGGAAGGTTTGCCACCATATAGGGAAGCACAAGCACCAATTCACTGTTCTCTGCCCCTATTTTCCTTTGCACTCCTTTGATAACGGATGCTGCAAATTCATCGAATTCGCCATTTCGTCCTATTAAAAAAGACACAAATGGTTTTGTTTTTATAAGATTTTGTATCACAGGAGTAAGTTGTTTTTCTAATCATCGGAGATCTTGAATTTCCCTATGCCCAAATAATGCAACCGTAAAAACATCCAAAAAAGTCACCTTCTATCAATAACTATAAGCATAGTTTTTTGAATATTATATTCATAGTATATATCATTAAAGAAAAAATATCAATAGTCTGTGGTAAAATTGTTTGAAGTTTTATAGACTATGAGTATCAATAGTAAAGGTGATAATACTTATGAGCGACATAGTAAAAATTATAGGACAGAGAATTCGCAATTTCAGAACGGCAAAAGGATGGAGTCAGGAAAAACTCGCAGAACTGTCGGGATGTCATCACACATATATCGGACAAATTGAACGTGGCGAAAAGAATGCAACAATAGAAAGCATCGAAAAGATCTCTTTGGCGCTGAATGTTTCCCTTGCAAAACTATTTGAAAAACTCGGCGCGCAGGATGAAACCGATACCATTTCCATTGAATTTTATGAATTTCTCTCCTCAAAAACGAAAGAGGAACAAATGCAACTATATCGCATTTTGCGCGAAATGGATAACTACAAAAGAAAGTAAAAAAAGCGTGATGCCACAGCATCACGCTTTTTGTTTAGTCGTCGGCGCCCGATATGGCGTCGGCGGATTTTTGCATTTTGTTTTTGGAGAGGGTGCCGAGTATGGCGTGAATGATGCCCGAGAGAAGCAGGGTGACATCCAAGCCAATGTGGATCGACCACGCTATACCTGTGGCGCTGAAGAGAATAACAAGGGCGACGGTCATAGAGATGTAAGTAACACCTGTTACGGTTTCCGTTGTGACCATAATCTGTTTTTCCTGATTGTTGACAAGCTCTGGTCTATGGTCGAGCATCACGAGGGCGCGAATGCGATAAATCAGGCTGGTGACAAGGAGATACGCACCACCAAGTGCGAAGAAGAGGAACGCTATCGCATCAAGGAATGCCACAGTCGAAAGAGATGTTTCATTCAGCATAAATATACCGAAGGCAATGTAGAAAATGGCGAGAAAATTGCGATTATAGCCTCTCGTCCACAGACGTCCACGGAAGGTTTCAAGAGGAACATCCAGGTTCTTATCGCCAAAGTCTGATGATATCCAGACAAACAGTCCGAGAAGAATGCCCGAAAGCACAACGGAAAGCAAAATGGTAATCAAAACCGTGAAAAAGCCAAGCCAATTCTCAAACCAGTGGGCATAACCGTACATCACGTACCAAACGACAAAAGACGACAAGAGATGCGTTGCCGTGAGGAAAACATATTTTCTCGTTGTTTTGGCAAGAGGATATTCTGCCAGCATTGCGAGGAATGAGATAAAGTAGAAAAGCATCTCAAGACAGAGAATCACCGTCGAGGTCACAAGGCTGACACGAATCTGTCCCGTCACATCCTCTCTGCCGAAGGGTGAGAGGTGAATGAAAAGATCCCACACCACACCATTTTCATAATAGAAAAGGAAGTAGATAACCGAAAATGCTGTAAACATCCAAAAGAGGACAATAGAAAGAATACGCAGGGCGGGATTGCCCTTTTGGGTGTACTTCTGGTACAGGCGCTCGTTCTCTTCCCTCTCGCGTTTTTCGACAACGAAACTTCTTGATTTTTCGTTTTCTTCCGCAAGATTTGTCACCTTCTGGAGCAGGGTGGTATTGTCACCAATCGCCAAAAGCAAATTGATATATTCCGGCATTTCGACGCTGAAGCGCTCACAGCTGACAAATTCGCTCTCGTCGGTAATCTGCATTGCCGCAAAGAGGATGTAATACAGACATTCTGCCCCATCTGCGCCCTGCGCTTTCGCGTTCTCAAAAAATTCCTTCGCCTCATCAAATGCGCCTTTTTGGAGCAGAAATTTACCCACAGCGAAGGCGAGGTCGGCAAACTCCTTCTTGTTGTATGTGTGAATCAGGTTAAGAATCATCCACACAAGGTCGCAAAAATCCTCCTTCGACGAAGGCATCCCATCTTCATTCTTCCACGCAATCATTGCGTTCGTAAGATACGCCTTCATATAACGGAGGGTGTTCGCGATTGCTGTATTCTCGCCATAGCGAAGGAAGTTTTCTAACACCCCTCTGTGTTCTATAAAGAGAGGGAAGGTTTCCTTAGGATCGCAACCAAAGTTATCTCCTTTTTTATACCGATACAAAACGTTGCTTTTTACCTTTGCCGAATACAAAATAAGATATGCCATACCCTCGTCCGAATGCGAACGCAGATACTGTTCAGTCATCACTTCTGCTTCACGGAATTTGGATAACTCAAGCATCTTAAGTGGCACAGAGAGGCTTTTTACGGCATCCGTCTGTGTGCCTTGTCCTTTGATATTTTCCATAATAACTCCTATATCCGTTTAATCCTTCCCAGTATATCATATCTTTTCCCCTTTGTAAAGACCTTTCTTTTTTCAAAAAGAAAATAATTGACAATTTTGTCACAATTATCAAAAACAATTGTGCTACAATGGAAAATAGCATACACGAAGGGAGTAAACTCTTGCACACCACACAACTTAAAAAACGTCCATCTCTTGGCTCGCGCCATACAATGGATATGACCGAAGGCGCAATATTGCCCCTTATTATACGATTTGCCATTCCCCTCTTACTTGGCAATCTTTTTCAACAACTTTATAATATGGTGGATGCGTGGGTAATCGGGCAGACAGGCATTGATGCCGCATACGCCGCCGTCGGCAACGTAGGCGCTGTCACCAACATTCTTATCGGCTTTTTCTCAGGATTTGCCACAGGCGCCGGTGTTATCATCTCCCAAAGTTTCGGTAAGGCCGACCACGATAAGGTCAGCCGAAGCGTCCATACGGCGACCAGACGTTCAATTTAAGTGGGTTTACCACCTACTCAAAGGTTGACCAGATCATCTTCCTCCCCCTAACCACCTTCGGTCTTGCAATTACCACCTTCGTCGGACAGAACGTCGGTGTGGGCAACTATAAGCGCGCCAAGCGTGGCACCCTGCTCACTGTCGGACTGACATATACCATCATTACCCTTTTGATTGCTTTGGTCTGGATTTTCAGCCCACCGATTGCGCGTATCTTTAATCCAACCCCAGAGGTTGTTTCGGTTGCAGTCAACCTCCTACGAACCATTACCCCCTTCTTCCTGTTCTGCCCCTTGAATCAGGTATTGCAGGCTCCCTGCGTGGTCTTGGCAAGAGTATGGCGCCAATGGTAGTAATGCTCACCTGCTTTGTCGGCCTTCGTCAGGTGTACCTCTTTGTAATGTCAAATTACATTTCAAACAGCCTGATTTCTATCGTTCTCTCCTATCCTGTGGGTTGGTTTACCTGCGCTATCACCATCACCACCATCTATTTTATTCTTCACAACAAAGAAGAACTCAAACACGCAAAAGCGCAGGAAGCAAATCAATAACTATCTAAAAAATAAACGGATATGTAAACATTTGTTTGCATATCCGTTTTTTATCCTTCTGTTTTATTCGTAAAGTGGATATTTTGCAAGAAGTCTTGCGACACGCTCGCGTACCTCATCTGCATTCTTATCAAAGTCTTTCAAGGTAAGAGCAATCAGCTCTGCCACCTCATAAAGGTCCTCCTTAACGAAACCACGTGTCGTGACGGCAGCCGTACCAAGTCGGATACCGGAGGTGATGAAGGGTGTGGTCGTATCGTAAGGAATGGCATTTTTATTTGAGGTGATACCGACCTCGTCGAGCAGTTTTTCTGCCTCTTTACCCGTCGCGACCTTCATACCCGAGAGGTCAACGAGAATGAGGTGATTGTCCGTACCACCCGACACAAGACGGAAGCCTTGCTTGACAAGGCCGTCGGCAAGCGCCTGTGTGTTTTCGATAATTCTTTGCGCATACGCCTTGAAGTCCTCCTTCAGCGCCTCGCCAAAGCAAACCGCCTTCGCTGCAATGGTGTGCATTAAGGGGCCTCCCTGTGTTCCTGGGAAAATCGCCTTATTGATTTTCTTCGCCATCTCCTCGTCACGGCAAAGAATCAAGCCACCACGAGGTCCACGAAGGGTTTTATGGGTGGTCGTGGTAACGACATCTGCGTAAGGAACGGGAGATGGGTGAAGTCCTGCGGCAACGAGTCCGGCAATGTGCGCCATATCGACCATAAGGTATGCGCCGACCTCCTTCGCAATTTCAGCAAAACGGGCAAAATCTATCACACGAGGATAAGCAGAAGCGCCTGCGAGGATGAGCTTCGGCTTACATTCAAGCGCCAGACGACGGACCTCATCATAATCAATTCTTTCATCCTCATGGCTTACACCGTAAGGAACGATATTCCAATATTTACCCGACATATTGACGGGCGAGCCGTGCGAGAGATGTCCACCGTGTGCAAGGTTCATCGAGAGAACGGTATCGCCGGGAGTGAGCAGGGCAAAGAACACTGCCATATTGGCTTGCGCGCCCGAATGGGGCTGAACATTAGCGAAGTTGGCGCCAAAAAGTTCCTTAGCGCGTTCAATGGCAATCGTTTCGACAATATCCACATATTCGCAACCACCGTAGTAACGACGTGAGGGATAGCCCTCTGCATATTTATTGGTTAAGATGGTACGATTGGCTTCCATCACTGCTTCGGAAACGAAGTTCTCCGACGCGATAAGTTCGATTTTGTTTCTCTGTCGGGACATTTCAAGCATCACCGCTTCATAGAGTTCGGGATCTTGCGCTTTCAGTATGGTATAGTCTTGCATAAAGGGCCTCCTTATTTTTCATACAGTGTATTTATTTAGATAATATTATTTTCCGTATTCGTAAACACGTATCATTCCGACCGTTGTCGAACGTTCCACCTCTTCGTCGTCCAACAGTACGATTTCTTTTTCGCACGAAGCCCTGCGAAGCAGAAGGCTGGTGGCACGTTTGATTTGGCTTCTTCCACATAGAATTAAAGACAGTTTTCTTGCTATCGGGCAAATTTTCGTGTCCGAAGTCAGGATAAATGATAAAATAGCGCATACCCTCATACTCGCATAGCTTTTCCAGCGACATATCAATCGTTGGTATAGAAACGTCCTCTAAAAAGTTTTCTTTTAGTATAACACTACGTTTTTCCTTTGTCAAGTTCTTATTCCTATATTTTTTATATTTTTTGTGCAGGAAAAATATTCTCCACATTGAAAAAAGGTTGAAAAAACAAGAGAAGGTGTTATACTATAAAAAAGAAAAGAGGTATGGATTATGAAACCTACTTTTTCTGTTTGGTCTCCTTATTACAAAGGGCTTACCTTTGAGGATGCTGTTCACGCCTTCATAAATCAGGGCGTTTTCGCTATGGAGCTCTCGCGCGAGCACGGAGCCGAATTGCTCTCCCGAAACGAGGATGTCACTCTGACAGGTCGCGCCGTAAAAGCGTTTTTAGAAGAAAACCACTTCACAATGACACAAGGACATCTCCCCCTTCGCTTCGCCATTGTTGAGCAAAGAGAGGAAATAGCAACAGTGCTTCATATGATTGATTTGTATTTTGCGTGTGGTGTCAGAAATATGGTCCTTCACTGCGACAGAATGCACCACAATCCCGAGCTTCTCGCGAAGGAACGCTTTGATGAAAATATCATTTCTCTCAAAATGATTGCAGAGCATATACAAGGACGCGATATTTATATCTGCCTCGAAAATCTCCGTCATCCAAGCATCCACCCGGTAAAGGAGCCCCTTCCTCTCGGATTTGCAGAGGATCTCATTCGCCTGATTGATGCTGTGGGAAGCGACCAATTCGGCATCTGCCCCGACTTTACCACAATTACCATTGTAACCCTCTCCAATGTGGAAGGCGCTCTCGTTGCTCCTCGCTTTGAACTTGCGAACGATAGTAAGCACATCAAGGGCATTGCTGTCGATAATGTTTTTGGCAATTAACTGCTGTTTTTGCAAATAGTTGTTTGCATTTTATTAGATAAACCCGAGCAAAAATCGGAAAATACTTAACAAAACATCCTTGTCCGGTAAATCGTACTGACCGAGTTTTTTCTGTGGATAAGCAAAATTATCTTCGGTTGTAGGAACTCTACGAGCAGCTTTTCGAGATAAAAACTTCGCTTTGGTGTCACCAAAACTTCACTAAAAGAAAAGAGCAGACACATAAGGTTTTTACGCCTTTCGTGTTTGCTCTTTTTGTTGTTATCAGGGGTTGGATTTGCCCTTTTGTTACCCCTTTTTATCGTTCGGAATGCTTATTATAAGCGATTGATTTTCATTGCCATTCTTGCGCCCTGTACCGTTTTGGATTCCAACATTTCCTTCAGGTTAAGATGCAGTTTGATTTCTACCAATCTCTCAAATTTTTCCATACTATCTGGCGAACTCATAGAGATGAAAGCGATCTTTCCACGTGCTGCCTCATATGCCTTTTGGTCGGAATTCTGAATGGCAGAAGCGAGTTCGATACTCGTTTGCTTCAGGTAAGAATTGCTCACCGTAATGCGATTGAAGGAATAAGAGGTGCGCACCAGGTTAAGCCCCAGAAAATGAATGGAATCGCCGACATTTTTCAGTGGACGGTAGAATGTTTTTCTCTCATTTAGTTCAAGTCCGAGTTTTTCAATCTCGGAACGAAGCACCTTGAACGCATTTTCGAGAACAAACTGTGCGCCGACATTCATTGCAGAGAGCAGGAAGTCGTCAGCATATCTGGTGTAGACAATGCCGGAAACCATCGACATACGACGGTCCACCTCGTGCAAAAAGAAGTCGGAAATCGCAGGGGAGGAGGCAAAGCCCAGAGGCAACGTTCCGTCATAGAAGCAAGCCGAGAAAATGGTCGTCAGTTTCTGCTTATCTGCCACAAACTTCGGGCTTTTGAAGAACATAGACAAGAACGTAGAGAGCTTGGTGCTATCAAAGAAGGCGTGAATATCCGTCTTTAAAAAGATCTTGCCATTGATGTGCGCGCCAACGCAGTCAACAATGCTTCTTCCCTTTTTGTAGGCATAGGACATCTTTGATGTCTGGAAAGCATCCCACACAAAACGAGCCACCGACTCGTGAAGCTCACGTAAGCGCTTGCCCTCTTTGTTATCGGCATAAGCACGTAACTTACGCACCTTACCGTTCATTGGGACAATATGTACCTTTGTATATTTGTCGGGGTCTGCGAGATAGCCGTTCGCCACCTGCAATACACGGTCCAAATCCTTGAAATAAAGGGATAAATAACCAAACATATATTTCGCCTCACTTATAGATATAAAAAAGAGAGTTACCTACAACAATCATAACACTGATTTTTTCTGTTTTGTTCTCGCTCGCCGAGAACGGAACTGAAAAAATCTGTGTTTTGATGGTTGAAAATATGCTTTCGCACACTCCATCTTAGATGAAAAACTAACTCTCATCCCAAATTATAGCACCCTGAGCATTCTTTGTCAAGACTTTTTTCACATTTTCAAAAAAAGAATAGACTTTTCTCTCCCTTTGTGCTATACTAAAGCAAAGAAAAGAAAAGGGTACATACAATGTCGAATTTTATCTATATTGAAAACTTTGAGGCCCCCGAGTTGGATGTTTATGTCCGACTCACCGGCGCACAGCTTCGCTCTAAGGTCGAGCCCTCGCTCGGTATCTTTATCGCAGAAAGCCCGACGGTTGTTGAGGTCGCCCTGAACGCAGGCTGTGAGCCAATCTCCCTGTTGACCGACGAACGTTTCCTTCACGGAAAGGTCGAGGAACTTATCTCACGTATGGGCGATATTCCAATCTATGTGGCAAAGCGTGAGGTGCTACGCACCTTAACGGGTTTTGAACTCACACGTGGCGTTCTTTGCGCTATGCGCCGTCCCGTGCAAAAAAAGGTAGAAGATCTCTGTCGGAATGCCACGCGCATTGCCGTCCTTGAAAACATCACCGACTCCACCAATATCGGTGCGATTTTTCGCTCTGCCTCTGCCCTCGCTGTGGATGCCGTTCTCCTCACGCCCAGTTGTTGCGACCCCCTTTGTCGTCGTGCTCTGCGTGTCAGTATGGGTACGGTCCTTCAGGTGCCTTGGGGACGCATTGGAGAGGAGGCCTCCGAATGGCCGAAGCAGGGCTTACAGACCCTCCATAAACTCGGCTTTACCACTCTCGCAATGGCGCTTTCCGACAATTCGCTTTCCCTCGCAGACGAGCGCCTCCAAAAGATTGAAAAGCTCGCAATCATTCTCGGCACCGAAGGTGACGGTCTCTCCCATCACACCGTAGCCAACTGCACCTACACCGTGAAAATTCCTATGTCACACGGTGTCGACTCCCTGAATGTTGCCTCTGCCGGCGCCGTCGCCTTCTGGCAACTCTGCGCCAATCGGTAAGCCTGCATAGGCGTTCTGCGCTTATCCACGGCGAGAAGAAAATGAAATCCGTCACAACAAATGGTATTTTAAGATGAAGACCCGTTTCGCTGGATTACAGTCGATAGCAGAAAATGGGCAAATCCTCCTCTTTTCTCGCCTTTTTTCTCCTTTTTTTCATATATTTGTACAAAATACACAAAAAGAACTGTCACTTTTTTGCGTTTTACTAGTTGATTTATTAACAAAAATGTGTTACAATATAGTTGTGCCTTAAGAGGATATTTTTGAATAATGATTTAATTTATGGTTGGACTTTGTAATTTTTGCGTTTTCCATCCCTATTTTTTTGCCCTCTCACAATTTCACTGGCTATAAGGTTTTAAAAATATGCTTGATTTACAACAATCCAGTCTTTTAAAAAGACTATCCGCTTATATTCTCGATATGATTCTCGTCCTGATTCTGACGGTCGGCTTCGCCTGCGTCTTTTCCTGGATGTTCGGCTATGCAAAGTACGAGATCGCCCTCAACGATCGCCGTGATTTTTATATCGAAAAATATGGTCTTGAAGAATATGCAGGTGACTTTGCCCTGACGGAAACGGAACTTGAAAAGCTTACCGACGAGCAAAAAGAGGCGTATACCAACGCCACGAAGGAATTTGAAAAGGATCCGGAAGCCAATCACGCGTGGGGAATGCTTCTCTCCCTCTCCTTCCTGATTCTCACCTTCTCCGTTCTTGTCACCTATCTTGTCCTCGAATTTTTCATCCCACTGGCTTTGGGTGGGGGAATGTCGATTGGACGAAAGATATTCGCCGTCGGCGTAATGCACGAAAATTATGTGAAGGTCAGCCCCACAGCGCTTTTCGTACGTTCTATTCTCGGTAAATGCACCATAGAAACAATGGTTCCCCTCTATCTCATTCTGCTTATCCTGTTTGGTCAGCTTGGTATTATCGGCACGCTGGTGCTGATCGGTATGCTCCTGCTCCAGCTTATCCTCGTCTTTACCACCAGGACGCACTCCACCATTCACGATCTGCTCTCTCACACCATCTCGGTCGATTATTCCAGCCAGATGATTTTTGAGAACGAGGAGGCAATGCTTCGCTACAAGAGCGAGCGTGCTCGCGAAGCGGCAGAACGCGAGAGTTACTAAAAATAATTGACGGTGTTACCGTTTCGATTGTTATAAATTAAATCACCAATATAGAAAGGGATTCTTATGAAAGTTGTATTGCAGAATCTTACAAAAATCTTCCCCAGTCGTTCTAAAAAGCCTGGCGAAGAAGTTGTTGCTGTCAACGACTTTACTTTTGAAATTCCCGACGGTCAGCTGATTGGTTTGCTTGGCCCTTCGGGTTGTGGAAAAAGTACTACGCTCTATATGATTTCGGGACTTCAGGCGCCCACGAGCGGAAAAATTCTCTTCGGAGAAGATGATGTTACCGATCTCTCTCCCGAAAACCGTGGCGTTGGTCTGGTATTCCAGAACTACGCGCTTTACCCTCATATGACGGTAAAACAGAACATTCTCTTCCCCCTCCAGAACCTTCGTGGCGAGGACAAATTGACGAAGGAAGAGATGCTTCAGCGTGCCTACGAGGCAGCAAGACTTGTTCAGATTGATAACCTGATGGAGCGTAAGCCCAGCGAGCTTTCCGGTGGTCAGCAGCAGCGTGTTGCTATCGCGCGCGCCCTCGTTAAGATGCCTCGCGTTCTCCTGCTCGACGAGCCCCTCTCGAACCTTGACGCAAGACTTCGTCTGCAAACCCGTGAGGAAATCCGTCGCATCCAGAAGGAAACCAAAATCACTACCGTATTCGTAACGCACGACCAGGAGGAGGCAATGAGCATCTCCGATATGATCGTTGTTATGAAACTCGGTATTGTTCAACAGATTGGCGCTCCCCAAAACGTTTATGACGATCCTGCAAATCTCTTTGTAGCGAAATTCCTTGGTACTCCCCCTATCAACGTATTTGAAGGTCACGTACAAAACGGTACGCTTTACCTCGGCGGTAAGGTCGAAACCGAAGAAGTATATGAAGAAGCTAAAGTCGTAGAAGGCCAGGAAGGCGAAGACCCCACCTCTGTGCTTGAAACCAAGACACGCATCGTCACCACCTATGAGGGTGGACAGGCTGTTCTCTCCGTTCCCGGTGTGGCAGACGGCCCCGTTACTATCGGTATCCGTCCCGAAGGCTTCGTAGTAGATCCCGAAGGTCCTATGGTATGTAACCTCCAGAACGTAGAGGTAATGGGACGTGACGTATCCGTTGTTTCGACTCACGAGGCGAGCCTCAACCCCACCATTCGTTCTATCGTTGACGCCGACAGTTCCATCCAGCTTGGCGCCGAGCAGATTCGCTACTCGCTCAAACGCCATAAGGTACACCTGTTCGACGCTGAAACCGAAGAAAGAATTTATTTCGAGGTGTAAGTTATGGTAGATAGTAAACGCCAATGGAAAGCCTGGCTGTATCTGTCACCTGCGATTCTCCTTTTGCTCATATTCACGGCGTGGCCTATTTTGAACACCCTGCGTATGGCAATGTTGGAGGGATATAGCAGTGGTAAAGAGCTCGGTGGCGCGGTTTTCGACTTCGGTTTTGGTAACTTTAAGTATGTTGTCAGCTACTATAAGTTCCTTGACTGCTTGAAGAACACAATGCTTCTTTGCATTTTAACCGTTCCTCTCTCTACCATCGTCGCACTTTTGATCGCCGTGGCTCTGAACTCCATCAAGCCCTTGCAAAAGTTTTATCAAACGGTATTCTTCCTTCCCTATGTTACCAACTCTATCGCTATTGGTATGGTATTCTCAGCAATGTTTAACATCATTGGCTTGAGTCCTGACGGATCACAAGCGCAGTCTTGGGGTATCATAAACAATATCCTTGGTGTATTTGGTGTAGATCCGATCAACTGGATGAGTTCTGGCTCTTCCTACTGGGCAAATATCGCCGTTATGACGATTTACATTGTATGGGATGCGCTCCCCTTCAAGATTTTGATTCTTCTTGGTGGTCTGCAATCCATCAACAAGCAGTATTATGATGCGGCAAAGATTGACGCAACGCCCAAATGGCGTGTATTTACCAAGATTACCGTTCCGCTTCTCTCTCCTATGATCGCCTATGTTGTTATTACGGCATTTATCGGTGGATTTAAGGAATACTCAAGTATTGTCGGTATCTTCGGTGAAGATATGGGTCCCGTCGGAAACGCCGGCGTCCTCAATACAATGGTTGGCTTCATTTACGACTCTCTTCCTGTTCAGCAAGAAGGAATCGCCTCAGCTGCAGCTCTTATTTTGTTTGGCATTATCTTTGTGGTTACAATGATTAACCTCTATGTCAGCAAAAAGAAGACACATTATTAAGGAGGTGGAAAAATGTCTGAACAAATTACTGTAATGGCAGAACGCAATATCTCGCAGGTTACGACCAAGCAAAAAGTGTTTAAAATTCTCGGTTATGTTTTGGTCTACACCTTCCTCTCCTTGGTTGCCATCAGCGTTCTTTTCCCCTTTTACTGGATGATTATATCCTCTCTTAAGACGCAAAGCGAGTATATGCTCGCCGTTCCCACGCTCTTCCCCCGTGAGGTAATGTGGACGAACTACGTAGCGGCGTTTAACACAGCAAATCTCGGTCGTCTTTTCCTGAATACCCTTTATGTCGGAATTGTCTCTACCATCCTCTCTCTTGTCATCACCGTGCTTTCTGCTTTCGCATTTGCACGTCTGGAATTCAAGGGCAAGGAAGCTCTGTTCGCCGCGCTTTTGGCGACAATGATGATTCCCGGAGAACTCTTTACTGTCACAAACTATGTCACAGTTGTTAGTGTCTTTCACTGGAAAGATACCTTTACGGCACTGATTGTTCCCTTCCTTGTCAGCGTATTCTACATTTACCTTCTGCGTCAGAACTTTATGCAGATCCCGAACGAGCTTTACCTTGCAGCAAAGGTCGACGGTACGACTGACCTGAAATATCTGTGGAAGGTGATGATCCCCTTGGCGCTTCCTACATTGATTTCCATTACCATCTTGAAAATGATGGGCGCTTGGAACTCTTATGTATGGCCTCGCCTTGTTGCAAACAAGGAATCTATGCGACTTATCACAAACGGTCTCCGCAACGCCTTCAGTGATGCAGCGACAGGAATGACAAACGTTCCTCTGCAGATGGCGGCTGTCGCTATTGTTTCTGCGCCTCTGTTCCTTGTATTTATCTTCCTTCGTAAATATATTATGAAGGGCGTATCCCGTAGTGGTATCAAGGGATAATTCTCCCAATGGTTTATTTGAAAGATTATGTATCTTTGTAAATAAAATTTTTAGTATGAAAGGAATTACACAATGAAAAAACTCCTCGTATCATTCCTTCTCATTGTTGCGCTTCTGACCACCTCGCTTGCTACTCTTAGTGGTTGTTCCAAGAAGATGCCTAACTTTGAGATGCCCGAAGGTGGTTATGACGGAAGTGAAGTTACCATCACTTTCTACCACACAATGGGACAATCCCTGCAGGCAGTACTCAACTCTCACATTGCCTACTTCAACACGCTTTACCCCAACATCCACATTGAGCACACCCAGATTGGTGGTTATGATGACGTTCGTAACCAGATTTCTACCGAGCTCTCTGCGCAAGAACAGCCCAACATTGCATACTGCTATCCCGACCACATTGCTCTTTACAATGTATCCGGCGCAGTTGTAACGCTTGACCAGTTCATTGCACACGAGCAGGAAATCACTCGTGCAGATGGCTCCACCGACATTCTTGGTCTGACGGATGCACAGATGGAGGACTTCGTAGATGCTTACCTCAAGGAAGGTCAGGCATTTGGCGACGGAAAACTCTATTCTCTTCCTCTCTCGAAATCTACCGAGCTCCTTTTCTACAACAAGACATTCTTTGAACAGAACAACCTCCAGATTCCTACCACTTGGGAAGAAATGGAAGAACTCTGCCGTCAAATCAAGACGATTGACCCCGATTGCATTCCTCTTGGTTATGACTCCGAAGCAAACTGGTTCATCACCCTCTGCGAACAGTACGGTTCTCCCTACACTCAGTTGGATGAAGACAACCACTTCCTCTTCAACAACGATAAGAACAAAGAATTCGTTAAGATGATTCGTGAGTGGTATCAGGAAGGTCTTATCACCACTCAGGAGCTTTACGGCTCGTACACCTCCACCCTCTTCACTGCACAGGGAGAGGACACAAAGAGCTATATGTCTATCGGTTCTTCCGGTGGTACCGTTCACCAGCTTCCCGGCGCTGACGGCGACGGCAACTACCCCTTTGAAGTTGGTATCGCTTCCATTCCTCAGGTAAATCCCGCAAAGCCCAGATCCATTTCTCAGGGTCCTTCGCTCTGCATTTTCCAGAACGAAAATCCTCAGGAAGTTATCGCTTCTTGGCTCTTTATGAAGTTCCTTGCAACAGACAAGGCATTCCAGGCTGACTTCTCTATGGCTTCCGGTTACGTTCCTGTAATCGAGTCCGCTAAAGAGGACCCCTACTACCAGGATTTCCTTGCAAAGGCAGACGGTGCTGACCATATCGCAGCTCTCGGCGCTTCTATTTGCTTGTCCCAGTCTGAAAACTACTTCACCTCCCCTGCATTCAACGGCTCTACCGTTGCTCGTGAGCAGGCAGGTTACCTTGTACAAAAGATTCTCTCGGCGCAGGTAGGATCTAAAGAAGAACTTGACGCCCTGATCGACAAAGCGTTCCTGGATGCGATCACTGAATGTGAATTCCGTAGCTAATTGATGAGGAAAACAACAATGAAAAGCAAGAGAATTCTATCTCTCATACTCGCGCTTTTTCTGCTGACCTCGTCTTTCGCCATTCTGCCCGGATGCAATAAATCTGTCGACTATGCTGCCTCTGTTTCGCTTGACTTAAATTCAAGCGAAACAGTCAAGGCTGAAGTTACGGTTAAGAGCCACATTGATGGTGATACAACCCACTTCTACGTACCCGACGGAATTACCGAAACTGGAGTGCTTAAGGCAAGATATCTTGGTATCAACACTCCCGAATCGACCGGTCAAATTCAGGCGTGGGGAAAAGCAGCAGCAAAATTCACACGCGAGAAACTTGAAAACGCTACCTCTATTTATATTGAGAGCGATAACGATAAATGGAATCTTGACTCCACTGGCGCGCGTTACACCGTTTGGGTTTGGTACAAAGGCGCTGAGGATACCGATTATCGTAACCTCAATATCGAAATTATGCAGAATGGTTTGGCAATTCAATCCAACTCTGCCAACAACCGTTATGGCGAGCAAGTCGTTGCCGCATATAACCAAGCCAAAGCAGAAGGCTTACATATTCACGGTACCGAAAAGGACCCCAACTTCTTCTATGGCGACACAAAAATTGAGATTTCCCTTCCTTTGCTTCGTGCGAACATTGCCGATTATGTCGGCGTCAGAGTAGCATTTGAAGCCGTCGTCGTGAAAAACTCCGGTCAGGACGGCGTCTATGTCGAAGCGTATGATGCAGAAACCGATATGTATAATGGTATGTATATCTACTATGGTGCGTCTGCATCTACTGGTGTGCGTGAAATTCTCAAGATTGGAAACCGCATTCTTGTGGTTGGCAAAATCTCCGAATTCAATGGAACATACCAAATTTCCGACGTTTCCGCAGGTGGTATCCGTGTAGGTCCGATTGACCTGCAAAGACTCGATACCGAAATACACGAAGCATCCTACACCCTGACGGACATTGATACCTTCCGAAATGGAAAGGTTTCTGTTATTGTAAATGAAGACGAGGCTCCTGTCGAATTCGACTATGCCTATATGGCGCTCGGCTCCTCTATCGCATTTAACAGCCTGACGGTAGTAGATGCTTATACAACCTCAAACCCCGCCTCCTCCTCTAAGGGCGCAATGTCCTTGTACTGCGAGGATGAAAACGGAAACAAGATTACCATTCGTACCAACGTTCTCTATGAGAATGATGTTTTGGTAACACAGGATCGTTATCTTGGAAAGACCATCAACGTAAAAGGCGTTGTAGATTACTACAATCCCAACTCCTCTGATGATGATATGGGTGATAATGGAGATAATTTCTATTATCAGATCAAAGTCACCACCGTTTCCGATATCGAAGTTCTGAATTGATGATTTTTAGCAAAACCCCAAAATAAAAACAAAAAAACAAAAGGAGTATGACAATGAAAAAGATTCTTTCACTTGTCCTCGTTGCGATGCTTTCGCTTGCTCTTCTTGTCAGCCTTGTTGGTTGCTTCCCTGGAGCTTCCAATGCAAAGTCTGGCCTCGAAAGAGCGCAAGAGTATCTCGACCAAATCATGAACAACAAGAGTGCGAATACCCCTGCTGATTACAGCGACCTTCTCACAAATGTTGTCATTGACAAAGTTAACTACCCCGTATCGTGGGCAGTAACTGGCGTAGACGGTGCCGAAATCACTGATGTTAAGGCAACCGTTGGAGAAGATGGTAAGGTTACCATTGACGTACCCGATAGAGCAGAAAGCGAGATTAAATATGTTCTCGTTGCTACTATCTCGGACGAAAAGGGCAACACCCTCACCTCCTCCTACAATCGCACTGTTCCGAAGTTCAAGGTATTTACTTGGGCTGAATTTACAAGTGCAGCAGATGATACTGCAGTTGCAATTGACGGTATCATTACCGGTATTGTAAATACCGATACCAAACACGAGCTTTACCTTCAGGACACCGACGGTGGTTACTATGTATATGACCTCCCCGCTGATGAAGTTGACGATCTCGTAATTGGTATGGAAGTTCTCGTTTTGGGTAACCGTGGCACCTATTACGGTGTTAACCAGGTTGTTGATGCAAGCGTTGAAATCCTTAACGCTACTCCCGCTGTTGTAGAACCCAAGGATATCACCGACCTCTACAACGCAGCAACCTCTTTGAAGGCAGACAACCTCACCAAGCTTCAATCTCAGCTTGTTAAGATTGAAAACGTTGTTATCGCTGGTGTGGATCCCACAAATGACAGCTACTATTCCTTTACCAAGATTGATGGTACCAATAAGACCTATATTCGTATTTCCGGCTCCGCTTGTATGTTCGACTCCGACGACCAGTCTGCATTCAAGACCACCTTTAATGCAAACATTGGTAAGAGCGCTACTGCTGTAGGTCTTGTTTCCATTTACAATGGTCAGATTTACCTCATTCCTGTAACAAAGGATGCATACTCCAACTTTGCTGTCGTTGAAAGAGACGATCAGGGCAAAGCAGATTGGGAGCTTAAGCAGATCACTGCTCCTGGCACAATCACCGAAGGTGGTACAGTTTCTCTCGGAACTACTCCTCTCGTTTACACCGACGTTACTGTAAACTGGGCTCTTAAATCCGAAAGCAGCTTCGCTACTCTCTCCAACAACAAGCTTAACATTCCTGTGCTTCCTGATGAAGCAAGCACCATCACCCTTACCGTAACCCTTACCTGTGGTGGAAAGACCGCAACTAAGGATTTCGAGGTTACCGTAAATGCAGCTCCCACCCAGGTAGCTGATATTGTTGCAAATCCTGTTGCTGGTACTGCTTACAAGTTCTTCATTAAGCAGCAGAACACCAAGCAGACCCTCTACTTCACTGGCGAAATGGACGGCTTCTATTTCGCAGCTACCACTGACCCCTCTAAGGCTGTTGACGTTGTTCTTGAGCTTGTAGAAGGATCGGACAATGAGTACTACTTCTACTGGGTTAACCCCTCAAGTAAATCTCAGAACTACATCAACGTTGCTCTCGTAGACGGCAAAGTTCAGCTTTCCTCTAGTAGATTTGGCGTTAATACCACTAAGTTCACCTATGATGCTACCACAAAGACCCTCTTCACCACCATAACCGAAGGCGAAACCCCCAAGACCTTCTATTTCGGTACCTACAGCAACTACACCACCTTCTCCACCTCCGAAACTCGGAGAATCACTGGTGATAACGCAAGCGCTGTTGACAACACTCAGTTTGTTGCTCACTTCTGCACACTTCTTGATGTAAACAGCAAGACCGATGCTGAAAAGGTAGAAAAGGAAAAGACCGACCTTTCCATCAAGACTGAATTCAACAATGTTGAAGCAGTTGTTACGCTTCCTGTATCTGGTTCTCTTTACACTAAGGTTGTGATTTCTTGGGCAGTAGATGCCAATGACACTACTGGCGCGGTTGTTATCGCAGACGGCAAGCTTACTACTGTACCTCAGGCACAGGATGCTACCGTTAAGGTAATCGCTACCATCTCTCACGGTGAAGTTACTGAAACCAAAGAATTCACCGTTACGGTTAAGGCTAAAAATGTTGCTCCCACTACTTATCCTACCGCAACCGAACTTAAGAACGGCGATGTAGTTATTATTGTTGCAGATGCATACAAGATGGCTCTCTCTGCTACCAAGACTGGTTTCTACAATGTAGGTATTGACTACACAAACGGCTTCGATGCAATCACCGATGATGAACTCTTTGTAGTTACCGTAAATGCTGATGGCACTTACACCTTTACCTCCAAGACTGGTAAGGT
>JAZKYZ010000040.1:0-5432 GCA_045612385.1 Eubacteriales bacterium | reverse complement strand
GATTTGCAAAATTAGCACTCATTGTATGAAAATGCGAAATGTTCACAAAAAATTCATAATATTTTTTGCAAAAAGTATTGACGAAATGGGAAAAATGGGGTATATTATTATCGTACCGATTAGCACTCTAACGCTTCAAGTGCTAAAAAACGACAGAAAGGTGTGATATTTTGGACGACGCAAGACTTACAGAGCGAAAAAAAGCGATTCTTTCCGCTATTGTGGACGCGCATATCAATCACGGTGAGCCTGTCGGCTCGAAATATCTGGTACAGGCTGGCACGCTTCATTGTAGCGCTGCTACGATTCGTAATGAGATGGCAGAGCTGGAAGAGATGGGCTACCTGATTCAGCCACACACATCAGCAGGCAGACTCCCCTCCGAACTTGCCTATCGGTATTATGTCGACTCCTTAGTGCATCAATATAGCGCGACACGCCAGGAGATTGACGAGATTAACGAAAAACTCCGTTACAAACTCACCGAGATGGATGAGATTTTGGGAGAGGTTTCCAGACTGGCAGCGGCGTTTACCGACTATACGGGCATTGCTTTCCAGTCGAGCAAGGGAAATGTACGTGTCGTGCATTTCGACACGGTGTTCCGTTCTGCAAAGGACTTTCTCCTTATTATGATGTTCCCTGGCGAGGTGGTAAAGACCAAGCACATTCGTCTTTCCTTCTCCATCACTGAGGAGGACTTGGCACGCTTTACCGAAGGGGCGAACCTATTTCTTGTCAACCTGACGAGCGATCAGATGTCTATGCCTGTTATCGTGCGTATGGAAACCCTGATGGGGGCTGCCGGCGCAATGGTACACCCAGTCATTAAGGTCATTTACGAAACAATGAATGAGCTTGACCAGGCAGAGATTCGCATTGATGGTGTCAATAAACTGCTTCAATATCCCGAATATGCAGACGTCGATACGCTGCGTGACCTTCTTGGTATGTTTGAGGAAAAGGAAAGACTCTTAGACGTCATTGAAAGCCGTTCCAGACAGACGGAGGGCGATATTCGCATCTATATCGGTGACGAGAGAGAGGACAGCGCAATGTCGAACACGACAATGATATTTAAAGAGGTCACTGTCGGAGGTAAAAAATTCTCGGTGGGCGTTATTGGTCCTCGCCGTATGAATTATTCAAAGGTAATCGGAATGATCAACTCTTTGTGCTTTGGTATTGACAATATGTTCAATCCCCCCGAAGAAAGACTGCTTGGCACAGAGACGGAAGAATAGTGAGGTATGCACGTGGAAGAAACCGTAAAGACAGAAGGCGCCACCGAAGAAGTGGCAACGCCTGCGCCCGAAAAGAGCGCAGAGGAGATTCTCCTTGAGAAAATAGAAACGCTTGAGGGGCAAATAAAAGAACAAAATGACAAATACCTGAGAATGGCTGCGGAATATGATAATTTCCGTCGTCGCACCAGAGATGAGAAAACACATATTTATAATGATGCGCTCTCGGATGCCGTAGGTGGACTTCTCCCCATTCTCGATAATCTGGAACGCGCCGCCCTCTATGAGGATGGCGAAAAGGTGAAGGAGGGACTCGCTATGACAGCGAAGTCCGTCACAAGCGCTCTCGCGGCGCTCGGCGTAGAAATCTACGGCGCTGTGGGCGAGACCTTCGATCCCAATATTCATAACGCAGTAATGCACGTTGAGGATGAAACACTCGGAGATGGCGTTATTGTAGAGGTGTTCCAGCGTGGCTATCGTAAGGGCGATAAAATCATTCGCTTCGCGATGGTAAAAACGGCAAACTAACAAGAAAAAACAATTTATAATAAAATAAACAATCAACCAATTTAGGAGGATTATTACAATGGGAAAAATTATTGGTATTGACCTTGGTACAACCAACTCTTGCGTCGCAGTATTTGAAGGCGGCGAAGCAAAGGTAATCACGAATCCTGAGGGCGCGAGAACGACTCCCTCTGTCGTAGCATTTACAAAGACTGGCGAAAGACTTGTCGGTCAGGTAGCAAAGCGTCAGGCAGTTACCAACCCTGATAAGACCGTTTCTTCCATTAAGCGTGAAATGGGTCTGGAATACAAAGTATCTATTGATGGCAAGCAGTTCACTCCTCAGGAGATTTCTGCAATGATTCTTCAAAAGCTCAAAGCAGACGCTGAGGCATATCTTGGTCATCCTGTAACGGAAGCAGTTATCACCGTTCCTGCATACTTTACCGACGCACAGCGTCAGGCAACAAAGGACGCTGGTAGAATTGCTGGCCTTGAGGTTAAGAGAATTATCAACGAGCCTACTGCCGCAGCTCTCGCTTACGGTATGGATAAAGAGGAAGAGCAGAAGATTATGGTATTTGACCTTGGTGGTGGTACCTTCGACGTATCTCTTCTTGAAATTTCCGACGGCGTATTTGAAGTTCTTGCGACCGCAGGTAACAACCGTCTTGGTGGTGACGACTTCGACCAGAGAATTATCGACTGGATGGCAGAGCAGTTCGCTCGCGAAAACGGTGGCATTGACCTCCGTCAGGATAAGATGGCTCTCCAAAGACTTAAGGATGCTGCTGAAAAGGCAAAGATTGAGCTTTCCGGCGTGATGAGCACCAGCATCTCCCTTCCTTTCATTACTGCAGATGCGACTGGTCCTAAGCACTTTGAGGCGACTCTTACTCGCGCGAAGTTCGACGAGCTTACCGCAGACCTTGTAGAAGCAACAATGACACCTACGAAGAAGGTACTTCGTGACGCAGGCGTTAGCCCCAGCGAAATTTCTAAGATCCTTCTTGTTGGTGGATCGACCAGAATTCCTGCTGTTCAGGAAGCTGTTAAGAAATTCCTCGGCAAGGAGCCCTTCAAGGGCATCAACCCCGACGAGTGCGTAGCGCTTGGCGCTGCCATTCAGGGTGGTGTTCTTGGTGGTGACGTTACCGACGTTCTCCTCCTTGACGTTACTCCTCTCTCTCTTGGTATCGAGGTTCTTGGTGGTATGTTCAACTGCATTATCGAGCGTAACACAACCATTCCTGTCAAGAAGAGCCAGGTATATTCGACTGCGGCAGACAATCAGCCTTCCGTTGAAATTCACGTCCTTCAGGGCGAAAGACAAAAGGCACAGGATAACACCACGCTTGGTCGCTTTATCCTGGATGGCATTCCTGCTGCTCCTCGTGGCATTCCTCAAATCGAGGTTACCTTCGACATTGACGCCAACGGTATCGTTAACGTAAGCGCAAAGGATCTTGGCACAGGAAAGGTACAGAACATTACCATTACCTCCTCTACCAATATGTCTCAAGAGGACATTGAAAAGGCTGTACGCGAGGCAGAGCAGTTTGCTGAAGAGGACAGAAAGTTCAAAGAGGCTGTGGAAACCAAGAATATGGCAGAAAACACCATCTACCAGATTGAAAAGAGCCTTGCTGATCTTGGCGACAAGGTGACAGAGGATGAAAAGGCTCCTGTTGTAGAGGCAATCGAAACCTTGAAGAAGTCCATTGCTGGTGGGGATATTGAACAGATGAAGGCTGACACTGAGGCGCTTCAAAAGGCATTCTATCCCATTGCTGAAAAGGTATATCAGGCACAGGCACAGGGCGAGGGCACACCTGAAGGCGCTGAAGGCACGGAAGGTCCTGACGGCGAATACTACGGCGCAGGTTTTGAAGACAGATCCTAAATTTAAGCAAAGAAAGTGGCAATATGCAAAGAAAAGTAGACATTATTGCCACTTTTCTACATAGATAGGAGTTAAACTCTATGGCAGAAAAAAGAGATTACTATGAGGTACTCGGCGTCTCTAAAGGGGCGAGCGAGGAAGAAATCAAAAAAGCATATAAGACGCTTGCCAAGAAATACCACCCCGACCTGCATCCGGGAGATGCTGAGGCAGAGGCAAAATTTAAGGAACTGAATGAGGCGTATAGCGTTCTCTCGGATCCGGAAAAGCGTCAGCAGTATGACCGTTTCGGTCACGCAGCGTTTGACCCGACACAGGGTGGTGGACAGGGTGGCTTCAATGGCTTCTCGGGGGACTTCGATTTTGGAGATATTTTCTCCTCCTTCTTCGGTGGTGGCTTTGGTGGTGGAAACAACCGTCAAAACAGTGGAAGAGGGGGAAGTGGCAGAGGCTTTAATGGCTTCCGTAATTCCTCTCCCCGTCCTGTCGACGGAGATGATGTTAAGACGAGAATTAGCATTGAATTTTCAGAGGCCGTCTTTGGTTGCAAACACGAGGTCGAGTTCCAACGTATGGAAACGTGCGAATCCTGTCGTGGATCGGGCGCAGAAAAGGGAACAAAGGCAGAGACCTGTCCCACCTGTCGTGGATCGGGCCGTGTCATTGTTCAGCAACAGAGCCTGTTTGGTTATATGCAGACCGAACGTCAATGCTCTGATTGTCGTGGTAGTGGTAAGATTGTTCGCAATCCTTGCTCTGCTTGTAACGGCAAGGGTCATATCCGTACGGCAAAGAAGTTCGACGTCGACATTCCTGCCGGCATCAATCACGGACAGACCATTGTCCTTCGTGGACAGGGCTCTACCGGCAAAAACGGTGGCGCAAATGGTGACCTTATCATTGAGGTACGTGTGAAAAATCACGATCTCTTTGAGCGAGACGGTGTCAATCTGTTCTGTGAAATTCCGATTTCCTTTGCAGATGCGGCGCTCGGCGCAGAGATTGAAATTCCCGTACTTAGTGGCGAAAAACGCAAGCTTGAAATTCCCGAAGGAACACAGACGGGCAAGCGTTTTACAATGCGTGGCGAGGGTGTACCCGAACTCAACAACCCCAAGCGACGTGGTGATTTGTATGTCACAGTCGTGGTGGAAACCCCACAGAATTTAAATGGAAAGCAAAAAGAACTTTTGCGTGAATTTGCTCAATCGCTCGGCGACGGAAATCAAAAGCGCGACGGTTTCTTCAAAAAGCTTTTTGGTCTTTAAGATAAAAAGATAGAATATATGATGCGTTTCGCAGAAGATTTTATCTTTGGCAAAGTGCATCACACCTGATAAGTCAGATGCATACGGGTGAAGCCTAAAACTCATATAAAAAAAGAGCAAGGTAAAAGGATAAGATTCCTTCTATTCTTGCTCTTTTTTTGATATGTCAACTTTGTTGGCTCGGTATGTTATCGCTTTGCTTCAGTAACATATCGAAAACCTCATAAGGGATTTATCTCGATGCGCGCTTTTCGTTCAGGAAAACACGCAAATTCGTGTCCCTCAGGTAAAGGCGTAAAAGACCACTTGTCTTTTTTGAGGGAATTTCTTGAATTTGGAGATGAAAAGATTTTTCTTTTCAAGTGCTTTTCGGAGGTCAAGAAGATTCTTGAGTTGCAGTAGTTCGTCGTAGGTGAAGCCTTCAATGGCTTTGATGCCATCTTCGCCGACGAAGTCGGAAATTTTACTGTCGACCATAGATAGACGCAGACGCAACATTTCATCACG
>JAZKYZ010000039.1:0-66369 GCA_045612385.1 Eubacteriales bacterium | reverse complement strand
GTGGCGTATGCGAACCAGTTCTCCCTGCGCTATGCTTGGGAGAAGCAGGTCCAAACCGCTTCCCCCACCCAAAAAAAAGAGACCTAACTAAAGTCAGGTCATTGATACTTCGGAAAGCGATTATAAAAAGTAGGAATTGGGCATTTGCTGGGTTTTCGCCTATGGCGAATATACGCACCCCCTGCGTCTGACAAGCGAGCTTGTCGATCTTCGGGTGGCGTATGCGAACCAGTTCTCCCTGCGCTATGCTTGGGAGAAGCAGGTCCAAACCGCTTCCCCCACCCAAAAAAAAGAGACCTAACTAAAGTCAGGTCTCTTTTTTTGGTGGGGGAAGCTGGATTCGGACCAGCGAAGTCAGTGACAACAGATTTACAGTCTGCCCCCTTTGGCCGCTCGGGAATTCCCCCATTCACAAGTGCCTATATAGTATAGCATATAATTTTCGATTTGTCAAATGTTTTTTGCAAAAATCTGTAAAAAAATTTTAAAATATAGAAAACAACAAAAAATGCCGTTTTTTATCTCAAAAAAAGAAAACCCTGCGTCCCCTTATATTAGGAAACGCAAGGTTTTTGTTAAATTATTTAGACTCGTTTTAAATTATTCCTTTGTTTCATCAGCAGGAGCATCCTCAACGGGAGCATCCTCAACAGGAGCATCCTCAACGGGAGCATCTTCAGCAGGAGCTTCTTCAACAACAGGAGTTTCTGCGACAACGTCTGCTTCAGGAGCGATGCCGGCGAGAGCCACACGGCGCGCCTCAAGTTCAGCGGCCATGGTATTGAGTGTCTTTTTGTCTACATTATACACAAAGGTAAGACCGATAAACATAAGAATTGCACTGAACAGGTAGAGACCTGCAACAAGCCAGCACATATTCTTTGCGGTTGTGGGGGACTGACCGATTGTGCCAAGTTTTTCATCGTAACCGAGCCATCCCATAATGAGAATAACGGCCGCAGGTCCGACACCTTGAGCGAGTTTTCTGAAGAAGGAGTGAATTGAGTAAACAACGCCTTCCTCACGAGTACCGTATTTCCATTCGTTGTAGTCGATAGCGTCACCCATCATAGCCCAGGATACGCAGGTGTATACACCCATACCGACACCGAAGAAAACAAGACCTACAATGTAAACGATAAGACCGAGGTTTGGGTCGGAAATCATCGGGAAAACCATCATAATAAGAGCACCAAGAAGCGCTCCAGCGTTACCGACAACTGATGCTTCCTTCTTGCCCCATTTTTCAACAATCTTCTTGATGAAGGGAATGAAAATGAACATAGGAAGGAAACCGATAATCATAACTACGCCAGAAAGCGATGCCTTACCGAAGTAGGTAGCAAACATAATGGTGTTTGCGGTGGTTGCAGATTGCATTCCGAGGAACATACCCATAGCGGCGATGGTAGCGCCGACTGCGGGACGGTTGGCAAGGAATTTGCCGAAAGATCTGAAAATGTTGACCTTCTCAGCCTGCTCGTTTGTCTTTACTGTATTCTCATCCACACGGATGGTGATCTTTTTTATCATAAACAGAAAGGCAATGAAGCCAAGGACACCCATAATCAATGCGGCGATAAATACACGCTCGCCAAGAAGAATTTCAACATCGCTACCTGTCGAGGGGTTAAGAACCTGATCGCCGGGGGCATAGGGTTTATTTGTGAGAGGATTTTTCATGAAGTCCTCAGCATTGAAGCCGTCAGGAACGATAATCTTGTCGAGGAAACTCGTTGTTCCATCGAACTTAACCTTTTGCCAGATAAGCATAGGAAGAATGATACCAGGAATCATGTTGCCGAACATCGAGCCAATGGAGCGCCAAGTGGAAAGTTCTGCCTGTTCACGCTTGTCCTCAGTGACGAGGGGGAGCATCGAACCATAAGGAACATTTGCAATGGTATAGCAAGCGTCCCAGATGACATAAGCGAGAACGAATACGGTCGACTTCAAAACAGAAGCGAACCATGCCTCACTCATACGGATAGATGCGGGTAAGGGAAGGAATACGAGAGAGCCAGCAACAAGCAGACCGATAGCGCCAATCAGAATATAGGTTTTGAATTTACCCATCTTGTATTTGCGCTTGTCGTTGTCAATCATTGTGCCAAGCATGGGGTCGTTGATTGCGTCCCAGATCTGTGTGATAAGCACGAGAATCGAGAGAATCGTGGGGTTAAGCATCATGTAAACGAGCCAGAAGGTCTGTACCGTGCTTTTGAGTGCAAAACTCATGTTACAACCGAAGTCACCAGCGGCATAAGCGAGTTTATCTGCTATACCGAAAGGCTTGGTTCTGTCATTGGCGGACGAGGTAAAAAAACTCTTGACTTTGCCGAAGAAACCGCCCTGACGAGTGTTAGGTGTTTTAGACATAGGGATTTCCTTTCAAAATATTTTATTCGACATTATAATAACATATTTGTTTGAATTTGTCAACAGATAATAAGTGAACTACCGATAATTGTTAATTATGCACAATTTTTCCAAGCAAATCTCAACATATGTGCCTAAAGAACAGACCCACCATTGATAAACGGCAGGTCTTGTTTAAAATTATATTTCGTAGGTATCGTTATCGCAAGGGACAAGTATTTCGTAGGGGAGCGTACCCTTGAGCGCTTCGATTTTGGGAAGTTTTATATCAAGCTTGTTGATGTGCCAGAACACCAGCCTGTCACACTGAATGCTCTTGAGGAAGGGCATTTGTTCGATATCGAAGTGCGCGAGTTCGGTGACGAGAACATCAAAGTGCTTTTCAAAAGAAACGGAAGGAAAATCATTGTACTTTAGTCCCTGCGACATATCGCCTGTTATGAGCAAGCGCTTTCCCTTTGCTTCCACCACAAAACCATAGGCAGGGTGATCTACTTGCCGAAGGTGAGCCGTAGGGATGGGGGTGAGGCGAATGGTGCCATCATCATAGATAAGCGTTTCATCATAGACGATTGCGTGCAGACGTTCCTCGTCCAAGAGTGAATCGCTTGTGCCAGCGTGATATGCGAGCAGACCGTCCCAAAGTCTGCGTTCAGGTATATAAAAGTTTACATTTGTTTCTCTGAAATACCACGAACATAGGTTAGCAAGAGAGAAGAGCCCACCCGTATGAACGCTATGCACGTGAGTGATAAATACGGCTTTCAAATCGTTCATACTGTGTCCGGCCATCAGGATGCCTTCCACTACGGGAGCGCCTGTATCGAAGATGTAGACATTCTCTCCTACCTCAAGCATTGCGCAAGAGCAATGTCTGTGCGCAGAGGGAACGCCGTGGCTTGTTCCTAAAAACGTAAGCTTCATAAATGCCTCCAAAATCGTTTTTCTTTAGTATAACATAAATAGAAAAAATGCGAGTGGTTTGAGAAAATATTGCTTTTTCAAATTAGATGTGCTATACTGATACCAAGAACTTACAGTGAGGTGCCTATGAAAAAACTATCTATTCTTTTATGTCTGCTCCTTTTTCTTTCCTCGTGTGCGTTCCCTGAGAGAGTTGCAGGGCCGCTGGATGGAGAAAAGTATGACTATGACTATTATGCGATCCAAATGAATACCGATTTTGCAATGAAGGATACTCTCGAGGATGGGGAGGGCAAAGTCGCCCGTGTTATTTTTCTTCTCGGACAATCCAATGCCACAGGATGTTCCTTGACCTCTTACCTGAAAGAGTCGGTCGGTGAGGAAAAATATGCCGAGTTCGAGAGGGGATATGACAATATCAAAATCCACTTTTCCCTTGACAACGGAAAATATAACTCTGGGGGAGAGTTTCTCCCCGTTACCTTAAATCAAGGCGCAGGCGAAGGCTACTTCGGTCCGGAACTCGGTATGGGAGAGGTTCTCTCTCGTGAATTCCCTGATGAAACCATTTTCATCCTGAAATTTACAATGTCCGGTTATTCTCTCAACCACCATTGGTTGTATGGTTATGAGCGCGCTTCTATCTATGATGCCTTTCTTGTCTATGCCAATACCTGCCTTTCCTACCTTTGTGAAAAGGGTTACACCCCCTCTGTGGATGCTATCTGCTGGATGCAGGGCGAATCGGATACCACAGACTATAAGGCATCGCGCTATCTTGAAAACACAAAACGCTTTGTTTCTTATCTACGCGCCGACCTCGCGCCTTATGCTAACCCAAAAGGCATCTACTTCATTGATGCCGGTATCTCCTCCAGCCCCTATTGTGAACCGGCTTACCCGGAAATCAACGAGGCAAAAAAGGCATTTTCCACCCTCTCCCCTCTCAACGTCTATTTCCCGACCATCGAGAAGGGACTGACCACCTTGAACGAGCCTGTTGGTGCGCCCGATCTCGGTCACTATGACGCGTGGTGTGAGCACGAACTTGGTAGACTGTTTGGCCAGGAAATCGTTAAAATATACACTTAAGTTTACAAATAAACACAAAAAACACCTGCGAGAGCGAAAATTGACTCTCACAGGTGTTTCTTATTTAGAATTTAGAAAAGTGCATTTTCTTTCTGTGGTTGGGTCGCTTTTATATTTCTATTACGTCCTGAAAACTCCCTTCGGATATAAAAAAGCAGAGAATGTCAGATTCTCTGCCCTTTTTCAAAGATATAAGTATGGATTAGCGTTTATGTGACGAAGCAATCGACCACCGGAACTGATTGTGGTTTTACATTTAATTCAGTGGTTGAAATTGTGTTCTGTCTCCAAAGTTGTCTTTTCCCATAAATTTTGCAATGGTCATAGGAATTTGTATGTTTTCTACGAAGGTATCGTGGAAGCATTCCGAACCTTTTCCCCAAGCGAATACGGGGACGTCTGCTCCGGTATGGTCGTCTGTGCCAAATACAAGGTTGTTGTCAAAGTCGGGGAGAAGTGCGCCTGTTTCGTGGTCGGCAGTGATGATAACCATTGTGTCGGGATGATAGAATGCATATTCCATAAATCTACCAATGGCTTGGTTAAAGCGCATTACGGCGAGATAGGCGTTGTCAAGGTCGTTGTTATGGCAGTGTTTATCAATGTATGCTTCCTCGTACATCAGGAAGAAGCCATCCTTGTCCTCAAGTTTATTGAGGGTGTCTGTGATATGCTTTTCGGTGGTTTTGATGCCCGATTTATTGTAGTAGTTCATACCACAATCGAGAATGCCACCTTTGGTGTGCTTGAATTCAGATTGGCTGTTCATAATCTCGGAGGAATTGCCACGCTCGTTGGCGTGTGCCGAGAAGGAAGCGGGCGTTGCGCCTGTGGCGCTTTCCGTAGACATAACGCCGGCCTGCATCTTCATAGAAAGAGCGAGCTCGGGGAGCGAGAGCAGAGGTGTGCCGTCGGGGAGCTGACCGATACAACCATTTTCGGTCTTGTATCCTGTTGCCAATGCCGTTCCACCTGCCGCGCTGTCGGTGGTGCCTGTGAGTGAGTTCGTTCTGGAAAATCCGATATGTGGGAGCATATAACCGTAGAAAATGTTTTCTCCGTCAGAATATTCGCATTCTCCCTCATACATTTCAGGCATTTTTGTTTGGTACACGCCCATACCGTCACCGATCAGCAAAATAAAGTTCTTTGCTTCTTTTTCGATAGGTGTTTTTATGGTGGGCTCGCTTGGTACGACGGCATCATAGTTGTTCTTTGGGAAATAAGTGTCAATGAAATAATATGCTGCCGCAGCAATGACGAAGGCATCTCCCTCCATCGCGATCTTTCCCTCCTTTGCCATAAGAGCAAATTCTACACCGTCAAGTGTCGGAGTAAGCTCGTTTGAAAGCGCTCTTGACGTTTCACCGACCAGAATTTCATAGTCCGAAACGGGGGTATCGGTGTCGAGGACAATAGGCAATTCTGCGCCACAGCGAGAATAAATCTCGCTCTGTATGTATTCCGCTGCGCGAGCGTTATAGTCGTTTTCCTCTGCCGAGTAGACAATGGCATAGTCCTTGATCGACACGCCACAGAGCGTTGACCTTGTATTCTTTTTGCATCCGGAAAAAGCGAGGGCGGCGCATAGTAAAATTGCGACAAGCAAAAGGGAAAGAATTTTTTTCATAGAAGCACCTCAACATTTTTTCTTCCATTATAACACAAAAAAACGGCAAAATCAATATGGAGAAATCTGTTTGTAATAGTTTCTTTTTCCCTGCGCTCTGTGTCCGAAGGCGTGACGACGGAATGTACCATTTTTCCTGAATGGCGATTTCCTGCGCCAGCACTCTGGTGGCTCACTGCTTTTGAGAAAAAACGTGGAAAATGTAAACAATGGTGAGTATATACTTGTGTTTTGTGTAGATAATTCCCCCAATAGAGCACTCCATTCCCCAAGCCTATGAAGTTTGATATCGCTATGGTGGAATCATTCGTGACGTGCGTGTGGAGCGCCTTTTGGGATTTTTCTTTCTTTCAGTACACCTATGATGCGTCCGATTTTCATCTGTACTCGCGCGCAAAGGAAAATATTTTCCTTGACTTTTTTCTTTGGGTGTGCTACACTTTGATTAACCCCTGGCATATTTTATTTATATATCCCAAAAGGAAAACGGAGGCATTTTATGCAAAAACGTGCATCAAAATTCACACTGCTCCTCGCCCTTGCTATCACGCTTGGTTGTCTTTTTCTTTTGACATCCTGTAATCTTGGTACAAGGCATTATCACCGATATGAGCGAATCACCATTGCTCCTACTTGTACAGAGGAGGGATATCAGAAGAATATCTGTGATTGTGGTGATTACTTCATCACGAAGAAAACACGTGCTCTCGGACACACAGAGGTGTTGGCAGAGGGCGTAAACCCCACCTGTACAGAAGATGGTTACGACGGAGGATATTGTTGTAGCGTCTGTGGTGTACCCACCAAAGACTATACCATTCTTCCTGCCACTGGTCACAAAGAAGTGATTGATGAGGCAGTCGCACCGAACTGTACCTATACTGGTTTGACCGAAGGCTCCCACTGTGAAACCTGTGGCGAGGTCTTTGTCGAGCAAACTGTTATAGAGATTGACGGTAAGCACTACTGGGACGATGGTGTAGTTACCACCGAGCCTACCTGTACCGAAGAGGGTGAAAAGACACACACGTGTCTGTTCTGTAAGACCGAAACCTATAAGGTCACTGTCCCCGTCATTCCTCATACTTATTCCGAAGAATATTCGAGCGACGAGCACGGACACTACTTCGTTTGCGAATGTGGCGCAGAGGATAGCAGGGAAGGACATACCTCAAACGCTCCTGCGACGGCGACTACCGAAGAGGTCTGCCACGTCTGCTCCTACGTGATGTCTGCTCCCACAGGCGTTCTGTTCCCCAACCTCACAGTAGAGGGAAGCAACGTATCTACCAGTGTCGCTGGCAATACCGACAGTTTCTCCTTTGCCCTCGCCATTACCATTGTTGGTAATACGGATTTCACCGTCTATACAGATGCCGAATGCACTGTGGAAAGCGATAAGGTTGTCACGCTTGTCGCAGGCGAAAATGTCTTTTACATCAAAGAGTGCCACACGGGCGCCGAAAATATTTATAAAATCGTTATTTATCGTCTGCATTTTTACACCGTTGAGTTCGTTATCGCAGAGGGCTATCCCTCCGAGTTTGTTACCGTTGAGGAGGGAAGTTTGCTAACACCTCCTACCGTAAGCCGAGAGGGCTATGAATTCCTCTGTTGGAACTACGACCTGACCATCCCCGTCACAAGCGATCTCGTTATCACCTCCGAGTGGAGAAATAAGAACGATACCAAATACACCATCACTCATTATATTCAGAACATTCTTGATGATGGTTACACCGTACATTCCTCCGAAGTTTTTTATGGTGAAACAGGCGCGAGCATTTCTGCCGAAGCCATTGCCATAGAGCACTTTGTGTTTAACTCCCAGACGAGTATCCTCTCCTCCACCATTGCTGCCGACGGCTCCTCCGAACTGAAACTCTACTACGATAGAGAGATGTACTCCGTCAGCATTCGTGATGCGATAGCAGGTGAGGTAATCGGTCTTGGCTCTTATCGTTACGGTACGAGCATCACCCTCGAAGCCTTCTCCAATATCGGCTATCATTTCCTTGGCTGGTACACAGAAGATACCTATATCACCGACCTTGAAAGATGCTACTTTGAAATCTATTGCGATATCGAAGCAAGATATCAGATGGGTCAATATATGCTTGGCTTTGAATTTGAATCCACACAGGAAAGCTGTACCATAACAGGCGTTGCCGAAGGTGCAAGTGGTACGGTCGTACTGCCTGGTTGTGCAACAGCAATCGCAGCGGGCGCCTTCCAAAATATGACACAGATTGAACGCATTGAGATTCCCGCAAGCGTCGTATCTATCGGAGCAAACGCTTTCTATGGCATTCGCGCAGAGATTATTTTTGTCGTTGGCTTTAACCTTAAAACCATTGGCGAGGGCGCATTCACAGGATATCTTGGTGACACCATCACCATTCCTGCGTCGGTTACCACCATTGAAAAGGGCGCGTTCCGTGACTGCTCCTCCGAAATTCGCTGGGGAGATGGTAGTTCCATTACCACCATAAAGGAGGGTGCCTTCTCTGGATATCAGGGCGAATCCCTCACCCTTCCTCCTCGTCTTACCAATATCGAAAAGAACGCTTTTGAAAATTGTATCTTTATCAAGATCTTCTTCCTTGGCACAGCAGAACAGTGGAAAAATATCACTGTCGGCGAAGGAAATGCAATCGTTTTGCAAATAAAGATTTACATTTACTCCGACTTTAATCCCGAGCGAGAGGGCGATTATTGGTACTATGGCGAAAGCGGTATCGAGATTTATCCCACTCACGTGCATACCGAAGCCGTTTTGAGTGGCTATGCCCCCACCTGTACAACTGCCGGCCTTACCGACGGTGTTCATTGTTCCGTTTGTTATAAGGTCTTTAGTGAACAGGAAAGCATCCCTGCGCTTGGTCACACTGAAGTAACCTACCCTGGTTATGCTGCCACCTGCGCTTACGCTGGTAAGCGTGATGGTAAAATCTGTAGCACCTGTGGTCTGGAAACAGTCATTCGTTCCACCATTCCACAGCTCGCCCATAGCCTTGTTTCTGGTACCTGCTCGGTTTGTGGTTACAAAGGCGCATTGAGTAGCGCCAGCTTTACCTACACCTACAATTCGACCTATGGAGGTTACCTTGTCAGTTCAAAGTCTGGCGTTACCTATCCTGCGGACCTTGTCATTCCTTCCACCTATGGTGGCAGACCAATCGTCGGTGTTTCAGCATCTGGCTTTAAGAATATCACCACCATCCATAGCGTAGAACTTCCCTCTACCACAGTATTTATTGGCAATAGCGCATTCTATGGATGCTCGAAGCTCACGACCGTTTTCATTCCTCAAAACGCTTCAGTGGTTGAGAACAACGCATTCTATTCTTGCAATTTCGTGACATTCTACCTTCAGGCATCTGCCGCGCCCTCTGGCTTTATAAAGAACTGGAATCGTGGTTTTCCGATAGAATATGGTGTCAGTGGTATGATTCGTGATAGCGAAGGCTCGGTTTACGTTCGCGTGTCAAATGCGGATACACGTCTTGTTTTGTGCCGGACAACGGAAACCTCCTATACCGTACCTGAGAAGGTGATGAACCAGACGGTTACCTCTATCGCTACCTACGCATTCAATGCCAACACCAGCATTACACATCTGTATGTTCCTGCTACCATTGATAGAATATATAAATGGGGTTGCTACCACCCATCCGAAAACCTTGCTGTCATTTCCCTTAGTGGAGCGATCGACATCATTGACATAAATGGTGTCAATGCGAATACCAAATCCTACGCCATCATTGTTACGGATTCCTCCGAGCGTCGTGAGAATTGGAACAGTGACTGGACCGACGTCAATAGCACCGTCTATTATGGTGTAAGCGAGGTCGGCACGATCAATAGTATGCTCTATTGCGTTACGGAAGATGGTATCATTCTTGCAAGATACACAGGTAGGGAACAGAAGTATGTGGTTCCCGATACCATAGCCGGAAAACCCGTCATTGAAATTGGTAAAGAATGCTTCGCCTATCGCGCGATTTCTTCCTTGACAATGCCGAATACCGTTGTTAAAATTGGTGAGATGGCGTTCTATAACTGCACAAGTATGTCAAGCATCACCCTTAGTACATCACTGGAAAGCATTGGACACGCAGCATTTATGTACTGCACAAAACTTGGCGATATCGTCTTGCCCGAATCGCTTAAGAGCATAGGAAGAAATGCCTTCCGTTCCTGCTCTGCGCTCAAGATTGTTGTTATTCCAGAATCTGTTGAGGATCTTGGATTGCTTAACAACCTTACGATCAACACCGGTGCGGTATTCCAGGATTGTATGGCGCTTAAGGGCGTCCTGATCAAGAACTCGAATCTTGTCGTTCCCTTCAATACCTTTGAAGGTATCTCTCCCCTTGTTGCGACTCCTCTTTCCACCGTTCCCGAATGCTGGGAAGTCGAAAATGTGATTACAGGCATCACCTCTCTCTTTATCATAGATAACTACACGCTGGGTGGAGTTACCGAAGATGACGAGGTTGTCGTATTGAAGCATTTTGGCGAATTTGGAAAAGAAGTTGTTGAAATCCCTGCGCAGGTAAATGGTATGCCTGTTGTTGGTATCGCAAATAACGCTTATGCAAACGATACCTACATCAAAACGGTTACCCTGCCGGAAGGCCTGCTTTGGATTGGAGAAAATGCTTTCAATGGTTGCACTGCGATTGAAAGAATTACCATTCCGAAAACCGTTCGTGAACTTGGTACAGCAGCCTTTCACGGATTGAAGGTAAAAGCGCTCCTTCTTTTTGAAGCAGATACCCTTCCTACTGGCGCTGAAATTGCGATTCCTGAGCGTGGCCGCGTTCACACGAATGTTCGTGGCACTGTAAAGACAGAGGATGGTTACCTTCTTGTCCTCAGTGGGGACGAATATATCATTGCAGATTATACCAGCTCGGTCAAGGATCTTGTTTTGCCCCTGTCTTATCTCGATATTCCCATTACGGGAGTCGGCCCGTATGCAATTTATGATAACTACTCTATCCAGTCGATTATCGTACCTCAGGGCATTCGCACTCTCGCCAAAGGCGCGTTTAAACTTTGTCGCTATGTGACTAACATTGAGATTGCCGATAGTGTTGTCTATATTGGAGAAGGCGCCTTTAACGGTTGTCATAGTCTGGAATCTTTGACGGTACCCTTTATTGGAGATAAAGCGACACATAGTATCGGTGAAACGGTATATCCTCTCGGTTATTTCTTTGGAAGTGAATCCAACTCGGATGGCATACAGAATACCACACAATACACCTATGTCTATGGTGATGAGGATGTGGTGTATGAAGTTCAATACCTCATCCCCAATATCAAAGTCCTCACGGTGAACGGTGGTACGCTTCCACGTGGCGCATTTATGAATGTAGATACCCTCACGAACGTATTTCTTCACGACGGCATCACCTCCTTCCCTGAGGATGTGTTCGCTGGCTGTACGAACCTTGAAACAGTAAGTATGCCAACATCCTTGCATACGATTGGAGAAAATGCCTTTAAGGATACCACCTTTCGCACTCTTTACGTTCCAAGTAGCGTAGAGAAGATTCACACAAGCGCCTTTGAAAACGCTTCTCTTATCCGACTTTATTTAGGATGTAAAAAGGATCTCCTGGCAGACTGGGAGGAAACAGTGTATGCCGATCGCTTCGCCATCTTCTATGGCGTCAGCGAAAAAAAGACTACGGAAAGTGGTCTGGTATATTGCATTGATGAGGAAAATAGAGTTCTTATTTTAGGTTATGTTGGTGATAGCGTTGAGGTCGTCATCCCTGCGACAATCGACTCCTGTACGGTCTATGACATTGGACTCACTTTCTCCGAAAACAAAACCATCGCCTCCGTCAGCATTGCTGCGCCTCTGTTTGACATAGCGCCCTATGCCTTCTACGAATGTTACGCGCTCGTCAAGGTAGAGAACACCTCAGGCGTCAACGTTCCTCTCAACTCACGTATTGGAGAATATGCCTTCTATAACTGCGGGCTGCTCCAATCGGCAAATCTCGCTCGCGACTATGTTGGTGAGTATGCATTCTTTAATTGTGGTGCGTTGACCACAAAACCGAGCAGCACAGCCATTTATATCGGTAATTATGCCTACTATGAATGCATAGAACTGAAGCCCTCCTCTCTCATTTTCGAGGCGCCCATTCAATTTATTGGACAATATGCATTCTTCCACGTGAGCGATTTGTTCACACTTACCATTAAGCAGGGTGATAATACCTATATCGGGGAAAGGGCGTTTTTTGGTAGTCAATTAAAGACCGTCAACCTCTCTGGTGTTAAGACAATTTCAGATGGCGCGTTTGCGTCGTCGAAGATTTCAGAGCTTACGCTGGATCCCCAGTCGCACATCGGTAAGAACGCATTTTCTGGCAACCTTATGACCACTCTTGACATTACAGCAGAAACGATCGGTGAGGGTGCCTTTGCCAGCAACCGTCTGACCTCTTTGAGAGTGAATGCTAAAACCATAGGTGACTCTGCCTTCGCCGGAAATGCCAATCTGAGTAGTGTACGCGTTTATGCAGAATCCATTGGAAAAAATGCCTTTAGTAGTTGCAAATATTTAGGCTACGTGTACCTCTCAGAAGATGTTGTCACGGTTGGTGCTGAAATCTTCTATGGTTGCACCTCGCTTAGAACGATTTACTGTGGCGCATCCTCTAAGCCTGATAGCTGGTCCGATTACGGTTGGATTGGCACAGAGCAATATGTAGACGTGCTTTGGGGTCAGGAAGAATAAAAATATTCGCTTGAATTTTGCGAAAATGTAAATAGTTGTTCTCATTAAGTGAATTGTCAATAGAAGTGCAACACTTTTAAGAAAAAAAGCCCTCGGATTTTACTCCGAGGGCTTCATTGTTGTTAAATATACACGCTGAACTTAATATCTTGCCATTTGGACAGCTTGAAATGATGCGCGTCAGTGCGATTTGAGATATAACCCATAGCATATGACCTATCAATCACAAACTCGCCAATCCTGATAGAAAATTCGGTGTTGTGGACTGTGTTTTCAGCCGTTTGTGTGGGATTACACAGTTTTCTTAAGTGCTGCCTGTGCTGCTGCCAAACGTGCGATTGGAACTCTGAAGGGCGAGCAGGAAACATAGGAAAGACCAATGGCGTGGCAGAATTCTACGGATGTGGGGTCACCACCGTGCTCACCGCAGATACCAATGTGCATTTCGGGACGAACTGCACGGCCGAGAGTGATAGCGGTCTTCATCAGGCCACCAACACCAACCTGGTCAAGCTTTGCAAAGGGATCGTTTTCAAAGATCTTTGCATCATAGTAAGCATCAAGGAACTTACCAGCGTCGTCACGGCTGAAGCCGTAGGTCATCTGGGTAAGGTCATTGGTACCGAAGCAGAAGAATTCAGCTTCGCCTGCGATTGCATCAGCAGTGATACAAGCGCGAGGAATTTCGATCATTGTACCTACCTCGTACTTGAGCTCAACGCCTGCTGCTGCCATTTCTGCATCAGCAGTTTCAACTACGATAGTCTTAACATACTTAAGCTCTTTGATTTCGCCTACAAGAGGAATCATAATTTCAGGAACAACCTTCCAGTCGGGATGGTTCTTCTGAACATTGAGTGCTGCACGGATAACAGCCTTAGTCTGCATTCTTGCAATTTCAGGATAGGTAACTGCAAGACGGCATCCACGGTGACCCATCATTGGGTTCGCCTCGTGGAGAGACTCGATAACTGAGTGAATTTCAGCAACGGTCTTACCGGTGTTCTTAGCAAGGAGAGCGATGTCGCCATCTTCGGTAGGAACGAACTCGTGAAGAGGTGGGTCAAGGAAACGAATGGTAACAGGGTTGCCTTCCAGAGCCTCATAGAGTTTTTCAAAGTCGGACTGCTGCATAGGAAGAATCTTCTCAAGAGCAGCTTCGCGTGCTTCTACAGTGTCAGCGCAAATCATTTCGCGGAATGCGTCAATTCTGTTGCCCTCGAAGAACATATGCTCAGTACGGCAAAGACCGATACCTTCTGCACCGAGCTCGCGAGCCTTCTTAGCATCCGCAGGAGTATCAGCGTTGGTACGAACGCCAAGCTTTCTGTACTTGTCTGCCCAAGCCATAATACGACCGAAGTCGCCGGAGATTGTAGCTTCTACGGTAGGAATTGCACCGTCGTAGATGCAACCGGTAGAACCATCAAGAGAGATGATGTCACCCTCGTGATAAACCTTACCAGCCATAGTGAAGGTCTTGCCTTCTTCATCAAATGCAGTGATCTCGGAGCATCCGGATACACAGCAGGTACCCATACCACGAGCAACAACGGCTGCGTGAGAGGTCATACCACCACGAGCAGTAAGAATACCCTGAGCTGCCTTCATACCTTCGATATCTTCAGGAGAGGTCTCCAGACGAACAAGAACAACCTTTTCGCCCTTTTCTGCCCAAGCCTTAGCGTCCTCAGCAGAGAATACTACCTTACCGCAAGCGGCACCAGGAGATGCGCCAAGAGCTCTTGCAGCAACCTGAGCGGTCTTGAGAGCCTTTGCATCAAACTGAGGGTGAAGGAGGGTGTCAAGGTTACGAGGATCAATGTTGAGAACTGCCTGTTCTTCGGAGATCATACCCTCGTCAACGAGGTCACAAGCGATCTTGAGAGCAGCAGCAGCGGTTCTCTTACCGTTTCTGGTCTGGAGCATAAAGAGCTGACCGTGTTCAACGGTGAATTCCATATCCTGCATATCTCTGTAATGGTTTTCAAGAATCTGGCATACTTCAACGAACTGCTTGTATGCTTCAGGGAACTTCTGCTCCATTTCCTGAATAGGCATAGGAGTACGAACGCCTGCAACAACGTCCTCGCCCTGAGCGTTGGTAAGGAACTCACCCATAAGCTTCTTTTCACCAGTAGCAGGGTCACGAGTAAATGCAACACCGGTACCACAGTCGTCACCGATATTACCAAATGCCATTGCCTGAACGTTAACTGCGGTACCCCAAGAATAAGGAATATCGTTGTCACGTCTGTAAATGTTAGCGCGGGGGTTGTCCCAAGAACGGAATACTGCCTTGATAGCGCCGATAAGCTGTTCTTTGGGGTCGGAGGGGAAGTCCTCACCGATCTTTGCTTTGTATTCAGCCTTGAACTGTTCAGCAAGCTCGCGAAGGTCATCCGCAGTAAGGTCAACGTCAAGCTTAACGCCCTTCTTTGCCTTCATCTCGTCGATCAATTCCTCGAAGTACTTTTTACCAACTTCCATAACGACGTCGGAGTACATCTGAATAAATCTTCTGTAGCAGTCATAAGCCCATCTGGGGTTATTACTCTTGGTAGCCATAACCTCAACAACTTCGTCATTCAGACCAAGGTTAAGGATGGTATCCATCATACCAGGCATGGAAGCTCTTGCGCCGGAACGAACGGAAACGAGAAGGGGATTTTCCTTATCGCCGAACTTCTTGCCGGTGATTTCTTCCATCTTAACGATGTATTCCATGATCTGCGCCATGATTTCATCGTTGATTCTTCTGCCGTCTTCATAGTACTTGGTGCAGGCTTCGGTAGTGATGGTGAAGCCCTGAGGTACAGGAAGACCGATAGAAGTCATTTCGGCAAGGTTTGCACCCTTACCACCGAGAAGGTTACGCATAGACTTGTCACCTTCTGTGAACAGATAAACATACTTTGTGCTCATCTTTTTAAATTTCCTCCATTTAATAGAATGTAGATTTGAAAACTTCTTTAAAACTGCGTCACTCTACTTTGACAAAGGACTAACAAACTGTAAAAATGCTACAAAAAAGCATTGATACGCCAAAAATAGAGTATCGCAACCGTTATTATAGCATAATTCACAAAGAAATTCTACACTTTTACCTAAAAAAATCCCTCTTTTTCCAATCTTTACAATTTATTCACAATTTCCCAGTGCGTACTCCATCTCTAAAAAAACTTGGTAGAACGCCACACCGACATTCCCTTTGAAGCCGTGACCGAGCCACATTCTGTTGCTCATAATTAGAGGGAAAATTTCTTTATATGTAATTGCATTTTGGTTTCCAATAATCAAAAATTTTTTGCCATATTCCACAAGCTGAGATACAAATTCCCGAAAGAGCGAAAAGGGTGGATTGGTTACCACAATATCTGCTTCTTTGAGAATCTCTATACACTCAGCACTTCGGAAATCTCCATCTCCCATAAGCAACGAGAGGGCGTTTTTTCTGCTACGCAGAAGAATCTCGACGTCAAAAAGATCAATCGCTCCGTCACCATTACAATCCTCTACTTCGGTAATCTCAATTTTATACGCACGTTTTTGCAAAGCGCCTGCGCTTGGTATTGTGTCAAAAAACGAGAATTGCTCGCCGACAACGGGCGAACTGTGGTAGCAGGTCGCCACAAGTTTTTTTAACTTCAAAAAGTTGAAGTTCATAGCAAAATACTTGAAGAAATTACTTTCATATGGGTCGTCGCAGTTGCAAAATACAATCTTGCCCTCGAAATGTTTACGGTAATGCTTGAGTTCTGCCTCAATGTCTGCAAGTTGCGTGTAAAACTCGTCCCTTTTGGCTCTGTTTGCGTTTTGTAGTCCCTTGTTGGATGCCATTTTTAACCTCCATTCTGTGTTATAATGTATGTTAGAAAACATAACATAATTGGTATGGTAGAAATTATAACATATTTTTATGTTAGAAGTCAAGTTATAATTTTGATGAAATTATCTAACATAATTTTGGGGAGTGTATAACAATGAGAGAACCAGCAAAAAAATTAGTCATTCGCCCCAAACTGAAAGGCGAGGACGGACATAAAACATTTTCCATTCGATTGCTTGACGAGACAGTGGAGCGTCTTGACTATATTGCAGCGAAAACAAATCGTTCACGCAATGACCTTATCAATATGCTACTTGACTTTGCGATGGATCATTGTGAAATCGAGGAAGAAACCAAATAGAAAGAGCAGAGAGTCACTCTCTGCTCTTTCTATATAAAAACTTGGTAGAACGCCACACCGACATTCTACCAAGTGAAAAAATTAGTTGCTTTGTAATTTTTAGACTAAAAACGAGAAAATAATTTCACCGTTTTCGTCAACATAAATGCCCTTAAAGGGGCAAGTGTCGAGGGTGGGGAAGAGAAGCGTTGCGACGGTCATTTCCTTCCCACGATAGGAATACATCACCGTAGGCGCTGGCTGATGTTCGTGGTCGCCAGGTGCGTGAATGGGACGCCAGCCAATAAAGAGAGGCTCCTTCTCGTCCTTCGGCTCAAAATGGTCAATCACCACCCAAAAGGGCGCCTTGACATTTCCACAGCCCTTCTTTCACCAAACCAGACGCCGTGTATGACGGACAGGCGTGAATTCGGCGCCAAATCCCTCGTCAACGATACCTTCGTTTTGATAGATCTCATCAATGCCTTAAAGCATTGGAATTTCAGTGTCCAGTTTCTCGGTGAAAAACTCTTCGGCAGTAATTTTGACAGACATAATGCGTCCTCACTTTGGTTGTTTTGAGACGGGTATCTCAAACCCATTATAGCAAAAGGACATTCTCACGTTAATTGCTTTTTCAAAAAAGTAGAAAGTGTATAAATGGGAACAAAGTTCAAAAAAACTCTTGCCTTTTCACAAAAAGGGTGCTACAATAAGAACAGAATAACTGAAATGGCTTTGGGTGTGGTATGACGTGCCAAAACGGCGAGTATACCTGAAAATCTAATCCCCTATTCAGGCAGAGTACAATACAGAGGTAACCTATGTCCTTTTTTCATCGTGAAGATTTTTGCTTTCGTATCTTGAATATTCAGCAAGAAGTTCAACTTCAGCAGCACAGAATTGTCGGCGAAGAAACGCATAAGCTCATCATCTACAAAAGAGCTGGCGCACAGAGTGAAATTCGTTTTGGCAGAGAAGAGTATCCCCTTGCGAATGTCAGTATGATTTTCTTGCCGAAACTCACTTCATTCTTTCGACGTGGAGACCCAGAAAAGACCATCGTTCTTGATTTGGAAATCTTCGGTAGAGAGCCACGTTCGCCAGAGGTGTTTCGCTATGAGAATGTTCGCCCTCTCCTCCCACAATTCATCTCACTTTTGCAAGAATGGGAAAACCGTCGTCAGGGATATCGTCTGCGCGCGCACCGAACGCTTTACGACATCTTTGAAAAACTTGTCACCTATGAAACCCCCTCAAAACGTGAAATGCAGTTCCATATCGTGAGCGAGGGCGTTCGCTATTTTATGTCAAACTATACAGCTCCCGATTGTACCATTGCCGAAGGCGCGCGGATTTCTGGCATTTCTGAGAGGTATTTTCGTAAAGTTTTTTCACAAGTGTACGGTGTCTCCCCAACACATTACCTGCGCGCATTAAGAATTCGTCGAGCCTGCGAGCTTCTCACGGAGGGAAAAAGGAGCATTACGGAAATTGCCCTTGCCTGTGGCTTTGAGGATCAGAAGTATTTTAGCCGTACCTTCCGCGAATTAATGAACACAACCCCCACAGCCTACGCCCGCCTCCTTAAAAACACGAGATGACGTCCTGAACTGAACCCATAAAAACGGACATTGAATAAAAAAGCCTCTTGTGGTAGAATAGAAATATCTACTGCAGGAGGTTTTTTGTATGGGAAACAGAAAAGGACAGAAACATTATCCGGAAGGAATCAAACGAATTGTTGTCGCGGAGCAGCAAGCAGGCAAATCTGTGCGCTCATTAAGTGCAAAATATGGCGTTAGCAGATACACAATACAGTCTTGGTGGGGACTTTGCCCAGAAGTCAACAGGCGTCAAATGGCGCCGCTGAAAAAAGGACGCCCCACAAGTAAACCAGAAGAATTAGAGAAAAAAGTAAAACGTCTTGAAATGGAAAATGAACTATTGAGAAATTTTCTTCAAGAATTGGAAAGGAAGTGAAAGCAAACGTAAAATTCAGAGTTATTCATCGTTTCAAAGATAAGTACAACGTGCAAGATATGTGCATCTTCCTTGCCTTCTACCGTACCGCTTTCCTTATGTACGGGATTCTGTTGAACAATGGCATTTGCACAAACGGAAACCATTCCAAACAGAAGTGCAACTGCCAGACAGAAGGATATTATTCGTTTTTTCATTGTCTTGCTCCTTTTTGCATTTTATTTTTATTTTACAGTAAGGAAATGAGAATGTAAATGTATTATTCGATAGATATGAAATTTTCAACACTCTTTTTTAATTTTCTACTTTTGGTTTGCCTTTGTGTTTTTATACAATGTAAAAAGGAAGGAAAGGAAATATATCGTCTAAGTTGACACAGTTTTTTCTGTGATAAACCACCACAAAAAAGCCGAGCCTGGTCGTAAGACCAAGCCCGGCTTTCATTATATTTAGAAATAAAGTACTTACTTTGGTATGGCGGAGGGGAACGAGCCCCTCTTTACAATCGCTCGCGTGTGAATGCAAGGTACGCCATCTTTCCAGCCAATAGATACAATGTTCACACGCAATTCTATTGACAGGATGGCACACAAAGCAGGAATTTCGCCAAAGGCGAATATACCCACATCCTGTCTCGCTGCGGCTCGGTCACGCTCGCGTTCTGACATCACACTGTGATGTCATTCATTACGCTCGCACCGCTTCGCTACCTGACAAGCGAGCTTGTCGATCTTCGGATGGGGGTATGCGAACCCAGCTCCACTGCACTTTGTTTGTGAAGTGGGTTCGTCCGTGCGAATACAATATAAAAGTGGACTTCTTTCAAGAAGTCCACTTTTATATGGCACCCGCAACGGGAATCGAACCCATAACTAACCCTTAGGAGGCACAGTCGGAATTCGTACCTTGCGTGCAGGACATGCTTAAAATACGTGTCTTGCGTATCTTCGCTATAATTATACCATAAAATGCAGAAAATTCGCTATCTTTTCTAAAATTTTTAGCTTTTTTCTCGTGAAAAAACGGCGTGGTGCCAAACAGGGTGCCAAAAATGGTGCCAAATTTTGCAGCCATTTTGAGAGGGCTTGGTATCGGTGCGTAAAATCGCGTTTGCTAACTCTTTGCAAACAATGTGCATTTCGTCTGGACTTTTGAGGTTTTGTGTGCGATAATTGCCTTCCCTGAAAGGAGGGTAAAATTATGGCATTACACAGAATGAGAACCATCAACGAGGTACTAAGAATCATCCAAGAGGCTGATCCGGAGTCAGCGATCACAGCAAACTGTATCAGATCACTCTGCAAGAACGGCACTGTTCGCAGCGTGCGTACCGGAAACAAAACGCTGGTAAACCTCGACGACTTCCTGCGCGTCATCGGATTCGACGAGGAGCAGCAGCCGCCTGTAACAAAGGCAAACAACTAAATAAGCACACCAAAAGAAGTTCTCGGCGCCGGTGCGTCGGGAACTTTTTATATATAAATAGGAGAACGGGCGAAAAAAGTTTACAAAAATCGCCAACAAGTTTCCCATCAACACTTGATATTTCTCGTCAAACGTGGTATAATTGATGAGAATACTATTGGAGGTGACGAGATGCGCCACTTTGATTACACAAGTCTTGTTAATCGCACATGGGACAATGAGGTTATCAACTATCTGACCCTCATCCATGAGTACAAAGGAAAGCAAGCAGCATATATACAGCAGAAACCGTTGGAGCTGGAGCGCTTGGTTGAAATCGCAAAGGTACAGAGCACCGAGGCGTCCAACTCGATTGAAGGTATCCGCACAACCGAGACACGTCTGCGTCAGCTGATGAGCGACAAAACGACACCTCGGAACCGTGATGAGAAAGAGATCGCCGGATATCGCGATGCACTCAATATCGTGCACGAGAATTTCGATTATATCCCACTGACACCGAACTACATTCTGCAGCTGCATAAGATACTGCTCAGTCATACCGATTCGGGCTTCGGCGGAACATTCAAAAACGTACAGAACTATATCAGCGCAACCGATGAGACCGGTAAACGCTTCACACTCTTCACGCCTATGGCGCCCTATGAAACAGCGGCGGCCATGCAGGAGATCTGTGACGAGTATAATCGCGCGATCGGTGAGGCAAAGGTGGATCCGCTGCTGATCATCCCCGTGTTCATCCATGACTTCCTGTGCATCCACCCCTTCCTCGATGGCAACGGAAGAATGTCGCGTCTGCTTACAACGCTTCTTCTCTACCGCGCAGGATACGAGGTCGGTAAGTACATTTCGCTGGAAGCCAAGATCGCAAAGAACAAGGACGCATACTACGCGTCGCTGGAGGACTCGCAGGTCGGCTGGCACGAGCAGCAGGATGATCCTGCATCCTTCGTCAAATACCTGCTCAGTACGATCATAGCCGCATACCGCGACTTCGACGATCGCATTCAGATCGTAAGTCTCACATCCATCGATACCGTCAAGAACGCCATTGAGAATAAACTCGGTAAGTTCACCAAGAAGGACATTCTCGAAATGTGCCCCAGTCTCAGCGCATCCACCGTGGAGCGCCACCTGAAGAAGCTGGTCGCAGACGGATATATCACAAAATACGGCGCAGGCAAGAATACGTTCTATGCGAGAGCGTAGCTGCCAAATCAGTCGTCGATAGACGACTATAACTAAGGAGACCAACCATGGAAAATTTGAGAGAAAATAAACCGACAGCTGATATATTGATGACATCCATGCGAGCCATGGGATATTCTTTCGAAAGCGCTATTGCAGATATTATCGACAATAGTATTAGTGCGTCCGCGCATAATATATGGCTTCGTTTTCCTATTGATCCGCTTGATTGCTATGTTGCTATTTGTGATGATGGCTATGGTATGACTCGCGAAGAATTGTTTGACGCCATGAAGTACGGCAGCGAGCAAAAACGTGGCCACAGAGCAGAGGACGATCTCGGTCGCTTTGGTTTGGGATTGAAGGCTGCCTCCCTCTCTCAGTGCCGCAGACTTACTGTTGCCAGCAAGAAAAATGGTGAGGTATCCGCTTATATATGGGACTTGGATGTAATCCTCGATAAAAAAGATTGGTATATGATCGAGTGCACCCCGCTGGAAATTTCGTCTATCAAACAAATTTCGTGGCTTGATAATTTGGACAGTGGCACGATTGTTGTCTGGGAGAATTTCGATTTGATCGAAAAATCATCCGGCAACATATACGCCGAACTCAATCGTTATCAAGACGAAACTGCCGAATACCTCTCTTTAATTTTTCATAGATTTTTGAACAAAGCCGGAGCAGCGAAAATCAATATAAAGATCAATAACTTTGCGCTCAAGGGGATGGATCCGTTCCTTGAAAATCACATTAAAACCAATGTTAGAAAAAGAATCGAAATTCCGATTGAAGATTCTGAAGGCATCGAGAGAATGGTTGTCGTCCAGCCGTATGTTTTGCCTTTCCAAAAAGACTTGTCTCCGGAAGACAAGCGTCTGTCGGGCGGCATAGAAAACTACCGCTCCAAGCAAGGTTTCTACGTGTACCGCAACGAACGATTGATCGTCTGGGGTAACTGGTTCGGAAGACACCGTGATGAGCTTACCAAATATGCACGCATCCGTGTTGACATCCCCAACTCCCTCGATGACATTTGGGGGATAGATATTAAAAAGCAGAGCGCACGAATCCCTGCATCGATTCGCAAACGTTTGACGAGAGCAGTTGATGAGGCGATGGATATTGCAATAAAAGCGCAAAAGTTCCGTGGCCGTGTAGATACGGAGGATGACAAAATCGATTATATATGGCTGCCGATCAAGACACGTGAGGATCAGCACACGTTTGTTATTAATCGAGATGCACAAATTTTCGATTTGATTCGTTCTAAGGTAGATGACGAAACATGGGCGCGCATCGATATGGTACTTGAAGAAATTGAAGGAGCGCTGCCATATCAGCAAATTTACATTGATAAATCACAGAACCGTATTGCAGACACCGTTGATACTGAAAGAATTGCTGAAATTGAAGCGAAGGCTCGCATTCTAATTTCGATGGCCGCAGCTATGGGAGACAGTGACAAAGCATCCATTATAGAAAGACTTTTCAATTCCGAACCTTTCAACAACTTCCCGGAGTTAAAAGTTAAACTGTTGGAGGAATGATATGAGTTTAGATATTGAAAAAATTGCGAAACTCGTCGGTTTTGTAATAAAATTTGTTGAAATACAAGGAATCGAAAATTCTCTCAATGAAGAAAAAGTAATGCAACTGATCGAGCAGGCTATTTTGATCAGCGGCGTTAGTTATACGCCTGAAGAACAGGAAGCGGCAAAACGAGACATTACTTGGAGATTTCAAATTTATGCCGATCCCGGTCAAAGCATATTGGAAGATTACGATCAAGACAATTGGTATGACGATCGTAAGGCAGATATCGTTCCAAAGTTTTGGACTCGATATAAAAATTACCTTATCGATACCAAAAATTTCAGTCCCAGCATTGTTAGCACGTTGGGCGAAGATACCCTTGATTCAAAGTTGATGAACTACATTTTGGATCCTATTGCGCATTACCCTCACCCCGTGTTAAGACGCGGTTTGATAATAGGTGACGTACAGTCCGGTAAGACATCCACCTACATAGGATTGCTTTGCAAAGCAGCAGACGCCGGATATAAGGTATTTATTCTTTTGACGGGCACTATCGAATCGCTCCGTAAACAAACGCAAGAGCGTGTTGAAGAAGGCTTTATCGGTATTGATATGTCAGCGAATAAGACCGGTGGTAAGCGTGTTGGCGTAGGTCTTGATAATCAACCGATTCATGCCATGGCTATGACATCAAGAGCCAGCGATTTCAGAGGCGACGCTGATAAAATAGCAGTCTCTTTAGCGAGCAACCATGACGCCGTTGTTTTCGTCATAAAAAAGAACACTACAACGTTAACTAAACTGACGAATTGGTTAATCACCTTGAACGCAGATCCCGTTACCAAGAAAATCGATATGCCTATGTTGATGATTGATGATGAGGCAGATAATGCGTCAATCAACACAAGCGCAAATAGAGAGGATCCGACAAAAATCAACAAGCTCATCCGCGAGCTTGCTAACGTTTTTACTGTGTCGAATTATGTTGGTTTTACTGCAACACCGTTTGCAAATGTATTCATCGATCCGGAAACCACAGAAAAAATGGAGACGCAGGATTTGTTCCCTGAAAACTTTATAGTGGCACTTCCCACGCCCAGTAACTATATCGGTCCGAATCGTATATTTGCCGAAAATGGCGAATACCATTCCCAGCTTGTATATATCACTGACGCAGGCCGCGAAGAAGAAGACGGTTATCCGTTTTATTTCAAGCACAAAAAAGAGTGGGAAGATCAGCTCCCCGACAGCTTAACTGACGCCATTTATACATTTTATCTTGCCAACGCAATTCGTGATTTGAGAGGCGACTTAAAGGAGCATCGCTCTATGCTGATCAACATCTCTCGTTTTGTGAAGGTGCAGAAATATATCAAAGGCGAAGTTGAAACGATCCATAGCGCAGCATATCGCTCCATAAAATATAATTTAAGTCATAATCTTTCCGAGTCGTTGCAGGATCCCATTATCAAGCACTTGCACGAAATGTGGAATACGCATTATTCCAAATGCGAATTTTCTTGGGATCGGATTGTAGATGTGCTATATGATTCCATTGAAAAAATACAGATTAAAATTGTCAACAGCTCTAAAAACTCGGAAAAGCTGGAATACCCCAAGAATGAATCGCTTCGCGTTATCGCTATTGGCGGTTTGGCGCTTTCTCGTGGTTTAACGCTGGAGGGCTTAATTGTCAGTTATTTCTATAGAAACACTTGCACCTATGACGTATTGATGCAGATGGGACGCTGGTTTGGATATAGAAAGAACTATGATGATCTTTTCCGCATTTGGACGCACAAATCATCCGCAAGATGGTACGCAGAAATCGCAGAGGCAACAGACCGGTTGAAAGACGATATGACGCTGATGCGTGATCTCGGTCAAAGACCGCGTGATTTCGGCATTCGTGTTCGTAACAACTCTGCCGAGCTAAGTATTACCGCATATAATAAAATGCGTAACGCGACGGACGAGTATGAGTTTTCCAGTTATTTTGGCGGCATAGTTGAAACACCATACTTGCATTTAAATCCTGCAGCCCATAAAAACAATTTTGAAGCGGTGCGACAGCTTGTAGCACAGGCGGTTGCCGGTGGCTCCTATTTTGATAGACAGCAAAATATGGGCGCTAGAGGCCACTATATTATTCCCAATATTCCCAAAGCTCGTATAGTGGAACTTATACGCAAGCTTAAAATCTCGCGTTTCAGTTCCAATTTTGATCCGAAGCAAATTGCAGATTTTCTTGAAAACTGTTCCGATCATTCGATAGATCTATTCGATATCGCTTTTATGGAAGGATCCCCTACGCAAGATGAGCAACTACTTGTTAACTTGGAAGGTCGTATCATTCCTAAGGTTTTAAGAAAAAACTGCATTATCGATAGCGAGACGGATCGACTTGGCATCGGTCAGCGCGGAAAGCTTGGTGGTCCCGGTGACGGACGAACCGGCATTATCGATTTTAACGGAAGCACGTTTGAAGAAATTATTGAGAGCGCAAAAGCACAGTATCGCAAAGAATATCAGCGTGCTCACGGATATGCGTTTACAGAGGGCAAAACTTATCCTTCTGATACATGGTTTAAATTCGTAAAAGACAGAAAACCTATTTTGCTTGTTTACTTTATTGATGTTGGCGTTGAGGAGGATGAAAAGAATCAGCTCCGACAAATCGAAAAGTTCCGTGGCGAAATGGGCGGAATCCCTGCGGTAGGTTTTGCACTGGGTCTGCCGCAAAACGAAGAAGCAGCTCGAATCAGCGGTACTCGATACAAAGCGAATAGAGTTTACAACTGGTTTGAACAGGACGATATTTTGGCAGAGGCAGGTGAAGAAGAATGATCGACTCTCGCGAACTTTTTGCAAAATTTACAAATGCCAATTATTTTTCGCGCGTAGATACTGATCATATTTTGGAGTTACATATTGGACTCGACGATAAAGGTAGAAAGGCCATAGAGCTTCGTGCGTCGTTTACGCCGCGTAAGGTCACTGGCACATCTGCGATTGAGGTAAACCAATATAAACGCGCCGATTACAATACTATTCGATTCTCTCTTTGCGATGATGATATCAGCGGACTATTTTATAAATTCTGTGACGACTTAATCGAGCAGACGAGAAGCGTCAAAGATAAAAGCGAAGGATACACCGCTATTGTTAGCCGCTTCTTTCAGTGGAAGAAAATGTTTGTTTCATCTAAAAATAATTTCCTGACGGAGCCTGAAATCATGGGACTTATCGGAGAAATTCTTGTAATGCGCGGACATTTAGCTTCTCGCATAGGACTGGTAGAGGCTTTAGATAGCTGGAGTGGGCAAGAGCTTACGCACAAGGACTTCTCGTTTGGAGATACATGGATTGAAGCAAAGTCGATCAGTCGAGGCGCGCAAAGTGTTAAAATCTCCTCGTTGGAGCAGCTCGACAGTGACAACGAGGGCGAACTTGCGGTTTACAGTCTTGAGAAAATGAGCACAGCCTATAACGGAATCACTTTGAACAAGTTGATTTTGGAAACGCGTAACATGTTTCAAGACGGTGAAGAACGCGACGCGTTTATGGCGAAAGTCGCATTGCAAGGATACGAATATAACAATTATTACGATGATTTCGTATATGAAATCAACAGCTTTAAGAGATATCGTGTTTGTGCAGAATTCCCCAAGCTGACACCGCGAGATCTTCCCACGGCAATTAGAAAAGCAATGTACGAAATCTCCTTGGTTGAAATAGGAGCATTCGAAATAAAAGAATAGGAGGCGCAAAATGGATTATCAGGAATATAAACGCGATTTTTTGCAATCTTTGCGCGATGAATCCGCGATCAGCGGCGCCGAGACCGAAGATGAATTCTTAAATAGAACGCTCGATATTCTTTCGGATTTCAGTGAGATCGAGGATCCCGTCCGTGTTGGAATGGGTGACAAGGCAAGAAAAAACAAAAGTTTAATGAGAATCGACGGATATAGCTTTGACGAAGTGGATCGCAGCCTTATCCTTTTCATCAGCGATTTTCAGGATACTTTTAACACTGAAAATCTAACAGAAACACGTGTAGACGATCTCTATTGGCGCTTATATAACTTCCTCGATGAAGTATGCAACGGAAACATGGAGGATTGTTTCGACGCTTCTGACGACATATTGAAGGTGGCGCGTTTGATTCGCCGTCGCATCAATGCAGTTGGCGACGATCCGGACATGCTTCTGAAAATCAAATTTTATATCATCACCAATAAAGAGTTAAGCACAAGACTTTTGGATAAGAATCTGCTTGAGACAACTATCCGAAAGAAAAAAGGCAAAGCCAAAACCACTAAAACCACCAAGAAAATTAAAAAGGCTGATTTTAATGGTAAACCGTTGGAAATTAGTTTGTGGCACTTGGAACGTTTCTTTGAAATGGAAAATTCCAATAGCAACGAGCCTATCGTAATTGATATTAAAAACGATTTTCCTGAATTGGGATATGAAGGTATTCCTTGTATTAAGGGTAATATTGGTGATGATCTCGGTTACGAGGCGTACATTGCAATTATTCCCGGAAGATTGTTGGCAAGTATTTATATCGAGCATGGCAGCAAGGTCTTGGAAGGAAACGTTCGTGCCTTTTTAGGAGTATCACAGAAAAAGGATAATGTTAATAACGGCATTAGACGGACCATTAACACGGATCCTACTAAATTTTTCACTTACAATAACGGCATAGCAACCACGGCGGCAGACGTCACAGTTGAGCGCATAGATGGTGAACTCTACATTACTCAGATTGTTGATTTGCAGATCATTAACGGCGGCCAAACAACAGCATCTTTGGCTGAAGCAATCTTAAAAAAATCTGCAAATATGAATTTGGATGGTATATTCGTTCCGATGAAAATCACCGTCATCGAAGATCGCGAATCCGAGGACGAAGATGGCATTCGATTCTATGATCAGATGGTACAAGCTATTGCGAAGTACGCGAACAGCCAAAATAAAGTTACTGCTGCAGACCTATTCTCTAACGACCCCTTCCATATTTGGATGGAAAAGATGTCAAAGAAACATTTGGCACCGCCGGCATTGTACGCAATTCCCACCGGATGGTACTATGAGCGTTCCAGAAAACGTTATGAACAGGAACAGTTCAAGCTGGGCGGAGAGGAAGCCAAGCGATTCGCATCGAAATTTCCCAAGAAACAACTTATTACAAAAGAAAAGCTTGCGGTTTATATGACCGCGCTCGATTGCAAACCACACATTGTATCTAAGGGTAAAAACTGGGTGTTCAAGGAATTTGCAATTGCTATTGGCAACATGTATAAATCGAGCAGAGCTGATTTCAACGAATTTTATTTCAAGAAATGCATCTGCGCAGCTATCATTTTCCAAGCGGTTGATGATTATTTGGAGTCCCACAAAGACAGTGCCAAAAAGCCCACAGGATTTTGGTATAAGACTGGTGGTTATAAGGGCAATATTGTCCCGTATACCATAGCAAAAATATTGTCTTCTATTCCCTCGGGATACACACTCGACTGGGGCAGAATATGGCAGAAGCAGTCGGTATCGCCTGCATTTATGCGCGAGGTGGAACGTGTCACCAAAATCGCTAACGACTTCATCTGCGATAGCCACGGTGTAATTGTTACCGAATACTGCAAGCGCCTTTCTACATGGGAAGAATTTAGAGACAGTGTTCCGTATTCGCTGTCAGCAGAGTTCTTGGACGAGTTGATGCCTGAATCAATCATCCGCCAGCAGGAAAGCGCAGCAAAATCCGAGCAAAAAGAAACCAATGATTTGATGTTTGTAATGAACGCCGTTGCAAAAGGAGCTGACTACTGGACGAAGGTCATGACGATAGGGCTTCAGAAATCATTGGTATCGTATCAAGAACAGACTGCAATTAAGCAGCTTATAACCATGGCACAAACAGGTAACGTACCTGCTTCAAGTTCCGGTAAGGTGCCATCGAAGATAATGGCATCCATCAAGCTTGCGCTTGAGGTGGAGAGCAAGCTTGAAGCGGAGGGTATAAAAATCTCATGAATCATACTTACAATTTAGTTGAGCTGTTTAGTGGTATAGGCAGCCAAGCCAAAGCCCTTAAAAACCTCGGCTGTACAGTTAACACGCTGGGTATATGCGAATGGGATATACATGCGTTTATTGCTTATGACGCGATTCATGCGTCGCCGGAACTCCCCGATGATGTAAAGGCAATGACAAAAGAACAGCTGCTCTCTTTCTTGGAGCCCTTCGTGCTTAGCAACAACGGCAAAGAGAAAATGGATTATAAAGTACTGAAAACATATTCTGTTGAAGTATTGCGCCGCGTTTACGCTGCTGTAAGAAGAAACAATAATTTCGTAGATGTAAGCTCCTTGAACGGGAGCAGCATGCCAGAGGATGTTGATATTCTTACATATTCATTCCCTTGTCAGGACCTTTCAAACGTTGGTGCGTTCCACGGATATACCAAAGGTATTGACAAGGACTCTGGCAGCCGCTCCAGTTTGTTATGGCAGGTAGGACGCATATTGCAGGAAATGAACGAGGCAGGAAAATCCATGCCGAGATACTTGCTTTTGGAGAATGTACCTACGCTACTCTCCGATAGACACAAGGGTAATTTTGAAACCTGGATTTCCGACTTGGAAGCGCTAGGCTATGTTAGCAAATACTTTCAGTTGAATGCAAGCGCTTTCGGACTGCCCCAAAACAGACCGCGTTTGTTAATGGTCAGCGTGTACGTTGGAGATGATGAGGTATTAAAACAAAAGGTGATTTCGTATTGGAAATCCAAGACGGAGACAACCGTTGTCAAAGAATACCAACAATCGAAATATTATCGCAAAACCTCGGTTAGTGAATTGTTGCGCATCGACTATGGCAATCGGAGATTGTTCGACGAGGCCGTAGCGTGTACCCCCAACGACACCGTATCTCGCCGCGAGATATGGAATGAAAACCCTCAGATTGTTTTGGAGAACGGCACTATTAATCCGGATATCGACGTTATTCGAACAATCACTACCAAGCAAGATCGCAATCCCAATTCGGGCAACCTCTATTTTGAGTCGGGTATCGCCGGACGCGGGACATTTAGGTATTTAACACCACGCGAGTGTTTCCTTTTCATGGGATTCACGGACGAAGATTACGATAACGTTATTAAAAACAACCCTGAAGTTCGTAAGAATAGTTGTTTGTTCCCACGAGACAAGCTTATTCGAATGGCGGGTAACAGTATTCCGGTAAGACTTTTGGAAGGTATTTTCCTTCAAATAATGAAGCTAGACAAGGCGTTAGGAGAATAAACGATCTTATTCATCGTCACGCTCGCTTTAGCAAAGGAGGAGCAAAATGTCGCAGTATAACGATACTAAATATGGCAGTTTGGAAGAAACATTAAATGCCATAGGAAAAGCCGCTTTTGTGCGCTTTTATTATGATTTCAAGGACGCTACGATCCCTACCGATGTGCTGGCTGAAAAAATACTACGAGAAAGCCCTCGCGCAAGATCATCGCGGCAAGGATTTCGAATCCCTAGAGCAAGACACATATTTGCACACGGACAGGAATTAGAGGCACTTGAAATAATAATTGCAAGCGAGCGTGTCGATGCTGAGTCGCGCAAAAGAGCCAAAGAAATATTGGTACAAGAACAAGGCAAGCGTGCGGAATCTCGTGATATTATCGAAGAACAGGAATTTATAGAGTCGTTAAATGATGATGTAGTTTATTCGTCGCCCGTTCCCTTCGAGTATGATAATACGCCGAGACCCCCTAAGATGATTTCTTCTGTTGAAATGAAACGATATCCGCGCAGCAGAACGGTTGCCAAAAATGCATTAAGCAAAGCATGTTTTATGTGTGAGGTCAGCGAACAGCACCAGCTCTTCAAAAGGAAAAACAGCAACCTTAATTACACGGAACCACACCATTTAGTTCCGTTGCATGCTGCTCATCTGTTCCCGAATGTCGATTTGGATAGAGAACAAAATGTCGTATCACTTTGTAGTGGATGCCATAACTGGTTGCACTACGGTGCCGATATAGACTCAGTATTAAGACCACTGTACGAAAAAAGACGTGACCTGCTTCGCTCGATAGGCATAGATATTACTTACGAGCAGCTGAAAGATTTATATTAATATTGTATAAACACTTTAGATAGCTGCTTGGATAAAATATTATTTACGAAAACGGAGCAACTTGTCATCTTGAAGGAGTAACGAATGTGAAAAAACAATTAATGATACAATCGCTAAGTCCCATCGCTTTTCTAACAATAATTAAAAATTGGTGTTTTGTAACCAAAGACGAGGCTGGGGTAGGGCTCTCTATAAAAGAATTTATTTCTGCTAATTTGCCTTTGCTTTGTACTATGCTTGTCTGCGCAATATGGTGCATTTTAGCAATAATCTTCATAATCAGTTTCAATGCATTCAAATACGCAGATAGAAAACAAGGGTATTCTGTTGCAACAGTTGAAAAGAAAGAAGATGCCAGTTTGAATTTCTTTTTTACGCTCATTCTCCCGTTGTTAATCGATAATATCAATACGTGGCAAGGCGTTATAACATTTTTCTCCATTCTGATATTTACTTGGTTGTTAATGGCAAAAACGAGATTGTTTTACGCAAACCCGGTTCTATCGATATTAGGGTATCATGTTACGGAAATAGTATTTATTGACAGCGAGGAAAAAGGCACTGGAACATACATGGCTATATCACACGGGGAAATAGATGATAAGCACAATGTCGAATATAAGGATATCACCCAAGATGTTCTGTTCGTGAAAGGAATGAAAAAATGAACACTCAAGAAATGAAAGAACATATAAAACGAATTATCCATACGGAATATGGCGTGAGCGCTTTTGCGGTCATAAAAAAGGATGACGCGTTTTCTTTAAAAAAATTCATTTTGGATGATGCTTTAAATTCAAAAGTTTCTAGTATGTTGAAAACCGTATTAGAGAATCAGTTTCTCTGCGATTCCGCAAAATTGGATAGAGCAGAAAATATCGATGATAACAGAAAAGTTTTTTATGAAATTCCGCAAACCGCCGAGTATTCCCCGTTCGATTTTTTAAACAGTTACGGCGCAGTGTCGGATAAATACAGCGAAAGTGATCTTGACTTTTTGATAGGTTTTGCATTTAGAATAAATGTAAACGATACATATTTCTGGATATATCAGCAAGTCAACTATCCACAATTGATCAAAAAAAGCAAAAACATCTACGCGATTATTTCAGGTGGAGTTTATACATCGTTGAAGGATGATATTTTGAAAATAGAGCGTAAAATAGATTGCTTGATCATTGGAACTTCAATCATAACGACAAAAATTGAACTTATGCAAAGGGTGTTCCTTTTCGAAACATTCATACGTGGAGAAGCCCAAAAAACAATACAGTACATATCGGAAATGGAAATTGTTTCTGGTATTGATAAGTTTTTAGTGTTGGCTGACAAAAGCGCTCTTACGAACGCCAAAAAGTTATATAAAGCAAAGAACTCGCCTGTATTAAGAATGAAGAAAGCTGTGCTATTGGATAAACTTGGCACGTTGCCGCGATACAAAGGCATTTTTGTAATATCCGATGGAAAAATTCAAATCAACAACCAAAAACAAGCTGCGGCATTTTTAAGAATGCTCAATGATAGCATATTGAAGTCAGAGTTGACAGATGCAGAATATGATAGCACCGTAAAAACAGAATTAGAACCAATTGGAAAAGACTAATCATCGTATATAATCCCTAAAATATAGTTTTTATGCAGGTGTTTCAGCCCCCCGATATGGATCGTGGGGCTGTTTTGCTGTCTAATCGCAAACGCTAAAATACGACGCAATCGTATTATTTCATTTAATTATGTTCCTTCTGCTAATTCTTGCTTTTTTGGCTGGACTTTTACCCCCTTTCTGGTATACTTGTCCTACCAAAAACACAGGAGGCCAATGGCATGAAAAACACAGCAATGATCGAAAAGAACGGATTCACGGTAGCAGGACATACCTCAGATACACAGAACACGGTATACCACCGCGTATGGACAAAGGCAGGTAGCACGATGGAGATCCGCATGATGGCATGCGGCAGCGCGGTGCTCGCATCGGTGAGAAAGAACGGCAACGACGATCCGGAGTTCATCCGCGACTACAGCAGCATCGCAGTGGCGCTGGAGGCGTTCAAGGGCATCGCAGCAGACGCAGGATTCGAGTGGTAAGGAGGCGGCGACATGTGGAAAGAAGGATGCATCCTCATCAATCATCGCGGATACCACTACTGGATTAAGCAGTGGGACACAGGCAGTAAGTTTGGCATCAATGGCGGCAGGATCAGCAAGCTCATGATCAAGCGCGGCGGCGAGGTCGTATGCAGCTATGATCGCGGCTGGGACATTGAGCCCGTAGATGAAGATGCCAGCGTCGCGCTGGAGATTATCCTCCACAGCGAGAATATATAAATGTGGAAGCGATAGCCCTGCGGCGGAGTAATTCCCTCGCGGGGCTTTGTTACATGTTCGCTAACAGTGAGAATCCTGTATGGACTTCCGCGCGTCGTTCTGATATGATTGTCCCCGCCAAAGGAGGTGCAGATATGAGAACAACAATCGAGGAGCTGTACTACGGGAATATTATGCCGTACAATCGCAGCGTCCGCGCAGGCAGCGAATACGCCAATCTGGTAGGACTGCTGGCGCGGAATGAGGCTGAGCTGCTTGGAACGCTGACCGAAGCGCAGAAGGAAACATTCGAAAAGATCAAGGACTGCTGGATGGAGATGAACAGCATCAATGAAGTAACGATCTTTACGCATGGCTTTAAGCTGGGGCTGCGGCTCACCGCCGAGTCATTGATCAGCAGCAAGGTCGAACAGGAACCAATAACCGAATAATCGGCGCCATCGTATCCGGCAACGGGTGCGATGGCGTTTTTCATTATAAAAAAGATGATTTTTATTTTTAAAGTGTGATAAAACCTCATACTTTGCACGATATGATTTTTACAAGGATTTTTTCAAAGTACCAATTAGGCTGGTACTTTACGATGTAAAATTCCTTCAAAAGATTTTTTCTTGTGCCAATTAGGTTGGCACAAGGCGCGGTATAATTCGAAAAAAGAAAGAAGTTTGCGCTTGTGTTCATTAGATGTCCACAAGCCTGATAAAATTTTTGCGAAATGATCAAGTAGGACATTAGGTGTCCCACTTACAGTATAAAATCATTGAAAAAGATGATTAAGTACGACATTAGGTGTCGTACTTTCGTTGTAAAATTTGAAAGAAAATGAAAAAGGTGGACATTAGGTGTCCAGGTTATTCGATAAAATGTGCGCAGTGGTAAAAAAATATTTGGATTGGTGCCATTAGGTGACACCAATCCGTCGTAAACTGTCAGTACAAAAACATTAAAGAAATTCCTCTTGTGTTCATTAGGTGAACACAAGGGGCGATATAATTCAGAAAAACAAAGCAAACATACATCTCCGTAGTGAATGTTTGAAAATTATAATATAAAAAATCTTCGGCTCATTAGGTGAACCGAAGGCGTGATAGGATGTCTTGGAACTAAAAAACAGCAAAAAACTTTTTAAAGTGGCAATTAGGTTTCCACATTAAAAATTATAATGTGAAAAACGAAAAAACTTTGTCAAATAGGAAATTAGGTTTCCGCTTTGAAATTTATAATGTGAAAAAATCAGAAAACTTTTTCAAATATGCAATTAGGTTGCATATTTGGCAGATAAAATTTTTTCGAAGTCGACAAAAGGTGTCGAGTTTGAATTTTATAATTTTTTCGAAAAGATGCCCATTAGGTGGGCAGGTTAATTGATAAGATGCTTTCGTAAAGCCAATACGGCCCCGCCGCACCAAATATTTTTCAACACTTTTAATAAGTAGCCCATTAGGTGAGCTACTTAATTGTTAAGATTACGGCGGAACAGGAAAAACAGTTTAAAAGTGTAAGGAAAATCTTGCACTTTGGAAGATATAATTCCCTCGTCAACAGAAAATATTTTCTATAACTGCCAATTAGGTTGGCAGTTTAGGTTTTAAAATTAGTCCAAGAAATATTTCAAACATGACATCAGGTGTCAGGTTTGAGAGATAAAATTCAAAAAAGAATTTAAGGTGCCAATTAGGTTGGCAGGTTAACCGGTACAATATAGAAAATATTTTTTCAAAGATGCCATTAGGTGACACCTTTAATCGATAAAATTTTGAAAAGGTGTTCATTAGGTGAACAGTTAAGCCTGTAAAATACGTTCAAATAAAAATTTTAAATGGTTCTTTAGGTGAGCCATTTAGAAATTAAAATATAAAAACACGAAAACTTTTCTTAACTGGTCATTAGGTGTCCAGTTAAGGAGTTAATATACAAGCAAAGGACAGGAGGTACAAAATGCAAAACGCAGTATGTAGGAGAAACCATACTTTCAAGCGGTCGGCAGATCAAGGATTCAAAACGCGTATGAATCCGGTGAGAAAGCATGGTGGATCTGCGCGCGGCATGCGGCGCCGAGCAGGAAGGCCTTCTTCCTATCAAATATATACGGTGCGTGTATACGCGCAGAATTGCGCTCGTTTCGGACTGCAGCCGGAGCAGCGATGTTCAGCACAGCGCACAGTCCTTTGCCCCAAGAAACAAACTACAGGAGGTGGCCACGACGCATATTTTTTTACGCAGTGATGGTAACAACCTGTTAACACACAAAATGGAGGAATTATGAAAAACAAAGACATTCGAATAAAGGCTATCGAGCGCGGTGTGTATTTCTGGCAAATCGCCTCGAAGCTCGGAATTTCTCCGGAGAGCTTGTCGCGCATGCTTCGCCGCGAGCTCGATGGAGAGCAAAAAGAAAAAGTAATGCAGGCGATCGACGCAGCTGCTAAAGAGCTGAACGGCCAGCCTGCAGGAACGGAAGGAGGTGGTGTGCAGTGATGCAATTCACTCTTTACACCGCTAACACTACCGAGGTTCCGCAGAACAAAAACTATCCCAACGAGGCGCCGATCACCGATCTTCGTGCACTGGAGCAGGCTATGCGTCGCGATCACGTTTGCGCCAAGTACAAGAACGATTGCAGAGGCAACGAGAATTTTCTGTACTCTGATTGCATTCCGATGGATTGCGATAACGATCACAGCGATGATCCGGCCGCATGGAAAACACCGGAAGATGTACGCTTGGCGTTTCCCGATGTAGCGTTTGCAGTCAGTTACAGTCGCAATCACATGAAGGTCAAGAAAGGCAAGGCGGCTCGCCCGAAATTCCACGTTTATTTTCCCATTCAGCGCATCGACAATGCCAAGCAGTACGTGGAGCTGAAGAAACAGATCCAACGAAGATTCCCCGAATTTGACGCCAACGCGCTTGATGCAGGACGCTTTATGTTCGGTGTGGCGGCGCCGCAGGTGATGATGTTCGAAGGACAAGCCACGGTGGACTCACTGTTCATTCTGGCGGGAGGACGCAACGCTGCGCTTCTCTCTAAGGCGTGCAAGCTCATTAAACGCCACGGTGACTCAGGCATAGCGAGAGCGCAATTCGATGTGGAGGCGCTCAAATGCGTGCCCCCGCTCGAACAGGCGGAGTTGGAAAGCATTTGGCAGAACGCGAAGAAATACGGCGTACGCATAGCCGATGAGGACGGATATGTACCGCCGGAACAGTTTGCAGCTCCGCAGGAATGTTTGCAAAAGCTGAAACCGGAAGAAAACAGACTCTATCCGTGGACGGAGCTCGGCGCGGGACAGCTCTTTGCGGATTATTATCAGAACATTGTCCGCTATGTGCCTGCGCGCAAAAGCTGGTACTATTACGCAGACGGAATTTGGCAGCAGGATATCGGCTCCCTTTGCACTATGGAATATTGCAAGGAGCTTGCAAAAAACCTGATGATTTACTGTATGTCCATCGTTGACGAAAATAGGCGTCAGGAGTACATGAAATTCTGTGCCAAGTGGCAGACGCGCAAAATGCGTGATACCATACTCAAGGACGCGCAAGGCGTACATAAGATTCGCATGGAAGAATTCGACAGCGATCCTTACGTTTTCAATTGTCAGAACGGAACACTGCACCTTGACACCATGAAATTCACATCACATACGGCGTCGGACAAGCTCACCAAAATCTCCGATGTCATCTACAATCCGGAAGCCCGCTGCGAGCGCTTTGAGCGCTTCGTGCAGGAAATCACCTGCGAAGATCAGGAAAAAGCTCGCTTCTTGCAGAAGGTGCTTGGATATGGTCTTAGCGGCGATACACGATACGAGTGCTTCTTCATCTTTTACGGCGCCACAACGCGCAATGGTAAAGGAACACTTTGCGAAAGCGTACTGAAGGTGCTTGGTAGCTATGGTTGCACCGCTCGCTCGGAAACAATCGCCGTGAAACAGAACAGCAGCAGCCAAATGCCAAGTGAAGACGTGGCGCGTCTCGCAGGCGTGCGATTTGTCAATATTTCGGAGCCGGATCGCAATTTGCGCCTTGATGCAGCGCTCGTTAAAAGCATGACCGGTAACGACACGTTGAACGCCCGCTTCCTGCATGAAAACAGCTTCGATTTCAGACCGCAGTTCAAAATGTACATCAACACCAATTACCGCCCAGCCATCAGCGATCTGACGCTCTTTAGCAGTGATCGAGTTATCGTTATTACATTTGATCGCCACTTTGGAGAGGGCGAGCAGGACACAAACCTGAAAGTTTTCTTCTCACACCCGAACAGTCAGAGCGCTATACTCAATTGGCTGGTGGAAGGATATGCAATGCTCCGTAAGGAAGGACTCAAGCTTCCGCAGACGGCGAAAAACGCAATCGAAGACTACCGCAAAGACAGCGATAAGGTCATGCGCTTTGTGGATGAGTGCCTTGAATCAGACGATAACGCCGAGGTGCGCACAGCAGATGTTTATAAGGAATATCAGCGGTGGTGCGAGGACAATGGCTATCGTGCCGAGAGCATGACGAAGTTCAAGCAGTCACTTTGTGGCTTTGCGACCGTGGTGCGCAAACGCCCGAAAGGTGGAGGTAGCGAAACCACCATGTTGTTAAAATATAAAATTCTCGATACCGCACAGCCCCTTTAATTTTCACGTCGCAGATGTAGCAGGTTTATAAGTTCATCTCTATAGAATGAAAAATAAGAATGACCTGTAATACTTGCTACATCAGCGACATCCCTTCGGGGGTAGGGGGATCAAAATCTCTACGACTTTCGCTTGTGAGACGGGCGAGGAGTCACGCGCGAAAAATCGGGAAATCAAGAGGGGGTATACCCCCACATTCAAGTTTTCAAGATATGAAAGGAGTTTTTATGACTATACACAGAATGCGCACCATCAACGAATCGGTCGCGATCATTAAGGAAATGGACGAACAGTCCGCAATCACCGCAAACTGCATCCGCACGCTTTGCAAGGAAGGCAAGGTACACTGCGTTTTCACCGGCAAAAAGATCCTTGTGGATCTCGATGCACTAATTGCATTTTTATCAGGAAATTTTCAAAAAACTGCTTGACTTTTGCAGACCTTTGTGGCTTCCTTTGTTGTTGCCAAGGGCTTGCTATAACGACGATAAAACGGAGGAATTGATATGGCAACGATAACGAAACGAATGACGAAATCCGGTCCCACCTACCGCATACAGGTGAAACTCAAGGACAAAGGCAGCGGAAAGATGAATGTCTATTCCACCACATGGAAGCCGCAAATGGGAATGACGCCGAAGCAGATGGAGCGTGAGGTGATCGTGTACGCGGATCAGTACGAAAACAATCTGCGCATGTCCCTCACGGCCGCAGGCGGCGATGGTGTCTCACCCGACACCACGCTGGCCGACTACATGAAATGGTGGCTGGAGCGCCGCAAGGAAGAACTGTCGGTCAGCTACTACGTCAACTGCCAATCCGCAATCACAGAAATAGCCGCCAGCATTGGCGGCTACAAGCTGCGCGAGCTCAACCCGACGATCATACAGCGATTCTACGACGAGCTCGACAGGCGCGAAAGAATCATCATTACGGTATGCGCCAAGCCGGAATTCCAAGAAGTAGTTGACGCAGCGAGACGCGGAGAGCGCAAACTGAAACAGAAATTGGACTACGACAGCGGGCCTTTGCTGGCAGCTCTGCGCGGCGATAACATCCGACTAGAGCAGGCGGAAAAGATCGCAGAAAACTTCGGCTGCCGCACCACAGCGCTATTCAATGTGAAAAAGAAGAAGCAACCATACGCATACGAGACCATGCACAAAATCAAGCGCACGCTGCGCGCGATACTCTCGCACGCAAAGAAGCAGCGACTTATCGTCGATAACTACGCTACCGCAGATTACATCGACTTCCCGAAGCGGCCATCGAAGGAAATCGACTACATGAACGATGAAGATGCCAAGCTATTCTACGCAACAGCGCTGGCGTATCCGGATGTGCGATGCAAAACGGCAGCTCTCATACTCCTGCTCACAGGCATTCGGCGCGGTGAGCTCTGCGGGCTGGAATGGTCGAATGTCGACCTCGATGAAGGAACGATCACCATAGAACGATCCGTCACAACGGTAAAAGGCGTCGGCCTCGTAGAAAAGGATCCCAAGACTGAGAGCAGTAAACGCGTCATCAGTATATCGGATAAGCTGGTGGCGGTGCTCATGGAGTACAAGGAATGGTACGATCAGTACAAATACGACGTTGGTGACCGATGGCACGAGACGAACAGGCTGTTCATCTCGGAGGACGGAAAGGTCATGTATCCCGGCACGATATCATACTGGGTACATAAGATCTGCGATCAGGCGGGACTGCCGCACAGAACGGTGCACTCGCTACGCCACACCAATATCACGATGCAAATCGCAGCAGGCGTCCCACTGGTGACGGTTGCAGGCCGAGCAGGCCACGCACGAACCAGCACCACAACCGACATATACAGCCACTTCCTAAAAAGTTCGGACAGAACAGCAGCAGAAAAGATTGAGGAACTGTTCGATTAACATACAAAAACGGGCGATGATCATTGCGATCGTCGCCCGTTTTGGCTGCTATATATTATGCGGAAATGGTTGAAAAATTCACACATTTATGATATAATTATTAAATAAAGGAGGTACTGTTTATGGATGAATCAACCATTTCTATACAGATCAAAGGGATACCATTAATCAAATTTCAAAGCGCAGAACGAATCAAACAATTACAAAAAGGATCCTTATATGCCAAAACTCTTGGATATTATAGGAAATTGGAAGAAGAAACTGGTGATAAAGAGATTGGTGATGGCTTTGAAGCAATGGTACATGTTAACGAGGCAATAATAAAAATTCCCAGTACCGGCGAAGAAATTGTATTAAAAGATGAACTGATAAAAACATCCCACTCCGACGATTTCGTTTTTTGCATGTTTGGAATTTATCCACAACTAGAAAGATTTGCCTTTACTGAGCAACAGAAAGAAAAAATGCTATCATTTGGTGACACCGCATTAATTATTCTCGATAGCAATGCTTTCATCGATCGAGTAAAAAAAGCTGCTGAAAAGGCAGGTTTTACCGCATACTTCAGTGGTGTGAAATACTACGATGAAACCGTTGATAATGCAAGTATGCTTATTGATATGTTAAGAGGAATGCATAACATAGCATTTTGGAAACGAGAATCATATAGATATCAACAAGAAGGTCGCTTCGTTTTTGTGTCTGATCAGTGCCACGATGACCATATCATTCTTGAAATTGGCGATATTAGCGACATTAGTGTGGCACTCCCGTCTGAACAGGTTTTAACGGGAGTAAGCACGAGAAACCTCACTGAATAATCACTATTACTAAATACAAAAGCCGGCAGCGTTTGCTGTCGGCTTTTTGGCACCCCCGGCGGGAATCGAACCCACGACTAATCCTTAGGAGGGACTTGTAATATCCACTTTACTACGGAGGCAAATTATGAAATTTATAGAAGATGCTTGAAGCACGCCTATCCCTTAAAAAATGCGCAAAAGGTGCCGCAGGGCACCAAATAGGGTGCCAAATTTCCTGCGGTGACGGGGCAAAGTTGCGTTTTCGCCGTTTTCCTCGCTTTTTCTCGCGTTTGCTCGGTCGAGACAAGGCGAGAGCTACCCCTTAGGAGGGGTTTATTATATCCATTTAACTATGCAGGCGTATGGAAATATTGATTTAAGGATGAAATTTGCATTCGCAATGAATCGCATCTTTGTATCTATTATAACACGATTTTGGGCAAAATGCAATAGATTTCCTTTGCTCGGTTGTGATTTTTATGAGAAAATTGGGCAGATTGTGGAAAAATGCAGAGAGGCATTGACAAAAGTGCGAAAAAAGTGTAAAATATATACAAAGAAAACTATAAAGAGGAGACAATTTATGCCAACAAGTAACGCATATAAAATCCAGACCAAACGCAAAAATTTGTATTTGCGCGTTGTAAAAGGACATTTTGCTACCAGCCATAGCCATATCAATTACTACATTGATGTCACGACACAAAAGAGTAGACTCTCTGAGGCGAAGGCTCTCGCAGAAGAATTGGTTAGTTATTATCGTTCGACTACGATCGTCGACACCATTCTCTGTCTTGACGGTACTGAGGTGATCGGAACTTGTCTGGCAAATGAACTGACGCAGGGTGGCTTTTCCAATATGAATGCACACCAAACAATTTACATCGTCACCCCAGAGCACACCTCTGGTAGCCAGATTATTTTCCGAGATAGCATAGCGCCTATGATTACAGGTAAGAATGTCCTCATACTTGCTGCCTCTGTTTCAACCGGTTATACTGCGCAGGCTGCCGTCGAGGCCATTCGCTACTACAACGGATATGTCGCAGGCGTCGCATCCATTTTTGCAACAAGGGATAGTTGCGCAGGATATCCTGTTTGTTCCGTCTTTAATCCACAGGATCTTGGGGACTTTATGAGCTCCCCCTCGCACGAATGCCCACTATGTAAAGCAGGCGTTCCCATTGATGCTTTGGTAAATAGTTTTGGTTACTCAAAATTGTAATAATGGTTTAGTTAATTAAACGACTTTTTTAAGATCGGCTATACAAAGGAGGCTTTGGTTTCTCAAAGCCTCCTTTCTGTTTTTTAAATTGGAATCATTATTTTAACCTTTATTGCTCTTCTACATAATACGTAAGCAGACGTTTGATCTCGTTTTTTGGAAGATACGGATATAGGCTTTCTATCTGGATGTCGGCGTACCGTCCCTCAATAAAGCCATCTACCAGTTGGTGAAGGCAATTCTCGCTTGCGAATTTTGCCATTGTCGACAAATCCCCTTGTCGGAAATGCTCCACGACAAAAAGAATGAAGGCATCGCACTCTTGCGCATTGAAATAAGGAAGGACACTTTCGGGAGAAAGTTTTTCGATAACATTCGATCGTTTCATCAGTTCACGAAAAACCTCGCTCCTGCCCTGTTCGTCCATATATGGCAAAAGCAAGACTAAACTCTCTTCATTTGTTGCTTCCACGCACTTTGGAAAGAGCCTTTCAATGCCACCCCTGAACTTTTCCCTTGCGCTTCTCGTCTGCCTTTTTACGATGGCCTTCGCTCGGGCAAAGCCTCTTTCAAATTTCTCACGCCACAGGGCAACCACATCCTCCTTTTGGGGAGATATCTCTTCGCCTGTGGCAATGCTCTCTTGCTCTCGTATGACCTCTTTGTAATACACTTGACCGTCAATAATTACTTTTTCTAATTGCATAAAAACCCCTCCCAATATAACTCTCTTTTGGTTTGTATAATGCATTTTATGCAAAACCAAAATTTTGGTTACCGTATGGGAGGGGCTTTTATTAAAAATTCTTTTCTTACTGTGGCTTGTTATCGCCCTCTTGAATTTCCTTTTTTTGCTTTTGGTAGTTGAGAATGAAAATACCCGTCGACACAAGAATAAGACAGAGGATAAGATTCAAAGGCTCGACGGCGCTGTTCTCGTTTGTCAGCAAAAGCAGGGAGAGCAGAACACCGAACACGGGTGTCATAAAGGTGAATACCGTAACACGGGAAACGGGATTGTACTTGAGAAGGATGCCCCAAACCGAGTATGCGACAGCAGACAGCAGAGCAAGGTAGAGAAGTACAAGAATGCCACGAATGTCGCCAAGATTGACACGACCACCAAAGCAAAGCGCGCCAATGCACATTACGCCACCACCGACAATGAACTGGTAGCCACTGATGATAACGGGATCCTCGTGCGCAGAAAAACGCTTGATTAAAACAGATGAAACAGCAAGAGAAATGGTGGAAAATAGCACAAAAACATCACCAATGTTTACATTTGGCTCGATTCCAGCAAGGTTTGCCACTACAATTCCTGCAAAACCGACAATGCAAGCGACAATCTTTTTCAACGTCAATTTTTCTTGACGGAAGATCAGGCTGGAAATCAAAATAGCAAAAAACACCGAACCACCACTGATGACCGTACCCTTGACACCGGAGGTGTTTGCTAAACCGAGATAGAAGAAAATGTATTGTACAATCGTCTGGAAAATACTGATGATTCCGACACGTCCAAGATTTTCTTTTTTGGGCAGGAGGAATTTACCTCTTGCAATACTGAAAATGGCAATCGTCAAAATGCCTGCAAGGGTAAAGCGAATGCCGGCAAACAATATGGTGGATGCCACATCTCTCTCGGCAGGCAGTACCAACTCATATCCGATTTTTATAAAGGGGGTCGCGCTACCCCAAAGCGCACAGCACAGCAATGCCAAAAGGGTAAGTACGAGTGGTTTGGAAAAAATATTTTTTTCTTTCATAGGTCACACTCCTGTTTTTATATAACGCTCCTATTATATCTTAAATGGCAAAAAAAGTCAAGTCTTTGAAAAAATTGTAAATTTATTTAAATATCTTTACAAAATGGCCGAGTTGTGATAAAATAAGCATATCTTTTAAAAAGCATATACTTTTAGAGCCCATATTGTTCTCCCAGCAGGATATAACAAGAAAGGACTATATATGGAAATTGTACTTTTGACAGCGCTTGGTGTCGGTGGCGCTACTGTCATTGGCGCGCTTGCCGGCTTTCTTTTTCAGAACGCTTCCCACCGTATGCGTGATATCATTTTAGCGTTCGCCGCAGGCATTATGCTTGCTGCCGCTGTTATAGGATTGATTTTGCCCTCGCTTGACCCCAGTGATAAGTTTTCGATTATTGTAACTGTTATCGGAATTCTTCTTGGTGCCGTTGCGCTTTCTTTGATCGACAAACTTGTCCCTCACCTGCATCTTCTCTCTGGAACGGATATCGAAGGAAAAAATGCTTCGGCAGAGCAGAATAAGATACTTCTTTTTGTTTTGGCAATCGCGATTCATAACCTACCCGAAGGCATAGCAGCGGGCGTTGGTTTTGGTGGTGGCGATATGACAAACGCCTTTTTAATTGCAGGTGGTATTGCCTTGCAAAATATTCCTGAAGGAATGGTAATTATTGCCCCGATGCTGGCAACAGGAATGTCCAAGCGTCGCACCTTTCTGATCGCCTCTATGACAGGCATTGTTGAGGTGATTGGCACGTTGATTGGTTACTTCGCCGTACAGCTTGCTGAGGTTATTTTGCCGTTTTCTCTGGCATTTGCCGGTGGAACAATGCTCTATGTCATCAGTGACGAAATGATCCCCGAAACGCACGCGCACGGAGCAGAGCGTGGCGCGACCTATTCCTTGCTTATCGGCTTTTGCCTGATGCTTGTTTTCGATTTTCTCTTGTAAAATTTGTTTAAACTACGGGTGGATTTATGTTTTCTTATACCCTGAAAAAATACACAACGCCCTTTTTTCTCATAACCTTTGCGCTTTTTTTGATAAGCGCTCTTGCGCTCCTATTGTTTGTCCTTTTTCCTGCTTTTGCAGATGTGATAAATGACACGTTCGCACAGGGGGTGCGCTTAGCGCTTGCCAAGATTAGCTCCCTCCTTCCGTTTTCTCTCGCTGAACTACTGATTTGTCTTTCTCCCATTCTCGTTCTCCTTCTCGTTTTCATCTATGTCCGTTTCGTGCATACGCGCTCGGGGGCAAGACGCTTTTTCTTAAACACGCTTGGCGTGGTTTTTCTCGTGGGGACGCTTTATGTATTCACAATAGGTGTAGGCTATCACACGACACGTCTGGACGATAAAATGGGGATTGAGCGTGAAAAGATTGAAAAAGAAGAACTTTTCGCCACGGCCGAGCATCTTCACGAAAAACTCTTGGAGGACCTCGATCAGATCACCTTTGGTGAAGATGGCGCATCCATAATGCCCCATACAATGAAAACTCTCTCTGTAAAATTAAACCAGGAGTATGACGATTTTGTTAAACAGAATTCGTCCTTGATTTCCTATAACTATCATTCGCGTGTCAAGGGTGTGGTTTTTAGTCGCGCAATGTCCTACGCGCATATTCTCGGAATTTATACCTTTTTTACTGGAGAATCCAATGTAAATATGGATTATCCGGATGCCGAAATTCCGACAACTGCCTTGCACGAAATGGCGCATCAAAGAGGAATATCCAGAGAGGACGAGGCAAGTTTTGTAGCCTTTCTTGTGGGAAAAGAAAGCGAAGATGCTTATGTCAGATATAGCGCAAACTTTGATCTGTTTCGTTATGTAATAAATGCCTTATGGCGCGCTGACAGAGAACTGTATCGAGAATTTCTCGCAGGTGTCGACCCTCGAATTATCGGGGATATCCGTGCCATCAGTGCGCACGCAAAGCAGTTTGAAAATAACCCTGTTGGAAACGTATCCTCATCCTTAAATGACGCCTATCTTAAAGTCAATGGTACAGAGGGCGCCGTCAGCTATGGCTTCATTGTCGACCTTGTTGTCGCTTTTTACAAAGAAACGCAGCCTGAACTTTTTGTCAAAAATTGACCATCCTCATAGAGCGATAAGAAAGAGCGAGAGGGTGTAACAGCAATCTCGCGTTTCAAAAGAAATCCTGTGTATATTGCTCCATTTGCAGTATGTTAAGACGTTACTGTCGCATCTCCACTTTCGTTGTTTTTAGGCAATTCTCCTTTCCCTCACCATTTCCCCCCGTTTTCATACAATGTGTATGTAAGGATGAAAGGGGAAAAGGATATGATTTATCGTATTGAGGGTGGTAGAAGGCTTCGGGGAAGTGTGAAAATAGGTGGTTCAAAAAATGCCGTGTTGCCCATCCTCTTTGCAACACTCCTGACAAGGGGAAAAAGCACGCTTTTTGGGGTGCCGGAAATCACAGATGTAGAAACTGTCCTCTCCCTGCTTCGCACCTTTGGCGCAGAGATTACAAGACTCGCCCCTGACATTATCGAAATTGATACCCAAAACCTCTCCTATGCAACGCCGAGTGAAGCCTTTACCCGTGTGATTCGCGCCTCAACCTACCTGATCGGGGCTTGTCTTGGACGCTTTGGCAAGGTGGAACTTCCTATGTTCGGTGGCTGTTCCTTCTGTGATAGACCGATTGATTTGCATTTGAGGGCAGTCAGGGCATTTGGTGGGGAAATACAAGAAAATGAGATTATTTGTAAACAACTATATGCAAATAGAGTTATTTTTCCTAAGGTTTCCGTAGGTGCAACCGTGAACGGACTTTTGCTCGCCTCGCAAATAGAGGACGAAAGCATCCTTGAAAATGTTGCCATTGAGCCACACGTTCTCTCCCTCGTTGCCTTCTTGCGCATTGCAGGGTGTCGCATCTCTATTCTCTCCACCCCACGTCCGACGTTTTTTGTTCGTGGAGGCAAATTACGTGGTGTTCGGATGCGAATGATTCCCGATATGATTGAGGCGGGAACCTATCTCCTAAGCGCTTTTATCACGGGAGGTAGCGTAACCGTTGAGGATATTGACCCCTCGCATCTTCACTCTTTCTTTTCCTTGATGAAAAAGGCGGGCGCAGATCTTCTTCTCAAGGAGCACTCTGCGACGCTTTCTCTTCCCAAGCCACCGAAAAGGGTAGATATCGTCTGTGCGCCTTATCCCGGAATTCCCACAGACCTTTCCCCCATTCTTGCTGGGACGCTTGCTCACTATGGCAATGGGACACTCTTGGACAGTGTCTTTCCAAAGAGGAAAAGTTTTCTTCTCCCCTATCACGCGCTTGGAGCAAATTATGCAGAAAACGAGAATGGCTCTATCACCTTTTCTTCTCGGGACACCATACGCTCCGATACGGTTTCTGTACCTGACCTTCGTGCTGGCGCCGGCATTGTTCTTTATGCGCTCGCAACCCATTCTCTCATCACGGTAGATGACGAGAGCGATTATATCCTACGTGGATATGAACATTTTACAAGCAAATTAAGTGCCCTTGAGGCATACGTAAGTGAGGCAACTCACTAAAATAGAAAGGATACTATAATGAAAAGAATTCTTACCATTCAGGACATCTCTTGTGTTGGCAAATGCTCGCTCACCGTTGCATTGCCTATCATTTCTGCGGCCGGCGTGGAGTGCGCTGTCTTGCCGACGGCTGTGCTTTCCAATCACACGGCATTCCCCTCTTTTACCTTCTGTGACCTCACCGAAGAATTGCCGACAATAGAAAAGAAGTTCAAGGAACTTGCCTTCGATTTTTCTGCGATTTATACTGGCTATCTCGGCTCCCTTCGTCAAATTGATATTGTGAGAAGTTATTTCCACACCTTTGCATCTTCCGATTGTCTGAAGGTGATTGACCCGGTGATGGCAGATCACGGTAAACTCTATTACGGCTTTACCGAAGAATTTGCCGACCATATGTGCGACCTTTGTCGTGAGGCAGATATCATCCTCCCCAATCTTTCGGAGGCTGCATTTATGCTCCATACCACCTACCTTGAAACATACACCGAAGAGCAGATCCAAGAGCTTCTCCATAAACTCGCCGAGCTTGGCCCTCGTTATGTTGCCCTGACAGGTATTTCCTTTGTGCCGGATGAAATTGGTGTATACGCCTACGATCGAGAAGCGAATGAATATCATTACTACAAAAACGAAAAACTCCCTGTTGCTTTTCACGGTACTGGCGACATCTACGCCTCCCTCTTTCTCGGCGCCCTGATGCGTGGACACTCGGTTTTTGAATCTCTGGATATTGCCGTTGACTTCACGCTTCTTTCTATGAAGAAAACCCTCGCCGATCCCTCCTACCGTACCTATGGCGTTAATTTTGAAGAAATCCTTGGCGATTATGCAAAATCTCTTTAATTCAAAAGCGAAGAATTCTTGGAATTCTTCGCTTTTTCTTTTGATATGCAAACAATAGTTGTCAAAAGTTAAATGAAACGCTCTGTTCTCCATTTATTTTCAAGGGTTTTCCTTAAAATGAGCGTCTGTGTTTCTTTTTTCTTGGTAAGATTCTGCCGAGCATAAAGCAAGCAAAAAATATAACTGCATAAACAATGACAGAGAAGGGAAGCTTTCCTCCATTGACAATCAGCCCTGTTACAATTAAGAGAAGCGCTACCGTCAGTGTCGGAAGGGTAGAGAACAGTAGACCGTCCTCACGATTGGCAATAACCCCAAAGACGAGGGCAAGAAGAAAGAAAAGACCGAGCGAAAGGGAAGAGATAAAGGGGAGTGGATTTTTGAATAGCAAAAGCACGCCGGCGAGCAGCGCCATCCCTCCGACAAGAGCGAGGAGATAAAGTGCCAAGCGCACAAGATAGAGTTTCCAACCAAACAACTTCATTTTTTTCATAAAAAACCTCCGCATACCGAGAATGTTCTCTCAAATGTATGCGGAGATTTTTGTATTTATGAAGATTATTTGCCTTCTTCTGCGCTTTCCTGCTGCGCGGGAGTAGCCTCTTCGGTTGCCTGAGCTTCGGCCTGCTGACTTTCAATTACAGTCTGAGCGAGTGCTTCTGCCTTGACATCAATGGTACGAATGGCGCCTTTCAGGAAACGAATTTTGGTTTTCTCTCTGGTGGTTTCCAGAACAAAGGTCTCTCCCTTGATGGAAACAACCTTACCAATAATACCGCCAATGGTGGTAACTTCATCGCCTACGGCGAGGGAATCACGCATTTCTGCATCTCTCTTTTCCTGCTTTTTCTGGGGACGAATCATAAAGAAATAAAGCGCTACAAAGAGCACAACAATCATTATAATTCCGCCAAAGCCACCAAGAGGATTCGTTTGCGTATTGGTTGTCGAATCGAGCAAAAACGAAAAATTGAACATAGTATGATTTTCTCCTTGATTTATTTTCTATGGACTATTATACACGATAAATATGAAGATTTCAAGAAGTTTTAAACATTTCTTCGAAAAAAAGAATAGAAATTCCTTTGCGTTCGTCATTTGCATTTGTTTTTTTGAAAAAAGAAATATTCTATAACAGACAAAAAAATCAACTCTCTTTCATACATTAGAGTATTCCTATGTTTTTGGAGTAGAACTATGTCAAGCCGTAAGAAAACCTTTTTGTTAGGCGCGCTTTTGATGAGCGTTGTCAACCTCTCAATGCGTACCGTCTCTCTCTATTTCAGCGCCTTCATTCTCTCACGTGTGGGAGAAGAGGGAGTCGGTCTTTTCACCCTGCTGATGAACGTCTTTTCCTTCGCCGTCACCTTCGTGAGCGCTGGAATTGGTCTTGCCGTCACCACGAGCGTTGCCTCAGAGGTGGATGCAAACGCCCCCTCACGCCATCGGCATATCGTTGGCGCTGCCATTTTTTATAGTGGGCTCCTCTCCCTGTTTTCAACTCTCGCCGTCATTGTTTTCTCGCGCCCTCTTGTCCTCAGCTTTATCGGAGATCTTCGCGCCAACGCGCCACTCAAAATCCTTGCCCTTTCTCTGCCGGCAATGGCGCTCTCATCTGTGTTCAGTGGGTATTTTGTTGCCATTCGACGTGTTCCGATTGGCGCAGGCGTACAGGTGATGACACAACTGTTAAAAATTGTTTTCACCGTCGCATTTTTGCCAGAGGGATCCGGAATGCCTATCGGTATGGCAATTTCTCGATTATCCCTCGCCTCCACTCTTTGTGAAAACTTTGGCGCCTTGATCCTTTTTCTCTTTTACCTTGCCTGTATTCCTAAAAAAACGAAAGGTGAAAGCGAGAAATATCGCCCCCTTTTTCCCCTGCTTTCCATCACGCTTCCCCTCGCTTTTTCCGCCTACATTCGTCAGGCGCTCCTCACTCTTGAGCATAGCCTGATCCCAAAACGCCTCTTAAAATATGGAAACAGCACCATAGAAAGCGCCCTTGCGGATTATGGCGCCTTGCACGGTATGGCGCTCCCTCTTTTATTGTATCCACTCTCGCCCCTATCCTCTTTTTCTTCGTTGCTTGTACCGGAATTTGCCGAACTCAAAAGCACTGGGGATAAAGGGAAAATGGGAAATATCGCCTCCAGAGCGCTCTCCTATACCCTCTCCTATGCGTCCGTTATTTGTGTCTTTCTCTTTGTTTTCGGGGAGGAAATCTCCAATCTGATTTATAAAACCCCGACGGCATCTGCGCACCTCTTTGTTCTTGCGCCCATTGTCCCCCTGATGTATCTCGATCACGTCACCGACGCCATCCTGAAAGGGATAGGTGAACACGTTTATTCTATGTGGGTAAACATCACCGACTCCCTTCTCTCGATTGTCCTTTTGTACTTCCTGTTGCCAAGACTCGGTATTTTCGGATATGCCGTCGTCATTATCGTGATGGAGGGCTATAATTTCGTGCTTTCCTTCCTCCGTCTGCGCCGACGTGTTCGCCTCTCCTTCTCCCTCGCTCACGCCTTTGTATTTCCCCTTTTGTGCGCTATCCTCTCCTCACTGCTTACGACTTCTCTCTTTCATCTCAATGGCTCCACAACCCCATATGTCTTTTTCTTTCTTAAAATGGCTTTTTTCCTTTCTGTTTTTCTCTTTTTCTTCTATCTATCACGCCTGATTTTTCATAAACAGAAAATCAAACCAATTTCTTATTGACATCCCCTCGCGCATATGTTAAAATGTTTCTATCAAGGAAATGGAAGAAAATTTTATGAAAAAAAGAAAAAAACAAAGAGTCCTGACGACGAAGGAAGCGATACCCTCCTGCACGAGAAGGGGTGATTTCTTTTATTTTGGGGAATATCCACAAACTATAAAAGAGGAACAGGTCATTATCAATGACAATGTCGTGGATGAGAGAGGCTACTATCTCGGTAGTGATGGCTATTTCTATGCGGCGTGGACGGTAGAGCGCTCTTCGCTTAACAAATTTTCTGACGGCCAAAAAATCGTGGATGGGGAAACCTACTACTTTAAGGTACAGCCTGTCCGTTGGCGAATTTTGAAGGAAAAGAGGGGAGAGGCAATTCTCCTGTGCGATAGCATCCTGCTATCTCGCCGTTTTGATAAAAGCTCAAGCAACTACCTCCAAAGTGAAATCAGAGGATTTCTGAATGGCGACTTTTATGATGCGCTTTTTAACGAAGAGGAAAAAAGTCTGGTGCTTCCGAGCAACATAGAGAGCAAAGCGAAAAATGCAAAACGCGCGAGCGAGGACGGCGCCCCCACACAGGAGGATTATGTGTTTCTTCTTTCTGCTCGCGAAGCCTCCGTATCGGACTATCGCCTGCTTGTCACGCCGACTTGTAGCGAAGTGAAGAAAATTGAACTCTCCGATTATGCGCTTGCGCAAGGTCTATCCTGCGAGAGCGTTACAGGATATCTGAAGGGAGATTGGTGGCTTCGTTCGACTGGTGGTGAAGAGGAAGGCAAGGCGCATTATATTGATGGCTATACCTTGAGGAAAGAGTACTATCTGAATTACTTTACCTATAAAGAAAACTTAGCAGACGTTTCGGATGCCACGAAAGGCATAGTTCCTGCCACGAAGGTGAGATTTCTCCCGGATGTCTGCACGATTCTGGATGTGGAAGAGGAAATATTTGTAGATGCGACACAAAAATCCACAACCATTACCCTGGAATACCTTTATCTCGGCGAGAGGGCGGCGACCATCAAAAGTCCTGATGTGACGATTGATGAGAGCACAAAAAATGAACAGGGCAATTATCTTGGCTCAGATGGATGCTATTACAGGCTTTCCGGCCCCGCTTATCACACAAAGAGTTTTTCAGAATTTTCTGATGGAACACCGATCGTGGACAATCAAAACTATTATTTTAAGGTGGAGCCCATTCGTTGGCAAATTCTTGAGAAAAAGGGGAATACAGCTCTCTTGATTTGCGATAGCATCATTGATACTGTTCTCGACTCGCCTAACGGTTGGTTCGGTGATATTGCTGATGCTTGTAAGGAAAATTTTTTAAATTATTTTCTTTTGGTACCCCCATATTACTATATGGCACGTTTTCAGTCGAATACGGGAAATGAGCTGAACCGTCTTTGTAAGCAGATTTTTGTGCCACAGGAGAAAAGAAAGATTTTGACAAAGACCCTGAATCCGATCAGCAGATATCACGGGCGAAAACTGTACCTGTTCAGTAAAGAAGAGGCGGAAAAATATTTTTTTGGTTTTGACAAAACGTTTCTCAAAAGAAAAGTTTTAGACTACGACAGATGTTTCAGTCAATATGGAATAGATGGAGATTATGCAATGTGGATGCTTTGCCCGAAGCGCTTTCTCAAACAGCCGTGGGTCATTGATGCGCAAGGGAACATCCGACAAGCAGAAAGCAAAATTATGGGTTGCGTTCCGGTGATGCGAATTCATCTTGACGGAACAGAAGAAATTGAAACAATAAAAATATAAACAAAAAAGACTTTCGACAGGACTTGCGCCTTTGATGGCGCAATGCTGAGAGAAAGTCTTTTTTTGTAAACAAATATTTTCAAATCATTGCATTTACTTAGCAGAATATACATAAGCGCGCAACTCTGATGAGGCTTCCTTTGCAAAGGAGCAGAGAAGCTTATTGACGCGTTCAATGCTATCAAAAATGACACTGACTACGTGTCCATCTTTGTCCTTGCCGATAATGAATACCAGACTGCTTGCGTTACGGCTGGAAGAAAAATCGTAGATTTTTCCTTCCAATCTCTCTCCTGTATAAGGAGAAACCCGTTGCGCTTCCTGCATACGAAGGCGAAGAAGCTCGGCTCTCTTTTTTCCTTTCAGCCAACGATACTCCTTATAGAAGGTAAGCGTTCCGTGCTCAAAGGTGTATACGATATCGAATTTCACAAGGGGCCAGGTAAAGAAAATCAAAATCCATAAAAACATTGGACATACGGCAAACAGTGGCACAATTCTTGTGATAAAGCAGAACAAGAAGAAGCCAAGAACGAAAACAATATATCCGATAATCAGAAGGCTTTTCAGTACTGCCAGTTTGCCCTCAGTCTTTTTTTCATATGCATATTGGGCACAGTTGAGCGATTCTAACTCGTCCATAGGGGAGCTCCTTTAGTAATTCTGATTCCTCAACAGTATAACATATTTGCAGAAAAAATGCAAGAGTTTTACCAACTATTATTTTAAAACTATTGAATTTATCTTCATTTTGTGGTAAAATAAGAAAAAACGAAAACAAGGTGGATTCGTCTATGAGAAAAACAAAAATTGTATGTACCATTGGACCTGCGAGTGATAGCGAAGAGGTGTTCGCAGGGCTTTGTCGTGCGGGAATGAACGTTGCCAGACTCAATTTCTCTCACGGCACCCACGAGGACCATCAAAAACGAATTGATATGATTAAGCGCGTGCGTGAGCGTCTTGGCTTACCCATTGCGATTATGCTGGATACGAAGGGACCGGAATACCGTATCAAAACCTTCGAGGGTGGCAAGATTATGCTCAAAGAGGGCGACACCTTCATCTTTACTACGGAGGACATCATAGGTACCAATGAGCGCGTTTCCGTCAGTTATGCAGGACTTGCGCAGGAACTTTCCTCTGGCGATACCATTCTTTTGAACAATGGATTGCTGTCATTCGCTGTCGAGGAAGTTTCGGGTACAGAGATCATCTGCCGTGTGACAGAGGGAGGCGAACTTTCCGACCGTAAGAGTATGAGTTTCCCTGGTCGAGTGATGAAACAGACCTACCTTTCCGAGCAGGATAAGCGTGATATCCTCTTTGGTGTTCAGAATGATGTCGATTATATTGCCTGCTCCTTTGTTTCCTGTGAGCAGGATTTGCTTGACGTACACGCATATCTGGATGAAATTGGCGCTGAGGGCGTCGAACTGATTGCTAAAATCGAAAACCAATCGGGCTTTGATAACATTGAAGAAATTTGTAAAAGCTGTGATGGTATCATGGTTGCTCGTGGCGATATGGGCGTGGAAGTTCCCTTTGATCGCCTTCCTGCAATACAAAAATCCCTCATTACCAAATGCCGTATGCTTGGCAAACGTGTTATCACTGCGACCGAGATGCTGGAATCTATGATTCACAATCCTCGTCCAACCAGAGCGGAAATCTCCGACGTAGCCAACGCCGTCTATGACGGCACCAGCGCTGTCATGCTCTCTGGAGAGACCGCAGCGGGTAAATATCCTGTTCGTACTGTGCAGATTATGGCGAAGATTGCAGAAACGGCTGAAGAAAGCATCAACTTCGACAAGCTCTTTCACGGTTCTGAATTCCGTATTCGCAACTCCGTTGACGCCATTTCGCACTCGGCGTGTGGTATGGCGATTGATCTTGGCGCAAAGGCAATCATCGCGTGTTCCCTGTCGGGTATGACGGCGCGAATGGTCTCTCGTTTCCGTTCGCCTGTGCCGATTATTGGATTAACGACGGATGAAAAAACTTGGCGTCGACTTGCTCTTTCTTGGGGAGTTATCCCTGCTATGTGCGAGCAGTTTACCTCTACGGACGTCCTGTTTTACACTGCCAAGAAAATAGCAAAAGAGGTGCTTACCTTGAAAAAAGGCGACCGTATTGTTATCACTGGTGGTAACACCAACGGTAGATCTGGTAACACCAGCCTCATCAAAGTAGAAGAAATGTGAGGAAGGTAAAATGTCAACAGTTTTGACTCCAGAGGATATCGCCAGAGTCAAAGGACTTGGTTGCCTGCGGGACAAACGCTTTTCGGACGTGTTCAATGTACGTGTTATCACAAGAAATGGTAAAATTACAACAAAGGAGCAAAGAGCCATTGCAGATGCTGCCGACCGTTTTGGTTCGGGCGAGGTGGCAATGACCACTCGACAAACCGTTGAAATTCAAGGCGTTAAATATGAAAATATCGACCCCTTGATCGCGTTTCTTGCCGATTTTGGCCTGACAACAGGTGGCACAGGACCAAAGGTGCGCCCCGTTGTTTCTTGTAAGGGTACCACCTGTGTGTTTGGTCTTGTTGATACCTTTGCCCTTTCTCTCGCTATTCACGAGCGTTTTTATATTGGTTATCACGACGTGCTCCTCCCCCACAAATTTAAAATTGCTGTCGGTGGTTGCCCGAATAACTGCGTGAAACCAGATCTTAACGATATCGGAATCATTGGTCAGCGCATTGTGACTCCGGATCTCTCTAAATGCCACGTGTGCAAAAAATGTGTCGTTGCTGAAAAATGCCCAATGAAAGCCATTGCCTTTCGGGACGGCACATTACATAAGAGCGAAGTCATTTGTAACGATTGTGGCAGATGCCTTAGCACTTGTCCCTTTGGCGCATTTGAGAATGCGCAAGTCGGCTATCGCATCTATCTTGGTGGCAGATGGGGCAAAAAGGGCGCCAAAGGACAACCCCTTTCCTATGTATTCACGAGCGAGGAGGAAGTCCTTGATACTGTGGAGCGCGCCATTTTGTTCTTCCGTGACAATGGAGTAAAGGGCGAGCGTTTTGCAGATACCATTGCGCGTATTGGCTTTGAAAACGTAGAACGGGAGCTTCTTTTGCCATTATGCTAAAACGCCTCGTTGTTCTCCTTCTTTTGCTCTCCCTTTCCCTCGCCTCGTGCGTGACATCCCCTCTCCCAGAGGAGAGCGAGCCTAAGATTTCCTTCGACGATTCTCTTGGCCGTAGGGTGACGTTTTCGGAAAAACCAAAAAGAGTCGCCTGCCTTCTCGGTAGTTTTGCCGACCTTTGGATGTTGTCTGGTGGGGAGGTCTGCGCCACCTCGTCGGATGCGTGGGATAGCTTGTCTTTAGAACTGGAAAATGCGATAAGTCTTGGGGGCGCCCATTCACCGAGTCTGGAAAAACTCCTGTCTGCCAATCCCGATTTTGTGATTGCCAGCGCTTCTACGGCTTCTCATCTTGCTATGCGTGAAACATTAGAGGGCTTATCCATACCTGTTGCATACTTTGATGTTGACAATTTTGAGGGCTATCTTTCTGTCTTGAAAATATGTACCGATATTACCGAAAGAAGAGATCTTTACATACAAAATGGTCTTGCCTTAAAGGAAGGGATTGAGGACGTAAAAGAAAGATATTGTAAAGAGAACTTTACAAATTACAATAGAAAAATCCTCCTTCTTCGCACTTCATCCACAGGCGTTAAGGTGAAGGGAAGTGAAGGAACAATACTCGGCGAAATGCTTTCCGACTTCGGCACGATCAACATAGCCGATCAAAACAATACTCTCCTTGAGAGTTTGAGTTTAGAAGCAATACTTCTTGAGGATCCCTATCACATCTTCGTTGTAACAATGGGGCAGGACACCGAGTCTGCTCTCAAAGCCTTTCATCGGCTGACCGAAGAAAATCCTGCTTGGAACTCTCTTAGCGCTGTCAGGGAAGGACGTGTTCACCTGATGGAAAAAACTCTGTTTAACCAGAAACCAAATGCGAGGTATCTCGAAGCGTATGAAACACTTCTCGAAACACTCCTTTCAAAATAGCATACCTATACTTTATACCGCCACAGCACTGCTTTTCGTATGTGTGGCGGTTCTTTCGCTTTTGCTTGGTAGCACCCCCTTGCCACTGGGCGCACTCTTTGAATCTCTCCTTCAAGGTGATTTTACGAGCGCTCACGCGCGCATCTTTCTTTATGTCAGACTTCCTCGTACGCTTGCGAGTCTTGTCGCGGGTGGCGCTCTTGCTTCTGCAGGCGCATTGGCGCAGGGAAGCCTTCATAATCGTCTTGCCTCCCCCAGCATTCTTGGTGTCAACGCTGGCGCAGGGCTTGCCATAACCCTTGCCACTGCCTTTGGAATACTCGGTGGATTTTTGACCTCGCTCTTTGCCTTTTTGGGAGCAATGCTCGCCACGTCACTGATTGCGCTCTTTTCTAAAAAGTTTGGACTCTCACGAGCAAATGTCATTCTCTGTGGCGTTGCACTCAATTCTCTTTTTAATGCCGTCAGTTCTGCCGTCATAACCCTGCTTCCGGATGTCGGTGTGATGAGCAACGATTTCCGAGTCGGTGATTTTTCTTCTGTCACCTATCGCACCCTCCTACCAGCATCCATTATTATCCTATTGACTCTTGCCGTTGCGTACACGTTATCCAACGATCTCGATACGCTTTCGCTCGGGGATGAGCGCGCCTTCGGTCTTGGTCTTTCTCCCTATCGTTTGCGTAGTCTACTGATGCTCCTGATTGCCCTGCTTTCGGGCGCCTCCGTAAGTCTGTGTGGTCTGCTCTCCTTTGTCGGTCTTATTGTCCCCCACGCTCTTCGTATGCTCGGCGTGCATAAGTCGGCGCACCTTTTACCCCTCTCCACGCTACTTGGCGCCTCCTTTGTTACGCTGTGCGATACGCTTTCTCGCACAATTTTTGCGCCATATGAAGTGCCTGTCGGCATCCTGATGTCGATTCTCGGCGCTCCCTTCTTCCTTTTCTTGTTGTTTTCAAAGAAAGGAGAAAAATATGATAGAATGTAAAGAATTGTGCGCATCTTACGGTGAAAAGCAGGTATTAGATCGTATTTCCTTTTCCCTTTCGCCTCAAGAAGTCGTAGCAGTTGTAGGTAAAAATGCAAGTGGTAAAACCACCCTCCTGCGCTCGCTGATCGGTACCTTGCAGAGCGTTACGGGTGAGGTGCTTTTTGATGGTGTGCCACGAAAGAATATAAAACGAAAAGATATCGCGAGGAAGATGGCTTATCTTCCTCAACACACCCAGCCGAGTTCCTTGAGCGTATTTGATACCGTCTTGATGGGGCGTTTCCCCCACCTTTCCTATCCACGTATCTATCGAAGATGTGATGAAGAAATTGCCAGAGCGTGTATAGAAGAATTGGGACTTTCCCCCTTTATAGATACTCCTGTAACGGAGCTTTCCGGTGGTTTTCGTCAGCGCTGTGCGCTTGCCTCAGCCCTCGCCACGGAGAGTCAATATCTTTTGCTGGATGAGCCGACAGCCTTTCTTGATATTGAAAGTTCGCTTGACCTGTTGCGTACTCTGCGTTCCCTTGCCCAAAGAGGGAAGGGGGTTCTTGTCGTGCTTCACGATCTTCCCCTTGCGCTTCGCTTTGCAGATCGTGTTCTTGTGTTAGATGGCTCTCGCCTTGTCGCCGACGATACACCAAATGCCTTATTCCACTCGGGAATGTTAGAGAAAATCTTTGGTATTCAGCTTCGCTATTGTGACAATGACGGTGAGAAAGTTTATTTTATTATCTGAAAGATAACGCATTGTGACAAAATTCACATCTTGTAACATTGTATATGTCGATTAAATATGTTACAATAATACGAATTAAAAATGAGGTATAAAATGTATGTCGGTCAATTATAAAAATCAAAAGCGTTATAAAACTGCAAAATACCCTATTCGTCAGCCGTGGTATCTCACCTGGCTTATTTGGATTTTATCGAAAATTATGCTCGCCAATAAAAAGAAAACGATTGAGAAAATCGGTATGGATGACCTGAAGGGCCCCTATATGCTTCTCTCCAACCATATGGCGTTCGTCGATTTTGAAATGGTCGCCCTTGCGACACATCCTCGTCGGGTCAATAATGTGGTTAATATTGATGGCTTTTATAAGCGCGCGTGGCTTCTGGAATGGATTGGCGCCATTTGCACCCGTAAGTTCACGTCGGACTATCATCTCGTAAAGTCCATTCGTAAGGTGCTTTCACGTGGAGATATTCTCTGTATGTACCCTGAAGCGAGATATTCCCCCTGTGGCATTACCTCCTATCTTCCCGATTCTCTTGGAATGCTCATTAAGCGCAATCGCGTACCGGTTGTTGTCGCCATTCATCACGGTAACTACCTGCACTCTCCCTTCTGGAATTTCCGTCAAAAGAGAAAGGTACCTCTCCATACCACCTTTACAAAGATTTTAACGCCGGAAGAAATTGATACACTTTCTGTTGCCGAAATCAATGAGCGTCTTGCCGAAGCATTCGTATATGACGATTATCGCTACCAAAAGGAAAACGGCATTCTCATCACCGAGCCTTATCGCGCCGAAGGAATGCACAAAATCCTTTATCAGTGTCCCCACTGCCTCACCGAGCACAAAATGGCGAGCGAGGGCGCAGACATTTTCTGTACCGAGTGTCAGAAGCGCTGGCACCTGAACGAGGACGGCACCCTCACAGCGATCGAGGGTGAAACTGAGTTTTCTCACGTTCCAGACTGGTTCCTTTGGGAGCGCGAGCAGGTGAAGGGACAGATCGAACGTGGCGAATATCATTTTGAGGACGTAGTGGACGTCCACTCTATGCCGAGATGCTCTGAATTTGTACCTCTCGGACAGGCAAAGCTTATTCACGATATTGAAGAAGGTTTTATCTTAGAAGGGACCCATCGTGATGCCCCATATCGCATCCAAAGAACACCACTTGAAAACAATAGTTTACACGTTGAGTATGATTTCCCTCACATTAAGCCCTTTGATTGTATTGACTTGTCGACGAGTGATGACTCCTTCTATTGCTTCCCAAGCAAAGAAAATGTGGTGACAAAGCTTGCTTTCGCCACCGAGATTCTCTACCAAATGCACATCTCTCGCCGTCGCATTGAGAAAAAATAAAAGAAAAAGAGATTGACATTCTATCCCGAAAAGGAGAAAAAATGTGAATCTCTTTTTTTATTTGTTTTTATCTAAAAGCCACATTCCTCTTGGAATACGGCAAGTGCGCTCACATATCCTTCCTTATCGGTTGGATAAGCGAGACCGTGCGCAGCGTCTGGAATTTTTACGAATTTTTTGTGAGGAGAAAGGCACGCTTCGTGGAGTCTTTCACTCATATCACAGGGGACAAAATCATCCCCCTCCCCGTGTATGAAAATCATTGGTATTTTCACACGCGCCATCGCCTCCATTGGAGAATCCTCCTCCAAACGAAAACCACCATACAAAAATGCGCCCAGCTTGACAAAAGGGTAGAGCAGTGTAGCAGGTAGTCGCATTTCACGAATGACCTTCTGGATGATCTCGCGAGCAGAGGAATAACCACAATCGGCAAGCGTGCATATCACGTTTTTAGGAAGTTCCTCGCCAGATGCCATCATTACGGTTGCAGCTCCCATCGAAATGCCGGTAAGAATGATTTTGACGTCCTCACCAAAATGCTTGATGGCGAAGTCTACCCAGCGAAGGCAATCTCGTTTTTCGAGGATGCCGAAGGTGATTGTGTGACCGTCGCTGTGTCCACTCGCTCTGTGGTCGACAATCAATGCATTTCTGCCGAGAGCGAAGCACCTTGCGATGCCACCACTCATATCTCTCTCACCGTTTCCGTGATAGCCGTGAAAGAGAATCTCTACGATTCCCCCCTTATTACATTCGTAGTATTTTCCTCTTAGCGTGAGACCGTCGTGTGAGGTGATTTCGAGGTCCTCGTGAGGATAAGTGCGTGCGAGCTTAACCCACTCAATTATCTGTTCACTATGCGCGAGATATTCTTCTCCTGGAGGAATTTCATATTCGTCCTCTGCGAGAATATGTCGCTTTCCCGAGTAAAACACCTTAAAATAACAAATTAAGGCAGTCAATAGAATGAGGAAGAGAATTCCCCCTGCCACAATAAGTAAAATCAACCACCAATCCATTTGTGTCACCTACTATCTTTTGATATCATCATTATACGCTCATTTTTAGGAAAACGCAAGGGATTTCATAAAAAAAGAGAGAACGAAATGTTGACCTTCGTTCTCTCCATTTGCCTTTGGCGAAATTCGTTGTGTTTTGATTCTATTCTTTGGTTACAGAGTTGTTATCACTCACCAGAACTTCAAACGATACCACTGACCGTTAAAACTACCGTAGCGGGGATTACGGTATATGCGCCCGTCACAGGATCCTGCGTATACGTTGCCGCGGGGATCACGACTCTACCCGGAAGTGTAGTGAACAGACCTGTTGCTTCGTTGTAGTTGTATTCGACACCCTCTGTCCAGGTTGTACCATTGTAGGTTACGACAAGATTATCCAGAATGGGATTGAATGTGTCGCTGACCACAGCGTTGTCGGTAGCCACAATTCCCTCATTGCCGTTGTTTTGAATGAGGAAGGTATAGGTGATGGTTTCGTTATCAATCACTTGACTTGGCGCAAGAGATTTAAAGATGGAAAGCAGTGGCATTGCCACAGCAGGCGTGCTTTCTGTTGCTGTTACCGGTGTTGTTAAGCAACCACCCGTAACTGTGACCACGTTGTCGATTACGCCATCCACAGCAGGGTTTGCAAATTCGTTTACACGCGCCTGATAAATCAGAACAGCATTTGCGCCGGCAGGCAGATTGATGCCTTCAAAAACAAGGGGAGGACCAGCGTTTAGCACAGGGTCTGCCACTTGTACGCCATCCACAAAGAGCACGACAGAGCCTTCCTCGTAAGTCAAAGGCGTGACGGTGCCTGTGCCGAAAGAATAGGCGCCGAGATTGTCGGTGATGGTAAGGTTGCTTAACGCGCCACCCGTGTTACGAAGGGACACTGCGTAGGTCACAAGACTGTCGGGGGCATAACTTCCCTCAACAGAAGTTTTTTCTACGGTAAGCGCTTCCAGAATTTCACCATAAACGATATTAGAATTGGTTGTATTTCCATTATAGGTTAAAGTTGCTTGGTTTGAAAAAAGAGCCATAATTTACCTCAAAAAGCCTTCATATGGGACATTCGTCCCCTTTTTATTTTATGTGTCCACAATCTTTTTGCTACGGAATGGCGAGGCGCAGTAAAAATATACGTCGTGCCCCTGTATCCACTATTGTCAAAAAACATTCATCCTTTTGCAAAATTTTCGATTCTTCATACTATAATATAAAAGACAAAAGCGAAAGGAATGGCTATGTCAAAGATTCATTCTTCTATTGAAGAAACCATTGGCAAGACACCGATGGTTCGTCTGTCACGTATCGAGAAAGCGTTTTCCCTACGTGCTCGTCTGCTCTCTAAGGTGGAAGCCTTCAATCCCACAGGCTCGGTCAAGGATCGCGCCGTCCTTTATATGTTACGTGATGGCGAGGCGCGTGGACTCATCTTGGAAGGCGCCACCATTATTGAACCGACTTCAGGAAATACAGGCATAGGAATTTGCGCGTTCTGCGCCACCCACTCCTATCGCGCGATGATCGTAATGCCTGAAAATATGTCAAGGGAGCGTCAACTTCTGATGCGCGCTTATGGTGCAGAGGTTATTTCCACCCCTTCTTCACTCGGGATGCGTGGCGCAATTGAAAAGGCAAAGGCGCTTCACGCCGAAATCCCGAATAGTTTTATCCCTTCCCAGTTCACGAACGAGGCGAATGTCAAGGCGCATTATGAAACAACAGGTCCTGAAATCTTCAGCGATACCGACGGAGAGATAGATATCTTCGTGTCTGGGGTAGGAACGGGAGGCACCTTGATGGGAACAGGAAAATATTTAAGGGAAAAGAAGCCTGAGGTATATTTGGTTGCCGTTGAGCCTGAGGAAAGCGCCATTCTTTCTGGAAAAAACGCTGGAGCACATAAAATACAAGGCATTGGCGCAGGCTTTGTGCCAGACCTCATAAGAAAAGAATATATAGACGAGATAATCACTGTATCGGATGCCGATGCATACGCTATGCAAGGAATGCTCGCACAAAGGGAAGGTATCTTTGCAGGCTTTTCTTCGGGCGCATCTCTTTGCGCTGCCGTTCGTCTTGCTTCTCGGCGTGAGAACGAAGGAAAGACCATAGTTGTGCTTCTTCCGGATACAGGTGAGCGCTATTTATCTGAAATTGGAGGTCAAGATGGATTTCTCGGTACTATCTCAAGTGGTCGCAAAGGAACTTTGTGAAGGCGCACAAGGTATGTTTTCAAATCGTGGTGTAGCGCTTCCTGACCTCGATTGCGCGCGCAAACTGCTGTTCTCTATGCGTGAAATTATATTTCCACGTCTTTCCCGTAACGAAAAGTCACTGGAAGAAAGGCTTTTTGAAGTGATGGTCCTCCTGACACAAGAATGTGTCCTCTGCTATCTCGCAAAAGGCGAAAGCGTCGAGAGGGCTCAGGAAAAGGGGGAAAATGCTACAAAAGCGTTTTTTGGCACCCTCCCAGACATTCGTGAAAAACTTGCCTGCGACCTGCGAGCAACCTATGAGGGGGACCCTGCCGCTTCAGGGGTGGAAGAAATTGTCCTTGCCTATCCTGGCTTTTTTGCCATTATGACAAATCGCGTTGCCCACGAACTTCATATACAGGGTGTCCCCCTTCTCCCTCGAATGATGAGCGAGTACGCACACACTGTCACAGGGATTGACATTCATCCGGGCGCCCAGCTTGGCAAGTACCTTTGCATTGATCACGGTACGGGTGTTGTGATCGGTGAAAGCGCTGTGATCGGTGAGCGTGTTAAAATATATCAGGGCGTTACGCTGGGCGCTCTCTCTACCCGAAAAGGACAGGGACTTCGAGGCAAGAAGCGTCACCCCACCATAGAGGACGGAGTGATCATTTATTCCAATGCCTCAATTCTCGGTGGAGAAACGGTGATTGGTCACGATAGCGTCATTGGAGGTAGCGTATTCCTTACCTCCTCCGTTCCACCATACTCGCGTTTGACAGCGAAAAGTATCATAAGCGAGGACACTGAAGGCTCTGTGACATAACTTCCAATATGTATCTACCCGAACGCTTTTCTACAAAAAATGCTTGAAATCGCTTTTCATAATCGGTTATAATAAAATAAACACTTGAGGTGTATTCCACGTCATTGTTTCGTACAGGCTTTCTCTTTGGTAGGCCACTGTTCCATTCTCGCATTTATATGATAGAAAGTTGTTTATGAAAAAGATTTCTCAAATTTCCCTTTTGCATTTTTACAAGCTTATTTTTCGCTCCTGTCTTTTCTTGGCAGTTCTCGTTACCTATATTTTGGATCGTACGGATATTCTGACGAACAATGCCATTGTGCCAAATATCGTATGGTTGAGCTTCTTTGTTGAGATGATACTTCGCTTTTTCCCCTCCCATTTTGAGAGTAGAGGGTGCCAAAAGCAATTCCGTCGTAACTATGAGCCAAACGAAGAATGTTCCACGCCACAAAATCAATCGTGGAAGGTCACTGCCCTCGTTGCAATGCTTTGGCTTATGTTGAACGGCGTAATTGGGTTGTTATATTTCTTGGGCGTATTCGATCGAGGCATTCTTATTTTGATAGCCATTTGCTTTTCGGTCTGCGATATCATTTGTATCCTCTTTTTCTGCCCTTTTCAGACTTGGATTATGAAAAATCGCTGTTGCACGACCTGTCGTATTTATAACTGGGACTTCGCAATGATGTTTACCCCACTCGTTTTCATTCCCAGCATTTACACCTACACCTTACTCGGGGTTGCGCTTCTTCTCCTTCTGTATTGGGAAGTTTCATATCGTTTGCATCCTGAATGGTTTTCTCCTTCTACAAATAAGTGCTTGGATTGCTCCCGTTGCGAAGAAAAACTTTGTAGCCACAAACGCCAGCTACAATCCTTCTTGAAAAAATACAAAACCAAATTTTTCCCACAAAAAAAGAGCAAAAAATAACAGTATGTTAAATCCAAAGCAAAAAGCACCAAATCAACACATAGGTTGATTTGGTGCTTTTTGGTCGGAATGTGAGCAAGAAAAAACAGTCAACGACTGTTTTTTTACAGCGAAGTCCGCCGAGTAGGAGATGAACGAGCCGAGCAGGCGCAGGCGAAGTTCAGCGACATACGAACGGACAGGTCAGGATTCGGAAAAGCGACATCTTCGGCTACGCCGCCTGTCGAGTCGCATAGTCGTATCGTTTTTTTTCGGTACACTCAAAAAGCGATACTCCTTGCTTCGTCGACTTCGCATCACAAAAACAGTTATTAACTGTTTTTGCTCGCTCACCCAAAGGGGCGCGCTTGCAAAGTTCACAAGATGCGCAGGTTCGAATCCAAAGCAAAAAGCACCAAACCAACACATAGGTTGATTTGGTGCTTTTTGTGAGTAATCTAAAATTTTGATACCATTTTTAGGTGGGTGCAAATTTTAGCAGTATAGGTGCATTTACCTATAAGGATTTGTACCTATTTTAATTTGATAAATTGGAATTTGTTAAATTCGAACTTATATTTCCTTTTGGAAAGTATACCCCACTCTTTCTTTACCATCTGCGGTAGTACAAGATCCAATTTCTGTTACTGTATAACCTGCTGATAAATAAAGTGCTCGTGCAATGATGTTATCTTCCGTTGTATGAATACCTATTCTTTTATATCCTTTTTCTCTTGCAATATTTTCTGCCGCAGACAAAACATATTTTCCGATACCTTTATGTTGGTACATTGGTTTTACTTGGAGCATACCTATCCATAATCCGCCGTCTTCCATATCTATTCTAAACCAAGCAACAGGTGTTTCTGCATTAACAACATAGTAAGTGCTATCTTTACACGACATCAGTTCTTTCCAAACATCGACATTCCTTTGAACACCATGTAGCCTGTCTATATTTTCATTATATGTTTCGTTGATAAAGACAATATCATCCTCAGATGCAACAGAATACATAAGGTTATCCATTTTAGACCCCCGTAAATTCTTATTTATCTATGAGTTTATTATAGCATAATATATAACTAAAATCAAGGAGTTTCTTCGGTAATTCAATAATTGAACGATACCCCATAAATTGAACGAAAGGGGTATAAATTGAACGATTTATATTTTACAAATAAAAACAAGAAGACTTGCAAGGTTAAAAGCCATCCCAGCAATCCTGCGTTTTTTGCTAAAAAATCTATGAAAAAGGGGCAAGCTACTCCTATTTGTGCAATAAAAAAACCATAATTCCGATATTTTTCGTATCAATATTATGGTTTCTTTATGGTCGGAATGTGAGCAAGAAAAAACAGTCGATGACTGTTTTTTTACAGCGAAGTCCGCCGAGTAGGAGATGAACGAGCCGAGCAGGCGCAGGCGAAGTTCAGCGACATACGAACGGACAGGTCAGGATTCGGAAAAGCGACATCTTCGGC
>JAZKYZ010000038.1:0-3042 GCA_045612385.1 Eubacteriales bacterium | reverse complement strand
GCATAAATGCTGAAAAAATGCATAAAAATGCATAAATATGCAAATATGCAGACAGATAAGCAATCGAAAGATGCAACGAAACATTCAATATCTCCAAAAAATCCAAAAGATTTTAAAATTTTTCCTTATTATTTTTCTTTTAAAATAAAGGAAGAAAACATTATTTGTGCATTTTCAACAAAAATATATGCTCGCTTTTGAAAAATGTTTAAATATTCAACAAAAATGCATTTTTTTGCAAAAATGTATTGACTTTTCCATTTTTCAGGAGTATAATGTGTACATCACAAAAAAACACGGGCAAAACCCAAACCGAAAGGAAAATTCAAAATGAAAAAGTTTCTTACTCTTCTTATGGTAAGCGTTCTGCTTTGCACCTCGCTTGTCGCATTGACTTCCTGTAATACGGAGGATAACACCTTTGTTGTCGCAATGTCTCCCGACTTTGCACCAATGGAATTTGTAGATACCACGAAAACCGGTAACGATAAATATGTTGGATTTGACGTTCTTTTGGCAAACTACATTGCAAAAGAAATGGGCAAACAGCTTATTATCAAGCCTATGTCCTTCGACGCTTCTATGGCTGCTGTTCAGGCTGGAAATGTTGATGCTGCCATCTCCGGCTTCTCTTGGACGGCTGAACGTGCTGAAAAGTTTGAAATCACTGACTACTATGTTGCGGGAGAAAACGAAACCGAACAGGTTTTGATTACCACCACAGCGAACGCTGGTAAGTCGACAACTGCAGAAGATTACAACGGTAAGAAAATCGGCGCACAGGGTGGTTCGCTTCAAGAACTTCTTGTTAAGGAACAGCTCGAAAATAAGGGTGCAACCCTTGTTAAGTTTGAAAACATTGATATGGCATACGCCGCATTGATGAATGGCACGATTGATGCGCTTGCAGTGGCAAAGGGAAATGCTGATGCGCTGATTGCTTCCACGGATGATGAAACCGATCCTACCAAGAGTGGTGAATTTGCAGGCTTTGACTTCTTTGTAGAAGAAAAATATAAGAACAATGTTATCCTTGTTCAAAAGGACAACAAGGCGCTTTGCGAAGAAATCAATACCATTCTTGCAAAAGCAATGGCAGCAAATCTTTACGATCCTTGGTACGAAGCGTGCAAGACTTATGGTGATGTTACCTCTATTGACGAATTCGGTTACACGGATGATGGTTTCAAGATTGTTGGTTTTGACGAAAATGACGAACCTATCGTTGACGAAAACTACGTTCCTGGTGAAGCTACCGCAGAGGACAAGGCAAAGAAGATTGCCTACGAAAACTTCCTCAATCAGATTCTCAATCCTTAAATAAAACTCTCGGCTGTCGCAAACCTATGTTTGCGACAGCCACTTTGAGGATTGGCATTTTTTTGTTTTTTTAAAAAAGGGGAGATAACTCTCCCGACCGAATAAAAAAGGAGATTTTCTTTTGACATTTATCAAAATTTTGAAAGGTGCTTGGGAGATTTTTACCCTCAACTGGAAGACCATTTTGTTCGAGTATACGAGCAAAACGCTCCTTCTTGCTGCTATTGCAGTGATTCTCGGCACGATAATCGGCGCATTGCTTGCCTTTGCGAATATGTCTAAAATCAAACCACTTAAGTGGATTGTCATTGCCATTGTAGAATTTATACGTGGTACGCCTGCCCTTTTGCAGGTCTATGTTATCTATTTCTTTGTTCCTATGCTGATTCCCCAGATGAATCGTATGGATCCGATTCTTTCGGCTTTCATTTGCGCTGCCGTTGCCTTGACGTTGAATAGCGCTGCATACGTTTCAGAAATTATTCGTTCCGGTATTGAAGCCGTCGATAAGGGACAGACAGAAGCGTCACGCAGTCTTGGCATCAATTCCGTTACCACAATGACGGATATCATTTTGCCACAGGCAATCAAAAACATTCTGCCAGCGCTCGGAAACGAGTTTATCACAGTGGTAAAGGAGACCTCTCTTGCAGCGACCTTCTTCGCAGGAGAACTGATGACCTTCTACAAGGAATACGTTGGTGTAACGCACGACGCGCTCCCAGCATTTATCGTTGTAGGTCTTGTATATTTTGCATTGAACTTTATCCTTTCCAAGGGCTTGAAGTTTGCAGAAAGGAAGTTGAAATATGGACAATAAAGAAGTACAAGCAATTATTCAGATACAGAATATTTTTAAAAACTTCGAGAAACTTGAAGTCCTCAAAGGGGTTTCTACACAGATCGAGGCTGGCGAAGTTGTTTCCATTATTGGCGCTTCTGGTTCGGGAAAATCCACGCTTTTGCGTTGTATGAACCTTCTTGAGGTTCCAACCTTTGGCGAGGTGTGGATGGAAGGAAAACTTTTGACCCCTGTCGATCCCTATTTGCACGTCGAAATCATTCGTGCTTCCAATACCTATAAGAAATTGATTCAGAGTGGCTTGTCGGATGAGGAGGCAGTTGCTAAAATCAAGGCAGAGGACCTGTTAAATGAAAAGTTTTCTGCGAGCGAGGGCAGAGAATATAACGCCCTGATACGTGCATTTTACAAGGAAAATCATATTGATATCGATATGGCTCGTCAAAAGATGGGTATGGTATTCCAGCAGTTTAATTTGTTTAATAACAAAACGGTTAAACAGAACATTATGTTCGCTCCGGTAAAGACAGGCTTGGCTCGTATTCGCGCCATACGGTGGAAGAATTTTTGGATATCTTTTAAAAACCTTTTTGCGAAGGAAAAGAAGGATCTCATTCCCCTGAATGAAACAAAAGCATCTATTATTGCTGAGGCTGAGGCGAAGGCGCACGAGCTTCTTGCTCGTATTGGATTGCAAGAAAAAGCAGACGTTTATCCTTCGACGCTCTCTGGTGGACAGAAACAGCGTATTGCCATTGTACGTTCTCTGGCAATGAATCCTAAGGTCATTTTGTTCGATGAGCCGACGTCGGCGCTTGATCCAGAAATGATTGGTGAGGTTCTTGACTTGATGAAGGAACTGGCGAGCGAGGGTATGACGATGGTCATTGTCACACACGAAATGGGATTTGCACGCGAGG
>JAZKYZ010000037.1:0-27048 GCA_045612385.1 Eubacteriales bacterium | reverse complement strand
GCACAGAGGCTCTCGTAGACGCGCATCTGTCATTTTCCGAGAAAAGCGAAGTGTCGGATGTGGTCGTACTGATTGAGAGAGTGGTCCATTCGTATACAGAAATGATACGCGATCGAGGGATTAAAATGAAAAAGATTGTGGGACAGAGCAATGGGTCTGCTACCGTAACTTTTACATTAGAAGCCATTTAATGTAATTTTTTGTTTACATTTTATGGCAAAAAAACGAAAACAGACACAAGCAAAAACGCTTGTGTCTGTTTTTTTTAGAATGTATCAATCATCAATTTTTGCACGGCGAATGCCAATATTGCTTCTGCCAAGCACCTTGACGATATTGATAAGCAGGGGTTCTTCTTCCTTCGGAATACGAACAAAGTTTAAGTCCAGTGTCGTCTGTCCTGTCATTTCAGCGCGAACGGAGATAGACACGTGAGATTTATTGAAATACGCAATGGTATCGCTCATCAAACGCTGAATCTGGCTGATCAGATTGGGGTCAATGGGACGATCAAAGGTGAGATGTACAAGACGGCTGACATAGGTGTATTCGACAGGCGCCGAAGTTTCGGTTGTTTCGCTTCTTTCAAGCACAAGTCTTTCTGCCTCTGCCATCTGACGCGCTTGCATTTCGTGGCGAATGGTTTGCTCACGAATGCGCTCTTCCTCTTGTTCAATCGTTTCTGTAGCAAGTCTTGACTCTGCTTCGGTACGCTCTGTCATTTCCCGACCAAGCTCGGTCGCCCGATACAACTCGCTTAAGCGTTCCTCTGCTTCGGCAGTGAGTCTTCTTGCCTGCTCGTTTTTGCGAAGCTGCTCCTCCTTCGCCTCCTCAGCAAGTCGTCTTTGCTCCTCAATGCGTTCTTCTGCCTCGCGAATGCGAGCATCCTCTTCTTCGCGACGGCGCTGTGCCATTTCCAGTTCTTCCTCAAGCCTTCTCGCTTCACGCAAATGCGACTCATAGGTCTGCAGGGCAAGTTCTTCGGCACGACGTCTGTCTTCTTCCAAGCGTCGATTTTCTTCCTCTTGCTTCTCACGCTCCAAGCGAGTGAGTTCTTCCAGTTCCTCCTGTTTTTTCGCAAGTTCAGCAACACGTGCTCTGCGTTCTTCCTCCTCACGACGGAGCGCCTCCAGTCTTTCCTGACGCTCGGCAATGATTCTCTGCATCTCTACAATGCGCTCATTTTCCTCTGCTTTGCGCGCGTCATCAAAGAGAAGTTCCTCAATGACAGAGGTAGGCGCATCCTGTGATGCATCTTCACATTCGGGAGCACTTTCAGGAAGTTTAACAGGGGTGTCCTCTACGGAAAAGGGCGCTTCTTCTCTATCTAAAGAAGTATCGGCGCACACCTCTGATATGGGTGTTTGTTCTGCTACGGACGCATCCTGTATAGAGATCTCTTCTTGAGAGGTGAGGGGATCATCCGTCTTTGCGAGTGGGGCAGGAGAGGGCTCGTCCACTTCGGGAGTTATTCTTTGCATCTGTTCTATAACAGCTTTGGCAATTTGTCTTTCCATCTCTGCCTTCAAGCGTTCTTCCTGCTCGGCAAGAAGCGCCTCCACTTCACTTTGCGTGTAGGTTTTTTCAGTGGATTCCGTGCATTGTGGCGCATCAGGGGTGGTTTCCTCAAGCAAATCCTCAACGGATTCTCCCTCGTCAATCGCCTCGACGGTAGTTTCGATAGGCGCCTCGTGCATTTGCAAGGATTCGCTCTCCTCTATAGGCGCAGTAGTTTCTTCGGGTGTGATTACTGGGGCAGGTGTAGCCTGCATCAGTTGCATACACAACTCGGTGTAGGTGCGCACCTCCTCTGTCAAAAGACGTGTTTGCTCGCGCAACTCAGTGAGTTCTCTACGGGAAATTTCTGCTTGTTGCCGTTCTTTGGCAAGGCGCTGCATTTCTTCCTCGCGCTCCTGCTTTTCCAGCACAGCGCGACGCGCTTCTTCGGCAAGACGTTCTTTTTCTCTCGCCTCCAATTCTTGAAGAATGGACTCGCGAATGCGACGTGTTAAAATCGCCTCGCTGGTGTAAAGACCTGTGTTATATGTAGGCGCATCGGAAGGGATATCTTCTGTGGCAACAGATACAGTTTCACTATGTGTGGCACAGGGAGAGGTGGGTTCATCTTCCACAGTGTCATTCACTGCGCCAACATTGGAGGGAGATTCCTCAACTTCCAAACTCTCCACAGGCGCATCAAAGGACATCTGCTCCTGTTCGGGATGCTCCCTACGCAGGGGGGAGGTATATGTGGGAAGGGGTGCGATTTCTTCGATAAGAAGTGGCTCGTTAAAACGAATAGGGACTGAAACTTCGGAGATGTCAATGGTTTGCTGAACAGGCTCTTCGGCAAAGAGTGGTTCTTCTGCCATTTCTACATCCTCAGAGGAATCCTCGTCGAAAATTTCTTCATCTTCGTGCGCATCTACATCCTCAACAAGGGCTTCGTCCTCGTCAGCGTCGGCGTCCTCTTCGTCCTCCTCATATTCTTCCACGTCCTCGTCATCAGAGCCCATCACCTCTTCCAGTGCATCTAAGGAATACGGATGGCTCGGAGGAACGATGGTTTCCTCTTCTTGTGGGGCTTGTGTTTCGCTGTTTTCTTCTATGATTTCTTCTTCGGGCACAGACGTGGAAATCTCTTCCTGCCGAGATTCTTCTCTACCGAGAATGTCACGAAGAAGCGACATTGCATCTAAATATTCGTCGTTTTCGACCACTTCCTCCCTCTCGGGCGTATCTTCGCTGATGGGCAAAGACGGCTGTTCAGAGGAGTCGGCGGCATACTGACGAAGAAGCGCTAAAATGGGATCCTCTTCGACAACGGGGTCGACAGGCGTTGTTGGTGGTGCTTCCAAAACTGCGTCCTCTGCCGTATCGGTGATTTGTTCTACAACGCTTTCAGTTTCTACAATGGGAGTGGTTTCTACAACAGGTGTGGTTTCTGCAACAGGTGTGGTTTCTATAACAGGAGTGGTTTCTATAACAGGCGTGGTTTCTCTGTCCGGAATGGTCGGCGCATCCTCCACGCGAACAAGCTCGCCGCGCTTCAATGCTTTCTTCAAAAACTCGCGCCATTCGGTTACCGTTTTTCTACCCATTGCGCTACGGTATTTTTCGGCATTCTGACGGGTCAGATAACGGAATTCCTTTTCACGTACCTTCTGTGGTACATCCTCGCCGATAAAGAACAGAACCTCACCTTGCGAAATCTCCTCGCTTACGGTGACGGGGGCATCACTGTTTTGACGATGCCAACTGACCCAGAAGTCCTTTTCCGTTCTGCCACCCTCTTCGCTCATCAGCAAACGACGATAGGTCACGCCCTCGCAGTTATGCTCCATAAAGGTCATAGGCGCAAATGTCATCACAAGGCGAATGCTACTCTCACTAAGACCTCTGATGTGATGTGTTTCCTCAATTCTTGCCGTCAACTGTCTTGCCATTTCATCCAGAAAAGACTGCGAATACTTACCGACAAGCAGACGAATGGAGCCTGTCATCACCGATACGGAGATCGAAAGCGCATCTCTTGAATAATCCAGAGGAATATGCTCGGTTTGCCGGGTGAATTCTTCGGGAATCTCCTCTTCCAAAGAAAAGGAGAGTGGCGTCGTTCCTACATAGGCAAAGGGAATGCCATCAAGAAAGGAATTTCCCTTTGGGTATTCCCAGCTCACCCATTGACGGACGGGAGCATCTCCCATAAGGAGCGTGAGAGGATAGTAGCGTTTGCCATCGGCAACAAGGTCAAGGCTCAGGGTACTTTCATAAAAAAGAACCTCCGAGAGGGCGTCACCGTATCTCTCTTTCAGTTTTGGTACAAGATTTTCATTTACGTAACGAAGAAAGCCTTCCGTCACAATGTCACGAACTATGGTATTGTGTTGAAAATTTATTTTCAAGGGGGGTATCCTCCTTTGTGTTTCCTTTGAGAAAAACGGCAGGCGAAAGGGATCGCCTACCGTTTTGAGCATTACTTTTGAATGAGGTGGATCTTAAATCCAGAAATTTCATCCTTGAAGTAGACGAATTTTGCCTTTCCGGTCTTTTCGTCATAGGTAACGGTATCTTCGTCAAAGGCAAAGCCCATTCTCTTGAAGTATGCCATTGCACGAGGTACGGAGTGGGTACGGATTGCGATATGACCGCATCTTCCAGGTCCCTTCGATTTCATAAATTCAAACGCTTCGCCAGCAAAGATAGATTTGCCACCCTCTTTGAGGGTCAGACCAAACATAAGCTCAAAGAGCTTAGCGCTACGCATTGCTTCCTCTGCATTTTCGTTGTTGATGCCCATATGAATGAACTCAAGACCGAGCATTGTCTTAACTGCATTGCGAGTGAGGGCAGTGATTTCATCCCACTTCTTCGCCTTGATGAGATCATCCTGTACCATAAACGAGCCACCACAAGCCACAATCTTATTGAATGCGAGGTAGTCGCGAAGGTTGCTCTCATTGATGCCACCAGTGGGCATAAAGGTCATTTGACCATAGGGAGCCGACATAGCCTTGAGCATCTTAAGACCACCTGCTGCTTCTGCGGGGAAGAATTTAACGGTGGTAAGACCGAGCTCGATTGCTGCTTCAATATCAGAGGGATTGGAGCAACCAGGAAGCATAGGAACGCCCTTGGAAATGCAATATGCAGTTACTCTCGGGTTGAGGCCGGGAGAAACGATAAATTTAGAGCCTGCGGCAATCGCAGCATCTACCTGCTCTGTGGTGAGGACGGTACCTGCACCGACAAGCATATCGGGAAATTCCTTCGTGATATTAGCAATCGCTTCTGCAGCGCACGCAGTACGGAAGGTGATTTCGGCAGCAGGAAGTCCACCATCAATCAGCGCTTTCGCAAGTGGTACGGCATCATCAGGGTTTTCAATTTTAATTACAGGGATAAGACCGATTTCAAAAAGTTCTTTCATCATATCCATAGCAACAATTCTCCTTTGGAATTTAATAGATTTCAAAATGCCATTTTTATTATACAATAATTTAAAAGGCGTGTTAATTGCAAATATTGCCGTCGATATTGCATTTTTTGCTCTAAAAAATATTTTTGTATACGCGATGGGTTCCCTGCTTGACAAAACGGTTTGCGTTTGATATAATGAAATTGGATTCTAATAAATTAGAAACGAGGACTTATGATGTCTTTGCCTGTTTTTGTTTTTACTGAGGACGAATATTTGTTTTTAAAGATACAGGTGCTATGTGAAAGAGAGGGGATTTCGCTTTCTCGCATCACCAATGAAGCACGAGCATATTCTTGTGTCATCTGGGACGTGGATAAAAAGGGTACGAAGGAGAAGGTTTTTCCGAAAATGGCGCACAAAAAAGCGCTTCTTCTAAGCCGTGACAATATCCAAAACACAGAGCATTTGCCTTTGGCAAACCGTACGCTTCTTGCCTTCCTTCGCAACGAAGGGGAGGGTGATTTTCTCACGCTGGACAGCGAGCAACGCACAGCGCACATTTATGGCGAGGAAATTAAACTGACTGAACTTGAGGGCGCCTTACTCTCCTATCTTATCTCGCGTGGTGGCGAATGCGCCACCAACGAGGAACTTGTCGCTCACCTTTGGGGTGGACAAGCCAGCGCAGGCGCTGTGAACGTATACATTCATTATCTGCGTGAAAAATTAGAACTTCGTGGCGAGAGAATTATCCTTGTCCGTCGAGGAAAGGGTTACTATATTGAGCCAAAATTCTTGAAGGGGGATGTGGTATGCTAAAGATTTATCGTGGTGGCTTTCACGTCGATTTGCACGGCAAATTGAAGTCGGAAATCGAAAACCATATCCATGCAAAAAAAACGGTCTATCTTATCGTTCCGGAAATGGAAACGCTGATTGCCGAAGAAGAGGCAATGCGCGAATACCCCAAAGAGGCGCCACGCTTTTTTGAGGTTACCAACTTCACAAGACTTGCCAATACCGTATTTCGTCAAAAGGGTGGTCTTGCCGTAGACAACTACGATAAGACGGCAAAGGCGCTGTTGATGTGGCGCGCGCTTTCCGAAGCAATGCCACTTCTCTCCGACAACACCAAAAGTGATATTACGCCCGGAATGGTCGAAAAATCCTTGCGCGCAATGAGCGAACTTGAGCAGTTAGGGCTCGACCGAGAGCAGTTGCTTTCAGTTTGTGACGAGGAGAGCGTTACTAAAAACGCAAGGCTCGCGGGAAAACTCGCCGACCTGATTCATACGCTGAAATTCTACGGCGAGATGCTCAGCGAGGATGGCTCCTTACCCTCCGACCTCGTTCGTATGGCAAAAATCCTGAAGGGGGACACTTCCCTTTTCTCGGATACCATCTTCTATCTGGAGGGCTTCACCTCCTTCACCGAGCCTCAACTCCAAATTCTTTCTCACCTCATCCGTCGGACACAGGTGACAGTAGCGCTACGCCTGCCGAAGCATCTTTCTGACAATTTTGAATACACCGAAACCAGAAACACCCTTGCGACCCTCAAACGGCTTGCCACCGAACTTCGCGTGGAAGTCAAGCCCTTTGTTCTTGACACAAACCAAATGATCAAAAACGAAGCGCTTTTCTTGCTTTCGAAGTTTTTATGGGCGCAAAACGTAAAATTTGACAAGGAAAGTTTACAAAATCTTGGTGATAGCCTCCGAATCTTCTCTGCAAGAACGCCATATGAGGAATGCTCCTTTGTGGCAAATGACATTGCCAGACGCATCCGAGAGGAGGGTGGGAGATACTCCGATTTTGCGATTGTCGCCCGTGATATCGACAGTTATAAGGAAACGCTGACAAGCGCTCTGCGCGAGAGTCAGATTCCTGCGTTCACCTCCAGAGAAATCCCTATCACCTCTTTTCAGGGAGTCAAGTTAATTGATCTCGCCTTTCGTGCCATCTTCTCTCACTTTAGTCGCGGGGACGTGATTGCCTATGCCAAATGTGGGCTTGTCGGTCTCACACGCGAGGAAACTGACACCTTTGAGATGTATGTCGATACGTGGAACATTCATTCTGGCGCATTCTTAAATGAAGATGCCTTTAGGGCGAACCCTGCGGGATATACCGAGCGCACTTCCTCGCGCTCCGAAGAAACCTTAAAAATCATACAGAAAGCGAGAGAGGCTATTGTTCCCCCTCTCGTCACACTCAAAGAGGACACCTCAAAGGTACAAAGCGTACGTGCCCACGCCACAGCCTTAGTGGATTTTCTGATCCGAATTGACCTGCAAGAAGGTCTCAGAAGGCAGGCAGAGCATCTCAAGACGATCGGCGAGGAGGCAATGGGCCTTGAGGTGGCAAAACTTTGGAGAACAATCGTCGGCGTACTTGATAAGGTGGTGGACGTTCTGGAGGATTTCCGTATTGACGCGCGTGGCTTTGCCTCCCTTCTCAATATCGCTTTTTCCTCTATCAAGGTCGGCAGATTGCCACAAACGCAGGACGAGGTTACGCTGGGCTCGGCAAACTCCCTACGTTTGTATCATAAAAAGCACGTCTATCTTATCGGTGTCAACAACGGAGAATTTCCTGCCAACGTCTCGGACGGCTCTTACTTTACGGAGCGAGAACGAGAGACGCTTCGCGCTTTAGGCCTTGCGACAGAGCCTCCTGCTGAAATTCGCTGCGCCAAAGAGCAGTTTTTCTTTACGCGAGCATTTCTCTCGGCATCCGACAGCGTTACCCTTCTCTTTACCGAAAAGAATTCCAGTTTCAAAAGCACGCCCCCCTCTCCGATCATAACGAAGTTGATGGAAGCAACACGTGTGCTTGTGGAGGACGAGAGAAACGGTAAGCACACGCTTGAACTGGTCCCCATACAACGAATTGATGCGCTCCCTCTTCTCTCTCGTGTTCAGACGGTACGTGGCGCTGTGGATGCAATGGCGCAACCACATACAAGCGAGGAGGAAAGGGCGATCTATCACGCGCTTTCCCTATCGGGCGAGGATGCGCTGACAAAACTTGCCCGAATGCCAATTTTTAACGCTTCCCTCTCGCTTTCCAGCGAGCTCGCCAAGCAGATCTTCCCACAAACGCTGGATTTGACACAGGCGCGTCTGGAAAGCTTCGCCTCCTGCCCTCTACATCATTTCCTGCGATATGTTCTTGCGCTCGGGGAGATGAGAGAGGTAAAATTTGATGCCCTCGATATCGGTAATATGGTACATAGCATCTTGGAAAAATTCTTTGCAGGAGCAAAGGAGCGTGGTGTCGATTTCGCAAACTATAATAGAGAGGGACTTCACGAGGAGGTTTCCTCTATCAGTGAGGAATATCTTTATAGCATCGGCTTTTATTCCGACAACACGCCAGCCAAAAGAATGCATACGGCAAGGAGAATTACGGAAAGTGCCGTCACAGTCATCCGAAACCTTCTCGACGAACTTTCCTCCTCAAAATATCTTCCCGCCTTCTTTGAACTCAAAATTGAAAGAAACCGTATAGATGCCCCTACGCCTCATACAGTACAAACAGACGACGGCGTAAAGGTCTATCTTTATGGTACCATTGACCGTGTAGACACCTATGAAAAGGGTGGAGATGTTTTTGTTCGCGTTATGGACTACAAGACGGGTAGCAAGGCCTTCTCCCCTTCCGACCTTGCCGAAGGCAAAAATTTACAGATGTTCCTCTATCTTGCCTCCCTATTGGAAAGCCAGAATTTCCGTACCAAACTCGGTGTCCGTGAGGATGGCGCACTGGTCGGTGGTGGTGTCATCTATGTGCAGACAGCGCTGGAGGCAAAGGAAATGCCCGACGAGCATTTCGACCCGATAGTGACGCTTTCCAAAAATCAAAAGCGTTCGGGAATGATACTCTGGGAGAGCGATTCGGTCGAGGCAATGCATCCCGACTATCTGCCCGTTACCCTCAAAAAGGACGGTATGCCAGACGCAAGAAGCGCAGATCGCATTTACACAAGAGAAGGCTTTGCCGACCTGATGGAAACGGTAGACGGCTCCATTCGTCGCATTGCCGGTGAAATGCGTGATGGTATCATTTCGGCATCCCCACTGAAGGGAAAGTCCTCCGACCCCTGCGACAGATGCCCCTATCGCCCCGTTTGTCGCAAAACGAAGTAATTTTTTAGTTTTTTGCCTCCTCCCTATTGCAAAGGGAGAAAAGTTATGATATACTTTTAGTATATCGTGAAAATATTTGCAGGAGAAATCCAATGAAACTTTTTACAAAAGCACTTCTTCTGACACTTACGCTGACACTTCTATGTATGCTACTATCCTTTTCTACTCTGGCAAACGATCAGGAAGATACAATAATCGTTGTTTCCGAAACGCAAAATCCCTCGACGGGCGCGCCTTACACGCTTGAAGAAGCGTGGGCTGTGGCAGAGGGGACAGAGCGTGTAGAGGTTATCCTCAAGACAGACAATGAAGGATTTACAGACAACCTCGCCCTCGTCAATGTCGAAGGCAAGAAAACCACCCTTCGCTTAACGGAAGAAACAACGACCACCGCGACGACAATCGTAGAGAAAAACTGTACTCTCAAAATAGATCTGTACGGTTTCACCTTAAACATTCTTCATCAGATAGGAATTCGCTCTTTCGCAACACTCTCTGTTGTTTCAAGCGAGATGGGAGGAAGGTTAGAGAATCTGATGACGTATCCTCTGTTCGACTTTGCTTCTGATGCCAATCTCGTTTTAGGAGGTGAGGAGAATGTCCTCACTTTAAAGGGCGCAAAGGCATTTAAGAGTTCAGAGTTCTCTGCGAATATTTCTGCTTCGAACGTACATTTTGATGGCGTTTCTCTCAATATAGCGGACACCTCCAATTTGAAAATACAGATAGGTCAAGGTTGCACCTTTGATATGGGAAACCAAGATGGTATCAATGAGTGGGGCAATGGTTTTACCTATCCGAACATTGAAATTCAAGATGGCTATGTACTTGCTCGTACCGAGCAGAAAACCTCTTTTGCCATTTTGGAGGCGAGCGAGGTTGTAGATCTTACCTTCATTCTTGAGGAAGAATCCATCCTTGTCCATTACGAAAGAGGCGCCAAGGTACATCCTCAGGGTGGTGGCGTCACAATAAACGGCAACTACTACTACCTACAATACAACAAGGAAGTACAAGAGAGCGCTCAAACAAACGAAACCTACCGAGTGCATTACACTGGTGGCGCGCAACTCTCAGGAAACTACACCTTGAATACGGCGATTGATTTCCACGCTTATATTCCGGCAACCGACGAAATTACACACATCAATGATGTCAGGGTATCGAAGCTCGAAACCGTCCTTGTCAACAGGGAGCGCCACTACAAGATTTCCTTCCCCAATCTGGCGCCAAAGAACGCCTACGAAACGCAGACTGTGTCCCTGACCGTTAAACTCGGCTCAAAAGTCGTCACGGTAGATCGTTATGTTTCCCTCCTTGGTTACGCTGAGTCTGCCATTAAAAACAAGTTGAGCAAAAATATCCTTGACCTCATTTTCCATACGCTGGATTATATCAACAAGGCGAATATGTACTTCGGTGGAGAAAGTGTCGAACGAATCAATGACCTTCTCAAAGAGCAGAATTTCACTCCCTATCAGTGGGAAGAAAAGAATGTGCAAGAGATCGGTAAATATGAGAATCTTCGTGGCGCCTGCCTCGACCTCAGCCAAACTCCCGGTTTTGTTTTCTATGTGAGAGCAGATTATGAAGGGACGATAACGGTAAATGACAAGGTGTATCAAGAGTATAGCGACCCCGTTACCGTAGCAGGAGAGCAGTTGAAATACATTGTACTTAAAATTCCTGCCTACCAGATGACAAATAACCTGACGGTGGTAGCCGGTGAAGATACTTTAGTTTACAACTTAGATACCTATATTGCAGGCAAGGCCCCGACGGAGCCCTATGCTCACGCCTTCTACGGTTATGTTATTGCTTGCAAAAATTACGTTAGCTGATTTTAATACAAAAGGACAGAGATTGTTTTATATTCTCTGTCCTCTTTCTTTTTAGAAATTTTGGATTATTCTTCTATTTTCCCTTCATTTTCCTGCTGATTTCGTATGTTTTTTACGTTGACAACGAAACTTCTTCTATGGTATTATTGCAACAGATAATTTAGATTTTATTTTATATTAAGAGAAAAAAGGCGAATATCACGCTTTGTGATATTCGCCTTAAGTGTTCTTTGTTGTGAAAGAGTGCGCTTGTCACTTTAAGAATGCTTAATACATTCCGTCCATTCCACCACCCTGTGGAACGGCGGGAGGCGTAGGCTCCTTCTTTTCGTAAACAACGGCCTCTGTGGTAAGGACGGTGGCCGCAATGGATGCGGCATTTTCCAGCGCAGAGCGAGTTACCTTCGCAGGGTCAACAATGCCTGCGGCGATCATATCGCAATACACCTCTCTGTATGCATCAAAGCCGAAGCCAACCTTATTGCTCTCACGAACCTTAGCCACGATAACTGCGCCATCCAGTCCTGCGTTTTCAGCAATCTGCTTCATAGGCGCAACCAGAGCCTTCGCTACGATAATAGCGCCTGTACGCTCGTCACCCTCTAAGGTAGCAATCAACGCCTCTACTGCCGCAATGACATTTACAAGGGCAGTACCACCACCTGCGACAATACCCTCTTCTACCGCAGCCTTTGTCGCATTGAGAGCATCCTCAATACGGAGTTTCTTTTCCTTCATCTCAACTTCTGTTGCAGCGCCAACTTTAATGACTGCTACGCCACCAGCAAGTTTTGCCAAGCGTTCAAGGAGCTTTTCGCGATCGAATTCCGAAGTGCAAACCTCGATGGCAGAACGGATCTGCGCTACTCTGTCAGCGAGGAGCTGCTTATCACCGTTTCCACCAACGATAATGGTATTTTCTTTTGTGATCTTGACTTGACGCGCTCTACCAAGCTGCGCTACGGTAGCGTCCTGAAGTTCAAGACCGAGTTCGCTCGTGATAACCTCGCCACCAGTAAGGATAGCAATATCACGAAGCATCTCTTTTCTTCTGTCGCCAAAACCAGGCGCTTTGACAGCAACCACAGTGAAGGTGCCACGAAGTTTGTTCAGCACAAGGGTAGTCAAGGCTTCGCCTTCGACGTCCTCAGCAATGATAAGAAGTTTTTTACCTGACTGAACAATGGTTTCCAAGAGAGGAAGGAGCTCCTGAATCGAAGAAATTTTCTTATCGGTAATCAAAATAAGGCAGTCATCCAGAACGGCCTCCATTTTCTCGGTATCGGTCACCATATAGGGGGAGAGGTAACCACGATCGAACTGCATACCCTCTACCACTTCGCTATATGTTTCAGCGCTTCTGGACTCCTCAACGGTGATAACGCCGTCGGAGGTCACCTTATCCATTGCATCTGCGATAAGTTCGCCAATCGTATCGTCACCAGCAGACACAGCGCCAACACGAGCAATGTCCTCTCTGCCACTGACGGCTTTGGAATGAAGGGCAAGCTCATTGATTGCCACCTCAACTGCTTTAAAAATACCTTTGCGCAAAATCATAGGATTTGCGCCAGCGGCAACGTTTTTCATACCCTCGTGAATAATTGCCTGCGCGAGCAAGGTAGCCGTCGTGGTACCGTCACCTGCGGCATCATTGGTCTTGGTAGCAACTTCACGAACGAGGGAAGCGCCCATATTCTCTGCGGGGTCCTCAAGTTCGATTTCCTTAGCGATAGTAACACCATCATTGGTGATAAGGGGGGCGCCGAATTTCTTGTCTAATACGACATTTCTACCCTTCGGGCCAAGCGTAATTTTTACGGTATCAGCGAGCAGGTCAATGCCACGAAGAAGGGCGGCTCTGGCTTCTGTCGCCTGAAGAATCTCTTTTGCCATAACTGGTCTCCTTGTCTACTTATTCTACAACGGCAAGAATGTCGTTTTGTGATACAATGGTATATTCTGTGCCGTCAAGTTTTACTTCGGTGCCTGTATATTTTCCAGTGATGACGCGATCACCGACTTTGAGCGTCATTACTACTTCTTTACCGTCTACCATACCACCTGGACCAACGGCTACAACTTCACTGATTTGTGGTTTTTCCTGCGCAGAGCCAGGAAGCAGAATGCCTGCTTTAGTGCTCTCGACAGCCTCAACTCTCTTGAGGACAACCTTATCAAACAAAGGTCTGATTTGCATAGTTCTAACTCCTTTGGATTTGTATAAATTCTACATTATATTTTACTATTATACGCGCGAAAAATCAATACACTTTCCAAACATTCACAATTTGTTAACAAAAGCAATCAGGAAAGCAGACCTTTCAGGCGTTTTAAAATTTTCTTCTCCTCCCTTGAAACCTTTACCTGTGTTACCCCTAAAATTTCAGCGCATTTCGACTGGGAATAATCACGAAAATAACGCAGGAGAATCAGACGTCTTTCACTTTCTGTAAGTTTTTCCATTGCCATACGTAAGGCAAGATGGCGAAAGTTTCTCTCCTCCTCTTCTTCATCCGTGACGGTAGAAAGAAGGGTGAGGTCGCTATCGTCATCATAAGCGCTTTCTTCAAGCGATCGGACGGGACTTGACGAGAAAATCGCACTCGCCGCATCCTGCGCACTCACTCCCACAGCTTCCGCAAGGGCGCAAAGCGTGGTCGGCTCTCCTGTGGCGTGGCGTCTGTCTCGCTCGGCAAGCAATCTCGCGCCGAGTCGCTTCTCCTCTCTGGATACCTTGACAATGCCGTCATCACGAAGAAAACGGCGCATCTCGCCAAAAATCAAGGGAACGGCGTAGGTCGAAAACATCACGCCACGTTCGGTATCAAAGGTGTTCATTGCCTTCACCAGTCCGAGCGTGCCAACATCTACAAGCTCTGCCATATCCACGCCTCGATCAGCAAAACGAGAGGCGAGGTGATAAATCAAGGGTTGATTTTTGATAAACAGTCTTTCCGCAGCGTCACGATCGCCACGCTGGGCCAAGCGAACAAGGGCAACATTTTCTTCGTAGGCGCCCCCTTTTTCGTTTTTCATTCTTCCTCACTTGTGTGTGGGCTAAAAATTTTCCGAAGCAGGACGCTCGTACCTTTTCCGACCTTCGATTTGACACTAACACGGTCGGTGAACGATTCCATTACCAGAAAGCCCATACCACATCTCTCGTCTGACTCCGAAGTGGTGAAAAACGGCTCACGTGCGCGCTTGATGTCCTCAATGCCACAGCCGTTGTCCGATATTTCCACAGTGATTTCACGATTGTCGTAAAGTCTTAGAGATATGTAAATATAACCAAATTCGCCTTCTGGGAGGTCTCGATAGGCGTGAACAATACAGTTGGTAACTGCCTCGCTCACAGCGCAGCGAAGGTCGGAGAGTTCTTCCACTGTGGGGTCAAGCAAGGCGCTGAATGCCGATACAATGGTACGGGCTACCGCTTCATTTTCGCTGTGCGAGGGGAGACGGACTTTCATCTCATTGATGATCTTTTTCATTTTTTCTTCCTCTATTCTATGATGATATTCGGTTGCTTTTCTATCTCTGACAGGGCGAAAAGCCGACGATTTTCCCGACCAAGCCCACGCAGGCGTAACTCGGCGCCGAGCGTACGCGCACTGGATGCCCGTCCGAGAACAAAGGCAATGCCCGAACTATCCATAAACGGCACAGCACTGAAATCTAAAACTAAAACACGGGGTTTTTCTACGAAAAGGGCGTGGTCCACACGCTCACGCAGAATTTTTGCGTGGTGGTGATCCATCTCGCAAGAAAGAATACACTCAAGCGTATTCTCGCCCCTGACAATTTTCACTTCCTGTTGCATAATGATACCTCATTTTTCAAAAAGCCGAGTGGGATTGCTCGGTTTATCTCAAGTATATAAAAAACAGACGGGGGAATTTGTCAGAATATGGGTTTTTGATAAAAATTTATTTTTCATCACTTAAATGCAAGGCAACCAAAATGCGCCTTTTGATTTCCATTTTTCGCTTTTTGTATGTCACCTCGCATATCTCGTCGGCAAAGGAGGATTTGGCATAGCCGATTTTATTACCGATTTCCTCGATGTAGCGATAGGCGCTGTCCCTCTCTCCGACAAGGGAAAGGGTAGCGAAAAAGATTCGGTCATTTAAATAACGATATTCCAGGAGGGTCCTACGTGATACGCTTCGTTCGGCAATCGCGCGCGCTCGTCGACGAAAGTCGGCGCACAAGGCAACACAGATGCCCTCAAGTGTTTTACTCTCGTTTAGTCGCATTGTCATAATAGCACCGTCCGATATTCCAAAAGTTCTTCTCCTAAAAGAGAAAGTGTTTCCTTCACCTCTTGAAGCTGTCGAAGCGCCTCTGTGGCGTCGTCGAGGATAGTGTGGAGCTCCTCAATCAACTCCTGTGGACGTTTTCCATCATTTTGATAAAGAGTTTCTACGACAAGATCTCGGACGTTGATACGTCCTTCAAGCGCTTCAATGGATGAAAGAAGGTTTCGCATCTCACGTCGAATGGTGGATGCATCGTGAATGTTCAAGTCATAATCTGTACTTTCATAAATCTTCATTTGTGTCCTTTCCTTGTGATGTGACGGGTTTGTCGAGTAACCTGTTGCGTGACTATTATACACCTTGCATTGTCACTTGTCAAGTGATTTTTCAAAATAATTTTTGATTTTTTTCGCAAAACCTCTTGAAAAACGCAACGCATTGTGTTACAATATCATTGGATAGGTACGCGTCAGGTGACTATTCAACAAAGAGAAAACACATCCATCAGAAGAGATCGTTTTTCATTCGCTTCGGATGTTCTCTGACGATCTCTATATAAATAGAAAGGAAGAGTTATGTTAGGACAAACCATACACGCTCTGCGTAAAGCGAGGGGGCTGACCCTCTTGGAGGTAGCAGAGGCAGTAGGTACATCAAAGCAAACGGTATCCCGTTATGAAAAAGGAATCATTACCAACATTCCAAAAGAAAAAATCGAGCTACTTGCCAAGGCGCTTTCCGTTACGCCGGCAGAGTTAATGGGATGGGAGGGCGAAACGCTTTATGAGCGATATGAAAATCTTTCGCCCATTGGAGGACGGCACATCCCCATACTTGGAGAAATCGCTTGTGGAAAGCCAATATTTGCCGAAGAAGATCACGAAGGCTATATGTGCGTGGGGGATAACATTGCGGCAGATTTTTGCCTTCGCGCTAAAGGTGACTCTATGATCGGGGCAAGGATTTTTGATTCCGACATTGTATTCATACAAAAGGCAGATATGGTCGAAAACGGTGAGATTGCCGTTGTCATTGTAGGGGATGAGGCGACGCTGAAGCGTGTTTACTACTATCCCGATAAGCAAAAACTGATTCTCTCGCCCGAAAACCCGAAATATGAGCCTCTCGTATTTATGGGAAGCGAGCTTGAGCAAATACAAATTTTAGGCAGAGCCGTTGCATTTCAAAGCGTAATTCGCTGAAGAATATCTGCGATTTTCTCAGACGGCGAGCCATCTGGCATACCGACGGAGGTGTCTGTCGGTATGCCTTCTTTTATATAGTCAGAAATGGTATGGAAAATTCTTTCCTCCTCTGTTCCGACGAGAATCAGCCTTCCCTCCGAAACCTCCCACTCACGCTCTGTCGCATCTCGTAAAACAAACGTAGGGATGGCGAGCGCCGCGCTCTCCTCACTCACGCCTCCAGAATCGGTAAGCACGAGAGTCGACTGAGAAAGCAATTCATAAAATTTACTCGGTGTACAGGGGGGCAGGAGCGTAACATTCTCTGCCCCATCAAAAATTTGATGGGCGAGAGCGCGTATTTTCTGATTTTCGTTCAGGACAACAAGGAAGGCGAGGTCGGAATTTGTTTTTGCCAGTCGGAAAATGGCTCGGAATATTCCTTCTCGCAATCGACCATCCGTTTCCCTTCTGTGCGAAGTCACAAGAACATATGGAGGTGTTTTCTTGTGGCGAGGGGGACAAAAAAGACGCATTGCATCATAGACGGTGTTGCCGACAGTGTAAATGGGATTTCTCACGCCTTCGCATATTAAGTGCTCTTTTGCGATATCGCAGGTGGTGAAGTGAATGGTGGCGAGGGGAGCAATCGCCCGTCGGAGCGCCTCCTCCGGATAGGGAGATTCTATATTATAGGTACGGAGCCCTGCCTCAATATGTATCACCGGTACTTTTAACAAAAAAGAACTTAACGCGCCTGCAAAAGCACTGATGGTATCTCCTTGCACAATGGTGGCATTCGGAGAGAGGGCTGTGATATGACGAGGGAGGTGGAGCGTGAAATGTCGCATAAGATCCGTTAGCGTGCGACGTTTTGGCAGGGGTGGCAGGGTACGATCACAGGACATCCCGAAGGCATCTAAAGCGCTCGCGAGAAGATCGGTATGTTGCGCAGTGGAAAGCAGAGTAACACGCTCGCCACGCGCGCGAAGAAGCTTTGCCAGTGACAAAAGTTTAATTGCCTCAGGACGCGTTCCAAAAACAAAAAGATAGTGCATAAGTTTTCATCCAAGATATATTTTCTAAAAAGCAAAACAAGAAGGCTTCCAAATAATTGCCAATACAAAGCGTATGCAATGGCATAGTCAAATATAACAAAAACCACCATTTTTCTTTAAAACAGTGGTTTTTGTACGGTTTTATTTACATTTATAAATCATCTACGTCTTGGACTGGCACTTCGCTCTCTACAATAGGGGTTCCTGTGTAGGAGCCATTGGGATCGGTTATGATTCGCGTTCCATCCGTACTGCTTTGGTAGCGTGATGAAGAGGGCGAGTCACTTTCCTTCCCTTTTTTCTTTCGTTTTTCCGGATAGATTTCTGTTTTTACGACAGAAACAATAGAGGAAGAATTGTTTTTGCTGTCGAAATAGGTCATCCCATCTCTGGTGGGTGGGGCATCATTTGTTTTGTTTTGATTGTGTTGCATTATAAAAACCTCCTTTTTCGGAGTTTTCCCGAAAAAGGAGGTTTTATGCGTTTGAGTGATGAAAAACACTCTATATTACCAAGGATTGAATTCCATACCAAGAAGCTTGGTAATGGCTTCCGTATAGAAGAATTCTGCGTAGATGATGGAAACGTGAACCTCTGCCTTTACCCAGTCACCGGTTATAGGGTAACGAACGGTACCGTAGCCAAGCATATGGTCATTCGCAGGATCCCAGTCGACGAATTTTTCCGTCATAGCCTTAAGAATCTGAATAGCGGCATACATATACATACCACCCTCGTGCTCGGGAAGGAGTTTCGCCAGTTCAATCAGACCACAAGCAGCGCAAGCGCCAGCAGTGGAGTCGTACATCACGGGTTCTGCGGGAGCACGGAAGTCTACTCTGGGAAGCCAATCGTCACAGCAGTTCGCGATAAAGTAGTTGGCGATTCTCTTTGCGGTATCCAGATATCTTTCCTCTCCAGTATGCATATAGGAGATGACGAAGCCATAAAGTCCCCAAGCCTGACCACGCGACCAGGAGGAGCCTTCTGCGTAGCCCTGACCACCATAGGTTTTCACACATTCGCCAGTTTCACGATCGTGCTCAACAATGTGCACCACAGAGCCGTCGGGACGGACATGATCACGGATACACATATCGGCGTGCGCCATAGCGATTCTCTTGAAACGGTCGTCACCGACCTCATTGCTTGCCCAGTAGAGCAAGGGAAGGTTCATCATACAGTCAACAATGGTCCAGTTATAACTGGAGCCTCCACCCCAAGCGTCGTTCCAAGCGCGAATGAAGTTACCACCAAGAACGAAACGAGAAGCGAGAGTAGACGCCGCAAGGAGGTTACGGTTTCTCGATTCGGGATCTTTGTAAAGACGCGCATTGATACCAGAAAGAAGGTGCCACATAAAGCCGACGTCGTGATGAAGTCCATCAAAGTTATGATGCAGGGCAAGGTCCATCTTTTCTTCGGAACGTCTTGCCGTCTTGAGGTAATCCTCATTCCCTGTCTGGATGTACATCAGGTGGTTTGTGCCACCCCAGAAACCATTGGTCCACCAGTTAATGCCCTTTTCCTTATGAAAGCCGTCAGGGGTAGTACCGTCAGGAAGCTTGTCAAAAGAACGCAAGGTCATCTGCGAAAGTTTTTTGTCAATTTTCTTAAATACCTCAGCTGCCCATTCTTGGTTTTCCTGAAGCAAAGTCATATAAGATTTCATATCTTTTCTCCTTAAGGCTGTTTGCCAATGTATGCCTGAATACCACCGTCAACGTAGAGAATCTGACCGTTTACGAAGTCAGATGCTTCGGAAGCGAGGAATACAGCAGGGCCAGCGAGGTCCTCAGGAGTACCCCATCTACCCATAGGTGTTTTAGAAACGATAAACTGGTCGAAGGGATGACGGCTACCGTCTGCCTGAGGCTCACGAAGGGGAGCTGTCTGAGGAGTAGCAATATAACCAGGGCCAATACCGTTACACTGAATGTTATATTCACCATATTCGGATGCAATATTACGAGTGAGCATCTTAAGACCACCCTTGGCAGATGCATAAGCAGAAACGGTTTCACGTCCGAATTCACTCATCATAGAGCAGATGTTGATGATCTTACCACTACGTTTTCTCATCATTGCGGGAAGGACTGCTTTTGCTACAATGAAGGGAGCGTTCAGGTCAACGTCAATTACCTGACGGAATTCGGAAGCCTTCATCTCGTGCATAGGAATTCTCTTGATGATACCAGCATTGTTGACAAGGATGTCGATTTCGCCAACCTCTTTTTCAATCTGCGCAACCATAGCGTTTACAGCATCTTCATCCGTTACGTCACATACGTAACCGTGAACCTCGATACCCAACTCACGATATGCGGCGAGGCCTTTATCGACAAATTCCTGTTTGATATCATTGAAAACGATTTTTGCGCCTGCTTTTGCAAGTGCGCAAGCAATGGAAAATCCGATACCATAAGATGCACCTGTTATAAGGGCAATTTTTCCGTTAAGACAAAAGTTCTGTGACACTTTCTTTTTCTCCTTTTATGTATAAATTTATTTATAAATATTGATTAGCGAAGTTCAATGGTTTCGATATGGTCCATATCGGTGAATTCCTGATTTTCACCACACATTGCCCAGATGAACGAATAGTTCTTCGTTCCGACACCGGTGTGAATCGACCAAGAGGGCGAGATAACAGCCTCTTCGTTGTGCATAATGATATGACGGGTTTCCTTTGCCTCGCCCATCATATGGAATACAGCATCGCCAGGGCCCATATCAAGATAAAGATATACTTCCATACGTCTGTCGTGCGTATGGCAAGGCATTGTATTCCAGTTAGAGCCAACCTCAAGTTCGGTCAGACCCATAGCAAGCTGACAGGACTGCATTACTTCGGGGTGGATATACTGGTTGATGACTCTCTTATTGCAATCCTCTACCGAGCCACAAGGCACCTTACGCGCTTTGGTAATGTCAATTTTAACCGTAGGATAGGAAGTGTGCGCAGGGCAGGAGGTCATATAGAATTTTGCGGGGTTAGACTCGTCAAGGCTTCTGAAACGAAGGTCACGATTGCCACGACCGATATAAATACCATCGCGAGGATTCATTTCGTAAACCACGCCATCCACTGTAATCACACCAGGTCCACCAATGTTGATACAGCCGAGCTCACGGCGCTCAAGGAAATACTCTGCGGCAAGTTCCTTGCCAGCCTCAAGTTTAAGCTCTAATTTAATGGGCATCATACCGATAACAATGATACGGTCGGTATGGCTATATACCATACGGATGTTGTCCTTCGTGAACAGGTTTCCGATATGGAATTCCTCACGAAGTCTGTCTGTTGTATAATATTTCACGTCTTTTGCGTTAGCAGCGTCTCTTACTTCCATTCCTTTTGGCTCCTCTTTAATATAATTTCCGTAGACTTCAAATTGTGTTAGCGCAGCGAAGGAGAGCGAACCGTCCTCCAGTCGCATTTGTTTGAGTCCCGTCATACGAACGAACTCTGTGGTTTTCTTCTCGAAAACAATCTCTTGGCCATCTGCCGTTTTTTCAAAACTGGTATGTACCGTCGAACCGTCCGAGAACTGAAGGTCACATTCCTTCCAGTAGGTATCGTGTGGGAAATCGGCGCGCAGATATACGACAACTCGATTGACCTCGACTTCTCTGCCAAAATGCACTTCAAATTCCAGATCCTCACGCAGACCACCACCCCAAGAATGGTAGGGATAGGGACCGTGACCCAAATTGTTGATTTCGCCGTCAACGGCATTGCGCTCGAAGAAACAGGGGTCCTCACGTGTCACAAAATTTGCAACAGCGTGTGGAAAATACTTCGGCACATTGTGTCGGTCGTGCGAGTTCAGGGAAATCAATCTCTCGCCGTAGATTTCTACCTCGTCGGGTTCAGACAGAACAAATCTGTGGTCATCTCCCACAAAAGCAGTAGGGGCGTAGCAGGATTTTCTCTCGCGACCAAAGGGTACAACAAAGTCGAAAATGCCGTCAGGCACATAGACAATGGACTCCTTTAAGGTTTCGTCAAGTTTCATCTTCACGAACTGACCGTCGCAAAGTTCCACACGGATTTTATCGCCTTCTTCATATTCCCCATTAAATCGGGTGTCGATGGCGTCACCGTATGCCTTAAACTTGACATCTCCGTTTTCACGAATGACTTTTAAATTCAGAATAACAATCACCTCTTTATCCATATCATACCATAAATAGAAAAATAAATCAAGACTTTTAATAATATTTTAAAGGGTTATTTTACTTTTCGTTCTTTCTCATAGGAGAGGGGAGAACATTCTCTGCTGACTTTTTATTTGCTTTCTGCGCATCGGCATAGCCTTTGCAGTGCCCCACCACTATGACAGGGCTTTCGGCATACAACAAAAACGGCGTGAAATCCACGCCGTTTTTCTTTCTTATTCCTCAAAGAGCAGTCGATAGAGATCCTGTACTTCGGTGAGGTAGTAGTCGCAATGCTCACGCATAAAGGTGGCAATTTCAGGGACATCATACGCCCAAGTAGCGGCGGCAAAGGGAACGCCTGCCGCGCGCGCCATATCGTAGCCCGGCTTAAGGTCGTCGACCATCAAAATTTCTTCTGCGCGAAGGTTATATCGGCGCATCAATTCTTCCAATGTCCAAGGGGAGGGCTTACGTTTTTCCTTTTCAAGATCCCAGCCGAAAATGACATCCGGCAAGGGCAGGTCATTGGCTTTGTAGTCACGCTCAATATATTCCTTAAAGGAATGCGAGTCGACAGCCACAATGCCACCCTCCTGCCGAAAGCGCTCAATGATTTCGCGCATTCCCAGAAAGGCTTTAGGAATGTGATTTTTAACAAAGTTTGCCCAGTACCTCTCCTCCTCCTGCATCTCTTCAGGGGTCAGTCCTACCATATCCTCAAAGAGAGCGAGGACACCTGGATGGAAATTATATCGGAAATAATCCTCCAGCGAATAGGCATCTGCAAGGTGAGGCTTATATTCCTTCAAATATTCGACGAACGAGGGGTAATGTATGGTACGAGTGCTATCGACAACGGTGTCATCGTGATCGAGAACAAGGCATTTAAATTTCATATCTCGGCTCCTTGAGGTTTCCCTTTCAGATTCAGGAATGTCATACGAGGGGTGAACACGGTAAGGTCAGAACGCTCAACGGTTAAGGTTTTTCCGTGTGTAAGGAATTCAAACTCCTCCTTTGAGCCTGCATAGGAAATATCCGTCAGGTGATCGCAGGCATTGAAGATATCTTCGTCCTCAATTTCTTTAAGATCAAGAGGGAGGGCAATTCTGGAAAGCGAGGCGCATCCAGCGAACGCATCAAACCCAATCTCACGGAGCATTGTCGGTAAGATAAGCATTTTGAGAGAGGCGCATCCCTTGAAGGCGCGACGTGCAATGCGAAGAAGTCCTGCGGGAAGGTCGACGTCAACGAGGGAACGACATCCTTCAAAAAGGGATTCATCAATCAGGCGAAGTTCCTTCGGTAGATGCACCGACTCAAGGCTATAACAGTTAGAAAAGGCAGAAAATTCAATTAAAAGAAGGCTATCGGGAAGCTGGAGGTGATGCAGATTAAAGCAATAAGCAAACGCGCCACTTCCCATAGAGCGAAGTCCCTCGTGAAAGCGAACATCCGAGAGCGAAGCGCAAGCCTCAAAGCAACCCTCGCCAATGTGTTCAAGGGAGGAAGGAAGCACAATTCCAGTCAAGGAGGAACAAGCAAAGAACACCTCGTCACGAAGAATCTTTACCCCTCTGCCAAGCGTGACCTTTTTTAAATTCTTACAGCCAGAAAAGGCGCAAGCATTCACAATTTCAACGCTATCGGGCAAAATTACACTTTCAAGACATTCAAAATCGCGAAAAGCGCTCTCTCCAATCTCAACAATGCCATCCTCGATCGTGATATTTTTGTTTTCTTCGGTGTCCTCATAGTCTCCACGATAAACACATTTCACTTCTTCTTGTTCTGTGAGAATTTGTGGTTCAGTAAAGTGAAAATCCATAGATTTCTCCAAATTTGCAAAGTATTATTTGCAAAACTCGGAATTAACCGAGTTTTGCAAGAGCGAGAAGGAGGGCTTCCTTCGCCTCAGTGTACTTTTTAAGTTTTGCCTTTTCACCCTCAACAACGGCTGCGGGCGCTTTGGAAACAAAGCCTTCGTTTGAAAGTTTTTTCTCAATGCGAGAGATTTCGCCGAGCATACGCTCAAGCTCGCCTTCAAGGCGAATCTTCTCTTTTTCAAAGTCGATAACGTCGCTCATAGGAATGAAGAAACGTCCAGCATCTGTGACAATCTGGATCGCATCATCTGCCTCATAGGAATCGACAAGATGCACTTCACTTGTGGATGCCAGTTTTTCAAGAATCTTCGAGGTACGGGTGAAGGTATCGGTATATTTGGTTACGATATAGAGTTTTGCCTTCTTTGAAGGGGCAATGTTCATCTCTGCTCGTCTTGCGCGAATGGCTACGATTGCAGCAATAACACGTTCGATATCGAGCGCTTCCCCTGCGAAGTCAAGAGCAGGGTCTGCTTTCGGATACTCTGCAACCATAATGGATCCGTCACAGCCAGGAAGCGCCGTATAGATTTCTTCCGTGATAAAGGGCATATAGGGGTGCAACAGACGAAGGATTGCCGAGAGGGTATAAAGGAGGACGGAGCGCGCCGTTTTAGCGCCTTCGCTTCCCTTATCAAAAATACGGCTCTTTGCCATTTCGATATACCAGTCGCAGAAGGAATCCCACGTGAAGGAATAAATTTCCGAGAGGGCAATACCGAGTTCATAGTTATCAATATTTTCAGTAACTGTTTTGGCAAGGGTATTGAGCTTCGAGAGAATCCACTTGTCCTCAAGCGCTAACTTGTCTTCGCTGGGAAGAATGGGGGAATCGCCTTCCTCCAAATTCATCAGAACGAAACGAGAGGCGTTCCAAAGCTTGTTGGCAAAGTTTCTTGCGCTCTCAATCTTTTCATCAGAGAAACGCATATCGTTTCCAGGAGCGTTACCTGTTGCGAGAGCAAAACGGAGAGCGTCTGCGCCGTATTCTTCAATGATCTGCAAGGGGTCAATGCCATTGCCGAGAGATTTCGACATCTTTCTACCCTGCGCATCACGAACAAGACCGTGAATAAAGACGGTCGAGAAGGGCTTTTCACCCATATGTTCAAGTCCAGAGAAAATCATTCTTGCTACCCAGAAGAAGATGATATCATAACCGGTAACAAGGACGTTCGTGGGATAATAACGCGCGAGGTCGGCAGTTTTATCGGGCCAGCCCAATGTGGAGAAGGGCCAGAGAGCAGACGAGAACCAAGTATCAAGAACGTCCTCTTCCTGACGGACGGGAGCGCCACAATCAGGACAGGTGGTGATATCGGTTTTCGATACGGTCATTTTGCCACAGGCATCACAATAGAAGGCAGGAATACGGTGTCCCCACCAAAGCTGACGGGAAATGCACCAGTCGTGACAATTTTCCATCCAGTTAATATAGGTTTTCGCAAAGCGTTCCGGTTCAAACTTGATACTACCCGAAGTAACGGCTTCAAGAGCTGGCTTTGCGAGGGGCGCCATTTTCACAAACCACTGGTCGGAGGTGAGAGGCTCAACGGTGGTTTTACAACGATAGCAGGTGCCGACGTTATGAGAATACTGCTCTGTCTTTACGAGATAACCTTGCGCTTCCAGGTCAGCGACCATTGCACGACGTGCTTCGTAACGATCCATACCTGCGTATTTTCCACCGTACTCTGCCGAAATGGTAGCGTCATCATTCATCACTTTAATGATGGGAAGGTCGTGACGCTTGCCGACTTCAAAGTCGTTGGGGTCGTGGGCAGGCGTAATCTTTACGCAACCAGTACCGAAGTCACTTTCTACATAATCGTCTGCAATAATGGGAATTTCTCTGCCAACCAAAGGAAGAATCAAAGTCTTACCTACAAGATGTGTATAGCGCTCATCCGAAGGATTTACAGCAACGGCAGTATCGCCAAGCATTGTTTCTGGACGGGTAGTAGCAACAACGATATATTCGTCACTGTCCTTAACAGGATAGCGAATGTGCCAGAATGCGCCAGGCTGTTCCGTGTACTCTACCTCAGCATCCGAAAGCGCTGTACGGCACGCAGGACACCAGTTGATGATACGGTAGCCACGATAGATGAGGCCTTTATTGTAGAGATTAACGAATACCTCACGAACGGCTCTGGAACATCCTTCGTCCATCGTGAAGCGTTCGTGATTCCAATCGGCAGATGCGCCAAGTTTTTTCAACTGGTTGATGATACGATTGCCGTATTGATGTTTCCAATCCCAAACACGCTCCAGGAAACGATCTCTGCCAAGATCATAGCGAGTCAATCCCTCATTCAGGCGAAGTTGCTCTTCTACCTTGATTTGCGTTGCGATACCAGCGTGGTCAGTGCCAGGTACCCAGAGGGTGGAATAGCCTTGCATTCTCTTCGTACGGACAAGGATGTCCTGCAAGGTTTCGTCAAGGGCGTGCCCCATATGGAGCTGTCCTGTTACGTTTGGAGGGGGAATAACAATAGAAAATGGAGGTTTTTTCGGGTCGGGATCGGGCTTGAAATAGCCACGTTCTACCCATTCGGTGTAGATTCTGTCCTCAAAATCACGAGGAGAATAATTCTTTGGAAGTTCTTTTCTCATAAAAGGCTCCTTTATATTGGTGATAATTTTATACGAGGAAATAGGGAGGGGTCGCCTGGGGGCGAAAATGAAATCCACCAAAGGTGGATGAAATCACTGTGTGATGAAATCCGTCAGGGACGGATGAAATCCTGCTACGCAGGGTTTTTGGGGGCGCTTGAAAAACAAAAACGCCCCGAAATATGCTATACGCATACTTCGGGGCGAATGACGCGGTACCACCCAAAGGTTTCACTTTGAACGCCTGTAACGGGGCAGACCGCCGAATTCTAATAGGTCTATAAAGACTGTTCTTTTCGGATACAAACGGCTACGTTCACAAAGTATCTGTGCATGCTCGCACCAACCGCATGCTCTCTTTTACAGCATTCTTTGTTACTCCTCCGTAGGGTGGTTTTTTCAAAAACCACAAATATCATACCATAAGGATTTCAGATTGTCAAGGGGTTATTTGTTCCAAAATGAGGATTTTTCCTTCCTGAACGCTCTCCTGCGCAGAATAGAGTCCCCAATGGGAAACGAATTTTACTTCGGTATCTACTTCTGCTTTCACGTAATAGGTGAGGGTTTTCGCCTCATCCTCGTTGTGTCTTGGAATGTAGGGAGAACGGTAGACCTTCTCGCCGACAAACATTTGACAATAGGCTGATGAGCTCTCCTTCGGTAAGGTTAAGGTGACTCGATATTCCACACCGGCATTTAAGATAACGCCATCTTTGATATCCACGAGAGGGACATCATTTTCGTCGTATACCTGAATTTCCAAAAGGCATTGTTGCGCCGTTTGAATCTTGCTCGGTTCTCCTCCAATAGCCGAATCGGTAAACCAGCAAAATGTGGTAGAGCAAAGCGCCAAAAGGCAAGCAAGGATGCTCAAAACCGACCCGACGACAAGGCGGTTTAACGCTTTGTCAGGCATAGATTTGATATTTTCTTCGTTCATGCGTTAAACCTCCTTTGTC
>JAZKYZ010000036.1:0-16581 GCA_045612385.1 Eubacteriales bacterium | reverse complement strand
CGCCATTGCAGTGTCAGTATCTTTACCTCTGATGAGGTCGAGTACGATTTGTACTTTGCGCGGAGAAATTCTCACATATTTAAGATGTGCTTTTGCTTCCATTTAGGAATTGCCTCCTCTCGCTTTTTGCGAATAACTGTTTATTACTTTCCGTTGTTCGATGTTTTAGAGCCCGCATGACCTTTGAAGGTACGGGTAAGTGCGAATTCGCCAAGTTTGTGTCCTACCATGTCCTCAGTAACATATACTGGAACGTGCTTTCTTCCGTCGTGAACTGCGATGGTGTGACCAACGAATTCAGGGAAGATAGTGGAGGAACGGGACCAGGTCTTAAGCACCTTTTTCTCATTCTTTTCATTCATAGCACAGATACGATCAAAGAGTTTCTTCTCAACGTAGGGTGCTTTTTTAAGGCTTCTACTCATTGTTAATCTCCTTACTCAAACTGCATTATCGAGCATTACGACGCTTGATAATGAACTTGTTGGTTCTTGCCTTCTTGTTTCTGGTCTTGTAACCGAGAGCGGGCTTGCCCCAAGGAGTAACGGGTCCGGGACGTCCAACAGGGGACTTACCTTCACCACCACCATGAGGGTGATCGCAGGGGTTCATTACAGAACCACGAACCGTAGGACGAATGCCACGGTGACGGGTCTTACCAGCTTTACCGAGTTTAATGGTTTCGTGCTCAAGGTTACCTACCTGACCGATAGTAGCCTTGCACTCAAGACGGACAATACGAACCTCGCCCGAAGGAAGACGAACCTGTGCTGTGCCGTTTTCTTTTGCCATAAGCTGAGCAAAAGCTCCTGCAGAACGAACAAGCTGCGCGCCCTTACCAGGGTAGAGTTCAATGTTGTGAATGATGGTACCAACAGGAATGTTGGCGATAGGAAGCACGTTACCGGGCTTGATATCCGCATCAGGACCTGTGCTTACAACGTCACCGTCGGTAAGACCTACGGGAGCGATAATGTAGCTCTTTTTACCTTCAGCATTCTGAAGAAGGGCAATGTATGCGGTTCTGTTGGGGTCGTACTCGACACCGATAACAGTAGCAGAGCCGTTTTCAATTCTCTTGAAATCAATTACTCTGTACTTCTGTTTGTTTCCGCCGCCGTGATGACGAACGGTGATTTTACCGTAGCTGTTACGGCCAGCGTGTTTTTTCTTGGTAGTAATAAGGCTCTTCTCGGGAGAGAACTTGGTAATCTCATCAAAGGAAGGGCTCGTCATACCTCTGCGCGACGGTGTTGTCGGCTTGTATCTCATTGTTGCCATTGTTTAACCCTCCTTATTAGTTCATACTATCGAAGAAAGCAATGGGAGCAGAGTCTTCAGTAAGGGTAACAATCGCCTTCTTCCACTCACTGGTGTAACCGAAGTGTACGCCATATCTCTTGGGTTTCTTCTTCATATTGATGATATTTACCTTTGCAACCTTAGTCTTTTTGAACATTGCCTCAACTGCGTGAGCAACGTCTGCTTTAGTTGCATCAGCGGCTACTTCAAAGCTGTAACGCTTTTCAGCTACGCCGTCCATACTCTTTTCTGTGATAAGAGGTCTTACAATGATATCTGCATAGGATTTCATCTCGCATATACCTCCTCGATTTTCGCAACGGCACCCTGTGCTACGATAAAGGTATCGCAGTTAAGAATGTCATATACGTTAATGGTGTTCCACTGAGTGGTCTTAACGCCTTCAATGTTTGCACAAGATGCAATTACGAAGGGGTTGACTTCAGGAAGAACGATAAGGGTTTTCTTTGCTGCACCAAGTGCGGTGAGCATAGCAACCATCGTCTTTGTCTTGTATTCGCTCATAGTAATGTTGTCAACAACAATCATTTCACCAGCGGATACTTTAGAAGAAAGTGCACTGAAGAGTGCGGTTCTCTTAATTCTCTTATTAAGAGCAACCTTGTAACTACGGGGCTTAGGTCCAAGTGCTACGCCACCGTGTGTCCACTGAGGAGCACGAGTGGAACCCTGTCTTGCACGACCGGTACCCTTCTGCTTCCAGGGCTTCCTACCACCACCGGAAACTTCGGTGCGAGTAAGAGTGGACTGTGTGCCCTGTCTCTGGTTCTGCAAGTATGCACGAACTGCGGTGTGGAGGACTGCTTCATTTACTTCCTGGCCAAAAAGGGCATCAGAGAGAGTAAGCTCGCCAACTTCCTTGCCCGCCATATCTACAACTTTAATATTAGGCATTGTGTGATCCTCCTTCCGTTATGCTTTTACCGAATCACGAATAAATACGATGCTTCCCTTTGCACCAGGAACCGCACCTTTTACTGCGATAAGATTTTTTTCTGCATCAATCTTGACTGCTACAAGATTCAAAATGGTAACCTGCTCGTTACCGTACTGTCCTGCCATCTTCTTGTTTTTGAAGATTCTAGCGGGGTCGATAACACCCATAGAACCCGACTGACGGTGGATGGGGCCGATACCGTGAGTCTTACCAAGCAAGTGAAGGTTCCATCTCTTGATCGCACCGGTGTATCCGCGGCCTTTGGTGATACCCGTAATGTCGACCTTCTCGCCCTGGGCGAAGGTATCGACGGTTACCACAGAACCAACTTCATACGCACTTGTGTCATCAAGTCTAAACTCTTTCAGGTGCTTCTTGGGGCTGACGCCAGCCTTCTTGAAATGACCCATCTCAGCTTTGGTGAGATGCTTTTCTTTTGCTTCTACAAACGCAAGTTGCAGAGCATCGTAGCCGTCGTGCTCGACGGTCTTCTTCTGTACTACCACGCAGGGACCTGCTTCAATCAGGGTTACGGGTACTACGTTGCCTTTTTCGTCGAAGATTTGGGTCATACCCAACTTCTTACCGATAATGCCTTTTTTCATTTTTCCTCCATTAGGTTATTGGTTGACAAGCTTTGAATTTGCACCGAAGTGCTCTTGCCAACTTGACCACGAGGCCGTGGTGTGGATACGGGATTTGAAGCTCCCGCCCTCGACTGTGAGGGAATAGGTCTTACGCCTTGATCTCAATCTCAACGCCTGCGGGAAGTTCGATGCTCATAAGAGCCTCTACGGTCTTCGCGCCGGGATCAAGAATGTCGATCAGTCTCTTGTGAGTTCTCATTTCAAATTGCTCACGGCTGTACTTGTACTTGTGAACTGCACGGAGAATGGTGATGATCTTCTTGTCAGTAGGAAGCGGAATCGGACCGCTGACTTTGCTTCCATTTCTCTTCGCTACGTCTACAACCTTCTGTGCTGCGGCATCGATGATTGCACTGTCATAGCTCTTGAGTTTCACTCTGATCTTTCCTTGTGCCATTTTGGTGTCCTCCTTTTTACAAATTGCTCTGTCGTCAAGAGGGCGATAGGTTTACACCGTGCCGAGCGTATCATTTGCGCCCCGTAAAAATCAGTTCTGAATGTCATCCGCAGTGACAACCAAAACCGACCATCTGCACGGCATCTGCTCGTCGCAGTACCACTTGTTTCGCCCGGTTAAATATCGGACATACTCCACGGAAATTACCTGTCAGGGACAGCAACCTCCCGCTTCAACGCATATCAAGCCTTTATATTATAAAGGATTATGTCTTAAATTGCAATACTTTTTTCAAATTTTCCAAAAATTGTGAGTAGAATTTTGAACGAAAATAAAAAATATTTTTGTGCAAATTTCACAAATTGACATTTGGAAAATGTTTTTTGACCCCAAAAGGGCGTTTTTTCCTGTTTTTTCTTCAAAAAATAAAATTTGAGATTTTTTCACTTTTCCCCTTTTTGTATACATTTTGTTCATAATTATATAGTAAAATATAGGCATACATCTTTTCACTCGCGCGCCCTATATAATAATAAAGGTAGAAAAGTGCACGTTTTGTGCCAAGAAAAAACAATGAACAAAAGAATACAAACAAAATTCGGTCCTTATCCCATTCTCGCTACGCTCCTTGCTGTGGTAGCGTGTACGCTACGAACGGTAGCGACATTTCTCGGCGTTGACGCCTTCGGCTATTTTGAGAATAGCACCCTGTATAGAGTATCGGTATGGATGACGGTCGCTGCCGTTCTTCTACTCCTTACCCTGCCTCTCGCCTATCGCAAGCGTCAGGCAGTTCTCGCAGAACAAACCACACCGCACACCTTCCTTCCCTCCTTGATGATGGGAATGCTCTTTCTCTTCTTTTTGGGCGAGGGCATCTTCTCTCTTCTCGGAACGCTATTTCTTCCCACCATAGACAATCTCGCTTATGCTCTCACGCTCATCTTGGGACTTTTCTCCTGCATCTACTTCTTTTCTCTCGCCATTTTAGAGAGCAAAGAAAATGATCGCAAAGCGAACTTCGGTATGGCGTGTGTTTTGTTCTTTGGTGTCTACTCGGCATATTTGTATTTGAATACAGAAATGCCAAGAAATGCGCACATTGAACTGTGCGAGGAGATGACCTGGATTGCACTTATGCTTTACTTTCTCTACGAGGTACGTATTGCGCTCGGTAAGCAGAAGCAGAATCTATATGTTTCCTTCGCTATGATCGGCGGGTTGCTCTGCGCCTACAATGTCATTCCTACATTTATATATTATATTGCGACAGGACGTCTGCTCGCCAGCTCCTTTACGGCATTCCTCCTTCTTTGTGGTACGCTGGCGTTCATTCTGATGCGTCTTGCCCTGTTTGCGAAGTCACCCGTAGATGCGCCCATTCCCCTTGTAGAGAATCTACTGAAGCTGGCGAGAGCGCGCGAAGAGGAAGTAAGAGAAATCGAAGCCTTCTACGCCCCTGCCCTTCCCGAAGAAGAAACCGAAGATCTGACCGAGATATCCCCCTCATCTGAGGAGCCAACAGAGGATAGCGAGCAAGCAGGTGAAACAAATATCTCCGAAACTCCTTCCGAAGCCCTCCCCCTCGAAGAAGCAGAACGAGCAGAGGAGGTATCTGTCGAAGAGGAAGCAGAGCCAACAGAAAATACGTCCGTCGAAGAGGAAACGAACTCTTCTGAAGATATGTCTATCGAAGCCGAAGAGGGTGAGATGGAAGCAATGACAGAAGAAGTCGCCACTCAAGACGAGCCGGAGGATGCGACAGCAGAAGAAACCGAATTTATCCTCCCCTCACAGGAAATCGCCCCCTCTCTGCCACAAGCCTCTGCAATACAAGAAGAAATCTCCCCCGCCCCTATGAGTGAACACAACGAGCCAAAGGAAGAAGAGAATGAAGAAAATATTAGTAATTGACGGTAACAGCATCATCAATCGCGCATTCTACGGTGTTCGTCCACTCACAACCAAGAGTGGCAAAAACACCAACGCCATTTACGGTATGATGAACATTGTGAAACGCCATCTCGACCATATCAAGCCAGACTATGCTGTGGTAGCGTTCGATATCAAGGCCCCTACCTTCCGTCACAAAATGTATGACGCCTATAAGGCGGGACGTCACGCGACGCCACCTGAGCTTCTTGAGCAATTCGCAGATGCGAAGGAATGTTTATCGTATTTAGGCTTTCACGTCCTGACGCTTGAGGGGTATGAAGCAGACGATATTCAAGGTACTGTTGCAAAATTAGCTGAAGAATATGAGGATGTCGAAAGTTATATTCTTTCGGGTGACCGTGACCTGTTACAGCTCATATCCGATAAGGTCACCGTCCTGTTGGCAACCAATGCCGACACCATACCAATGCATCGTGAGCAGTTCGTAGAAAAATACGGCATAGAGCCCGAATATTTCGTAGAGATGAAGGCGCTGATGGGCGACTCCTCCGATAATATTCCCGGAGTCGGTGGCGTTGGTGAAAAAACGGCAGGCAACTTGATTCGCGAGTTTTCTACGCTGGAGGGCATCTACGAGAACATTGAGGACAAGCGTATCTCTCGGGGTGTCAGAGAAAAACTCTTGCGTGACCGAGAGAATGCCTTTCTCTCCCGTACCCTTGCGCGCATTGATACCAAAGCCCCCATTCCCTACACTTTGGAAGAACTTTCCTATAAAGGAATTTCACGTGGTGAACTTTACCAAAAGTTCATAGAACTTGAATTAAACTCTTTAATTGCAAAGTTTGGTTTACATCCCGATGATGTTATCTCTATAAAAACACCAAAAACCACTACACAAAGCGCCAAAGGTGGCGAAAGTATGCAGACAAGTTTTTTTGATGTTTTCCCAGAGGAAGCCTCTGTGCAAAGCGTGATCAAAGAAACCGTCATTGACGTCTGTGAGGCAGAGGAAATTTTTTCTCGCGCAAAGGACACCTTCGCCATTCGACTTGACGAGGATGGAAAAGTTTGTGTCTGTTTCGGAGAAGAAACCTATCGCTATATGGGCGAAAGAAGAGATCTTGCCCCTCTCTTTATGGTCGGTCGTAAGTGCATCACCTTTGACGGAAAGCATCTGCTTCGCGAACTCGCCAAGGATGGCTTTTTCCCAACACGTGGCATTACCTACCTCGATTTGATGCTCTATGGCTATGTCATTTCTCCTGGAACTGGCACATCCTCCCTCTCCTCCTTTGCTTCGCAATTTCTTGATGGGGTTTATTCGGAGCCTGTTGCTCTGTGCGCCCTTTTTCCTCTGGAAGAAGCAATGCGCAAACGTATTGCAGACGACAAGATGACCTTTGTGCTTGATGAAATCGAACTGCCCTTAATGCCGATTTTGGCAGAGATGGAGGAGACTGGTTTCCTTGTAGATACAAAGGGATTGACGGAGTTTGGCGTCGCCCTTTCGGAACTTATGACAGAGCTACAAGAAAAGATACACGAAAAGGCAGGAGGGCCTTTCAACATCAATTCGCCAAAGCAACTCGGCGAAGTCCTTTTTGAAAAACTCGGACTTTCCTCTGGAAAGAAAAAAACAAAAACGGGATACTCCACCTCTCACGAAACCTTAGAGGAACTTCGTGGTGAGCATCCCATTATCGAGGATATTCTTGAATACCGTCAGGTAAGCAAGCTGTACAGCACCTACGCAACCGCGCTTGTAGAGGTCGCAGATCGCGAAGGTAGAATTCATACAGAATTCAAGCAGGCATTAACAGCCACCGGACGGCTTTCCAGCGCCGACCCCAATTTGCAGAACATACCGATTCGTACAAAGATGGGACGTCAAATGCGCAAATACTTCAAGGCGCGCGAGGGCTTTGTTCTGGTGGATGCCGACTACTCCCAGATTGAACTTCGTCTGCTCGCGCACATCTCGGACGACTACACAATGTGCGAGGCATTCAGAGAAGGTCGCGACATTCACCGTATGACAGCGGCAGCCGTCTTTGGTTTGCCGGAAGAAATGATTGACGAGGACCTGAGAAAACGCGCCAAAGCCGTCAACTTCGGTATCGTCTATGGCATCAGTGGTTTTTCTCTCGCCAAGGACATTGGCACAAGCGTCGCTGAAGCGACACGATACATCAAGAATTATATGATGAACTACCCGAATGTCGAAGCATATCTTGAGGATGTCGTCGCCAAAGCCACAGCAGATGGTTACACCACCACGCTGTACGGCAGACGCCGTTATATCCCCGAACTTCGTATGCAGAACTTCAATCTTCGCTCCTTCGGCAAACGCATTGCAATGAATGCCCCCATTCAGGGCTCGGCGGCAGACATTATGAAGCTCGCTATGATTGCAGTGCATCGTCGACTATCTAAAGAGGGGCTGGAGGCAAGGCTCGTGATGCAGGTCCACGACGAGCTGATTATCGAAGCTCCTATGCACGAAGAGAAAATCGTGCGAGAGCTCCTTCGTGAAGAAATGGAAAACGCTGTGAAGTTATCTATCGCCTTAACGGTAGATGTCACCTCGGGAGAAAACTGGCTCGATCAACAATAAAACAAAAAAAGAGAGCAGGAGTAAAAGGAGAAAATCCTTTATTCTTGCTCTCTTTATTTTTTGCTTCTCCGATCGTCTTATGCTTCCGGTCTGTTAATGGTAATGAAGTAAAGCATACTTTCCCTTTGATTCGCTACAAGCAGATAAAAATAATTGTCGCCGTGGTTAAGGGTCACCGTCTTGGAAGGAATGGTGCTGACGCAACCGATATCCATAGAAAGTACGTAAGTTGCTCCTTGCGCGACAAGAATATCATTCAGGAAAGAAAATATTTCCGTTTCATCCGAAACAGTGCAGAAAAGTTCATCCGGGCGTTCTTCGTCTTTCACATAAAAAGAGTTAGAAACCGACTTAATGGCAACTCCCTGAAGAAATGCAGGGATGATTTCCTGTTCTACAACAATTTCTCCACAGTCATCACAGTGCGAGCCTTCGGTTCTACCATCGGTCGTATCGGTCGGATCTATCGCCTCGTCGATAACAGGATTATGTACCTCACTCAAAGGAGCATTTGAGGTAGCAAGCATCGCCTTACAATCCACGCATTCCTTGTGCTGTGTACCAAAAACGTTACAGGTACTCGGCACGTCTACGATCCAATCGCTGGACACGTGGGGGAGTTTTTCACTTGAAGAGGGGGTACGGGAAATTTCTTCTCCACACTCAATACAGCTAACAACAATATCCATAACACCACGTGTGGTACAGGTCGCAGGAATACGCTCTACCTTTACCTCCTGGATGGTATGCTGATGTCCACAAGAAGAAAGGGCAAGCATCACGCCCAACGACAGGGAAAGAATCAATAAAGAAATAAAGATTTTTTTCATTCTGGTTCCTTTCTGCTATAATTAACAGTTTTGTTTTTAACAAAACAATTATAACATAAAAAAACAAAAAAAGCAATACTTTATTCTTTATATTTAAAATATTAACAATTTTAATAACAAATTATTTTAATGTAAACAATTATTTGCGTTTAATTTTTTGTTGAAAATTGAAAAACAGAATGTTAAAACCCGTTATTTGTAAATAGTTATTTGCATTATGGAAGCAAAATGCTGTGAATGCTATGCAAGGTCTGTGGAGAATTTAAAGAATGTCCTTGACAATCTATTTTTGGATTCAATGCAAGAAGGTCAGATATTTTTGAATGATTTTCCTTTGCAATATCCCAAAGGGATGCTCCCACGTCCGGGAACGTGATAAAATATGCATCTCTCTCCTTTTCATACTCCCCTGCGCCCCTTTCCACAGAACGCACTGCGCGAACAACGGGTTCGTCATAAAGTGTGAGGACAAATGACACCTCGCAAAGAAGCAAAAATGCATCTTCCTCCTCATAGACTTCGGGTGGTAAAATGACGAAGGAGGAGATTTTATGCGAGCATTTCGGGGTACTATAAGGAGAGGTGATGTTTATGGCGTGTGTGCTTTCTCCCTTTTGGCGAACATAGGAGCAAGGAGGGTTATCCTCGCCCTCGCCCTCATCCTCTGTGGCGCCCAGTTCCCTTGTGGATGCATCCGTTCCGAGTATGCTATGCGAAAGTTTAAGCATTAAGTAGACAACACCGTCATCTGTGGTACATTCAACAAAGCCTCCCTCGCTTTTAGCAAAAAGAACCGATTGAAGTGGCAAGGGATCACCATCCGACTTCGGGAAACGGCACTCCAGTTTTTGGCGATGTCGAATGGAGGGATATTCATTTTGAAGTTTTACGTTTTCATACTCCATACGAATGTCACATTCGGTAAAATAAGCATCCAATACAAAGGGGGTCGTATTCTCCTTTGTAGCCGAAACAAAAAAGCAAATGGTGGGGTTTGCGATAAGATGACAGACCCCCTCCTCCTTCTGTGTATTTAAAAAGAAAGAAAGGAGAGTCGCATCCACCGTCAGGGACGCTTTTTCACCAAGCACTTCCCCCATCGGGATAAATTCTTCAAAGGGAATTTCCCCGTCCATTGGACGCACTACCTGATCCCCCTCCTTCAGAAGGGAACGAATATGACAAACGCCCGATACACTCACACCATCCTTCATTGGATGGCTCTCACGCACCTCAATCGTCGCATTGCTGTAAAGAACCTTAGGTTCCTCTCCCTCGCAGGAGTAAATTTCCTCAGCATATTCTCTTTCTTCCTTTTTGGAATAGAGATGCGTATGATAATTTCTGTTTTCACAGAGTGTCATCAGATTCTCTTCCTCTTGTAGGGTAGGCGCCTCGCACATTTGTATGTCGACAAGCACCCCAACAATCTCTGCCTTAGCCATCACACGACGTGGCCCGGACGGCAGGCAGGAGAAGGAGGCGAGCATAACACGGTCCAAATGAACATCAGCCTCGCTCTCCATATGGAAACTACATTCATAAGGCACCTCAAAAGACAAACTCTCTAAGGTATCATCTACCGTTTGATATAGCATAGAAAAAAGAACGGCTCCCGACAAGACAGCCTCGTTTCCTAAAAGGGATGACTCTGACGGCATCACTTTGGCATCCGTCATCATCACACGTTTCAGCGTGCCTTCATAATCGGGCAGAATATACTCATAGGTAAGCTGTTTTGTTCTTCTGTCCTCTTTCAAGATTTTTTCAAGTTTCATATTTTCGCTCCTTTTGGATATGGATTTCATTCTATTCTATGCCGAAGAAAGAGAAAATATGACTACCAAAGGGAGGGAGGTATCATTGTACCATTTCTTTGTTTTTTACCGATTTTACACAACTTTGCTGTTTTAGAAAGAATTTTATTCAGAAAAAAAGCCATAGGAGGCAATTCCCCCTATGGCTATGAATTATCAAACATAATGACGTTTTCTGCATCAGAAAGCGCGTTGTGCGCCTGTGCCAAAGCAATGCGAGCCACTGCTCTGCCCTCCTCGTCGACCTCGTAAAGTCCCTTCGCCTCGCTCGGTGGCACGCCGTACATTTCTTTAAATGCCCGACGAAGGTATAGAGTGAAGAATATCCAAGCAGAGAGGCAACCTTACTGCCCGTCTGGTAGAGCAAAAACTTTCCGTAGGGAAGGGGCGATTCAATATTACAAAAATCAGCAGTAAAGGTAGCCATACGTTCCTCTCCTGTCAAACAGCTTTTTTGTATTGGCTATATTTTATCACGGTGTTTCGACCTTCTCAATAAAATTGCTATTATTTTTTGTGATAAATGAGGAAAAACTGTAAAAATGCTAAAAGAAAATGTGCCTTTGATATTTACAAGGGAACACTTATATGTTACAATGAAAGAAAAACGATAGGAGCATTCTTTATGAAAATCGGCGTAATTCACAGTTGCTTTCGTACGAACGTAAAGGAGGCGCTCCGTCTTGCTCACGAGCTCGGCTTGTCTGGCGTTCAGATTTACGCGACACGTGGCGAGTTTTCCCCTTGGACACTCACCGACGAGGATATTGAAGAATACAAAAAGCTTTTGAAAGCCTATCACCTTGAGGTCAGCGCACTTTGTGGCGATATGGGAGGCTTTGGCTTTGAAGTCGAAGAGGACAATGCAGAAAAGGTCGAAAAAACCTGTCGCATTGTAGACCTTGCCAACAAGCTTGGAACAAAGGTCATCACCACACATATCGGCATCATCCCCGCCGACAAGAGCGACCCTCAATATGATACAATGCTTCGCGCCCTGAAGGCGTGTGGCGCCTATGCGCACGCACACGGGGTTACCCTCGCGATTGAAACGGGCCCCGAAAAGGCAAGCACGCTCCATCAGTTTGTAATGGACTGTGGCGATGGTGTCGGTGTCAACCTCGACCCAGCGAACTTCGTTATGGTCACCGGTCAGGATCCTGTGGAGGCCGTTCGCCTTCTCGGCTCAAAAATCGTACATACCCACTTGAAGGATGGTATTATGGTTACCCCTGCAGACCCCTCCGATATTTACGGTCACTCCAAGAAGCCTCACCGTGAGGACTTTGACCATCCTGAATATTACAGAGAATTGCCTATCGGTCAAGGCGCTGTAAACTGGGATGCCTACATTGCTGCACTTCGCGAGGTCGGCTTCGACGGCTATCTCACCATTGAGCGCGAGGTGGGAGACACCCCCTATGAGGATGTCAAGCTCGCTCGCGATTATGTCATTGAACACGGTTATCTTTGAGGTGTATTATGAAAATCGGTGTTTCCAGTTATAGCTTCAGAAAATATATCGAAACTACAAAATGTAATTATATTGACATCTGCAATCTCGCCAAGGAATTCGGATTTGACGGCATTGAGTTTATCGATCTCGACAATCGTGGCTTCGGCATTACAAGCGACCCTATGTCCTGCGCGCGCGAAATTCGTGAGCACTGCCAGAAAATCGGCCTCGAAATCTGCGCATATACCGTCGGTGGTGACTTTATGCGCGAGGATATTGATGCAGAGGTCGATCGCCTTTGTCGCTGTGTTGACGTCGCAGAAGCACTGGGGGCGAAGGTGCTTCGCCACGACGTTTGCTATTCGCTTCCCACATCGCGCCGTTTCACTTGGCAGGATGCCGTCGAAGTAATGGTCCCACACATTCGTCGTGTCACAGAATATGCAAAGAAAAAAGGCATTCGCACCTGTACAGAAAATCACGGATACATCTTCCAGGCGCCCGAGCGTGTCGAAGCGCTCATTCGCGCAGTAGATAACGAAAACTACGGCTGGCTCATTGATATCGGTAACTTCCTTTGCGCCGACGCAGATCCCCTGCGCGCAACGGTTACGGCTGTTCCCTATGCCTTTCACGTACACGCAAAGGATTTTCTTTTCAAGAGCGCTGATACCCCGAAGCCTCAAGGCTTTTTCAACACCGCAGGACAAAACTTTATTCGTGGTACGGTCATCGGTCACGGCGTTGTGCCCGTTGTCGCTTGTGTCAACGTCCTCAAAAAGGCGTCTTACGACGGTTGGATTAGCGTAGAATTTGAAGGTATGGAAGATTGCCTTCCTGCAATATGCGCAGGATTTGAGTTCCTTCGTTCTATTGTTTAACCTTATTTTGACAATATATGTTTACAAAATAATACAATAAAACGGTTGTTCTTTCCCCTTTCGGGTCGGAACAACCGTTTTGTTTTTAAAATTCTGCGCCCATAGATTCCATTAAGCGCTTATTGAATTCCTCTGCTGTATTATATCCCATTCGCTTTTGACGATTATTCATTGCGGCAACCTCGATAACGACAGAAAGGTTACGTCCCGGCGAGACAGGAATCACAATCGAAGGTACCTCAATACCAAGAATGTTCGTAGTGTTTTCTTCCAGTCCAAGACGGTCATACATCTTGCCCTGCTGCCACTCCTCCAGCGTGATGACCAGGTTGATTTTCTCAGTCGCCTTCACCGAGCCCATACCATACAAACGGCGAACATCCACAATACCGATACCACGCAATTCCACATAGTGACGGATCAATTCAGGGGCGCGACCCACCAATGTGTTAGCACTCACACGCTTGATTTCTACGGCATCATCTGCAATCAGACGGTGTCCACGCTTTACAAGTTCAATGGCCGTTTCGCTCTTACCAACACCACTGTCACCGAGCAGAAGAACACCCTCGCCATAGACCTCAACCAAGACGCCGTGCCTTGTAATACGAGGACCGAGCTCGACATTGAGATAAGCAATCAGCGCCGCCATAAATTCCGAAGTTCTCTCGTCGGTACGGAGAACAGGAATGGCATATTTTTCTGCAAGTTCAAGGGTTTCGGGATGAATCTCAATCGCCGAGGTCACAATAACACCGACAGGGGAGGAACGGAAAAAGTCCTCAAGACGTCGATATCTTTCCTCCGTCGGAAGCTGGGAGAGGAAAAGTGTTTCTACCTTTCCAATAATTTGCAATCTCGCAGGCTCAAAGTGGTCATAGAAGCCGACAAGCTGAAGTCCCGGACGGTTGACTCTTGCGCATTCAATCTTAATATTTTCGGGAAAATCCGGAAGATGAAGCGCCTCCAGGTGAAATTGGGAAATGACATCAGAGAGTGGTAAGAAATAATTTTCTGACATAATTGTGCCCCCTTTTTGATGTTTCTTTGCTCTATTTTAACACAGACAAAGGCGAGTGTAAAGGTTTTTTTGTATTTTTTTAAAAAATTCGCAAACTTTTTTACCTCCTGTCCCATAAGTCTTGATTTTCCTTTTCTTTTATGCTACAATAATATTGTCAAAGAATACACCTCTTTGACGAATACGAAAAGGATGATATATATGAAAAAGATATTTGCCCTGCTTTTGGCATTTGTCCTGTTGTTTTCCTTTACAGGATGCAAGGACAAAAAATACGACCCCACTCCCAGCACAGAGGAAGAGTCACGCGTGATGATGCGCGTTCGTTATGATAAATCCAGTTTTGATGTGCGCTATGAACTCTATCGCACCTTCTACCTCAATCTGCGCGCAGATTACCCAGACGGCACGCTTTCCGACACCGACAAGGAGGAGCTTGAGGAGAGAATCCTTCGCCAGATTTATCATCTGTACGCGACGCTTGCTATGTGTCAGTCACTCGGCTTCGATATTTATGACGCAGATACAGAACAGAGAATTGAAGATTTCATTACGGTAAGTATCGAGGGTGGTTATCTTGGCTCAACCTATATTGAAGGCTATGGCTCTTACGAAAAATATCAGTCCTCTCTCAAAGAACTGAATATGAATGATGCCGTACAGATGCTTATTTTCCGTTACAGCATTGCGAAATCTATGATCGACGAGCATTACCGTTCAGAAAGTAGCATTTACAATGATGTAAAACGCGAGGACGTCGAAGCGTTCTATCTTGCCGAAAACACTGGCCGTTATCTCACTCTGTATCTCTCAAAGGAAAATTTCACCTATGAGCGCGCCACAGAGATTGCAGACGTACTGGCAAAACAACCTGACGAGGATGCTGTTTTCACGAAAATGGTAAACTACTCTGCCCTGAACCTTGAAACACTGCGTTCAGGTCAAATCATCACGCCCTACAATCTCGATTCCCTTACCTATACTGCCCTGACCGATACGGCGCTTTCGCTTTCCGAAGGCGAGGTGTCCGAGCCGATCGCGCTTTACAACAGCCAAAACAATGGCTATATCATTCTTTATAAGGCAGAAAAAAGCGCCGAACACTTAAATGAAAATTATGATAGCATCGTCGAAGAATATGTCAATGACAAGTCGGGACAAGAGCTCGCAAGAATATATGACAATATGGTGGAAAGCGTCACCTTCTACCCACTTTATGATATGCTCGACCGAGAGAGCATTCGAATGAACTGATATGAGCTCCTCAATAGAAAAGAAGATACAAGAGACGTTACAAGGAACCACACTGGAGCGTGAAAAATATCTCTACAATGTGTTGGGTGAGAGTTTGGCAGATCGCTTGTTTTTGTATTTTCATAGCACGGTAGACTTCGCCTATGACGAAAACGGTGACGGCGCATTTGTCGAATGCAATCTACCCTATCTGTTCGCCTCGCTTTGCCTTGCCATAGAAAGTGCTGGAACAAATCTTTTTTCTGTCCGAATGTCGGCTGACGAGAGCTATGCAGAAATTCGCTTGGTGCTTTCTTGCGAAGGCAAACCTCCCCAAAAGGAAATTTATGAAAATGCGATTTTGAGTGGCGTAGAATATCGAGAAAATAAAGACGGCATATCCCTCTTTCTTCCTTTAACAAGAGAGGTCGTATTACATCTCTTTGCCAATCGCGAAAGCCTGTTACAAAAACTCAATTTCCTTGCCAAATCTTTTGGAATTTTGTAAATAATTCTTTCCAAAAAAGACCGTTTTTGCTTTGTTAAACGGTCTTTTTTCATTTTCTTCCATACATATATGATGACCAAGAAGGTCAAAATGAATTTGTCTACATTGTGAAAAAAAGTAAAGATGAGGAAGAAAAAATGAAGAAGATATATAAAGTGATTTCTCTCGTTTTATGCTCGGTGTTACTCTTCGGCACTGCTCTGAAAACAGAGGGACAGGCAATCAATCGACAGGGAGAAGAAATTCGTGTGGCTTCTCGCTTTTGGGAGCTCATATTTAAAGATAAGGAAGAAAAGAGGGAGGAGGAGAAAAGCGAGCAGGTAAAGACACGTCCGTCTTTGATTCCCTCCGGAGACCTCTTCGGGCTGAAACTGAAAACAGACGGCGTGATTGTCGTATCTGTGGAACGACCAGAAAACAGCATCCTTTGCGAGGGGGATATTTTGCTTTCCCTGGACGGACAGAAAATATGCTCTGCAAGTGATTTAAAAAACAAACTACAAAACAAAAACGAGGTGACTCTGACCTTTCTGCGTGGGTCCAAAACCGAACAGAAAAAGCACACGGTCATAGATGGAACACTCGGTATTGTGGTGCGTGACAGCGCACTTGGTATCGGCACCATCACCTATATCCATCCCGATACAGGCGCTTTTGGTGGTCTCGGTCACGGTATAACAGAAGCATCTACGGGCACGCTCATTCCCATTCTTGGGGGAGATGTGACCGACGTCACGCTTGGTGGTGTCACCAAAGGGGCAGAGGGAAAGCCAGGTGAACTATGTGGCGTACTTCGGATGAGTGATAAAGGGGATGTGCTCGCGAACAATGAATGTGGCGTGTTTGGAAAACTGGAGTCCTCCACCGTTGGCACACCTCTCCCCATTGCTTTTCGTGCCGAAGTCCACGAAGGGGATGCGACTTTGCTCTGCACAGTTCGACAAGGAAAAACCCTCTCCTACCACATCAAAATCCGAGATATCGACCAAGACTCGACCGGTAGCAAATCCTTCCTCGT
>JAZKYZ010000035.1:0-35817 GCA_045612385.1 Eubacteriales bacterium | reverse complement strand
TCCAGATGTTCAGATTCTTACAGCAGGTGTGCTTCCTACCCTTTCCCGTATGCACGTGGAAGAGCCGGAAGCCGAGATTACTATTCTTCCATCTCCTACGGAAAATCTCTCTCTGCGCCAAGCAATGGAAACGGCATCTGTCACATCAGCTCCAGAGGAATTCTATATTCCTTCTCACACCACCGTTGCTTCTGCGCCTGCTCGTCTTTCTCGTAAGGAAGAGAAGAAGCAAATGCACGCGCTGGAGTCACAGGACACCGAGATGCGTCGTCGTTTGGCGAATGCCGAAGCATCCAGACTCACTGCTCGCAAGGCAAAACAGTCTACGGTTTCCTCAACTGTCGCATCCTTGAATGCACGTGCGGCAATCATTGAAATCAATGCAAGAATGCTTGCGCTGGCGAAGAGTCAGGGCCTCAAGAGTGCAGAAAAGCGCGCTATCCGTGCGATTGATGCTGAAGTTCGTACATACAATGCAGATGCAAGAGCGCTTTCTAAGAGCGAGAGAATCAAAATTGCTCCTCTCTCCGAAAAACTCTCGCAAAGCATTGCACAGGGCGTACCGATGTCTGCGATTCCTCGCATCCGTTTGGATGCTGTGGATGTAGATCTTGCAGAATTTGCTTCCTCTCCTGTGGTACAGGGTGGTGGCAATGATATCGTCATCACAAGAAATACAGATGGTACGGTCTATCCCACACTTCGTGGTGCGAGCGAGGTGACCTCGTTGCGTAGCGAACGTCCCGAGCGTCTTTACACCACAACGACTGAGGCTTATAACCATAAGCAACTCACCGAGTATCTCACAAAACAACAGAAGTCCATTACAGCTCTGAAGAGAGAGCGCACGAAAGAGGAAAGACGTACCTCGTCGCTTCAAGGCAATGAGCGTGTTGCTTCCATTCTTCGCGCACGTAATGCGACAGCGAAAATTATCGCAGCGCAGATTGATACGATTTTTATTCTCCGTACCGAAAGCGCCTTCCGTCGTGAGCTCAATCGCTTTAAGAGCGAACTTTCCGAAGAAGTACGTCGCTACAACAAAGCGGGTGATGCTTACAAGAAAGCCACAGGAAAGAAACTCCAACCTCTACAGCGTAATCTTGCGGATCGCGTGGCACGTGGTATGGATTACGAAGCGCCGAGAATTGCGGACTTCACCGAAGAGCACGTAGATATCCCTGCTGTCGGCCTGATTCCTACCTCTGAGTTTGGTCTTGTGACCGAGCCCGTATATGAGAATCTTGGCAAGAGACCTCGCTCCGTTTCTCGCGCAGAGCGTCGCGCACAGACGGCAGAATATATGCGCGCAGAGGCACAGCGCCGTCAGGCGAGTGAAATCTCTGCTTATGAGGGTGTCGCAGCGATTGCGGCTACACGCTCCAGCGTCACACGTGACTACCTCGAAATCGAAGCAATGGATCGCTACGAGCACCGTGAGTATGTCAAGGGTGGCGAAAAGCAGATTCGTACCCTTCAAAAACAACTTACTGCTTACGAAAAGCAGAACAAGAAAGCCACCGAAAACGATACACACGCTGCCCTTGTGGGTGCTATCGTCACTCTTGAGCGTGAAATTTGCGAAGTTTATTTCAGCATTTTGAAAACGAGTGTAGCTACTGGCTCGACTCACGACAAGAAAAAGTACACACGTCTTGCCAAGAAAGAATTGCAAAACTACAATCGTCGCTTGAAGGAACTTAGCCGTTACACAGGTAGCAAGTATCCTCAGGCAGACCTTTCCATCCCGGATAAGATTGTAAAACGCAAGGCATATACACCAATGCCTACGGTAACTTGTGAGCTGGATCCTACGGCGCAACTTCGCCGTGAGCAAGAACTTCGTCGCTTGCAGGGCGAGCGTTCTGCAAGACAGAAATGCGTTGATGCTGCTCTCTTGAAGAAGCACAAGCGTAAAGCCGAAAAGAGAGCGAAGGCCGAGAGAAAGGCAGAGGATAAAGCGCCCCTGACCAAGAGCGAGATTAAGAAGTATGAAGAAGTCGATATGGCTTTGATTTCTGCTCGCTATGAGGAAGAACTCCGTAAGCTTGAACGTGAGGTTGTGGAACTGGAACGTCAGTTTACTCTCGAACCTAAGAAGATTCAACGTGAAGTGGCAAAACGCAAGACATATATCCGTCAGATTCAGGCAGAAAAGAAAGCAGCGCTTCGCGCAGAAAAGCAGGATAACGCTCGTTACTTTGCGCTTCTTTGTGTCGCCCCCTCCAAACTTGTCAGCAACAAGATGACTCTGGAAAATGCAATGGCATACCAGGAGGACCTGATGCAGCTTATGCGTGAGCGTATTGCGCTTAATGAGAGAATTCTTGCGCTCTATCGTGGTGTTCAGGACGGTAGCGATACTGTGGGACTTCGTGTCGAAAAGATGTATCTTGCAGCGCATAATAGCGCTCTGAAGCGTTACAATAATTTGACCAGAAGAGTGCGCAAACTTCATATCACCGTTCCTCAAAAGGAACAGCTCTTCGAGTTGATTAACCAGTGCGCGCGTGAAGAAGCTACGGTGAAGGTAGAAAAGAAGAAGATTTCTATGTTCAAACTTCACGGTCAGGCGCGCAAGGCGCAAAAGACTGTGATTCGCAAGGCAGAGAGCGCGCTTCGTCGTACAAAAGCAGAAATTGAACGCAAAATGCACATCCGTGTTGCACAGGATCGCCGTTTCGTTACTCCCGAGCATATCGGCATGTGGTTCTTTGCATTGGTTGGACTTTGCATCGTCGGCTTTATGGTATGGGTATTCCGTGTACCGCTTTGGGAACTTCTCAAAATTCTGACGGACAATTTGTCCAGTGGTAATATCACAGGAGGTTAATTATGGCAAAGAAAAAAGCTTATGAAAATCTTGAACACGCTACTGCCGTCTCCGGTGTTGCTCCGACGGAGCGCACGAAGGAAGTACGTGAGCTTGAATATCGCCGTATGAGTGTCGCGCACGCGATGGAAGTCCTCCTGGATGATTATCGTAAGGCAGGGGGCAAGCACGCCCCTCGCCGTCGCACTAAGGTCGGTAAAGGAAAGAACGATTACAGGGCATAATTGGCGTGTTCTCCGTTCAGGATAACACTTGTCGGGACAAATCCCTCACGGGATTTTCGCTTGATAGATGCCTGTGGCGTTCCGATATGCGTTGGCGTACTCAATATGCTTGCTACGCAAACGAGGGACTGACCTATCGACACAAAAAAACGCTCCTATAACCTTTTGTATATCCCTTTTTGTTTTAAAATTTCATCTTTTTTCACAAAAGACTTGACATTTGTTTGTGGATGTGTTACAATAGGCATAGGATTGAATAATGAAGGAGAGAAGAGTGGCTTACGAGTCACTCTTCCTTTCTTTGTAAAAATGACGCGCGAAGGCGCGGGAGATGAAAGGGGACGAAATAATGAAAAAAAGCATTCGCGAAGTAGTGCGTGAGGCCATTTCTCCGACCGTTGAGGGGCTTGGCTATCGTATCTGGGACATTGAGTTTAAGAAAATCGGCGCAGATTACCACTTGGAGATTACCATTGACAACGATACGGGGATTTATATAGAGGATTGCGAGAAGGTACACCGTGCCATTGACCCGATTTTAGATGAGGTCGATCCGATTGAGTGCTTCTATTATCTTGAGGTTTCCTCGCCCGGCATTGAGCGTGAACTTCGTACCCCTGAGCATATTCTTGCGTGCATTGGTATGCGAGCGCAAGCAAAACTTTTTGTCGCAGTGAATGGGACGAAAAATGTGATAGGTGAGATTATCTCGTATGAGGACGACACGCTCACTTTGCGTACCGAGAGTGGTGATGTGGCATTGAAAAAGAGCCAGATTTCAAGACTCTCTACCGTATATTTTGATATTGAAGAATAATAAAAAACAAAATAAATAAAAAGCAACTAAAAGGAAAGGATTTGTCCAAAAATGAATCAGGAATTTTTTAACGCCCTGAACCTGCTTGAAGTCGAGCAGGGCATCCCAATGGAGTATATGATCCCGAAAATTGAGGCAGCGCTTGCGAAGGCTTGCCAAAAAGAAATTGGACCCTCCACCATCATTCGCGTACAGATTGATCCTGTAAAGCAGGATATGAAGGTGTTTCAGCAGCGCACCGTTGTTCCCGACGGTACCGTAGAAGACCCCTTGACCGAGATTTCCGTATCGGATGCGAAGGCGATCAGCCGTCGTCACAAACTCGGTGGTACGGTAGAAACCGAACTCAAAACCAAGACCTTCCGTCGCCTTAGCGCAACGCAGGGTAAACAGATGATTGTCCAAGCAATTCGTGATGCGATCCGTGAAAGACAAACACGTGAGTACGAGGAGAAGAAGGAAGAAATCATCACAGCAACCGTCGATAAAATCGACACCCAAAACGAAAACCTCATTCTTGACACCGGTACAGGTTACGCTACTCTTCTTAAGAGCGAGCAGATTCCTGGTGAGCATCACGAGGTTGGCGACCGTATCAAGGTATTTATCTCTGAAGTACGTTCGGGCGAGATGCGTGGTCCTTTGGTAACGCTTTCCCGTGTACATCCTCACTTTGTAAAACGTCTTTTTGAACTCCAAATTCCTGAAATTCAGGATGGTACTGTTATCATTCGTGGCATCTCCCGCGAAGCAGGCTCCCGTACTAAGATTGCCGTAGAAAGCCGTGACGAAAACGTAGATGCAATCGGCGCTTGTATCGGTGAGAGAGGAATGCGTATTGCTGCGATTTTGGCAGAACTTGGCGAGGAAAAAATCGACATTATCAAGTACAGTGACATTCCTACTGAGTATGTGAAGGAGGCTCTCTCTCCTGCGAAGGTTCTCGGCGTAGAACTTGAGGGTGAGCGCATCTGTCGTGTAACGGTAGCGCCCGACCAACTCTCTCTTGCGATTGGTAAAGAAGGTCAGAATGCGAAACTCGCTGCCAGACTTACTGGGTATAAGATTGATATTAAAGCATAATTATGAATAAGGAAGAAAAACCGTATGGCACAAAAAAACGACAGTAAGGTAGAAAAAAAGGTGCCCATCCGTAGATGCTCAGGATGCGGTGAACGCTTTCCGAAGAGCGAACTGTTGCGTGTGCTCCGTACCCCCGAAGGTGAGATTGTTGTCGACTTTGTTGGCAAGAGTTCGGGCAGAGGAGCCTATCTCTGCAAAAAGGCAGAGTGTTTCAAACGCGCGCAGAAGAGCCGTCGGATTGCTACCGCCCTGGAATGTCAGATTTCCGAAGAAATATATAATACACTTTTGGAGGAAATAGCGCGTGGACAAAACGAAAATTGACACAAGACTTTCGGGTATGCTCGGCTTTGCTATGAGAGCAGGAAAACTGGTGCTCGGTACAGAGCAGGTTTGTCTTGCTATGGCAAAAGCGAAAACAGGACGAGGACCAAAGCTCGTTCTTGTCGCTCAGGGATGCTCGATTGCCACGCACAAGAAATTGGTAACCAAAGCGAACTTTTATCGCATTCCCGTTTATGACCTTCCCATGGATGGCGCCACACTTGGTGATCTACTTGGAAAGATGTCTTTGACGGTAACGGTTGCCGTAATGGATGACGGTTTTGCAAAACAGATATGCCTTCGTCTTGGCGAGTTGGGACTTCTCACTGCCCAAGCTGAGACAATAGAATAAAAATCGCTACGAAAGGAAGTTCCCACAAGGGAAGCCGGTATAACAGATGGCACAGATTAAAATGAAACAGATGTCCGAAGATTTCGCAATGAAAACGAAGGACGTTATTGCCGCATTCCAACAAACCAGCATTGAAAAAACTACGAGTGCCTCAGTAGACACCGAAGAGTTTGAAATCTTCGTAGACGCACTCACGAGAACACACCAAATACAGAATATTGACGATTACCTGTCGGGTAAGGCGACCATTCGCGTCAAGCGCGAAGCGTCCAAAGCGACGAAAGCGCCTAAGGCACCCGAAACGCCTAAGGCACCTGAAACGCCTAAGGCACCCGAAACGCCTAAGGCACCCGAAACGCCTAAAGCACCCGAAGCGCCTAAGGCACCTGAAGCGCCTAAGGCACCCGAAGCGCCTAAGGCACCCGAAGAACCCAAAGCACCTCAGCAGGAGCGCTTCCAGCAGGGACGTCCACAACAGGGACAAAATCCCAGAGGTCCTCAGGGACAGGCGCAAGGTCAGCGCCCACAGGGTCAGCAGGGAGAGCGTCCTCAAGGTCAAGGGCAAGGTCAGCGCCCACAGGGTCAGCAAGGACAGCGTCCTCAAGGTCAAGGACAGGGTCAGCGCCCACAAGGTCAGCAGGGACAGCGCCCACAAGGTCAGCAGGGGCAGCGTCCTCAAGGTCAGCAGGGACAGGCGCAAGGTCAGCGCCCACAGCAAGGACGTCGTGACGGTTATCAGGGACAAAATCCCAGAGGCCCTCAGGGACAGGGAAGATATACAGCATCTCCTTCTATGGATCCCTTTGAAGCACGTCGCGCGCAGATGAATCAACCCAAAGCGCCTGCGCAGGGTACGGTCGAAAGACCAAAGGCGCCTGCACAGATGGTAGCGCTGGAAAGACAACAGGCACAAGCGGCACGTAATGCTCAAAAGGCACAGCCCAAAGCGCCTGAAGCACCTAAAAAAGCGCCTGGCGAAGAAAAGAAGCCACAGCGCCAACAGTTCAAAACCATTACACCTCAAGCACCCGCAGCGCCTGTTAAGGGTGGTGTCAACCTGGATGTTACTTATACCGAAACGCAACAGGGCACACGTGTTGTGGATATGAGAGGTGGCTCGGATGTCGACCTTTCGAGATATGACGACCGTTACAATGAGCATTTTTATGCGATTGCGCACGGTGGCGACACGAAGGCGCAAAAGCAAAAGCTCAAGAAGCAGGACAATCGTGGACAGAACGCCAAGAGCGCCAAAGAAAGAGAAAAGGCTGCCCAAGAGCGTATGCGCCGTATGGAAGCCGAGATGGCAAGAAAGAAACAACTTGAAATTACCGTTGGTGATGAAATCACCGTCGGTGAGTTGGCGATTCGTCTGAAAAAGACTTCAGCAGAGGTTATTAAGAAACTGATGCTGATGGGCGCAATGAAGGGCGTCAATGATTTGATCGACTACGATACAGCAGAACTGATTGCTGACGAATTCGGTGCGAAATGTACCCGTGAAGTTGTCGTTACAATCGAAGAACGTCTGTTTGACGAGGGCGAAGATAAGGAAGAAGATCTCATCGAGCGCGCACCTGTTGTTTGTGTTATGGGTCACGTTGACCACGGTAAAACCTCTATCCTTGACGCCATTCGCCACACCAATGTCACTCGTGGCGAAGCCGGTGGTATTACACAGGCAATCGGCGCATATCGCGTAAGAATTAACGATAGGGACATCACCTTCTTGGATACGCCTGGTCACGAAGCCTTTACGGCAATGCGTATGAGAGGCGCGAAGTCCACCGATATTGCCATTCTTGTTGTAGCAGCAGACGACGGTATTATGCCCCAGACCATTGAGGCAATCAGCCACGCAAAAGCGGCAGGCATTGACATTGTCGTAGCCATTAACAAGATGGATAAGCCTCAGGCAAATCCTGATAATGTTTTGAATCAGCTTACTCAGCACGAGCTTGTTCCCGAAGAATGGGGTGGTGACGTTATCTGCGTTCCCGTCTCGGCTCACACTGGTATGGGTATTGAGGACCTTCTGGAAAGCGTGCTTCTTGTCGCTGAAATGAAAGAACTCCGTGCCAATCCCAATCGCCGAGCAAAGGGTCTGGTTATCGAATCCCGTCTTGACCGTGGTCAGGGTCCTGTGGCTACCGTCCTTGTACAAAACGGTACCCTTCATCAGGGCGACTACGTGATTGTCGGTAACGCCGTCGGACGTGTTCGTGTAATGAAGGACGATAAAGGACGCTCCATCAAGAGCGCTGGTCCCTCTGTTCCTGTGGAAATCACAGGTCTTGATGATGTACCTCAGGCAGGTGATGAACTTAACGCAGTTGAAGACGAGCGTATGGCAAGAACTCTTGCAGATCAGCGCCGTGAAAAACTCCGTCAGGAAATTCTCCAGGCGAATGCAAGCGTGAACCTTGACGACCTCTTTAGCCAGATGGCAGAGGGCGTTAAGACCTTGAATATTATTGTTAAGGCAGACGTTGCCGGTTCTGTGGAAGCCGTCAAGGCATCTCTTCTCAAACTCTCCTCTGAGGAAATTAAAGTCAGCGTTATTCACGCTGCTGTCGGTGGAGTTACCGAGAGCGATGTAATGCTCGCAACGGCATCCAATGCGATTATCGTCGGCTTCAATGTCCGTCCTGATAAGAACGCGCTGGATAGCGCAGAGCGCAATAAGGTTGATATCCGTTGCCACCGTATCATCTATGAAATCATTGATGAAATTGAGGCAGCTATGAAGGGTATGCTCGCGCCCACCTTCCGTGAGGTGCTTCTCGGCCGCGCTGAGGTACGTCAGACCATTCGTGTGCCCAATGTCGGTACGATTGCCGGATGCTATATCCAAAATGGTAAGATTACCCGTCAGTCACAAATTCGTATCGTACGTGATGGCATCATCATCTTTGAGGATAAGATCTCATCTCTTCGTCGTTTCAAGGACGACGTCCGCGAAGTAAACGAAGGATACGAGTGTGGTGTCGGACTCGAAAAATTCAACGACATTAAGGAAGGCGACATTCTTGAAGCCTTTATTATGGAAGAAGTCGCTAGATAATTTTCTAAAAAAATACCACTTTGCACTGCTCGCAAAGTGGTATTTTTCTTTGTTTTTGCAAATAAATATTTACAAAAAACAACTTTTCTTGTTCCTTGAGTGATGAAATTTACGTAAATAATTATTTACACAAATACACTCTTGTGAGAAGGGAAAATGAAGAGGTATGAAGGGAAAAATGCCCTGTGCGAAAAGTGTCAAAAAAATTCTTTTTCCCTCTTGAAAAATTGAGTGCTTTGTTATATAATATATATGTATAATTATATCGTCTGCACGCACTCGCGTGCGAGGAGGGACTTTTGGAACAGATTTATACCATACCTGTGAATGAAGCGTTTGACGCCTCGCTTTTATCGGACACACCTGCGTGTCCTTTCTGTTCGCTTTATAAGAAGCTGGAAGAGGATGAACTGGAGATTATTCTTGGCGCTTCTATGATGGAGCCGGACATTCGTCAGAAAACGAACGATCAGGGCTTTTGTCTTGATCACTTCAAAAAAATGCTCCTTCGCCGTCGCAGACTTGGTATGGGACTAATTTTAGAGAGCCATCTCGCAGAGGTGAAGAAAAAACTTTCCCCTACGGCGCGTGATCTTGTAGCGGGAACAGGAGCATCGGCGCTTGCCGAGCTTCTCACTTTGGAAAATGATTGCTACGTATGCTCACGTATTGAGAAAAATCTTTCTGCAATGGTGGCGACGGCAGTTTATCTTTACCAAAGCGACCCACAGTTTACCGACAAATTCAAAAAACAGAAGATGTTTTGTCTTGTGCATTTCCGTATGATGATGGACTATGCAAAAAAGAAGTTGCAAAAAAAGCTTTTCCGTGAGTTTTATGAATGCGCTTATGACGTTTTGGAAGGATATCTTACGACACTCACAGCAGATGTGTCTTGGTTTTGTAAAAAATTTGACTACCGATATGACGAGGAGCCTTGGTATAATGCCAAAGACTCCATTGAGCGTGCGATTTGTTTCCTTTCGGGAGATGACGGCACGGTAGAACAAAAGAAAGGAGCAAACGAATGATTATCGAGAAAATCACAATCAAGAGCTTTGGACAGCTCATTGATACTACAATGGAATTTTCCGATACCCTCAATGTGATTGAGGGACACAACGAGGCAGGTAAGAGTACCATTGCCGCCTTTATTCGCTATATGCTTTATGGCTTTGAGGGAGGAGAGAGCGAAGGGACGATTTCCGAGCGAGAGCGCCGTGTCAACTGGGACACAGGCGTTGCAGAAGGCTCTATGACCGTTCGTGTGAAGGGCAAGCGTTACCTGATCAATCGTTCGACCACATTGACCTCGCGCACCCCTCGTCCTACATATAAGGAGGAGGCCTCTATTATTGACCTGGAAAGTGGTACGCCTGCCTTTGGTAAATCTCCTGCGGGAGAGGTATTCTTTGGCGTCAGCGCCGACCTTTTTTACAACACAGCCTTTATCGGCTCGCTCGGTAGCGTGCGCATCAACGAGGGGACGGTAAGGGAGTCGATTGAGAACATTCTCTTCTCAGGTAGTGAACGCATCAATACGCAAAGAGCAGGTACAAAGCTCAACGATATGATGGAAGCGCTCTTGCACGAAAACGGTACGGGTGGCGTGATTTATGACCTTCTTCAGCGACAGAGCTCGCTTGAGGAGGAACTTGCCCTGTCTGAAGAGGACAACAAGAGTATTCTCGCTAAGGAGGCAGAACTGCACGTGATTCGTGAGCGCCGTCGGGAAGCGCAGGAGAAAAAGGAAAAATTGACCGAGCTTGATGTGAGCTATCGCAATCTTCGCTTGATTCAATCCTTTGACCAACTTCACGAAGCAGAGGATAACGCCGAGCAAAAGGCAGAAATTTATGCGCGCTTCCTTGAAGAAAACACGAGAAATCATTTCCTGCCCGACGAGCAGTATCGCGCCGACCTCGCATCTGCGCGCAGGGAAGTCAACGACACCTACCGTGCTTACGTGAGCGCGACAGAAATTTACGCTGAACGCCGTCGTGCCATTGGCATTACCAAAGAGGTGGAAGCGGCGCTGGAAAGAGCTGACGGAATGGGTGGCGAGAGCGTGATTGATAAGCGCGCTAAAAGTTTGCACTTTGGCTATATTCGCAATCTTGTTCTGACTGCCACGCTTGGTATTATCGCGATTTTGGCAGTAACGTTTTGCTTTGCTGCACAAGGGGAGATGGCAGAGCCCATCTTCCGTATTCTTCTTGCCGTAGCAGGCGTCCTTTCGCTTGCCGGAGGTGGCATTCTTTTCTACTTTGCCTTCAGAAACAAACAGGCGCTCACTCTGCTTGCCAAGAGTTTTGGCACAGAAACCTTAACTGACCTGCTCGGAAAGCTCTCAATGCTTGCTGACGCCAGACGTAAACGAGATACCACCCTCTCCGATATTGAAAATGCACGTGTCGCAGAAGAAGTCGCGCGTGAAAATTACGAAAACGCAAAGCGTACCCTGACGGCAGTCATTCTTCGCTGGGGCGAAGAACCTCCTGCATCTGGGCTGAACGATTTTCTTGACCTTCTGGAAGGAAAGGTGAGCGCATTCCTTGAGCGCCGTGCCGTTCTCCTTCACGAAAAAGAACTTGCTGAGGTGACGGTAAAGGAAATCCGTCGCACCCTGCAAGGATATTCCGAGATTGATATTCGCGCGACCATTCCTCCCCTTCGTCGCAAGGCTTTGGTGGACATCAATTATGATGATATTACCAGAGGACTTGAGGAGTGCGAGCTTCGCATTGCAGAGCAGGAAAAACTCGCTTTTGATGTAGAAAATGAACTGAATGCCATCAAGTCCCGAGCGAAGGATCCCGGTGAACTTTATGAAAGAATCCGTCTGCTCGACGAGCAGATCGCTTCCCTTCGTGAGCGCCATAAGGCATACTTTATCGCCAAACGCGCGATTGGTGGGGCGTCCGAAAAACTTCGTGAGGAAATTTCGCCTCGTCTTGCTTCCTTCTCCACAGAAATGATGGAACTGATGACCGAGCGCAAATACACCTCGCTGGATGTGACAGGCAACCTGGAGGTCACCTTTACTCTTGCTTCCGGTGAAGAAAAGAGCGCCGACTTCCTTTCCGGAGGAACGCTCGATCTCACCTACATTTCTGTACGTATGGCGCTGGTGGATATGTTATATACGGAAATGCCACCAATGACCTTTGACGAGAGCTTTGCGCATCAGGACAATGTGCGCGCCAGAGCAATGATGCGCGCTATCACCTCCCTCGCGCGACGTGGTTACCAGAGTTTCATCTTTACGTGTCGTCAGCGAGAGGCATCCCTTGCAGCTGAACTCTTACCCTCGACGAGCGTATATCGTCTGAGTGATGCGTCGGATACAGCAGATTGATTTATCAAATCTAAAATAGAGGGGCTTTTCCCCCGAAAAATTCAAAGAAAGGAATGGCTATGGCTTCTCCTACCGTTTTGGTCGTCGGTAACTCGACGCTTCAGCTGATTATGAATATGACATCCCTGCCGAAGGCTGGCGAGATGGTTTTTGACGATGGTGGTGTAGCCTACCTTCCTGTGGGCGCTGGCGCAGAAATCGCTTCAGCATTCAGCGCATTGGGCGCGCGCTCTGTATTTTTGACAAGGCTCGGCAGAGATGCGCACGGAAAAAAACTCTTTGATTATTACAAATCTCTCGGCATTGACACCTCGCAAATCAAGGTCGATACCGAAGAGGGGACAGCGTTTTCCATCTCTATGCGTGTCGGCGCCGAAGAAGAGCGCCAAGTGATTTACCCTGGCGCCAGTTTGAAAATTACGGAACAGTGCGTAAAAGAAACCTTTGATAAGGTAAAGCCGGATGCGGTTTTCCTCGCCTTTGATGCACCACTTTCTCTCCTTGAACTTGTGGCGAACGAGGCGTATCGCAGAGCCATTCCGATTTTCGCTGATCCCACGTCGGCGCAGGATTTTCCCTTTGAAAAACTCCCACCTCTTGAGGTGTTTTTCCCCAACGATAGGGAAACGGAGGCATATACAGGCATTCTTCCACAGGGTGTGGACGTCTCTTTGCGTGCCTCGCTTACTCTGTTTCGTAAAATCCGAACGAAATATCTCATTTTGAAGATGGGCGCGAGAGGATCTTTCTTTTATGACGGAAAGAAATGTGATGTCGTTGCCCCACCCTCTCAGGTGAAGGTGCGTTCCACAGCGCACCATCTCGGAGCAATCTATTGCGCCGCATTTGTGGTCTGCTATCTTGGTGGAGCTGAAATTAAGGCGTGTATGCGATATGCGACAGCATCAGCGTCCTTGCTTGGCTCACGTGGTGGGGATATGAACTCCTTTCCGACACCTGCTGAGATTATCGCATTCTGTAACGAATATAAAATTTAAATGTAAACTATTGTTAGCCTTATGGCTATCGTTTGGAGGTACTTATGCTCCCAGAAGACATTTATCAGGAATATACCTATCCGTCCAGTGACGGGATTCACACCATTTATGCTGACATTTACGCTCCTCGTGACAAAGCCCCCAGAGCTGTGGTACAGCTTTGCCACGGTATGGTGGATTTTGTACGTCGCTATGAATTCTTGGCAATGGCGCTTGTCAAAAACGGCTTCGTCCTTGCAGGAAACAACCATCTTGGTCACGCCAAAAGCGCTGGCTCCCCTGAGGATTTCGGCTTCTTTGCCGATCGTGACGGTTACACCCACGTGTTGCGTGATGTGTATACAATGAATCGTTATTTGCACGCAACCTACCCGAAGGTTCCTATCATCCTGATGGGACATAGTATGGGTTCGTTCATTGCTCGTCTTTTTGTTGAGAAGCATCCTCACGCAGTGGATGGCTTCATCATTCACGGTACCGGTGGTCCCAATCCCCTAACGCCATTTGGTCACCTTGTGGCAGGAACGATTGGGCTTCTTCGTGGCAATCGTTATCGTTCCAAAACGTTGCGCGCTATCACCTTCAGTGGCTACAACTCGCATTTCCCGAAGTCTGAGGGACCGAACGCGTGGCTCACCCGTGACCTTACCATCATCAATGAATACAATGATAACCCCTATTCAAACTTTATTTTTACCGTCAGCGCCTATCGTGATCTGTTCCGTTTTCTTTCTCGCTCGAATAGCAAGGGCTGGTTCCAGAATTATCCCAAGAGTTTGCCGACTCTTATTATGAGTGGCACAGAGGACCCTGTCGGTGGTTACGGAAAAGGCGTTACGTATGTCTATAAGCATCTTTTGCTCGCAGGAGTTTCGGATGTCCGTCTCCGTATGTACGAGGGAGGCCGTCACGAGCTGTTCCGTGATACCTGCCGTCAGGAGGTATTCCGTGATATTATTGATTTTGTTGAGGAATTGATTCGCTGATGGAAAACCGTTCGTACTTTGCCTTTGCCATTACAGGCCCGACTGCTTCTGGAAAAACAGCGTTATCGCTTGCTGTGGCGAAACATTTTGGCGCACACATTCTCTCGTGTGATTCTATGCAGATTTATCGGGGAATGGATATCGGGACAGCGAAAGCGACGCCCGAAGAACAGGCAGAGGTGGTCCACCACTTAATTGATATTGTGGATGTCGGCGAGCCCTTTTCCTCCTCTCGTTATCTTGAGGAGGCGCTATTGGTGGCAAAAACACTGGCAGAGGAGTCAATCCCACTGCTTTTTGTCGGTGGTACAGGGCTCTATCTTGATACGCTTCGCGCCTACACCCTGCCCGAAGTTCCCAAAAGCGATCCCCTTCTTATCGAAACCATCCGTGAGCGCTTTACGGACGAAAACGGAGAGCTTTCCCTGGAGGATCTGCACGCTTATCTTGAAACGATAGACCCTGAGAGCGCCGAGAAAATTCATAAGAACAACGTTCGCCGTGTTCTTCGTGCAATCGAAATCTATGAGTGCGGTGAGGTTTCCAAAAGCGAGCTTGACCGTCGCTCCAAAGAAGAAAAAGGTCCTTTTTCTATCGTGGAAATCACTCTGGATGCTCACGTCCGACAGACACTTTACGATCGCATTGATATGCGTGTCGATAAAATGCTTGAGGAGGGGCTTCTTGACGAGGTGCGCGCAATGCGCGAGGGAGGACTCTTTCGGGAAGATTCGACGGCAAGACAAGCGATAGGCTACAAGGAAATGCTTTCCTATTTGGAAGGTGAGATGACGCTTTCGGAAGCGACAGAAACGCTTAAGCGCTCCTCGCGCCGTTACGCCAAAAGACAGCTTACCTGGTTTCGCTCACACAAGGATGCTTATGTCCTCTACATTGATAACGAGGACGGCACGCTTCGCCCGACTGATGAATTGATCCACGAGGCAATCGCTTATTTTGAAAATCACATCCACTAAAGGACTACTATATGAAAATCAATCAACTGAAAAAAATGTTATCAGAGGGTGCGCTTTCTTCTTTTTCGCATCTGTATCAAAATGTGGGCGCGCAGACTGCCAGAATGATAATGGCGCTCGACCGTTTTGCCGAGATTTTTGGAGAGGACAGGGACGTTGCTCTTTTCTCCGTTCCTGGTCGCTCGGAGATTACAGGTAATCATACCGACCATAATCTTGGCTGTGTCCTTGCGGGCGCGATTGACCGTGATATCATAGCCGTTGCCTCCAGAAATGAGGACGGTATCATTCGCCTTCATTCCGAAGGATATCCTGAAAATCAAGTGGACCTCTCGCTTGTGGACGATCCAAAAAACTTCCGTCAATTTACTTCGACGGCTCTCGTGGCAGGAATGGCACGTGGCTTTGAACTTGCCGATTACGCCATTGGTGGCTTTGATGCCTATACTACCACTGAGGTGCTCAAGGGAAGTGGTATTTCCTCCTCCGCCGCCTTTGAGGTTATGGTAGGTAACATTCTTAACCACTTCTACAACGATGGCGCCGTAGACAATGCCGAGATTGCGAAAATTGCGCAGTATTCCGAGAACGTATTTTTTGGCAAGCCCTGTGGCTTGATGGACCAGATGGCGTGTGCTGTCGGTGGATTTGTCTTTATTGATTTTGCTGACCCGAAAAATCCTGTGGTCGAGCCGATTGACTTCTCCCTGACGAATGCTGGCTACTCGCTTTGTATCATCAATACGGGAGGCAATCACGCTAACCTCAATGAGGATTACGCCTCTGTTCCCGGTGAAATGAAAGCCGTTGCCACCTTGCTCGGTGGTGAGGTTCTTCGCCCTTATACAGAGGAGGATATTTTGGCACGTGCGACAGAAATTCGCGAGGCGCTCGGTGATCGCGCCCTTTTACGTGCTCTTCACTTCGTTCGTGAAAACGAGCGTGTGCTCTGCGCAGCCTCTGCCCTGAAGAGGGGAGATGTCGACACCTTCTTGCAAATGGAAAGTGCGTCGGGCAACTCCTCGTTCAAGTACCTGCAGAACATTTATACCGTGAAAAATGTTCGTGAGCAAGGACTTTCCTTAGCTCTGTGTGTTGCAGAAAAACTGCTCACCGAGTTTTCGCAGGGTGCTTGCCGAGTACACGGTGGTGGCTTTGCTGGTACCATTCAGGTATTTGTCAAAAATGAGAACGTAGAGCAACTTATCGCGAAGATGGATGCTATTTTTGGAGAAGGCGCTTCTATGCGACTTTCTATTCGTCCTCTTGGCGCAATCAAACTTTTTGGTGAATAAAATTAAAGGAGATATATAATTATGGCTGCAAAAAAAAGTGCTTCGGCAGAAAAGACCCCTGTGATTTCCGACAAAAAGGCGGCTCTTGATGCCGTCATTGCTCGCATTGAGCGTGAGTGTGGCAAAGGCTCGATTATGCGTCTTGGCGAAACCTCCAGCATCCATGTGAGCGCTGTTTCGACAGGCTCTCTTACCTTGGACTATGCGCTTGGTATCGGGGGCATTCCGAAGGGTAGAATTACTGAAATTTATGGTCCTGAATCTTCAGGTAAAACAACGATTGCCCTCCACGTAATCGCAGAGGTGCAAAAGCAAGGTGGTGAGGCAGCGTTCATTGACGCTGAGCACGCTCTTGACCCTGTTTATGCAAAGCATCTTGGCGTAGATATCAACCGTTTGCTTGTTTCCCAGCCAGACTGTGGCGAGCAGGCGCTCGAAATTGCAGAGGACTTGGTCAACTCTGGCGCGATTGATATTATCGTTATCGACTCTGTTGCCGCCCTCGTTCCTCGCTCGGAAATCGAAGGCGAAATGGGTGATTCTCACGTCGGCGCTCAGGCGAGATTGATGTCGCAGGCAATGAGAAAACTTTCTGGCTCGATTGCAAAGACCAACTGTATTGTTATTTTCACCAACCAGCTTCGTGAGAAGGTCGGTATTATGTACGGTAACCCTGAGGTAACAACAGGTGGTCGTGCGCTGAAATTCTATGCCTCTGTACGTATTGATGTTCGTCGCGTGGAAAGCCTTAAGACAGGCGACAATGTCTACGGCGCAAGAACACGTTGTAAGGTCGTTAAGAATAAGGTAGCGCCCCCCTTCCGTACGGCAGAATTTGATATTCTCTACGGTACAGGTATCAGTAAGTCGACTGAGATTATTGACCTTGCCATTACAATGGGCGTGGTTGAAAAGAGTGGCGCTTGGTTCTATTTTGACGGTCAGCGTCTTGGTCAGGGTAAGGAAAATGTGCGCAAGCTCATTGAGAGCGACCCCGAACTTCTTTCCACCCTGGAAGCGCTTGTTCGCGCAAAGATGATGGCGCAGGACGAGGACGGCGAAGAAACTGTATCTGAGGACGAATTTGACATCTCCGATCTTGGAGCAGAAGATCTTTAAGGAAAAAACGAGCAGAAAACTGCTCGGTTTGTTATCGTATTATGATGGATTATATCTTAGTAAAACTTCGTCGGGCCAAAGAAGAAGGAATGCTCACACTATTCCTTCGCCCCACGATAAGCGTTGGGGGTGACGAGAAGAAGCTCGTCATCTGCGAGTCGGTCTACAACGAGGGTGGCTCGCCTTTGGTGGATGAGGTGGTGGATGGCCGAGTTGTGCAGCTTTTTGAGGAGAGCGTAAATAGGCGCGAAAGCGTGAAAAGTGCGCTTCGACTGCTCGGTTATAGCGATAAAAGTAGACGACAACTTTGTGATATGCTCATTCGTCGCGGCTTTTCACCGGATGTCGCAGAGGAAGCGACAGAGGAAGCCGTACGTCTTGGCTATCTGAACGAAAGACGCGCCGTAGAGCACGCCGTTTTGCATATGGTAGAACGTAAACACTATGGCGCACGTCGCATTACGCTTGCTCTCGTTGAAAAGGGGTATGCAAGGCCCCTGATCCGCGAGGTCATTTCCGAACTTGTCGAGGAGGGAACAATCGACTTTCCCTCTGCCTTTAAAGCGCTCATCTTGAAGAAAAGGGTACAGGAAATTCAAGACGAAAGAGAGCGTAAGGAAAAAATAAAAAAATTAGCTTATCAGTATGGATACAAATAAATATGCAAATAATTGTTTGCATTAAGTAAAGAAAAAAAGTATGTTTAAAAGATTTATTAGTTATTTCAAACCACATATCGGTTATTTTATTGCCGATATGGTTGCTGCTCTTTTTGTATGTGGCGCAGGACTGCTTTATCCTACCCTTGCGCGAAAGATTATCAACGAGTACGTCCCAGATGGAAATATGAGGCTGTTGGTTATTGCCTCCTTGTGTCTGCTCGGACTTTATGCCCTGAAGGCGTTTTGTAACTATATCATTGGATACTGGGGACACGTCTTTGGCGTGCGTGTTCAGGCAGATATGCGACGTGATTTGTTTCATAAGTTTGAGAGACTTCCGTTTTCCTATTACGATACGCATAAGACGGGCGACCTTCTCTCTCGTCTTGTATCCGACCTTTTTGATGTCGCAGAACTTTCCCACCACGCGCCCGAAAACATTATGCTTGCCTCATTGATGCTTGTCGGATCGTTCTTTATTCTTTGGGATATCTCTCCCGAATTGACGTTGATTTTGTTTGCAGTGATTCCTTTCATTGTATTGTTTACTGTCCTTTCAAGAAAGAAAATGAGACAGAATATGCGTGCCTCTCGCGCGCAAATCGCAGAAATCAACGCGCACGCTGAGAATGCGATCACGGGCATTCGTGAGACGAAATCTTATTGTCAACAGGCGCACGAAATCGAAACCTTCAATCGTGGGAATGCACTGTTCGCTAAATTCCGAAGTGGCGCTATGCGCTCGCTCGGTACATATGATGCGATAATGAATTTCCTTTGCGATATGCTTTATCTGACCGTTATTTTTCTTGGAGGTGTTTTCCTTCTGCAAGGAAAAATCAACGGTGGTGATTTTACGGCATTCATTCTTTATATTTCTATGTTCCTCGATCCCATCAAGCGCTTTGTTGCTCTCTTTGAGCAGTTGCAGGAGGGAATGAGTGGCTTTGCCAGATTCCACGAGATTATGTCCCTTCCTGACGAGGAGGACAACGGTGCGCCTCTCACAGAGGAGGTGCGTGGCAATCTTGAATTTGCAGACGTTACCTTTTCCTATGAGAATACCGACGGCGAAAGCGCTACTCGCGTCATTGAAAACTTCAATTTGACGATAAGAGAAGGACAGAGCGTTGCCCTTGTCGGCCCGTCGGGCGCTGGAAAAAGCACACTCTGCCACCTCATTCCTCGTTTTTACAATGTCGATTCGGGCGAAATTTTGCTCGATGGCAAAAACATTCGTGATATCACCCTCACCTCCCTGCGACAGAATATCGGTCTGGTGAGCCAGACGGTTTTCCTCTTCGACGGTACCATTCGTGAAAACATCCTTTACGGCAAACAGGATGCGACAGAGGAAGAAGTGATTGAAGCGTCGAAGAAGGCGAAAATACACGATTTCATTATGTCGCTTGAACTTGGCTACGATACCCCCGTTGGTGAACGAGGCGTTCGTTTGTCGGGTGGACAAAAGCAGAGAGTCGCTATCGCGCGCGTATTCTTGAAAAACCCGAAGATACTGATTTTGGACGAGGCGACAAGCGCTCTGGATAATGTGACGGAAATCCAGATACAGGCTTCCCTGGAGGAACTCTCCAAGGGACGTACCGTTATTATGGTGGCGCATCGTCTTTCTACCATCAAAAATGTGGAAACCATTGTCGTCATTGATACGGATGGTGTCAAGGAAATGGGTACACACGACGAGTTGATGGAAAAGGGCGGTATATATCGAGAGTTGTATGAAACGCAGTTTAAACACCAATAATATGTAAAGAATAGTTAGCAAAGGCTTGAAGAAAGGAGAGGAAAATGAAAAAACACTTGCACCTTTTGGCGCCTTTGAGTGGCGTTTTCACGGGTCTTGCCGTCATTTTGCCAAATGTTTTTGGCGCATTGGCGTGGATTTCGCTTCTTCCTTTCTTCCTTTCGCTGGCTTTCATAACGGAACGTGTATCGACAAAGGCGAAGCATTATTTTCTATCAGGGTTTCTGTTTTATTTTGCCTATGGTTTCACCTACTTTCACTGGTTTTGGGCGCTTTTCCCACTGGATTTTACAGGGCTTTCGGATGTCGAAAGTATCGTTGTTATTTTGTTTGCGTGGATAGGTCTTTCTGCGCTTTATGCATTGCTTGGTGGAGTGCTTTTTCTCATTCCCGCCTACTTTCATAGGCTCGGCGCCTTCCGTCGCTTTCCCTCTCTTTTTGTAATTCTTTTTCCTGTTCTTTTCGTTCTTTACGAATTTATTTTAACTCTGGATTGGTGGGGCGTTCCTTGGGGAAAGCTTGCGATTAGCCAAACCTTCTTTTTGCCTACCCTTCAGACAGCATCCCTTTTCGGCTCTTATTTTATCGCAGGATTGATTGTTTTCGTGAACGTTTCGCTTGCCTTTCTTCTCCGTTATCGTGGAAGAACTCTTGTTCGTATTCTCCCCGTTTTGATTGCCACATTGGCGTTGCTTTTCAACACAGTGGTCGGTATGTTTCTCTACCAGCGTGTCACCTCGCAGGAGGAAGAAGCGAAAAGGGTAAACATTGCTGTTTTACAAGGGAACAATCCTTCACAAGAGGATATTACAGATGTCGACAGTTTTGAACAGTATATCACCCTTGCCACCCTGGCAGCACAGGCAGGTGCAGATGTCATTGTGTTTCCCGAATCGACCATTGCCGGCGCTATTTTCGAGGACAATTATTTTGGTCTGTATGCCAGCGCATTCGCCAAAGCCTATGAGGTAAACCTCATCATTGGATGCACGACCTATCGTGACGGAAACGAATATAATACAATGACCTTTTTTGATCGTACGGGAAAACTTTGCTCCTTTTATGATAAAAGGCATCTTGTGCCATTCGGAGAATACGTCCCCTATCGCTCTTTCTTTGAAATTGTAGTTCCTCCACTCGTTGAGGTGACAATGCTGGATGGTGACTGTACGTCTGGTACTACCCCTGCCATTTTCGATAGGGAGGACGTTGGAAAACTCGGCGGACTCATTTGCTTTGAATCTATCTACGAGCGACTGGCGCTGGATACTGTACGCGCTGGCGCAGAGGTCTTTATTGTTGGTACAAACGACTCTTGGTTTCGCCAATCTCTTGCCACAAAAATGCACACTGCCCACGAACAACTTCGTTCCATTGAATGTGGCAGATATAGCACACGCGCGGCTTGCACAGGGCTCACGTGTATCATTAACGCTCGTGGAGAAATTATAGATGCCCTTCCACTTTACGAAGAAGGCTTCCTGATTTGCGACACGCCTCGTTTGACACACACCACCCTGTACGCACAACTTGGAGATCTTGTTGTTCCCACGTGCGCTCTTTCTCTCCTTCTGTTGTCTGTTGTAGCATTTGTTCGACGTAAAAAAGAGTAAAAAAACCACTTGACAAAATCAAGTGGTTTTTTCATATTAAACTTTAGGGAGCGCCTCTTCTGGCACTTGCTCTTCTGTATGTACCTCTTCGGCAACCTTTCTCTTCTTCTTGGGAAGAAAGGCAAGGAGAGATTTTTTCTTTTTTATAGGAGCAGGTACCACCTCGACAGTTTCGGGCGCAGGAAGGGCGTCTGCAAGCGCGTCTGCTATTGTTGCTTCGGAAGGAGTTGGTACTTCTGTGGTTGTCTTTTTCTTTTTTAAAAGACCCAAAAGACCTCTGAAAAAATCATTTCTGTACTCTTGTTGCTCTTTTTTCTTTTTTGCTTTTGCTTGAGCTTGTTCGGCGTTATATTCCATAAGGATTCTATCGAGGTTTTCCATATTCTGTGGAGATACAAGTGGCTCATAATCAATTTCTTCTAAATGACCTGAAATTCTATGGATAACATTTGAAATGTTTTTTATGGGATTCAGAATGAAAGAGATATCACGTTGAACCGCATCCACAAGCAGGGTGACTTCGACTGTAATAACGTAGGAGATAATCGAAATAATAATCGAAACCGTTATTCCACAAGCAGTTAGAATAATGGGCAAAAGAGTTAAAAACGAAGGGTTAGGCTCGGTGCAATAAATACCATATCCGACGGTAAATAGGATAAAGAGTTTTGAAATAAGTTTAATTATTTTAGTGATTTTCTTAAACGTATTTTTTTGCTTTTTTGCCTTTTTCTTTGCGTTTTTCTCTTTATTTCTATCAACAATCAAGGTAAAGATGAAAAAAGCAATTAAGGTGCCAGCAATAATAGCATTATAAAGAAAAACATCCGGTTTTAAATATAACTGCACCAAAGGAATGCTTATACCAATGAGTTGTGTAGCAATCCAAAGAATATGGGAAAATTTTTGAAGATTATGAATCAGACGGTTGCAAACGGCTTTTGTGAATTTTAACATACCGTTCCTTTCTTAATCACACTCTATAAGTCAAATCACCATAGGTGGGGATTGGCCAGAATTCGCGACTGGTCAGGACTTCCATTTCGTCGACAATGGCGCGAAGGTTGTCCATCAGGGGGGATACCTTCTCGCAGTAAGCGAGTGCGCGCGCTTCGTCACACGAGAGGGCGTTCGCCTCACGCTCGGCAAGTTCCACCTGTGCGACGGTAAGACAGCATTTTTCTGTGAGTTGTGAGAGTTTCATAATGCAGTCGACCGAAATGGAAACGGGCGCTTCGGGAACGGCAAGACGTGTGGCATTCACACCTTCGGAGAGATTACGGATATAAGCAAGGGTAGCAGGGAGAATGTCACGGCGTGTCATTTCAATCATTGTGCGTGCCTCAATGCCAACGATCTTACGATAATTTTCAAAGAAGATTTCGCGACGAGAGGTCATTTCCGTGAGATTCATAACGCCAAAACGGCTGAACAAGCGAACATTTTTCTCGTCGGTGAAGTGCATATACGCCTCAGGCGCAGTGGGATAGATGGAAAGACCACGACGCTTTGCCTCTTCCTTCCATTCCTCCGAATAACTGTTTCCTGAGAAAAGAATGCGACGGTGCTTTGTCAGCGTCTCGCGTATGAGTTCGTTTACTGCACGGTCGAAGTCCTCTGCCTTTTCCAAAATAGCAGAGAAGTCAGCGAATGCTTCTGCAACAGCGGTGTTCAAGACGATGTTTGCCATCGAAATGTTCTGTGATGCGCCAACCATACGGAACTCAAACTTGTTGCCAGTGAAGGCGAAGGGAGAGGTACGGTTACGGTCGGTGTTGTCTTTACGGAAGGAGGGGACAGAGGGAACGCCAACGTTCATATACATTGCGCCGTGTTCCTCATAGGTGGAGCCTTCAATGAGGGCGTCAACCATCGCCTCCAGCTCTTCGCCAAGAAAGATCGAGAGAATAGCAGGGGGCGCTTCGTGTCCACCAAGACGGCAGTCGTTGCTACGAGTAGCAACAGAAATACGAAGCAAATCCTGATATTCGTCCACTGCGCGAATGACAGCAGCCAAAACAAGAAGGAATTTTTTATTTTCCAGTGGAACCTTTCCGGGCTTGAGAAGGTTGGTGCCACCATCCGTCATAAGCGACCAGTTGTTATGTTTTCCGGAGCCATTGATGCCCTCAAAGGGCTTTTCGCTGAGCAGGCATTCCATACCATACTTGGGCGCCAAACGCTTCATCAGGTCCATCATAAGCAGGTTTTGGTCGACTGCCAAATTGAGTGTGCAATGTACAGGCGCAAGTTCGTGCTGGGCAGGCGCCGTTTCGTTGTGCTTGGTTTTTGAGGCAATTCCCAACGCCCAAAGCTCGTGGTCAAGTTCCTTCATAAAGGCGCTTACACGGGGGCGAAGCGTACCAAAATAGTGGTCCTCCAACTCCTGACCCTTGACGGCAGGAGCGCCAAAGAGCGTTCTGCCACAGTAGAAAAGGTCACGACGCGCCTTGAAATCCTCGCTATCAATCAGGAAATATTCCTGCTCTGCGCCGACAGAGGAAATGACCCTTCTCGTGGTGGTGTCGCCAAAAAGACGAAGGAGGCGAAGTCCCTCGTTGTTGATGGCTGCCATAGAACGAAGCAGGGGTGTTTTGGCATCCAGAGCCTCTCCTGTATAGGAGCAGAAAACGGTAGGAATGTAAAGGGAACCGTCCTTGACAAATGCATAGGACGCAGGATCCCAAGAGGTATATCCTCTTGCCTCAAAGGTTGCGCGAAGTCCACCCGAAGGGAAGGACGAGGCGTCGGGCTCTCCTTTGATGAGCTCCTTGCCGGAAAATTCCATAATTGCCTTGCCGTGACCGACAGGGGAGAGGAAGGCGTCGTGCTTTTCTGCTGTTACACCCGTCAGGGGCTGGAACCAATGGGTAAAGTGCGTTGCGCCTTGCTCGATTGCCCAGTCCTTCATTGCGCTTGCGACAACGTCGGCAATCGAAGGATCAATTTCGTTTCCTGTTTCAATGGTGCGAAGCAGGGATTTATACACCTCTTTCGGGAGTCTGGCACGCATAACATCTTCATTAAAGACACGCGAACCGAAAAGCTCGGGAATTCTCTCGTGAAGCACTCTCTCTTCCATAACGGTTATCCTTTCTTACATCAGGCATTTGCCCATTTTTAACGAATTAAAATAATAAAAATATTATATAAGATATTCTTGCATTTGTCAAGGGGGAATTTTTGATGGATTTTTTTTATTTCATTCCTTAGCTCTTTTTCTCGCGCAATGGAAAACGGTGTTTATGTTGCCATTTCGGGCGCAAACAATGAAAACTCATACGGCTTTTTGCCGACACGTGTCATTGATCCACTCGGCAGAGTTCTTGCCCAGACGGATGAAAACTTTGGCTTCGCCCTTTGCGAGGTCGACCTCGCAAAGCGCCCTCGTCGCTACTGGATGTCCACAGGTCCTGCCCTCAGCGATGTCCACGATGACTATCGATTCGAGAAAAATTCTCGTTCTTTTAAATGAAAAAAGAGATTAGCTTATCCCTTTTGGGAATTGGGCTAATCTCTTTTTTGTAAACCTTTATTTACTTATTTACGATAAAAACTGTTTCCACCGATAAATTCACGCACAATAGAGGTGGGTGGAATTTCATCATCCACATCTGCTTCGTAGACATAATTCAAAATTTTAACCATTGCGCGCACCTGGTCATAGCAGTCCTCAGAGGCAGTGATTTCGGTAAGAAGTGGATAAATGTGCTTTTTCAAAACAGCAAGCTCATAGAGGGTAGAGCTGTTGAAAATCACATCCGCATTTTCCTGATAGGGGAAAATCCATTTTTCCTCGCCACGGCGGACGCTGTCCCACATTGCCAGGGTGGTTTGTACAGAGGCGCCTCTTGTTTCGTAATCTCGGACCGTACGACGAAGCAAGCGAAGGTAACTCGTTGGAATACGGTTGTGATAGTCGAGAGAGAGGGGAAGCAGGGGGCTGACGTACATACGGAAAATCAGGTTTTGGCATAGACACTCAGGGAGAAGCACAGGGTTAAGACCGTGAATTCCCTCCACGATAATGACGGAATTCTCCGTAAGACGAAGCTTGTGACCGACCCATTCGCGTTTGCTCTTTTTGAAGTTAAAGGAGGGGATTTCTACCTCTTCACCTTCAAGCAATGCCTTGAGATGCTCGCCAAAGAGGGCAGTATCAATGGTGTTGATATGTTCAAGGTCTAATTTTCCATCGGGTCCCGGAGGAATCTTATCACGATCGAGGTAGTAGTCATCCAGACTCATCAGAATCGGCATCTTGCCGTGTACGCGAAGTTGTGTTGCCAAGCGATTGGCAGAGGTCGTCTTACCCGAAGAACTAGGGCCAGCCAGCATAACGGCTTTTGCGCCCCTTTCGCATATCATATCGGCAATTTGAGAGAATTTCTTTTCGTGCAGAGCCTCATTGATGCGAATAAGCTCACGAATTTTACCGGTAGCAACCAACTGGTTCAAGTCTGCGATGGTTTCTACACCCATCAGTTCGCACCAACGTTTGCTCTCTTCAGACATTGAGAAGAAGTTGGGACTCTCCTGGTATTTTGAAACCTTATCCGGGTTTTTACTGTCGGGGAAGATAAAGATAAAACCATCGGGCGCGTCAATGATATCCCACGAACGAAGATAACCCGTAGAGGGAGCCATTTCGCCGTAGAAATAGTCAATAAAGCCGTTGTTTTCGTAAACGTCGATATGCGCCTTTTTACGATAGGTCAAAAGTTCTGCCTTGTCCTCTTGTCCGACCTTTTTATAATATTCAATCAATTCTGCCGTAGAAATGCGACGACGTGTTAAGGGGAAGTCCTCGCAGACAATACGGTCCACTTCTTCTTCCAGACGCTTTGCGCTGAAATCCTCAGCGTCCTTGACCTTGAAGTACAATCCTGCACCTATGGTGCAGTTCATTGAGCCTTGCGCCTTTGGCCACAGGCGCTTGAGAGCAAGGAAAAGAATAAATTGCGCTGTTCTGGTGTACGCATCTCTGCCGACAGGATCGCTATAACGAATGAGATGCACCACGCCACCTGAGGATGCCATTGCTGTGCGGATGGAGGTATGATCTGGTGTGAGGTCCTTTTTGCGCACAGGAACATAATTGAGAGTGAAAACACGACCTGCGATTTTTGCAACAATCGGGTCGTCCGAAAGCCTGTCACTCACAAGACCTGCTTCCTTAATCAAATCCAGCAGGGATGCGTCTGGGCGCGCTTCAAGTTCGTGTCCGTCAATGTAGAGTTTCATAAAAGATCTCCTTTATTTTGCGGGGATATCATTTGCGTTCGGTTCTTCGCCCTTTTTCTCTCGCCTCTTTTCGGTGATGATGTGATAGAGGTTAATCGAGAAAATGGACGTGTTCATTACGACGATCGGCCATGCGCCCACAATGACAGAATAAGTGGTGGATATGACCGAGCCACACATATTGAGTATGCGCAGTTTTATAACATTTCGCATCATCATCGAGATGACGACGAGAAACGAGCCGATATAACCAAAGAGTTCAAGAAGAATGTCTGTATTCAATGCAATGCCTCCAAAAAATAAAAAATGACTACCATAGCCAATTTTTCTCGCATTGGCTAAAACGTGGTAGTCAACCATTCACGGTGGTTTGTAGAAACTTCTGCCCATATTGCAAAAATATACCTTTTCGCATGATTTGATTATAGCACATCTTTTTCTGTTTGTCAATGAAATTTTTAAATCATAAAAAAGCGACCCTCCTATGTGGAAAGTCGCTCTTTTTTTCAGGTGCTTGAAAATTTCACAAACGCATCTCGTGTGGTGAGAATATCCACACCACCCGCCTCTCGTCTTTCTACGATATATCTAACAAATGCCTCCGTTTTATCGTAGTTGAAGCCTTGAGATCGTCCCGGTTGTCAATTTGATTTTTTTTATTTCATATGATAAAAGTGAGGCTTTTCTCCAATACTAAAAGAAAAAAGGAAAAACGAATGAGCAAATCAATTTTTCATCATAAAGCAGGCACCCTGCTTCCTATTTCTGCTTTGCCCTCGCGCTATGGCATTGGCTCGCTGGGAAAAGAGGCGTATCGTTTTGTCGATTTTCTTTCGGCGACAGGACAGCGCTATTGGCAAATTCTCCCTCTGCATCCGACGGCCTATGGCGATAGCCCCTATCAAACCCCTTCATCTATGGCAGGAAATCCCTATTTTATCGACCTTGATGCCCTCGCTGACAGGGGACTTCTGACGCGTAGCGAACTACGTGACAATATCGACACGGGGCGCCGTATCGACTATGGAACTCTTTTTTCTCGGCGTTTTCGCACCCTTCGTCTTGCACATCAACGTTTTACACCAAACCAAAAGTACGTCGACTTTGTAAAACGAAACGAGGGATGGCTCTTTCCGTATGCGCTTTTTATGGCGCTTCGGGAGCATTATCATTTTGCCTCTTGGACCACCTGGAAGAGCGAGCACCGAAACTTCGCTTCTGCAATTATAGAAAAGGATCGCTTTGACAAAGAGATCTCCTTTTGGTATTTTACACAATATTATTTCTTTTTGCAGTGGGACGCGCTTCACGCTTATGCAAAGGAGCGTCGTATTTCTATTGTTGGAGATATGCCGATTTATGTCGCGCACGATAGCGTTGAAGTGTGGGCAAATCCAAAACTGTTCCTCTTGGATGAAAATGGCATCCCTACGGAGGTGGCAGGGTGTCCCCCTGACGCTTTTTCTCCAGAGGGTCAACTCTGGGGCAATCCTCTGTATCGGTGGGATAGAATGGAGGAGGACGGCTTTTCCTTTTGGTGCGAGAGAGTAGGGCGCGCCTTTTCGCTTTATGACGTTTTGCGCATTGACCATTTTCGTGGCTTTGCGAGTTATTATGCCATCCCCTATGGCGCACCGAATGCCAAAGACGGTGTTTGGCGCACAGCGCCTGGAGGGGCGCTCTTTGATACGATAAAAAAACGATTTCCACGCGCAAAAATCATTGCCGAAGATCTCGGTCACATTACGCCGGATGTACGTGAATTGCTCACCGATACAGGATTTCCTGGTATGAAAATTCTGCAATTTGCCTTCGATAGTGACGAGAGCGAATATCTCCCAAGAAACTTCGAAACGGAAAACTGCGTTGTCTATACCGGCTCGCACGATTCGCCTTGTACGGCAAGTTGGCTGAAAACCCTTTCGCCAGAAGCAAAGGCGCGCCTCAGGCGCGAGTGCCCCCACAGAAAAGGACAAAGGCGAGTTTATGACCTGATTGAATTTGCCCTGCGAAGTCCTGCCACGCTCGCTATGATACCGATACAGGATTACTTGTGCCTTGTGGACGAGGTGGGACGGATGAATACGCCATCCACCCAAGAAGGTAATTGGACCTTCCGTCTGCCAGCGAGTTATCTTACCCCAGCCTTGCGGGAAAAAATTAGCGCCCTTATGAAGCGTTGCAAGAGATAGAAATAAAAAAACGGAGCGAATGCGACACAATCCGATGGGGAAATGTGTTATTCTCTCCGTTTTTTTGTTGGCTTTGTCAAATCAAAGGAAATATCGAGCAACCATTCGATAAGGCTGTCGTCGCAGGAGTCATCCAGCGTGACGGTCAGCCAATGCATTTTATTCATATGGTAAGCAGGAAAAACACCACGCTCAATGCCGACAAGACTCTCAATCACTTCGGGGGCGCATTTGAGATTGAGTACATCTGTTTGTTCGTTCGTTTCCCGACCAATTCTTTTTGCTGAAATGCGCATAGCTATGCCAAACCATTTGCCACTGTCGGCGTGGCGAAAAACGCCCGTTTCGACGTCATCCGTAAAGGGATAATCTGCCTTGACAGTATATTTTCTGAAAATAAGCGCTTCCAGCGCCTCGCGTGTCACACTGCCACCCCCTTTTTTCTTATTATATCACGGTGATAAGGGGGCGTCAAGTTTCTTTCAAAAAAAGAGAAGAAAAGGTAAAAAAACTCTTGCGAAATATTTATTTGTGTGCTACAATGTAGAGGAAAATAAAAACAAGGAACATTTATGAAAAAAGAACTCTTAACTAAAGAAAATATTTTTAAGTTTATCTCGGAATTTCTGATTATCACCATTGGCGCTTGGTTTACCTCGACGACCATTTTCTTCTTTATGATTCCCAGTGGCGCTGCCATTGGTAGCGTTTCAGCGTTGGCAATGGTGTTGCAGAATTTTATCCCCCTACCTATTTCTGTCATCAGCCTGATTATCAATGTGGGTTTGAATATTATCGGCTTCTTTCTAGTCGGATCGGAGTTCGGCATTAAAACGGTATATACCTCTATTATGATACCTGTTTTTCTCGGCGTTTACGAGTTCTTTCTCCCGAATTTTCAGTCTATGACGGGAGATCCCCTTTTGGACGTTGTGTCCTATATTTTAACGCTTGGCATCAGTATGGCAATTCTCTTTTCGCACAATGCCTCCTCCGGTGGCTTGGATATTGTCGCAAAGATAATGAGCAAATATCTGAAAATGGATATTGGAAAAGCCGTATCCATCTCCGGTATCGTGGTGGCGTTGACTTCGGTGTTCGTTTCGGATATGTATATGGTTGTATTGAGCGTTCTTGGAACTTATTTCAGTGGTATTATTGTAGATCAATTTATCTTCGGTTTGAACCTCAAGCGCCGCGTCTGTGTCATTTCTCCTCATCTGGATGAGATTGTCAACTTTATACTCTATGATTTACATAGTGGCGCTACCATCAGCGAGATTATTGGCGCTTACGACAATACGAAGCGACGTGAGGTGGTTGCCATCGTAGACAAAAACGAATACCGTCGCCTGATGGATTATGTAAAGAAAATCGACCCGAAAGCATTTGTTACGGTCTATGCTGTAAACGAAATCCGATATCAGCCTAAAAAGTGGAAATGATATTTAAATGACAACTAAAGTTGATAAAAATGTTAAAAGCATACAGAACCTACCTCAAACGGTGAAAAGTGCGCTGATGTAAGACGCTCACTCGCAAGGATATAGAAAAAGGATAAAAACCCCTCGTGTGAGGGGTTTTTATATTCCGTAGGTGCTTGTGATGGGGTCTTGAAAGAGGGGGAGCTTTGGAGGAAGGAAGGTGAAGAGGACAAAGAGCGTGGCAATGGCTATGAGGAAGATGAAGGAGAGTTTGGGAGCCTTGCAACGGAGGTCATTTTGATGAAAAAGATGCGTTTCGTAAAGGAAAGCGAGCATAGCTGAAAGAAAGAAAATCGCAATGTTAATCCAGTCGGGTGACTTACCAATGACACCGTTATAGGTGTAAAAGAGGACGGGAATGAGGATGAGTCCAAGAGAGATGCCACGCGCTTTGATGCACCAGAAGTTCTCTCTGTCACGGAAGAAAAAACTCTCCACAATCGCAAAAAGCAAAAGGGGCCAGAAGAGAAGTTTCATATGCTCCCACGTCGATTCGTTGACACCGGAAAAGGGCGCAATCCATAGGGATTTCCCCGTCCAATCGTAAAGAAAATGCAATAGTGTTCCGAAAAGCGTGCTTGTCGCAAATCCAACAAGTTGCCAAAGTCCAATGGATTTTTTCATTTTATACCCCCAAAATGATACTATAAAAAGTATATTCTGTTTTTGTCCCTTCTATTCTTTAAAAAAAATGTCAAAAAGATTACAATGTCAGAATGTCGCATATATTTAACCAAATGTCGCTTTTTTGTTGACAAGGGGGGGATCTGTGATATACTGAAATCGGAGGTGGTAATATGGATAATGGCACAATCTATTTTTTTGGTAAAGAGGTGTTTGAACTATTGCCAATTGCCCTCGGCGAGCGCAGGTATTATGAGAGTACTCGGAAAGCAGTCGAATATAACCTTGATTTTTACGAAATTCACTATATCGCCGAAGGAAAAATGACCGTAACAAAAGGCGAAGAGACATATACCTTGAGTCAAGGCGAAGCCCTTTTAACCAAGCCTGGCGATATCTTTCAGTTAAAGACGCACGAAAATACATACTATCTCTGGATCAAATTTCGTGGACAAACTGCAGAGGCTTTGGCGGATTTTCCTATGGTAAACCGTATCGACGGCACACCATTTTATAATATGATTTCTCGCTCGCCAGAAGATGGCGCTTATGAAGAATATGCTGTTGGTGAGCTCTATCGTATCGTATCGGTACTCCTGAAGGGAAAACAAAAAGGACGGGACTATGTCCGAAAAATCAAGAGTTACATTCACGACCACCCGACAGGGAATGTCAGCGTACAGGAAATTGCTACTACCCTCAATCTGAACCGACAGTATATGAGTACCCTGTTTTGTCGCACGACGGGTGTCAGCATTCAGGAATACATTTTGCAAAGACGCGCGAAGAATGCGCGCATTCTTCTTGCCGATGGGTACAGTGTCAGCGAATGCGCCACGATGACAGGTTATGCCAATATCTATACCTTTTCCAAGGCCTTTAAAAAGGTGACAGGCAAAACACCGAGCGATTACATTAAGGAATGCCGTGAGGGCTCTCCGAAAAAAACGCGCGTTAAGCCTACTCGAGCAAAAAAACGATTATAAAGGTTGGATACAGATGTGAAAAAACGAAACAGTCTGATTGAGTTTTTCAGATTTCTCTTTGCAATGAATGTTCTGCTTTGTCACGGCTTTTTTCCCTTGAACACAGAGCATTTTGGACCAGATAGAATTTCTGTTGAATTTTTCTTTTTGTTGAGTGGTTTTTTGTTTTACCATTCGTTGGAGAAGATTGAAGAAATGAAAACCACTGAGGCAGTTTGGGTGGTTTTGGTGACGAAACTTAAGCCTCTCCTTGTCCCAATGGGGATTGGTATGCTATCGAATGCCATACTGAACGTGATTTCGGATTATCGACCGAAAATTGAAGTGTTCAGATATTTATGGTACATTCCTGCAATGATGGCGATTCTTATTTTATACGCCACTTTAAGAACGTGCACCCATAACAACAAGGTATTCTGGTGTGTGGTGGCAGGTCTTTGCCTGACGGCTACCCTTTTGCGTTTTTCTGGCAACGAAAAACTGTTCTTCTTCGATTATATACGTTCGACGGCATCCGTTTCGCTCGGTATTTTGATTGCGAAAATACCGAAGCTTAAAGTGAAAAGGAGTAGCATTTTATATCTTCTTCTGTTGCCCATTGTGGTCGTGACATTCCTCATTATTTATTATCGCTTGGCAGAAGAGATTGTGGTATATGAGGCGCTCTTGGATTTGATTCTTTATCCTTTGCTCTTGTATGTGACGTTCCAAATTGATTTTCATTTCGCCCTCTTCGATTTTCTCGGCGCATTGAGTTTTGGCATCTACGCCTTCCAGTGTCCGGCAAGGCTGATGGTTTATATTGGCGTACCTTCCAGATGGATTCCCTTCTTTTTGATTTTCTTTCTGACTTTTATAGACTACTTTGTTCGCTTTTATATTGAGAAGAGAAAAGCGCAAAAAGTGCAATATATGTAAAGCACTATTTACAAAAAAACGCATTTTCTTCACCATCACATCTGAACTCCGTCGCGTTTTCATAGCTTTTCTGATAGGAAAAGAGGAAAAAATAAAAGTATATATTTTTTTGAAAAGCCCTTGATTTTATACCTGAGATAGGGTAAACTATATAGAGTGTGTAAAAAAATGACAAAAAGGAGAGTTCTCTATGAATCACATATCCAAACGCCTTCTCTCATTGCTTATGGTGTTGGTTGTCTGTATTTCTTTTCTTCCGACAATCCACCTGAGCGCGAGTGCCCAAGATGTTTCCTATAACTATGATGGGAAATACATATATAACTGGGGTACACGTGGCGAAACAGCGACATTTTTATCCCCGAACGCCGAAGCCTTCTAACAGGAAAACCAGGCGACTTATGATATTCTTTCGTCCTACTCGGGTGGAACGGGAAAATCCGATGCGCCGAGCAGTAAACTGTATAACGCCCTTCAGAAACTGATGAAGGACAACCATTCTTACATCACAGGTTATGATGCGACGAAAGCGCTTTATAAGTACACCGATTGCCAGAACGGTGGAGGCAAGATTTCCTCCTTCTATTCGGGTAATGCTATCGGCCCCGGTTGGGGTGAGGGTAGTTGGAACCGTGAGCATACCTGGCCGAACAGCAAAGGACTCGGTGGTTCTGATGAAAATGACCTTATGATGCTTCGTCCGACCTCCACAAGCGAGAACTCTTCTCGTGGCAACAAAGCGTACGGCGAGAGTAGTGGATACTACCACCCCAACAGCGAGAGTAACAATCAGTATGACCTTCGTGGAGATGTCGCTCGTATCTTCCTTTATGTCTATGTTCGCTGGGGTAACGTAAATGGCAACGGCCAGTATAGCACGTGGGGCGCAAACGGCGTGATGGAAAGCGTCGATGTATTGCTCAGATGGATGAAAGAGGATCCGGTAGATACCTGGGAGCTCGGCCGTAATGACTCTGCCGAATCCATCCTGGGAACGCGTAATGTATTTGTGGACTTCCCCGAGCTTGCCTTCCTTCTCTTCGGTGAGGAAATCCCCTCCGATATGACGACCCCCTCTGGTATCGGCAATGCAAAGTGTGATCACAATAATTTTGACACGGGTGTCACCGTTGCAGCAACCTGTACCAATCAAGGCTACAAACTTTTCACTTGTCAGACGGCTGGTTGTGGTTATAGTTACAAAACCAATGTCGTAAGCGCGAAGGGGCATTCCTATACCTCAGATGTCTGTTCCGTTTGTGGTGAAGCAAAGCCAATAGAACCCCCGAAACCGACCTATGTCAAGCAGGTTGAAATCGGTAAGGCGTACAAGCTTGGACTTTACTCCTCAGCGAAGGGAATGGAATATTACTTCTCTGGAGAGATGAGTGATTATTATGGCGCCACCGATACTGCGTATACGAACGGCACAGATGTGTATGTAGAGAACGCCTCAAATGGTTATTATCTCTATTTTAACAACAGCGCCGGAAAGCAGTATATCAATCTGGTGTTCACCGGTTCCCATTATAATTTCACCTACGCTACTTCTGCGACCTCTGTGTTTCAGTGGTCTACTACGCAAAGCGCTTTCTATACCACCGTCAATGGTATGGAATGCTTTATTGGCACCTATGATAATTATGTAACAATGGGCGTTCTTCGCGAGGATAAGTCAGCGCCGACCGACTATATCGCACGTATGTATACGATGTCCTCCGACGAAAAAGAGGTGCCGGACGATAATACCTGCACACACAATTACACTTCCGTCGTGACGGCTCCCACCTGCACCCAAAAAGGTTCTACCACTTATACTTGTACCCTTTGCGCGCACGCTTATACAGAAGAAATTGCAGCGCTCGGACATAGTTATGAAAATGATACCTGTACCACTTGTGGCGCGACAAAGCCAAGCAGTGATAAGGTGAACATCTCCTTTACCGACAGCGCGAATCTCACCGAATATACCACATCTAAGCAGGTATGGCAACAAAACGGCATCACCGTTACCAATGAAAAGGGAAACTCTTCGAGCGATGTCAAGGACTACTCCAATCCTGCCAGATTTTATAAAGGCTCGCATGTAACGATTGCTTTCCCCAGTATGACGAAAATCGAAATCAACTGCAAAGAATTGGAATCGAAATATGTGTCATCCTGGTTGAATGCTCCGACAGGTGCTACAGCAAAGCAGAACGGTAGTATTGTCACGATTGAATTCAATGCTCCTACGGATAGCATTACCTTTAACAACCTCGCTGCACAGGTGCGCGCTTATGATATCACTGTCTACGCGCAGACATCCCAGCCTTGTACGCACGCAAACACCACCGTTGAGGGCGCACTCTCTGCGACTTGCACCACCGCAGGTCATACTGGAAAAACGCGTTGCCTTGATTGTGGCGTAATCGTGAATGCGGGACAGAGCATTGCTAAGAAGAATCACACCTGGACCAATGCCGATTGCGATACACCTAAGACCTGCTCAGTTTGTCAGGCGACCGAAGGCGTAGCGCTCGGACACGATTGGATAGAGGCTACCACACAGGCGCCCAAGACCTGTGATCGTTGTGGCGCGACCGAAGGCGATAAACTTCCTGATGAGGGTTTCAACGAAACACCTGGTGGCAACGAAACACCCGGTGGCAATGAAACACCTGGTGACGGTAACGAAACCCCCGACAACACTGACCCCTCTACGAAGGATCATAGTCAATGCAAGGGAACTGGTTTTGATGCCATCTGGAATATGATTCTCAACTTCTTCCGTTATATTTTCGGGGGAAGAATGAGATGCGTTTGTGGAGAATATTACAATTAAAACGCAAATTTAGTAAACATATATTTACATAAAGAAAGAGAGAAAAGGGATTTTTGCCCAATTCTCTCTTTTTGT
>JAZKYZ010000034.1:0-1219 GCA_045612385.1 Eubacteriales bacterium | reverse complement strand
CCGTTACCTTCACACTTGCTGAAAGCAAAAACTATCTTGCTTGTGAAAAGACCGTTGTTGTAACGGTAAACAAGGCAGAAAACACCGATACTGTTAACCACAACCAGACAGCAACCTATGGTGACACGCTCGCCTCTCTCGCCATTCCTTCAAGCGACAAGGGCGAATGGGCATTTGTTCTTCCTCCGGACACCTCTGTTGGTAACGTAGGTGTAAATACATTTGTTTTGAAGTTCACTTCGACCAACCCGAACTATAAGGATCGCGAGGTTGAGGTTTCTGTCAGTGTTGCTCCTAAGAGCATTCCTCTCCCCATTGTATCGAATAAGGCGTACAACGGAGCGCATCAGACCTCTGGCTTGCTCTCCAATGCGCTTTACACTGTCACCGAAGATGAGGGTGGCGTAGCAGTGGGTGAGTACAGCGTTGTGATAAAACTTGCGGATGCAAAGAATTATGTCTTTGCTGATATCACAGGCGATAGCGCTACCTTGACCTATCGTATCACCTCCGTAGAAAACGCTTGGGAAATTGCACCTGCGATTTCCGGTTGGACATACGGAGATGCACCTGCGACCCCTGTGGCAAAGCCTCTCTTTGGAGGATACATTGTTCTTTATAAAGCAGACCGTGAGGGAGAGGTGTTCACTGAGATACCTCCTACCACAGCAGGAAAGTATATAGCGAAGTTCGTCACAACTGACGAGAATGCAAGTACCTTGAGTGAGGAAATTTCCTTCGTCATTGAAAAACGTGGCGTAGATGTTCCGACACTTCCCAAGAGCGAATTGGTTTACACAGGTAAATCGCAATCGTCAGGACTTTCCAGCACAGAATATTACACAGTAAGCGAAACCCCTGCAATTACAGTGGGTACGTATAAAGTAACGGTCACCTTGAAGGATAGCACGAATTACAAGTGGAATGACGCTGGTACAGGAACGTTCCGTGAGCTTTATTATGAAATGAAGCAGGCGACCAATATTCTCACCTCCGAGCTTTTGGTTTATGACCGTACGTATGGAGATGCGATTGTTTCTCCTGTTGCAAAATCCCTGTTCGGCTCGGTTGTCATCTTGTATGCGACCTCGCCCGACGGAGAATACAGCGAGACCATTCCTACCGACGCTGGCACGTACTACGTAAAGGCAAAGGTAGAGGGAACGGCGAACTATACAGGCATTCTCAGTGATGCAAAATCCTTTACCATTGCGAAGGC
>JAZKYZ010000033.1:0-34220 GCA_045612385.1 Eubacteriales bacterium | reverse complement strand
CTACGACAAGGTAATGTCCATTGAACACGAGGACTCCCTTATGACGCCTGAGGAAGGTCTTGCGCACGCAGTTGCTTTCCTGAAGGAATCCATCATTCGTGATCCTAAACCTACCACAATGGGTTGGGCATAAGCGTTTTTGATGCTTATATAAAAACAGTTCAGGGTTGTACCCTAAAGAATAGTTTTGCAAGAATACGGTATATCTCGAAAGAGGTATGCCGTATTTTGCATTTTTGTCCAAAAACACCTTGCTTGTCAGGAAAAAGGATAAGCGAAGTAATGACGAAAAAACGTTCCCTTGTGTAAAGAGAACTGGCTTTCTGTGGATAAAAATGCAGATTTTTTTGCTAAAGCAAAAAGTATGTTTCGCCCTCAGGCGAAGTGATATAAATCGTAGGGCGGGGGTTTACTCCCGCCGTTGTTATCCTTGGCTCCCTCCGGGAGGGAGTTTGCTCATAAAATAACATAAAAAGGCTCCCTTGTGTAAAGGGAGCTGGCGCCGAAGGCGTCTGAGGGATTGTTCTTTAATAGATTTTATGGATTTTCAATCCCTCCGTCACGGCAAGCCGTGCCACCTTCCTCCGGGAGGAAGGCAAAGGACGGCGGGAGTAAACCCCCGCCCTACATCTGCACTAAGCCTCGCGTTCGATGGCTCCCTTGTGCAAAGGGAGCTGGCTTTCTGTGAATAAACTGAAGTAAAAAAAGTAAGTTTCACCCTCAGGCGAAGTGATATAAATCGTAGGGCGGGGGTTTACTCCCGCCGTTGTTATCCTTGGCTCCCTCCGGGAGGGAGCTGGCGCCGAAGGCGTCTGAGGGATTGTTTTTTTTGATAGATTTTATGGATTTACAATCCCTCCGTCACGGCAAGCCGTGCCACCTCCCTTTACACAAGGGAGGCGTTTTACATCATTGCACCCACAAGGGGGAGGCGTTATACTTTAATGCTCCAACAAGGGAAACTGTACACTTCAATGCTCTCGCAAGAGAGGCGCTCTCTGCCTTCCATTACCTTTACACAAGGGAGGCGTTATACTTCATTGCTCCAACAAGGGAAACTGTACACTGCAATGCTCTCACAAGAGAGGCGCTCTCTGCCTTCCATTACCTTTACACAAGGGAGGCGTTTTACATCATTGCACCCACAAGGGGGAGGCGTTATACTTTAATGCTCCAACAAGGGAGGTATTTTTTGCCACCCGACAGGTAAGAAAAAAGGACAGAGAGCGTAAAACATCCTCTATCCTCCTGTTGGTAGGTAACGCATTCTATTCGGTTTCAAAAGCCGTCTATAAGAATACACGCCACGCTGTCCGTTCTTTTATTGCCTTTTATAAAAACGCTTTTTTGTGCAATATCCACAAAAAGAAAAAGCGACAGGCAAGAAAAAAAGCCCGTCACACAACACCATTATAACACAACGAAAAATCACTTGTCAAGAGTTTTTTTGAAAAAAGGGGATGTCAATAGGGAAAAACGGTTTTTTGTGAATTTTTATTGAATTTAGGTGTAGAAAATCGCAAAAAGTGTTTATTTTCGCCAAAGAATATGCTATAATATAAGTGCAAGGGAGAAAAGCCTCTTAACAGAGAGAAGCCTCCCCCAAGAGCAAAATCATCAGAAAGGACTGCCACGGCAGAAGGTAAGATCATGAAAATTATCGTTTCGGGCAAACAAATGAGTGTACGCGAGAGCCTGAAGCTCGCTATCGAAAAGAAACTTGCAAAATTCAACAAGTTTTTTGGCGAGAACACAGAGGCATCTGTTACTTGTAAAGCAAGAAAGGGTGTCAAAATCATTGAAATTACTATCTCTTATGGTGGAACACTGTTCCGCGCAGAAGAGGAAAGCGACACCTTTATCACGGCTCTTGACCGTTCGATGGAGTCCTTAGAAAGACAAATCCGCAAAAACAAAACCAGACTGGAAAAGACCATCCGACAAGGCGCATTTGTGGTATATGAGCCTGAGGATGAGGACGAATGGGAGGAGGAGGGCGAATTCAACATTCGCACAAAATCCTATCCAAACAAACCAATGACCCCAGAGGAAGCCATCCTTCAGATGAACCTTCTCGGTCACTCCTTCTTTGCCTTCTGGTGCGAGGACTTCGGCGGCACCTGCGTTGTTTACAAGCGCAAAGACGGCGATTATGGTATGATCGTCCCAGAAAACGACTAATCACTCTCTCCTGAATTTCATATTCCAAGTTTAATATAATGGAAAAAGCAAAGCGTTTTCGCTTTGCTTTTTCTGTTTTTGCAAACAATTATTTTCAAAACTCAAGCATTTCCAGCATTTTTAGAGCCGACTGTTGCTTAGATTCGGACTTGGATTTTCCTTGTCCTTCGGTAGATTTTCCTCCAAAAACGCAAGTGGTATAAAAGTCCCCGATTGCTATGCCATTCACTTCTCTTTGCTTAGGGTCGGTAAAGGAGAGGGGGATTTTTCTTTGATTTGCGATTCGCTGAAGCTGACTCACAGGGGTATCGGCAGGGTGTCTTGGAGTGATTGAGGCGGCTTCGTGTACCTTTCCCTCTCTCTCCTTTAAGAGAGAAAGCATCCTTTCTGCGGCGGCAATGCTCGCCTTTTGGATGTTCCTCCCCTCGCCAATGGCGACAAGGTCGCCCACACGACACTCAACGAGGTACGTGGGGTTATGCTCCTCTCCCCGTCTGTCGATCATAGTGTACTCTGGGTTGGGGAGACGGTGCTTTTTGTCCTGACAATACTCTTGTAATTGGTTTTTAGGATTCTGCATTGGTTTTATCATATCCAAAGCAAAGGCGTGAAAATCCAACGTGTTTTCGACAACACGGGTTACCACTTCTATATTGCATTCCGAGTCAATCCATATCGCCCCAATAATGCTCTCATAAAGATCTTCAAGAACGGAGGGCTCCTCGTCGATTCCGAGTTTTCGATCTCCCTCTCCCATCAGGAGGTAAGGACCGAACCCCAGTTTTGCCGTGACCTCCGAAAGTTTGGTTTTATCCGAAAGATGCGATTTCATTACCGAGAAATCGCCCTCGTCAAAGCGACTGGTTACACCATACGCATAACGCTTTGAAAAATCACGAATCAACAGCGTAACAAGAGCGCAGGAAAGAACGCTGTCCCCAAAGAATTCCAGCACCTGATTGGATTGCTGTTCCTTGCGTTTCTTCTCGTTGACGTAGCTCGTGCGTGTGAATGCCTGCACAAGCAGACTTCGATCACGGAAGGTATAACCGAGTTTTTTCTCCACCTCAAGAATTTCTTTTTCTGTCATAGATGTGCATTTTCCTTTTTTTATTTTCTCCATTTTACCACACCTTTCAAAAAGTGTCAAGTATAGACATCTCTACCAAGCGCACTTTCTTTTATTTTTTGGGTTGAGCTTACCTTTCTTCTTTCTTCCTCTTGACAAAAGATAGGGGATATGCTAAAATATTTATACTCTTTTGGAGGTGTCAAATGAACACATCAAATACGGCTCTTCTTTCCCGCTTGAAAAAACGTGTGGATATGGATAATTTCTTTACCGGTCGGCTCTATCCCGTCCTTGTCGCAGCGCTCGCGCTCGTCGGCGCACTGACAGGGTATGAGGTATATATCAATATTGCGCTTTCGGTAATGACCTTTGTCGCCTTAATGTGCTCTCGCACCATTCGCCCCTTTCTTCCCTACCTCTTGGTTGCTCTGTATCAGATTCCGAAAGAACATCTGATTACCGACCCTGCGGCAGGTGGTGACTATCTCTTCTCCGGTGTGAACACATATATCATTCTTGGCTCGATTGCATTTGTATTGCTTGGCGTCTTGATTTTCCTCACTCGCCATACCGTAAGAAAACATAAAATGGCAAAAAATGGTGAGTACCGTCCTCACCTGCTTCCTCTCCTGATTCCTACGCTTTTGTTCTGCGTTTCCTTCGTGTTCGCAGGCTATGGTACGGAAGGATTTTTAGAAGGAAAACATCTGCTCTACACCTTCGGTCAAAGCGCCGTATTCCTCCTTCTTTTCGCAGCCATTTATCGTGGCATCTCGGAGGAAAATACGGAAGAACTCCTCTCCTACTTCGCCTATGTCAGTTTCCTTGTTGCGCTTGTGATTAACGTACAGGTCGTACTGTACCATTATGACAAGTATCTTGCTACTGGCGTGCTGGATTTTATTCGCAATGATGGCGTGTATTCGGAAATTACACTTGGCTTCGGTGGATGCAATCTGGTAGCCTATAATGTTGGCGCTCTTATTCCTATGCAGATGTACGGTTTTGTGAAATGTCGTGGTAGACTTCTTTATCTGCTCGGCGCCATTTCCTCCTGCGTTCTTGCCGTTTCCTGTGTATCCCGTACGGCAACAGTGGTAAGCACCTTCATTCTGATCGTTGGTTTTATCTCGGCGTTCTTCGCGCGCGATATCAGCGCGAAGCGTAGGACAGGCAATCGTATCGTGCTCTCTATCGCAATGGTCGCTATCATTGCCTTTATCGTTATCTTCCCTGCCAAAGTCAAGATGCTCTATCAGGATATGTTCGACCGTTTGTTTGTCGAAAAGGAAGTTACGACAAGCGCTGAGGTAGAGGACAACAAAGAAAGGGAAACTGAAAAGAAATTCAACTTCACCGGTCGCGATAAAATCTGGGGCGAATGTGTCGAAAAGTTTAAGGAACATCCGATTTTTGGCGCAGGTCCGGAGCACGTAACGGCGCCTGAACATAATATGCTTTCCACAGATTTCTTCCCATATATGGCACACAACACCTTTTTTCAACTTCTTGGTTCGGGTGGACTTGTCGCCATTTTGGCATATTTCATCTACCGTCTTTCCACTTTGGTTGTGTTCTTCAAAAATTCGTCGACAAACAAGTGGTTTTTGTTCCTCGTTTGCTTCTACCTGATTGCGACGAGCCTAACAGACAACTACATCTTCTATATTTACACAACCTTCCACTATGTGACTGCGCTCGCCATTGCTTGCAAAATTTATCACGAGGACAAGGCGAAAAAGAAGGAAAGACAAGCAAGGCTCGAAGCGCTTTGCTTAAAATAAGCCATTGACAAAGATATTAGATTTGTGTTATAACAGACACGCAAAAAATTAATTTGAGGTATTTATGTTAGAACTACGCAATGTGTCTTTTGAGGTTGCCTCAGATGACCAAAAGAATAAAATAATTGTGGACAACGTTTCCTTTGTGGTAGAGGACGACAAATTTGTTGTCATCACCGGCCCCAACGGAAGTGGAAAATCCACCTTGGCAAAACTGATTATGGGCATTGAAAAGCCTACAAGTGGTCAGATTCTCTTTGATGGGGTAGATATTACAGAACTTTCTATCACCGAGCGCGCGAAACTGGGCATCAGCTTCGCTTTCCAGCAACCCGTCCGTTTCAAGGGCATTCGTGTTTTGGATATGCTTCGTTTGGCATCCGGAAAGGCATCCCTTTCCGTTTCTGAAGCCTGCACCTATCTTGCCCGTGTCGGTCTTTGCGCAAAGGACTATATTAACCGTGAAATCAACGCTTCCCTTTCAGGTGGAGAGTTGAAGCGCATTGAAATCGCCTCCGTTATGGCAAGAGGCACACGTCTTTCTGTATTTGACGAACCGGAGGCAGGCATTGACCTGTGGTCTTTCCAAAATCTCATTCGTGTCTTTGAGAATATGAGAGAGCATACACACGGCTCCATTCTTATCATCTCCCACCAAGAGAGAATCCTTAACATTGCTGACGAAATTGTCTTGATTTCTGGTGGTAAAGTAACCACTCACGGCAGAGCAGATTCCATTTTGCCTGAGCTTCTCGCAGGAACAAGCTCGGATATGACACTTTGCTCACGTTTCCACACAGAAGGAGGACAAAACGATGCTTGATTCCGTTCAAAGAAGAATTTTGGAAGAGGTTGCTGACCTGCACGAAACGCCAATCGGCGCCTATAACATTCGCGCCAACGGACAAAGCGCCGAGCGCCAAACGACAGCAAATGTCGATATCGTAACGAAAGAGGACGGAAGTGGCATTGATGTGCATATTCTTCCCTTCACAAGAAACGAATCTGTCCACATTCCTGTGGTTATCAGTGAAAGTGGTATTGAGGAGGTCGTGTATAACGACTTCTATATTGGCGAGGGCGCAGATGTGGTGATTGTTGCTGGTTGTGGCATTCATAACTGTGGCAATCAGGACAGCTCTCACAGTGGTATTCACCGCTTCTTCCTTGCGCGTGGCGCGCATATCAAATATGTCGAAAAGCACTATGGCGAGGGAGATGGCAACGGACAGAATATTATGAATCCCACCACAGAGGTGTATCTCGAAGAGGATGCTGTGATGGAGATGGAAACGGTGCAGATTAAGGGTGTCGACTCGACCGACCGTACAATGACAGCAACGCTCGCGAAGGGTGCAAAGCTTATCGTGCGCGAGCGCCTGATGACACACGGTCACCAAAGCGCCATTTCCTATTATCGTGTCGATATGAATGGCGAGGGATGCAGTTGCGACCTGGTTTCCCGTTCTGTCGCGCGTGATGAGTCCTACCAGAAGTTCGATTCGCTGATTGTCGGCAATGCACCCTGCACGGGTCACACAGAATGTGACGCCATTATTATGGATCACGCGCGTGTGCTCGCCGTTCCAGAGTTGGATGCGAACAATATTGATGCCTCCCTTATTCACGAGGCAGCGATCGGTAAAATCGCAGGCGAACAGCTCACAAAGCTGATGACGCTTGGTTTGAGCGAGGAAGAGGCCGAAGAGCAGATTATTCAGGGCTTCTTAAAATAAATTTCAAGAAAAAACACCCAAAGTCAAAATGCGACTTTGGGTGTTTTTTTAACGGAAGCACGACCTGTGGGGAAACTTTCCTGTCGGACGTGCTGTCCGTCACTGTTTCTTTCATTTCTTTTCGCAAGTAGAACCACTTGCATTTTCCCTTTTTATTATATCAGATCGCTATTTATAAATTCGTCGGCTCTTGCCTTGGAGTAGCGTTCGATTTTCTCTACCGTATAGGGAGATTCTGCTCCACCGTTCGTGTAGAGGAAGTAATAGCCTTCGGGCGTCTGATAAAGGGTTTCCTCATAGCCTGCAGGATCACCGTAGTAGCCCTCTGTTACCTTTTTGACGACGGTAGAGGTGGTAGTATCATATACTTTATTGCAAATGATTTTACGCATAACTTATTTTCCTTTCTATATATAATAGAAAAAGACCTTTGCTTTTTCCGTTCTCTATTTTATCATATTCTGCAATAAATTGCAATATGATAGAGAATTCTTTAAAAAAATTTCATAAAATGGTTGACAAAGCCCTTATCTTGTGCTATAATGCACACATAATTATTTTTTTGGGAGAAAACTTATGTTCGCATCTGCTATGATGATGGATATGGCGAAGATGTACATGTTCCGCATGTGCATGTTTTGTCGTGCCTGAAACAGCGTTGCGTTCTTCGTTTTTTCTATAATATGAAAAAGAAGATTAGACGAGGCTGTTTACAGTTTCGTCTTTATTTTTGGAGGTTGTTTTGTGATTGAATTAAAGAATATATCCAAGACCTTCACGACAAAATCCGGACCGATTACTGCCCTTGAAAATATTTCGCTCACGATTGAAGATGGCGAGATTTTTGGTATCATTGGTCTATCGGGCGCAGGAAAAAGTACGCTGGTAAGATGTATCAATTTGCTTGAGCGTCCTGACACGGGAGAGGTCGTGATTGATGGTGTCAACCTGATGGAGGTATCGAAAAAGGAACTTCTTTCGATCCGTCAGAACATTGGTATGATCTTCCAGAGTTTTAACCTGCTTGAACAGAGAAATGTACTGAAAAATGTCACCTTCCCCCTTGAGGTTGCAGGATGGGATAAAGAAAAGGCGAAGGCGAGAGCGCTGGAGCTTCTCGAAATCGTCGGACTTTCCGACAGAGCGCTTTCCTACCCCTCACAGCTTTCCGGTGGACAAAAACAGAGAGTCGCTATTGCGCGCGCCTTAGCAACCAATCCAAAATACATTCTCTGTGACGAGGCCACAAGTGCTCTTGACCCCAATACCACCTCATCCATTCTTGAACTGCTCCGTCAAATCAATAAGACAATGGGTGTGACGGTCATTATCATTACCCACGAGATGGATGTCATTGAGCGTATCTGTCACCGTGTCGCAGTATTGGATAAGAGCCACGTTGCTGAAATGGGTTATGTCACCGACGTGTTCACCGACCCACAAAGTGATATTGCGAGAGAACTTGTCCTACCGAAAATTCTCTCGGCTGTCGACCACACGACCGGCTACGCCTTACGTTTGGTATTCAACGGCGAATCCTCCGACAAACCGATTGTTTCCTCTCTTGTAACAGAATGCGCGGCGCCTGTATCCATCTTGTTTGCTGATATCAAAGAACTGGATGGTAAAAATTATGGTCAAATGTTGATTTTGCTTCCACAAAGCGCAACAGAGGCATACGAAAAAACCTGTGAGTGGCTGACAAAGAACAATGTAAAGTTTTCCCTTGAGGGAGAAAGAGAGGCGACAAAACAATGACAGACGCGTTGCAACAAATTATTGAAAAAAATGTCTTGCAGCTCGGCATATGGGAAACCATTTATATGACCGTTCTCTCAACCCTGATTGCTTACGTGATTGGTCTGCCACTTGGTGTGATCCTTTCTATTACAGACAAAGACGGTATCCGTCCCATTCCTTGGCTCAACAAAATACTCGGTTTTATCGTCAACGTTTTCCGTAGTATGCCATTCATTGTTTTGATGGTGGCGTTCCTCCCTGTTTCCAAACTTCTTGTGGGAAAATCCTATGGAAATGCAGCAATGATTGTTATGCTTGTAATTGCGGCTGCGCCGTATATTGCAAGAATGGTGGAATCGTCCATCAAGGAGGTTGGTGCGGGTATTATTGAAGCCGCACAATCTATGGGCACGAGCACCTTTCAAATTATCTACAAGGTACTTCTTCCCGAAGCGAAGATTTCCCTGATTGTCGGCGCAGTCATCTCATCTGTCACCGTGCTTTCCTACACGGCAATGGGTGGTACCATTTCCGCCGGTGGTCTTGGCGCAATCGCTACCATCTGGGGACACCAGCGTTCCAATCCTGAAATCACTTGGTTGTGTGTACTCCTGATTGTAATTATCGTTCAGATTATTCAAGAAGTCGGTATGCGATTGGCGCACAAACTTGATAAAAGAGCAAAATAAGCAAACAATTATTTACAAAAACAATATTAAGGAGATATTATTATGAAAAAACTTCTCGCACTCATTCTCACATTTGCGCTTGTTCTCTCAATCGGCGCTTCCCTCGTTTCCTGTGGTGGAAACAATGACACACTCACCGTATTTGTTCCCTCAGACGATTCCAACCAGACCCGTGCGCTCCTTCTTCTTGCGCAGGAAGGCTTCATCTCGATTCCTGAAGGAAAGGATATCAATACCGGTATCAGTGTCCTTGACCTGAAAGATGAAAACTACCTTGCAAACATTGAAATTCAAGCAGTAGAAGCGCAGACGCTTCCTGCACAGCTTCAAAACAACAAAGGCGCAATCGCAGTCATCAATGGTAACTATGCGATTGGAGCAGGTCTTAACGTTGCTACCGACGCTCTCGCAATCGAAGCCGTAGACGGTCAGGCAGCTACAACCTATGCAAATATTCTTGCAGTAAATCCTGAAGATCAGACCAACCCCAAAATTCTTGCTCTTGTGGCAGCGCTTCAATCTGCTGAAGTCGCTAACTTTATCGCAAGCGAATACGAGGGCGCTGTTGTTTCTATGTCCCAATCCACCAATACTACCATAGCACAGGCAGGCTCGGATAACACCATTAAGGTTGCAGCAAGCCCCACACCTCACGCAGAAATTCTTGAGGTTGCAAAGACTCTTCTTGCAGCTAAGGGATACAATCTCATTATCGAAACCTTTGACGACTATGTACTTCCCAACAATGTTGTTTTCAATGGCGAATGTGATGCCAACTACTTCCAGCACGTCCCCTATCTCAACTCCTTCAACGCTGAGAACAATATGGATCTTGTTTCAGTTGTTGCTGTTCACTATGAGCCCTTCGGCATCTATGGCAACGAAATTACCTTAGACGAAGCAAAGGCATTTATCAAATAATTTAAACATATTTTGATTTCAAAAAAGCGAGCACGATATGATATGCACTCTAAAAGCAATTAAAGCTTTGAGTTCATTTCTTTCGTGCTCGTTTTTATCATATTTTTTAAATTCATATTGCTTTGTATATTTTTTTGTGTTAGAATAAAGTTGGGGGTTAAGATGCCAAATGAAACGGAAACATTCCTCTCCAAAAACATTTGATATTGACGGTGAGCGTCTGGAGGAATCGTATGCCGTGCTTGAAGCGCTGAATAAAAGTATAACGGTGGTGTCGCCAATGTCAGAAAATATCTTGGTGTCGACAAAAACCATTGGTCTTTGCCATAGCGTTCAGGTTTGCTCCTCACACCTTTTGCAAAAACTTGGCATTGAAGAGGAGATTGGTTCGGAATTGATTGCCGGTATCAACCATATGGGCTGGCTCCTTGAAATCAAAAACAAAAAAGGAAAGGACCTTTATCCCCTGATCCGTGAGCTTGCCAAAAAGAAAAACGCAGAAGAAAAGCATAGTGATATGGTGCGCTTTGATTATATCGACAAGTTCGGATATTACTGCACAGAAAGTTCCGAGCATAACGCGGAATATAATCCATTCTACATCAAATCAAAATATCCCGAGTTGATCGAGCGCTTCAACATCCCTCTGGATGAATATCCTCGTCGCTGTGTCAACCAAATTGCCGCTTGGGCAAAGCAGAAAGAAAATCTGCTTCGTGGCGGTGACATCCAGCACACACGCTCGCACGAATATGCCTGCCACATTATGGAAGCCATCACCACAAACGAGCCATACAAAATCGGTGGAAATGTGCTGAACACTGGTCTGATCGACAACCTGCCTGCCGACGCTTGTGTTGAGGTTCCTTGCCTTGTCGACGGTCAGGGCATTCATCCTTGTCACGTAGGACGCCTTCCCTTGCAGTGCGCTGCCCTGAATATGCAGAACATCAACTGTCAGCTTTTAACCATTGAAGCAGCCGTTACAGGAAAGCGTGAGCACGTCTACCAAGCAGCAATGTTCGACCCCCACACCTCAAGTGAACTTTCGATAGATGACATCATCAAAATGTGTGATGAACTCATTGAAGCGCACGAAGCAGCAGGTTATCCCGTCTTTTAATCAGCGACAGCAAAGCGAATATTTTTCTCAAAAAAAGAGGAATATCCGGTCGGATATTCCTCTTTTTGTATATTCTTGTTTACAAATTATAGGTTATTTGTATAAAATTTGCCATCAATCAGGACAGCTTTCAGTTCAAGATTTTCGTCAAGCAAAAGCAAATCTGCATCATATCCGACAGCAATTTTTCCCTTATGGTCATCCACGCCGAGCATCTCGGCTGGGGTGAGAGATGCCATACGAACGGCCTCCTCCAAGGGGATGCCAAAGGAGGTGACGGTGCGAACACAATCAAGCAGGGTGCTCGACGAACCCGCAATGGTATTTGTATTCGCAAGGTGGATTTTACCATCACGAACATCCACAGCAAGACCACCAGAGGAATAACAACCGTCGGGCAATCCCGCAGGAGCAATCGAGTCGCTGATTAAAACCATTCGCTTGGAAGAAAACATACGGTAGGCGGTGATAAGAGCGCCACGCTCTACGTGGAAGCCATCTCCGATTACCTGAGCATAAATATGCTTTTCGCATCCTGCGCCAATGGGACCGGGCGCACGGTGAAGGAAGGGCGGCATTGCATTAAAGGTGTGTGTCAGGCAGTTGGCTCCCGCTTCAATGGCGCAGATGGTTTCTTCATAGGTGGCATTGGTATGGCCAATCGAAACCACGCATTTTTTGGATGCTTCACGTATAAAATCAAGCATACCGTCGACCTCAGGAGCAACGGTAATCATCTTAACCTCATCTCCAAAGGAAATCAATTCCTCAAGCGAGGGGGTACGAACAAAGTCGGGATTCTGCGCGCCGAGTCTTTCTTTGCTGATGTAAGGTCCTTCAAGATGAATACCGAGAATATGCGCGCCACACACGTCCGTAGAGGCGTGACACACACGAAGCAGATCTTCGTAGCCAAGCGTCATTGTGGTAAGGAGAACGGAGGTCGTTCCCTCCTTTGCATAAGCGTCGCACAAGGAGTCAAAGTCAGCGTCCATAGTATCCATACCCTCTCTGCCGTGTGTATGAACATCAATGAGTCCCGGAATCACAGTATAACCCTTTGCGTCTATACTTTCTGCCGATATTTCCTCGGATACATCAAGAATTTCTTTGATTTTTCCATTTTCCAGCACAAGTGTTTTGTACTCTGCGCCGAGTTTTACATTCTTTAAAAACATCTTATTTTTCGCTAATGATTACAGTAACGTCGGGGTGAAGCTGCAAAATGGAAGCAGGTATTCTTGGCGTTACCTTGCCACAAAATGCCTCCCGAAGCACCTTCGCCTTTTTCTCTCCCGACGCGATAAGAAGAATCTTTTTCGCTTTCATAATCGAACCGAGTCCCATTGTCATCGCCTGTGTCGGAACCTCGTCGACGGAATTGAAAAATCTCGCATTCGCCTCAATGGTCGAAGGATCAAGCGTTTCAACGTGCGTGTGAACGACAAAGGTATCAGAGGGCTCGTTAAAGCCGATATGACCGTCGTATCCTACGCCAAGAAGTTGAAGATCAATGCCTCCAAGACTCTCGATATGCTCGTCGTAAAGAATGCCATCACGCTCGCCGTCAGTGGTCAGACCGTTGGGAACAAAGGTGCGAGCCTTGTCAATGTTAACGAGATCAAACAGGTGGGTATCCATAAAATAACGATAACTCTGAGGGTGTGTACCATCAAGTCCAATGTATTCGTCGAGATTTACCGACGTTACGTGAGAGAAGTCCACCTCTCCCTTTTGACAACGGTCGACAAGAACCTCATACATACCAATAGGCGAGGAGCCTGTCGCGAGTCCAAGCACGCTATCCGGTTTTGCTTTCAGCTGTTCTGTCAAAATGTCAGCAGCGAGTACGCTGAGTTCTTCATAGGTTTTGGTTTCGATAATACGCATTGATATTCTCCTTTAAATATTGAGATATTTTCTTTTAAATGTTGGGATATTTTCCTTCCTCCACCATCTTGCCAATGGCGAGAACCACGCCTTCCTTGTCCTCCTTATACGTCACGCCGTACCACTTGTCTTCTGCGACAAGGACACGCACACGGTGAACGTCACGGGCAATCAATTCGGATACGACAAGGGGAAGGTAATATTCACTCTTTGGGGTCTCTCGCTTCTGTGCAAGGAAGGCAAGAAATCCCTCTTCAATATATGCAAAAACATCCGGACGGAGTCCCCAAAGGTTCATAGAAACCGTCGTATCGGGGGCGAGGGTAACATAGGTCTCTCCATCCTCAGTATAGCGACACGCACTATCAATCTTAGTGCGCTCACAAATCTCAGCAAGGTAGCCATTCTCCACCTGACATACACCACGTGAAACGTAACCGTTTTCTGTCAAGGTGTTGGCGAGACGATAGCCAACCATTGCATAGTCATTTTCGTTATTTTGTAAGAAGTCTGCCATCTTCAAGAAGGCATCCTTTCCATAATAGTCGTCGGCATTGACAACAGCGAAGGGCTCGTGGATCACCTCACGGCAAGCCAAAATTGCCTGCGCAGTACCCCAAGGCTTGGTACGTCCTTCGGGAACAGTGTAGCCACCGGGAAGGTCGTCGATTTCCTGATAGACATACTCGACCTTCACACGCTTTGCGATACGTTCACCGACCAGACGCTTGAAATCGTTTTCAATCTCGTGCTTGATAACGAAAACCACCTTGTCGAAGCCGGCCTCCATTGCATCATGAACAGAAAAATCGAGGAGGACCTTATCCTCGCCATAAATCGGCTCCAGTTGCTTAAGACCACCAAAACGGCTTCCCATACCTGCTGCCATAACTACAAGAGTGATGTGTTTCATTTGTTTTCCTCCAAAATGCTACGAATGATTTTCTTCATTTTTGAGAATTCCTCATCCATACGTTGTGCAAGTTTCATTTGTGTGCGAGCGCGTACAAGGTTGTGCTCAGGGTAGGCAGTACGGAAGTAGGTGTCTGCTGACAGATAGTCGGTAAGGAAACGCATACCACATTCCAAGGTCATCATCTTCGCACCCTCAGGCATCAGCATCACCTCAGGCTCAGGCAGGCCTCCACCACAGCCCAGAAGAAAACCTCTGGCATAGGTTTCAAAAAGGTCAAGGTCAAGGTCAATCTTCGTAAGATCTCTTTCGTCCTCAGCGCCCGTATTCGCGCCAAAGCGAATAGAATCGCCAAAATCGGTAACAGAGAAGCCAGGCATAATGGTATCAAGGTCAACCACGCACAGCGCGCCTCTGGTCGCAGCATCCAGCATAACATTATTGATTTTTGTATCGTTATGGGTAACACGCAGGGGAAGAATCCCCTCCACGTGCGCACGAGCAAGCGTACCATAGAAGTTCTCGTGGCTCATATAAAAAGCGATTTCCTCTCTGGCGCTCTCGCATCTGCCACAGACATCTGCTTCTACGGCGCGACAAAATGCCTCAAAGCGCTTTTCGGTATTATGAAAATCGGGAATGGTCTCTACAATGGTATCGGAAGGAAAATCGCGAAGATCGTACTGAAATCTACCAAAGGCGATAGCGCTCTGGTAAAAGTCCTCTTTGGTCTCGGGGGCCTCTAAACAAATCGCATCCTCGACAAACTGGAGCAGTCGCCAATACTCGCCCTCCTGATCCACAACGTATGGCTTACCATCAAGGGCAACGTAAACACCCATCACACGGCGAGGATCCTCTATATGCGCCTTCAGATACTCTGTGACCTTCAAAATGTTATCCATTACGGCAACCGGATTCTTAAAAACATTTTTGTTAATGCGCTGAAGTATGTACTTTTTTTCTCTGGTTGTCACAAGAAAAGTGGCGTTAATATGACCGTTTCCGTGAGACGCGCAGGATGCCTCAGAAAAGTCAGAGCCCCACCTCGAAAGAATATTCGCCAAAAATTCCTTGTTGAAATTTTGTATCATACAAAGTAACTCCGTTCATTTATTTTTCAAAAATAAGGTCACTCCGTCTGGCGCACTATCAAATTATAGTCTACACTTTTTTTCCCCTTTTGTCAAGAGGATTTTTTCCTATACACAGTAGAAAACATCATCCTATTCAATCACTCCTTTGTATTTTTCACCGTTTTATTGACAAAAGCGCAAAGAGGTGCTATAATAAGAGTAGAAAATATTTTGAGGTGTGTAGGAATGGAAAAATTCTTTGCGTATTTAGAGGACTTTTCTGTCGGTTCTGTGGCAATTCGTCTTATCCTTGCCCTGATGTTAAGTTCTATTATCGGTCTGGAACGCAGCAAGCGTGGTCGTCAAGCAGGTATGCGTACGCATATTCTTGTTGCCGTAGGCGCGTGCCTATGCGCGCTGATTGGCGTTTATGCCGTAGAGGAGGGCTTTTCCACAGATCCAATGCGTCTTGGCGCGCAGGTGGTATCGGGAATCGGTTTTCTTGGTGCAGGCATTATTCTGGTACAAAATAAATCGCGTATTGTCGGTCTGACCACCTCGGCAGGCCTTTGGAACACGGCGACGCTCGGCCTCGCTTTGGGTATCGGTTTTTACGAAGGCGCTTTGATTTGTTTTCTTATTTCTATCGTTACATCTATGTTGCTTCCTAAGGTCGAATATTGGTTTTCTAAGAACGATATGTATACAATGGTTTACATTGAGTTGTCTGGAAGTACATATGTCAATTCCTTTTATGACGAACTACGCGCGAGCAAGTGTGGTGACATTCACCAGATTGAAATCGTCCCCCCTCGTTCGTCCTCTGCCGGCAAGGTGGGCGTGCAACTGACCTTAACGCTCCCGAAAAAGCACGACGTTTATGAGCTGGAAAAGAAGCTGTGCGGGATGGTGGGCGTCGACTTCGCTGTCGCTTTGTAACAAAGACGCGTCTAAGGAGGTTCTATGAAACTTTATTTCAGATATGTTTACACCTTTTATCGCTTTGGGGAGGAGGAGTTCTCCGACATTGGTGAAGAGACCTTCACCGTCGATAATGGCGTGCGCTTTGCGCTGAACCATCAGGAGGACGGCACCTTCCAAGCGCTGGAGGTAACAGAAAACACGTGCATACTTGTTTTTCCCAACAAAGACCAACTTGTTCTTCACCTCGCAGAAGAGGTAGAGCTTGCCTATGACGAGTTCTGCGATATGTGTGGTGACCCTTGCCACAATGTCTACGAAGGCACCATTCTTTTGATAAAAGAATAATATCTTTTGTAAATACTACGTGAAAACTTAAAAAAATATTTTTTTGCCCTCTTGACAAGAGGGCTTTTTTGTTGTATACTATAACGGCTTTTGAGAATTATTCTCATTTTTGAAAAGGAATATAGAATGAAAATTTATCGCACAGAAAAAAGAGAGGCGCTCGCCTCCTTCCTGCGCTCCCACGCAGGGGAGTCGTTTTCACTGGAAGCGCTATGTCACATTCTATGCCCTGACGGCAAGGGCAAAAGCACCATATATCGTCTGGTATCCCGATTTGTGAACGAAGGGATGGTGCGAAAAATTGCTGACGTAAAAACCAGACACAACTCCTACCAATGGATTGGCGAGGGATGCTCGCATCATCTGCACCTCAAATGCACAATGTGTGGTCAGGTCATTCATCTCGACCACGAAACCTCACACAAATTTGAAGATACCCTGCTCTCCTCCCTTTCTTTTATGCTGGATGAAGAGCAAACGCTTCTTTTCGGCACCTGTAAAGTCTGTGCCAGACTTTTGTAAAGGAGAACACAATGCACGAATTTTTACACGACGTTGTCCTTCACGGACTACTGGACAGTCTTAAAGTCCTGCCCTTTTTGTTTCTCGCTTATCTTCTGATGGAATGGCTTGAACATAAAGCGGGGGAAAAAACAGAGCGACTGATTCGCAAAACAGGTGTATTCGGCCCTCTTGTCGGCGCGACGCTCGGCGTGATTCCACAATGTGGTATGTCCACAATGGCGTCCAATCTCTATGCGGCAAGAATCATCACCGTCGGCACCTTGGTCTCGGTTTTTCTTTCGACCTCAGACGAGATGCTTATTCTGATGATTACAGAAAAAGTCCCCCTGCCGACCACCTTCTTTATTCTCCTATATAAGATTCTTGTGTCTGTGCTTGTCGGCTTCGCGCTTGACTTTGCGATTCGGATGTATCAAAAGAAGCGCGCGCACACGCAGGATACGCATCGCCACGTACACGAGGTGTGCGAGGAGCACGGTTGCCACTGTGAAAGGGGCATTCTTCTTTCTGCCCTCATTCATACGATCAAGATTTTTCTTTTCGTCCTCCTTGTCAACCTCCTGATTTCCACCCTCGTTTTCTTTCTTGGTGAAGGGTGGCTACGAAGCAGCGTCTTTTCGCTTCCCGTTGTATCACATCTTCTTTGCGCTATCATTGGCCTTGTACCAAACTGCGCAGTGTCTGTCTTGCTCACCAAGTTTTATATGGCAGGCTACATCAGCGTCGGCGCAATGCTTGCAGGACTTCTTCCCGGCGCTGGCGTAGGACTGGCTGTTTTCGTGCGTATGCATCAGAAAAAGAAGGAATGCATCGGCGTTCTCCTTCTCCTTGTGCTGACGGGACTGATCTTTGGCGCCCTCGCCGACCTTCTCCCTCTCTCTCTTCTGCCGACGGCATAAGGGTTAGGGTGGGATTTTTGACCAAAAGTCAAAATTGTGCAACATTTTGTCAAGGTCTCTCTTGCGTTTTATTTAAAAATATGTTAAAATACTATTGCAAAATATAAGAATCTGTGATAAAATACAAACAGAACAAATCATATGGGAGTTTTCGTTATGAAAAAAAGAATTGCTATTGTTGGATACGGTGGACAGGGTGCTTGGCACGCAAGCTGGGCGCAGAAAAGTGACGTCCTTGAACTCGCCGGTGTCTATGATATAAGAGAAGTGAGAATGGAGGCGGCGAGAGCATTAGGTATTCATACCTATGACGGTGGCCTTCCTGAAATTCTTGCAGATAAGAGTGTCGATATCGTCCTCTGCGCTACCCCGAACGACGTGCATCACGATATCGTTGTCGACTCGCTTCGTGCCGGAAAGCACGTAGTATGTGAAAAGCCTGTTGCGCTTTCTGTCGGCGAATTTGATGATATGTGCCGTGCGGCGAAAGAGTCGGGTATGTGCTTCACCGTACACCAGAACAGACGCTGGGACGTAGACTTTCTCGGCATTCGTTCGATTATTCGCAGTGGCGAGATTGGCGAAGTCCTTAACATTGAATCACGTATTCACGGATCTCGTGGCATTCCCTCCGACTGGCGTTGCCATAAGCCACAGGGTGGTGGTATGGTCCTTGACTGGGGCGTACACCTGATTGACCAAATGCTTCAGCTCATTCCTGAAAAAATCGTGAATGTATCCTGTGAACTCTTCAACATCACCAATGATGAAGTTGATGACGGTTTCCACCTGCACCTCGTATTTGAGAGTGGAAAGCGCGCTTGCGTTGAAGTCGGTACTTATAATTTTCTCCCCCTTCCTCGCTTCTATATGCAGTGCAAAGAAGGCACGGCAGTGATTGAGGACTGGCAGAAGAAGTGCAAAATTGCAAAACTCACCGCTTGGTGCGAAAAGGATGTCACCCCCGTACAGAATGCGGCAGGCATCACCAAAACAATGGCGCCTCGCGATGAACTCACGCTGGACTTCTACGAAATTGAACGTCCTACCACAGACGTCCACGACTTCTATCGCAACTTTGTACGCGCCATAGAGGGCGAAGAGGAGATGCTGATCAAACAAGAAGAGGTACGTCGTGTGCTTCTGGTAATGGAGGCTTGCTTCCTTTCCGGCGAGAGCCACAGAACCCTTGAGGTTTCCATCTAAATCAAAAAACACAAAGACGGAGGGCATAATTGCCTCTCCGTCTTTTTTTAGGGCGAAAACCAAAAAGCATAGGATTTTGACCTCATATGGCTTGCAAAAATGTAAAATCTTTCATATTATAGATAATATATTTAATTTGCCTTGTATTATTCATACTTTTGTGGTAAAATAAAAACAGAAAAGGAAAGGAGAATGTCGTATGGAACAGTGGAAAAAGCGAGCCCTTGAGCTTGTGCTTGGGCTTGCCGTTACGAACAAAAAATATCCTGCCGTCGTACCATATACCCCACAAAAGACACAAATATCACAAAGCGAGCGTCCCTATTTTCGTCGCGTGGCGCCCGAAACACACGGCATTCCCACATCACGCATCATAGCAATGCTCAAGGCGCTTGAAAACGATCCCCGAGTCCATCTGCACAACCTGATGGTAGTAAAGGGAGGGGAGGTCATTTGCGAATGCTCTGCCCCTGCGTATGAAAGAAATATCGCCCATCTCTCGCACTCTATGTCAAAGACGGTGACAGGTATGGCAATCGGTATGCTGATCGACGAAGGGAAACTCTCGCCCACCGACCGTGTCCTTCCCTTCTTCCCTGAGGTGAAGGAGCCACACAAGAAGTTAGAAAACCTGACGGTACATCACCTCTTGGCAATGCAGAGTGGCGTTCCCTTCTCCGAAGCAGGAACGGTAACAGAGAGCGCGTGGTGCGAGGCGTTCTTAACGTCTGCCCCTACCTTTGAGGTAGGAACAAAATTCGCTTATAACAGTATGAACTCCTATCTGCTCGCTCAGATTGTCAAAAGAGTGTCAGGAATGGGGCTGTGTGAGTTTTTAGACCAAAGACTCTTCTCTCCTCTCGGCATCACCAATTACTTTTGGGAGATGGGACCTGAGGGCGTGGAAAAGGGTGGCTGGGGCCTTTACCTATCGGTGGAATCGTGGGCAAAACTCGGACAGATGATTTTATCTGGTGGTATGTTCGAGGGAAAACGCATCCTGAGCTCCGACTTTGTGCATTCGGCAACGCTTACCCATTCCATCAGTCCTGAAAAATCGGGTGACTTTAACTATGGTTATCAAATCTGGGTGAGTCGCGTGGGGTATGAAATCCTGTTCAACGGTATGCTCGGGCAAAATGTCTGGATCTATCCTGACGGTGACCTTGTGGTCGCAATGAACGCGGGAAACAACGAACTCTTCCAGCAAAGCCCTGCTTTGAATATCATTCGTGCCTATCTCAAGCAACCTACTATTGATGGACTGATGCCCACCTATCGTGAGTATGACACGCTACTACGCGTAGAGCACGCCTTTTTCAACGAACGCCACTGGATACAGCCAAAGAAGAAAAAGAGTGGTCTTGGTGTGCTTTTACATTTCAAGCCACAGGACCCTTATATCCCTGCTTGGGATCGCCTTCTCGGTACCTATGTTTTCCGTGAAAACAATCAAGGCATTCTCCCTGTATTTATTCGCGCAATGCAGAACAATTACACGGGTGGTATAGAATCCTTCCGTTTTCACCGAGAGGGCAAGCACCTGTATTTTACAAGCCGTGAGGGAGGCACCGATTATACGCTTGAGGTCGGTCTTTACGAATATCGGGAAACCGTACTGAATTTTGGTGGCGAGCCATATATTGTGCGCGCGCTCGGCGTTGCCATTCGTGACGAAGATTATCAGCCTGTCTTTAAGTTGGAACTTGTTTTCCCGGAGATGCCAAACCGACGCGCCATTAAAATCTCCTTTCTCCGAGAGGGAGAGTTGCTCGTGCGTATGGACGAGATGCCCAATCAGCGCATTGCCACCTCCTTTATCGAATCTATGCCTGTGACAAATCCGAAAATGGAGTTTATCTCAAAACTGCTCGGCCACAGGCTTGGCGATAATTTTCTGGAGAAAAAAATCACGGAACTGTTTGCTCCCATTTTCGTAGGAGCAAAATACGGCTCTGCTGATTTCAGCGCCATTCTGGAAGAACAGGAAAGACAACTGCAAGAAGAGTTGGCTCGCACCGCCATTCTCGCCGAGACACTGGAACGATACAGCGCGCGAGAGAAGGAGGGTGGCGAGGAGAAGCGAGAGAACTTTCTCTCAAGGCTCTTTGAAAAGGTGAAGGAAAAATGCAAAAAGAAGCAAATCACCCCACTCGGCATCCCCACCACAGGCGCAATTCCGAAGCGTATTCGCCCTGAGGATTCCTTCATTATCGTGGACGACGACCATCCAATGTACTCTCTGCCCTCGCATCTGCGCCCCTCGCTCTCTGACGGCGACGAAATCTCGGAGGAACTGTTTATGCTCGTTGACGACGGTCAACTCACACTGGATGAGCTGTTCGAGGAAATCGACGAGGTAGAGGGCGAAAAATAATATCCGATTTGCAAGTGAAGTTATGACAGGGAAACAATGATGCGACCTTGTTTTTCTGCGATATAACCTCGCCAAAAAAGTAAAAAAGAACAGAAAATCACCACGAAACGTCAGGCATTTTCTGTTCTTTTTCTTTTGTTTATCAAAAAAATAAGGGGGTTTTCTCTCACGCTTTTTGAAAAAAAGCGCAAAGTACCCCCTTGTTTTTTCCCTCTTTAAAAAGAAAGACGGTTATGTATAACTTCAATATTAGTCGAGGTTCAGTGCGTTAAGCATATCGCGAAGCGCTCTTGCTTCTTCAACGGTAATGGTAATACCCTTACCCATCTTCGCACGATCAGGCGCCCAAGTACGGATATCATACACAGGCTCTCTCTCGTTCCAGCTGATGAGGTTGAGCTCCTTATTCCAACCGTTGGTTCCTTCGCTTACTACGCCAATCTTCTCAATCACTTCGTACTTGATTTCAGGCATTGCTTTATCTCCTTGTATTTGCTGACATAATGTCAGATTATTAAGATATTTTATACTTTTTGTCTATTTTAGCATACTTTTTTTATTATGTCAATAAATATTTTGATTTTTTAATATAAATATTTGAATTTTTTTTAAATTTTTTTGATTTAATTCGTAAAATAAAGAATTTGTTTACTTTCCTCTTGCACTTTTTGATTTTTTTTGATATACTATTGTCTTGGAAAAAGTAAAGAAAGGAAATGCTTATGCACATTTTTAAAACTCTGGCAAAGTGCATCCGAGAGTACAAGCGACCAATGCTTGTTACAATCGTCCTGATTGTTCTTGAAGCCGTGATTGAAACCTTTATTCCCTTCATCACAGCCAATCTTGTCAATTTGATGAAGGCAGGAGCGTCTTTGGAAGAAATCTTAAAGAACGGTATCCTTCTCATCGGACTTGCCGCCATCTCTTTAACTTGTGGCGCAATTGCGGCACAAGCCTGTTCCAAATCCTCTTCCGGCTTTGCGAAAAATGTTCGCCACGATGCCTTTCATAGAATTCAAAGCTTCACCTTTGAGAGAATTGATGCCTACTCCTCTGCCTCTCTTGTCACGCGTCTGACTACGGACGTACAGAATGTGCAGATGTCCTATATGATGCTGATTCGTACGGCGCTTCGTTCTCCCTTGATGCTCATTTTCTCCGTCGTAATGGCGTATGTGATGGGTGGCGCCCTATCGGCAATATTTGTGGTTGTTATCCCTGTGCTTGGCGTAGGTCTGTATTTTATCGCACGTAGAGCAATGCCTCGTTTTCGCGCAGTATTCAAAAAGTATGATAAACTCAATGAGTCCATTGAGGAGAACGTGCGTGGAATGCGTGTCGTCAAGGGATTTTCCAGACAGGAATATGAAAAGCAGAAATTCACCCTCGCCTCTGAGGACATTCGTGATGATTTTTACCACGCAGAGCGTATCGTCGCCCTGAATACCCCCTTGATGCAATTCTGCCTGTATTTCAATATGATTTTCGTTTTGTTCATCGGCTCCAAGTTGGCAATTGAGAGCAAGGGTGTGCTGATAAACGTCGGTCAAATCTCTGCTATGCTAACCTACGGTATGCAAATTCTGATGTCATTGATGATGCTTTCGTCCATTTTTGTCATTTTGACGATCTCCTCGCAGAGCGCAAAAAGACTGGTAGAAATTCTGGAGGACGATGCAAAATTGCCCGTAAAAGAAGATGCAGAAACCGAAGTCGCCGATGGTTCGATTGTTTTCGAGGGCGTATCCTTCAAGTACTCCGAGAAGGCAAAGAAATATGCCCTTGAGAACATCAATCTTGAAATCGCGTCAGGTATGACAGTCGGTATCATAGGTGGTACGGGATCGTCAAAATCCACGCTCGTCAGCCTGATCCCACGTCTTTATGATGTAACAGAGGGCTCGATTTTGATTGGTGGACGTGATGTTCGTGATTACGATCTGGACTCTCTGCGCACTGCCGTTTCTATGGTGCTTCAAAAGAATCTCCTGTTTCGTGGCACGATACGTGAAAACCTCAAATGGGGCAATCCGAATGCAACGGATGAAGAAATTATCGAGGCAGCAAAGCTCGCTCAGGCACACGATTTCATTACCTCCTTCCCAGACGGTTACGACACAATGATTGAACAGGGAGGCACAAATGTATCGGGTGGTCAAAAACAAAGACTCTGCATTGCGAGAGCCCTGCTTCGCCGACCGAAAATTCTCATTCTTGACGACTCTACCTCAGCCGTAGATACCAAAACAGATGCGCTCATTCGACGTGGCTTTGAAGAATTTATCCCCTCCACTACAAAAATTATTATCGCACAGCGCATTGCTTCCGTCGAAAAGGCCGACCTGATTTTGGTGCTGGACGGTGGAAAATTGATTGCGAAGGGCACACACGAGCAGTTGCTTTCTACTTGCTCCATCTACCACGAGATTTATCTTGAACAAACGAAGGGAGGCGAGAGTGATGAATCAGCCAATGAAACGTAAAATTAACTTCCGTGTTTTAGGCCGTGTCTTGAAGCTTCTGTTCTCCTCCTATCCGGTAATGGTTCCTCTTTCCCTTTTATTTGTCGTCTTTACTGCCTTTACCTCAGCGATCCCTGCGCTGTTTATGCAGAAGATTTTTGAAATTATCGGCGCTTATGAAGCGAGTGGAGATTTTGCCCTGGCACTCGGTGAGATATTGCCGAAGATTATTCTTCTTGCGTCTTTGTACCTGCTCTCCCTGATTTCCATCACGCTTGAAACACAGATGATGGCGAAGGTAACACAGGGCTTCCTTTCTAAACTTCGTGTCACCTTGTTTGACAAAATGCAGGATCTCCCCATTCGTTATTTCGATACTCGTCGTCACGGCGACATTATGAGTTATTATACCAATGACATTGATACCCTTCGTCAGTTGGTGAGCCAATCTCTCCCCACGCTTGTCCGTACCCTTGTCATTTTAACCACCGTATTTGGTGTGATGATTTACTTCAGTGTCCCCCTCACGCTTGTGCTTCTTGTCGGCGTGGTAGCTATGCTCTTCGTGTCGAAGGTCTTTGGTGGTGGCTCTGCAAAATACTTCATCCGACTGCAAAAGTCTGTGGCAACGCAGGAAGGCTTTGTTCAAGAAATGATGAACGGACAAAAGGTCGTTAAGGTGTTCTGTCACGAAACGGCTGCAGAGGAAGATTTTGCCCGTCTTAACGAACAGCTTTACGAGGACAATTATCGCGCCAATGCCTATGCCAATATGCTCGGACCGATTATTATGAATATCGGTAACATTCTCTATGTTCTCATTGCCGTAGTCGGCGCGCTTTTCCTTCTTTATGAGGTACCCAATCTTTCCATCAGTGGAATGCAATTTTCAGGCATTGTCGGCATCTCAATCGTTGTCCCCTTCCTGAATATGACAAAGCAATTTACAGGCAATGTCAACCAGATATCCCAGCAGATAAATTCCATTGTTATGGCGCTTGCAGGCGCAGAGCGTGTATTCGAGTTGATGGACGAAGAGCCAGAAACAGATGAAGGCTACGTCACTCTCGTCAACTGCGAGGTCGCAGAGGACGGCACGATCACCGAGTGTGAAAGACACACAGGCAAGTGGGCGTGGCGTCATCCCCATAGCGACGGCACCATCACATATACGCTCCTGCGTGGTGATGTGCGTATGGTAGAGGTTGACTTCGCGTATGAAGAAGGAAAGACTGTTCTTCACGACGTTTCCGTTTATGCCGAGCCTGGTCAGAAGGTTGCCTTTGTCGGTGCGACTGGTGCCGGAAAGACCACCATTACCAATCTTCTCAACCGTTTCTATGATATCGCCGACGGCAAGGTCCGTTACGACGGCATCAACATCAACAAAATCAAAAAGAGCGACCTTCGTCGCTCGCTCGGTATCGTTCTTCAGGAAACCAACCTCTTTACCGGTACCGTTATGGAAAACATCCGATATGGCAATCTGGACGCGTCGGACGAGGACTGTATTCGCGCTGCCGAGCTCGTCGGCGCATCCGACTTTATAGAGCGCCTTCCCGACGGTTATGACACCATCTTAACTGGAAACGGCTCCAATCTCTCGCAAGGACAAAGACAGCTTCTTGCGATTGCGCGCGCTGCCGTTGCCGACCCACCTGTTATGATCCTTGACGAAGCCACCTCTTCTATCGACACACATACCGAAGCGATTGTTGCTCGTGGTATGGATAAGTTGATGGAGGGACGCACCGTATTTGTCATTGCTCACCGTCTTTCCACCATTCGCAACTCGGATGTCATTATGGTGCTCGATCACGGTCGCATCATAGAGCGTGGCAGTCACGAAAAGCTGATTGAAGAAGGTGGTACGTACTACCGACTTTACACAGGCGCCTTTGAACTGGAATAATAAATTTAATGTTTTTTGTAGATTTATGCAAACAACTATTGACAAACAACGTCGTAAATTAAAAATAAAAGCCATATAAGCAAAGAATGCCGTTTTGAAAGGTGAAGCAAAAAACACCAGACAAAACGGCATTTGTCAATTCTTATCACTTACACATCAAAACGGCACTTGTCAGTTCTTATCAGTTGCACATCAAAACGGCATTTGTCAGTTCTTATCACTTACACATCAAAACGGCACTTGTCAGTTGTATGTCGGATTTACACTTAACAAACACGCGCGAGCGCCAAGCCTTCCTCTTGTCGACCAAGTCTTTATGAAACAAAAGATAAAAGAAATTATAAAAACATCTCAAAACCTATTGCTTTTTTCAAAAAAGTATGCTATAATATATCCATCCTCAGGCGGAGGTATAGCTCAGTTGGTTAGAGCGCTACCTTGACATGGTAGAGGTCATTGGTTCGAGCCCAACTACCCCCACCAACCAAAGCACCCTTTATGGGTGCTTTTTTTCGTTGGTGGGGGTAGTTGTCTTGGCTCGAACTAAGCGAATGCATAGCATTCGCATTGGTTCGCATCCGCTTCGCAGACAATGCTCGCTCGGGAAGCATTGTCAAGGAGCAAGGATATTCGTCCATCGGACGAAAACCCAACCAATTCATAGAATTGCCACCAACCAAAGCACCCTTTATGGGTGCTTTTTTTCGTTGGTGGGGGTAGTTGTCTTGGCTCGAACTAAGCGAATGCATAGCATTCGCATTGGTTCGCATCCTTGCCGAGAGCAGCGTCCGCTCGCGCGACGATGGCGAGGCAATAGGATATTCGCCCTATGGCGAAAACCCAACCAATTCGTAGAATTGCCACCAACCAAAGCACCCTTTATGGGTGCTTTTTTTTCGTTGGTGGGGGTAGTTGTCTTGGCTCGAACTAAGCGAATGCATAGCATTCGTATTGGTTCGCATCCTTGCCGAGAGCAGAGTCCGCTCGCGAGACGATGGCGAGGCAATAGGATATTCGCCCTATGGCGAAAACCCAATCAATTCGTAGAATTGCCACCAACCAAAGCACCCTTTATGGGTGCTTTTTTTCGTTGGTGGGGGTAGTTGGGCTTGAACTAAGCGAACGTAAATAAAAGGATGTTTCCAATTTTTTCTATCTCTTGCATTTGAGGGAATGATGTGGTATAATATTGCTATGAAGTAATCCACTCAAAAAAGGAGCGCCGAATGAAAAAACGAATATATATTGAAATAGGTAATATCTGCAATTTGGCTTGCTCCTTTTGTCCGACACTGAAACGAGAGAAACGAAGAATGACGCCAAGCGAGTTTCGACGTGTAATGGACGAGGTGACACCTCGGGCGTCGGAGATTTATCTGCACCTGATGGGGGAACCACTTTTGCATCCCGATCTTGATGACCTATTGACGATTGGTGAGGAGTATGGCGTTCCCATCTCTATCACCACAAATGGATTTCTGCTTCCAAAATGTGAAAGTATATTACTTAAACATCAGAAAATCATAAAGAAAGTAAATATTTCTTTACAATCATATGAGGCAAATCGCACTCAATGCTCTCTAAATGATTATCTTAAAGGATGCGTTTCGTTCGCCAAACGCGCAGCAGATCTCGGGATTTACTCAGTGTTCCGTCTGTGGAATATGGACAGCGAAAAACAGGCAGGCAAGAATATCCAAAATAACGACATTTTCACCTATCTTCATCAAGCATATCCTGACGAGTGGCAGACGAGATATAGTGGATTTCGCATTGGGAAAAACACGTTTTTAGAGTGCGCTGAAATTTTTGAATGGCCAACCGAAAGTAAGGCAGAAAGCGCAGAGGAGGGACGCTGTCACGGTCTTATTGACCAGATTGGCGTTCTATGTGACGGTACGGTCGTTCCCTGCTGCTTGGATTGCGAAGGGGAAATTGCTCTCGGTAACCTCTTCAAGAGCTCGCTTGTGGATATTCTAAAAAGTGAACGAGCGAAGCAGATGGAACAAGCAATGCGACGTGGCATTTTCACAGAGGAACTATGCAAGACTTGCACCTATGCAAGACGATTTCAAAGAAAATAATACGTGAAGGCGTGCATTGATATGCGAGATATTATGAAACCAATCAGACTTTAACCAATAGCAAAAGATTATCTCTGGGGTGGCGTACGCCTGAGAGAAAAGTTCGGAAAGAATTTTCCACTTGAAAAAATCGCAGAGACTTGGGAGTTGTCTTTACATAAGGACGGCGAATGTACAACGAAAGACGGCACACCACTGTCTGTGGCAGTAACACAAGAAGCCTTTGGCGAACACGTCAAGGAGTTCCCCTTTTTTCCAATGCTGGTTAAATTCATTGACGCGTCCGACAATTTGTCAATTCAAGTACATCCAAGTGACACTTACGCTCTGGCAAATGAAAATAGTTTCGGAAAAAAAGAAATGTGGTACATTGTCGACACAGAAGAAGGCGCCGGCATCTATCTCGGACTTCGCGAGGATACGACAAAAGAAGAATTTGAATGCGCCATCAAAGAAAATCGTCTTTGCGATCTGCTTAACTTCTATCCCGTAAAAAAGGTGAGTGTTATTTTATCCCCTCCGAGACCATTCACGCCATTGCCAAAGGTTGCCTGATTGCTGAAATACAGCAAAATTCCAACCTGACCTATCGTGCATACGATTATGGACGTGTAGATAAAAATGGAAAAGGTCGCGAATTACACATTGATAAGGCACTTTCTGTGTCTAATTTGTCTGCTTTTGAAAATAATTCTTTACATATTAAGACAAATATCGGTGAAATTATTGGTGTGAGTAAATATTTCACTGTAACAAAACTCAACATAGATCATCCCATTTCTCTCCCTATGGATAAAAAAACATTTCGTCATTTAATCTGTGTGGGGGGCTAAGGCAAGCTGAATGGTGAGCTGGTTAAACCCGGTGATAGTATTCTTCTCCCTGCTGAACAATCTTGGCTGGGAGAACTTTGAAATTGCAAGTACTGTGGAAGAGCTGACTTCCCTTCACGTCGAAATTGCAAATGATGCCAATGTCGCAGCTCTTGGCGAATATAAATTTGGTGGTGGCAAAAACGCAAACTCCGTCATTCTCATTACCTTAGGCACTGGCGTTGGTGGAGGCGCAATTATTGAAGGCAAGATGTTGCTCGGCAACGAGGGCGCTGGCGCAGAATTTGGTCACTCTGTCCTTGTTGCTGGAGGTGAGCCTTGCACCTGTGGCAGACGTGGTTGCTTTGAAGCATATGCGTCGGCAACGGCTCTCATTCGCGAAACCAAACGCGCGATGGAAAAGAACAGAACTTCCTTGATGTGGAAGTTCGCGAATACGCTTGATAGTGTCGACGGACATACTGCCTTTTTGGCGCTTAGCGAAGGAGATGCTTGCGCAAAGGAAGTCGTGGACTACTACCTGATGATGCTCGGTGAGGGACTGACAAACATTGCGTCGGTGTTCCGTCCCGATATGATATTGCTCGGTGGTGGTATCAGTGCGCAGGGCGAAGAATTAACTGCTCCCCTGCAAGAGTACGTTGATGCCCACATTTATGGTGGCAATATGGGTCCTCGTGTGGAAATTTCCTGCGCTTCACTTGGCAACAAGGCAGGACTTCTTGGCGCTGCGGCACTGTTAATGTAATACTAAAAAACAAAAAAAATCCTTTCCCCTTCAGGAAAGGATTTTTTTATATCAACACAAAATGCAGCGTAAGCAAGGTAAGAATTAAAGTTGGAATAGAAATCAAAATACCATAACGAACAAAATCGCGATAATCAAACTTTACACCCTCGCGGCGAAGGATATCTGCCCACATAATGCCCGCAAGCGCGCCGACAGGCGTCATACAAGCGCCGAGATTTGAGCCAACGATCGTACCGAAAATCGCGCCATTGGTGGGAGCAAGGGTGGCAAGATCGGCAAAGAGAACACTCATAGGAATGTTGTTAATCAGGTTGGCAACCAGATAGGAGGCAATGCCATAGGTAAAGGTCGGTGTGGCGTTTCCTCCCAAAATGTTTTCAAGAACATCCGAAAATACTGCACTGATTCCACTTTCACGAAGAGAAATAACCAAAATAAACATTGAGAGCATAAAGGGGACAAGTTCCCAAGGCATACGACGAAGGGTACGAAGAAGAATCACTGGCTTCTCTCGTTTGTGATGACGCATCAAAAGTATAATGACAAAAAGTGAGATAAAAAGCGAGAGTGAAACCAGCCACATAGGAACACCTATGTAAGAAGAAATCATCAAGAATACAAGGCAAAGCGCAAGATGAACGATACCAACAATCAAAAGGGGTTTTTCTTTGATTTTCTCCTCGCTTGGGGTTGCTGTAATCGGCGCAGAAAGAGATTTGTGAAAAGCCAAATATAAAAGCAAAATGGAAAAAAGACCACCAACAATCGTCGGTAAAAGCATTTTCGCCGAATATGCAAAGAAGTCAATTCCAAGAAAGGACGCAACATAAATGTTTGTCGGGTTACCAATCATTAACGCCATACTCCAAGTATTTGCTCCGAAGAATTCGCAAAACAAATAAGGCAACGGGTTAATGTTCGCATTGCGCGCAAAGGCGCAGATAAAGGGGGTAAACGTAAGGATAATGATATCGTTTGATGTGAAAACCGTAAGAATAGAAACGATCAGATAAAGGAGAAAGAAGAGTGTTTTCTGCGAGGTGCCAGCACGTTTTAACGTAATGGAAGCAAGAACACGGAAAAATCCAAGCTCATCCAAAAAGACAGAAAATGCTGTCATTGTTAAAAAGAGAATTAAGATTTTAACCGGGTTGACGTCCGAATCAGCCAAAATGCCCGATAGCGCCTGTGTGGGCGTAACAGTGCCAAAGAGAAGAAGAGCGAGGGCGCCAATAATTGAAAAAAAGCAATATCCTCCAAGCTGAAAACGTCCAAATCGAACAACAGGAAAACGAAAAACCGAAAACACCATCAGGAGAATTGTTAGAATACAGATAATAGCTGTTGTAAGCATAAACACTCCAATATGTCAACAATTATTGTCATTAAAATTGAATTTTTGCACCAAGCACAAACAAAATTACGGCAGCGACAACGAGAGTAACAACCGAAACAACAAGAATAACTATGGTGCCTTTGGTAAAGGTAAAACGCTCGGGAGCTGTCGCTTTCATTGTGTTTTCTTCCGACGTTTTCTTTGCTCCACCCGGCATAAATCCACTGCGACGAAGGGTGGTGGCAATAGGCTTATAGAGAAGAAGGGCGAAGGCTGCATTTACAAGACCTTTCGCAAGGTTAAAGGGGAAGAGCAAGGTGGGTATCATTGCGGCAACGCCGGCACGATCCATACCTGTATAAAAAGGAGTGATAAACAGATTCAACACCATCATCACGCTGACAAGAGAAAGCACGGCGCAGAGCATAGAAATAAGCGCGTTATTCAGCGTTCTACGACGTCGGTAGACCAGAGAGGCGACCACAGCAAACGTCGTGCTGGAAGCAAAATTCATAATGAATCCGTAAAAGCCTGTACCACTCACGGTGACAAGTTCCAACGTTGCGACCAACAGGGATATCACGACACCTGCCAGTGGTCCAAACAGAAACGAAGCAATGGTAATCAGTGTGTCCTTCAGGTCAAACGTCAAAAAACTCACTTTAATTGAGAAAAAGAGGGTGAGCGCATAAGCGAGAGCAGAAAAGAGAGCGAGAAAAACCATATAACGAATGGCATCTCTTTGTTTGTATTTTTTCATTTTTGGCGTGTTTGGCATAGCGAACTCCTTTTATGGTAAAATTAACTCACCCGTTTTGCGAAAAAAAAGAATTTTCCCGCAAAGCGACAAAATTCTCTGACATAAAAGTGTGACTTTCTTTTATCATCCGGACTTCATTTGCTTTCGCAAACTTCACCGTCGGTGAAGGAATTGCACCTTCTCGGGGACGAATTTCGTCCTTAGCAGACTATCACTGCCGGTGTGGAATTGTCAATGTGACGCACCACGCCTCAAAGAAACTTGCCAACTACGAGTTGATTACGATAATTATTATAGTCTTTCTTCGGGCATTTGTCAATACTTTTTTATATATTAACAAAAAAAGGTGCGTGTGCAGGTTTTTTTGACTTATTTATAAACTTTTGTATAACCGCCAAAGATACCTGTAAGTTCCATAACATGCCAGTCGGTGACATCACCACTATCACTGTTTTCGCTAAAGGAAAAATGATAGGAAAAACCTTGTTGATTACCACAAGATTTACACGTAAAAGCAAAATCAGCATCTCTTTCATAGCAAAGACCATTCAATTGTCTTTTCCCTATGGTAACAACGAGTTCTGCGCCAGTCAGTGTTTTTCCACACTTCTTACAGGTAGTATGTACTTTTTTAGTTTTCTTCTTCCCTGCGAATTCAGCAATCAGGCAATACGCCCCAAATCCAAGTCCACCAAGCATAAAGAGTCCAAACAGTGCCCAAAGTCCCCATGATGTTTCAAACAAAACCATCATCAAGAGTTCAAAAAGCAGTGGCACAACAAGAACAAGCCCCACAATGATAAGAATTTTCCAAATCAGTTTCAAATTTCCCACCTCATTTCTAAAAATAAAAAGTGCACAAAACAAAGATGCCATACTGCAAAACACAAACTCTGTTTGTTGTCGCACAAAGCCTAATATAAAGAGGGCAAAGGTTTGTCCTTGTTTAAGCGAAATTTTCACTTTAAAAAATTCTATTAGCAAGGACAAAAGTTATACCACTCTAAAAAGGGATCCCTGATGCCAACTCTATTCTGATTCGGTTCATACAACAAGTACAGTATCATAAATGGAATTAGATGTCAATGTTTTTTACCGTTCTTCAAAAAACTTGCGCATTATCAAAGACCTTGCGCTAAGCGAAACGAAGTCCCTTTTCGCGTACGAATAGGGTGGCAAGAAAAAACAAGGTACCACTCACGTGATACCTTGCTTTCATTATTTGATCAATTTACACTATACAGTTATAAATTAGCCAAGGATTTCAGAGAGCAACGCCCGAACTGAGGTCGATCTATGCGATAAAATATGCCATAAGACGAGCAGAAATTTGATGATATTTTCTCTTTTTGAGCGAAGCAAAGTGCAACTTTGCAAGCAAGAAACGAGGAAATAGCGCGAATTTATGCCGTTTTAGGGCTTGTTTTTGCGCATAGTTCGACCGTCTGTACGTCCACCCTCACGGATAGCGAAACGAAGACCCTTTTCGCAAGCGAAAAAGCAGAGCACCACCGAAGTGATGCTCTGCTGTTATAATTGCTTTAGGTTTATTCTTATATTAAGAATTAGCCAAGGATTTCAGCAACAACGCCCGAACCAACGGTACGGCCACCCTCACGGATAGCGAAACGAAGACCCTTTTCGCAAGCGATAGGAGCGATAAGTTCAACGTTCATATTTACGTTGTCACCAGGACGGCACATTTCAACATCTTCAGGAAGAGTGATGATACCGGTAACGTCGGTAGTTCTGAAGTAGAACTGAGGTCTGTAACCAGAGAAGAAGGGCTTGGAACGGCCACCTTCTTTTTCGGTAAGAACGTAAACCTGACCAACGAACTTGGTGTGGGGGTTGATAGAACCGGGCTTAGCAAGAACCTGACCTCTTTCGATACCCTTCTTGTCGATACCACGGAGAAGGAGACCAACGTTATCACCAGCTTCAGCATAGTCCATGAGCTTGTGGAACATTTCGATACCAGTTACAACGGTAGGAGTTCTTTCTTCCTTAAGACCAACGATTTCAACCTGGTCAGCCATCTTGATGGAACCACGCTCTACACGGCCGGTAGCAACGGTACCACGACCAGAGATAGAGAATACGTCCTCAACAGGCATAAGGAAAGGAAGGTCTGCTTTTCTTTCAGGAGTAGGAATGTAGGAGTCAACTGCATCCATGAGTTCGAGAATGCAAGCGAACTCGGGAGCGTCAAGACCATTGGAAGAGGTAAGAGCCTCACGAGCAGAACCACGAACGATCGGAATGTCGTCGCCTGGGAATTCGTACTCGTTAAGAAGGTCTCTGATTTCCATTTCAACAAGGTCAAGAAGTTCTTCGTCGTCAACGATATCGCACTTGTTCATGAATACAACGATTGCAGGACCGCTTACCTGACGAGCAAGAAGAACGTGCTCTCTGGTCTGTGCAAGAGGGCCGTCAGTACCAGCAACTACAAGGATAGCGCCGTCCATCTGAGCAGCACCAGTGATCATGTTTTTAACATAGTCAGCGTGGCCAGGGCAGTCAACGTGAGCGTAGTGACGCTTTTCAGTTTCATATTCAACGTGTCTGGAGTTGATTGTGATACCACGAGCTCTTTCTTCGGGGCAGTTGTCGATCTGGCTGTAATCAAGGAACTCAGAACCGTTTGCAAGGGAGAGAGTCTTGGTGATTGCAGC
>JAZKYZ010000032.1:0-24003 GCA_045612385.1 Eubacteriales bacterium | reverse complement strand
TAACATCTCGCCGCCGATACCAGAATGTTGGTATAGGCGGCGTTTTTTTCAAAGCAAGTTTTAATTGACAAATGAAATCGGATATGTTATACTGAAAACAATAAACCAAGTTATGTAAAAGGATTGGAGATTTTTTATGCAAACGATTCAAAAATATCTTTTCGAAGCGCAGAAGGCAGACTCCCTGCTTGATCGTGCGTATCTCTTTTTAGAGGACGGGGACAAGAGCAACGCTCTTGCCTATTTTGAGCGAGTATTGGATCAGAATGCCCGATCGCCTTTTGCCTATCTTGGTAAATTGCTTGTTGCAATGGGCGCAAGCAATATCAAGGCAATGGCGCTCTATGAGCACTCCTATACGGAAAATGCCGATTTTGTGAAGGCGCTTCGCTTCAGCGAAGGCGAACTTCACGAGGCGCTTGAAAAGTTGGCGAGTGAGCGTGATGCCTGCGAAGAGGCATACAAAAGAGCGTGCGAGGCAGAGGAAAAGGCGACGGAGATAGAAGCCTTTGTCGAGGTCTATCAGCTTTATGAGAAGGCAGGCGATTTTGCCGATGCTAAAGCAAAAATCAAGACGATTAAGGAAGCGCTTTCTGTACTTGCTTATTATTCGGCAGAAGGCTTTGCCAAAGTGATGACACAGGTAGAGGGCGCACACTCCTATCAAGTGGAACTGGAAAGCCAGATGGCAAATATCAACGCTTTAATTCGATCCGAAGAAACGATGCTTCCCGTAATGAAGGGAGAGGTCGCAAAGCGTGAGATGGAGCGCGCCAATCTCGGCTGGTTCAAGAAAAAAAGAAAGCTGGAGCTGGATGCAGAAATTGAGGAAGGCAAAAAGGCAATCGATTCTTTGGAAAATAGCATTCAGAAAAACAAAAGAAAACGCTCCTCTATATCGGCAGAATTATCTCGCACAAAGGAAAAACAAGCGCTCGCCAATGCCTTTGGCATTTCCTTGCAAGGCGTCACCGTAGAAAAGGGTGAGGGCACAGAACTTCCCGCACTTGTGGGCGTGGAGTTACTTTCGTTTGATAATGACAAAGAGCCCTTCCGTCTGCTCTCTCGCAAGGGGGTGCTTGGCATAGTTGCCAAAAATGCGCTGGCGCTCTATGCTCTCCTCCAAAATGAAGAGGTTATACAGTTGATCTCAAAAGACCAAAAAAATGCAGATGCCGTAGGCAGTGCGCCTGTATTTGCTAAAATAGCACCACTCTCCTTCTCTACTGTCAAAAAATGCGCCCCGCTTCAAAAGCATCTTCCTGTGGCACTGCGTGTCGCAATAGAAGCAGCGTCGGGAGATATCGTCACTTTAGGTTGCTTCCCGGAGGATGGACGTGATCCTTATCGCGACATCATCCCCTTACCCGGTACGCCCTATGTTCGTCCCGGCAAGCCTGTCCAGTGGAAAATTATCAAACGCGACTACGGACAGTTGACACTCATCCCCACAAAGCCTCTCCTCTATCGCAATTATGAGGTTACGGGACGCGAGGAAATGACTTGGGCAAACAGCGAAATGCGCAAGTATATGCAGGGCGAAATGTTCGACCTCCTTTTCCAGGGGGAAGAGCGTGATCTGATCGTTGCTGTGCAACTGAAAATGCAAAAGGGCGTCACGACCGACAAAATCATCCTGCCGAGTTTCGAGGAGGTTGCTCAAATCTATCCGGACCTTCCAAAAGAAGGTCATATTTGGACGAGAGATTATATTGAAATCTCCACATATAACACTTCCCTGCTGGTAAATGTTTCCGTCTTTTCTTTGAAATACAAGGAAAAGTGGAGATTGCTTGTACACGAACCAGCCGGTTTGCTTCCTGTCGTCACTATAAAGATTCCCAAAGTATAATAAAAACAGCGCCCTCTTGCCACAGTTTTGGCTTGAGGGCGCGTTTTTTGCTGTATGAAGTTTTTTCCCTATCCCATATAGTGACGAAGCTTATCAATCGCTCCCTTCTCAATGCGAGAGACCTGCGCTTGGGAAATTCCGATTTCCTCCGCAATTTCCATTTGCGTACGTCCTTTATAAAAGCGATAATGAATGATATTCCATTCTCGTTCGCTGAGTTTTTTCAGCGCTTCTTTCAGGGTCAGGTTTTCAATAAAGCTCTCGTCGTTTGTGTCCTCGTCCTTTACCTGGTCGATAACATACGTCGAATCCTCGCCATCCCCATAGACAGCGTCGTATAAGGACATTGGCTCAACAATGGCTTCCAGCGCGTGGGCAAGGTCGGGCTCCTTGCATTCGAGGGCGCGCGCAAGCTCGGACAGGCTCGCCTCACGGCTTTCTTCTCTCGATATTTTTTCTCGGATCAGAAGCGCGCGATAGGCAAGGTCACGCAAGCCACGTGATACACGCATTGAGTTATTATCACGCAGATATCGTCGGATTTCCCCGATAATCATTGGCACAGCGTAGGTCGAAAAACGGACGTCCATCTCGGTGTTAAAATTGTCAATGGCCTTGAGAAGTCCCATACAACCGACCTGGAAGAGGTCATCCGGCTCCTCCTTTGCCCCTTGAAAACGGCGAACAACGCTTAAAACCAATCGAAGATTGCCAAGCGTTAGTCGCTCGCGAGAGAGCACGTCTCCCGACTGACTTTTCTTTAAAAGTTCTCTTTTTTCGTCTTCCTTAAGTGTCGGCAGCGACGAGGTGTCTACTCCGCAGATTTCTACTTTTCCGCCTCGCATACTATCCCCCTTTTTTTGTCGTAGGGTTTTGTATTGGGTTCCCTTACGGCTATGAAGATAGTATGGACGAGAGTGATGTATTTCATACCCAAAAAGTGAAAAAGCGTGAGGCACAAGGTCCTCACGCTAACTTTAGTGAAACGATTTTAAAAATTCATCGATTTTCTCGATACAAGGCGCGCTTGTCCCTTCGGTCAGGCAAGCGGCAGAGCCAAATGCTATCGCATAGCATAGAGATCTCTCTGCCCTCTCGCCACAAGAGAGCGCCGCAAGATAACCAGCAATCGAGCTATCTCCTGCGCCAATGGTGGATCTTGGGGTGATGTGTGGAGCGCTCGCCACAAACTCGCCTTCTTCTGACACAAGCACTGCCCCACGCGCGCCCATACTGATCATTACATTCTTAATTCCACACTCGTAAAGTTCCTTCGCTGCCAAGAGCGCATCCGAAATCGAATTCACCTCGCGATGCATATAGGTAACAATTTCTTCTTCGTTGGGTTTGATGAGGAAGGGTTTTACCTCAATCAGGTCGGCAAGGGTAAAGGAACGAGAATCAATGACGGTGCGTATTCCCTTCTCTTGGAAGCGAGAGAGCATTCCTTTGACCTTTTCCATTGGAATACCGTCAGGAAGTCTACCTGTCAGCGTGACAATGGTGGGAAGTTCGCCTGCAAGGTCGAAAACCAGATGTTCTACCTCGTCAAGAATTTCAACGGGCGCAGTAAAGCCGGGAAAGGAAATGCGTGTTTCCTTGTGTCCCTCCTGATGCAAGGTAATATTCTCACGAATTCTGCCATCCACCGTCAGGGAAATGCTATCGATTCCCTCTCGCTCAATCGCCGAGAGAAACGCCTCTCCATTCTCTTTTCCCACCAAGACAATCGCCTTGTTCTTCACACCATATACGGTGAGTGCGCGAGAGATATTCACGCCCTTTCCTCCTGCATCATACGAGAGGATATGAGCGAGATTTTCCTGCTCTGCGCAAAAGGTATCGCAACGGCAATGAATGTCATATGCCGGCGCAAGTGTTAAAGTAATAATCTGCATATTTCCCTCTTAAATTCTGGGAGCATATCATCGGATGTTGCCTTTTTCATATAAAATGATGTTTTAACCTTTCGCGCTACGAGATGCGCGCGCCCAGAAGAGGTTTAAAGCGCATTGCCCTGCGCATCAAAGAGAGGCAAGGGCGCAAGCGTGATAATGTCATCTCTTTGAGTCGCATCTCCCTCTGCGAGAACTGCCATTCTACCGACGATTTCGCCACCGGAAACACGAACAAGCTCCTCAAGAGCGCGGAGGGATTCTCCCGTGCTGATAACATCATCCACGATAAGCACGCGCTTACCCTTCATAAATTCAGCATCATCACCATCCACGTAAAGCGTCTGTCTTGCTTCTGTTGTGATAGACTTCACTTCGCACTTAACGACGTTTTTCATATAAAGCTTTACCGATTTTCTGGCGAGAACATAGCGATTCTTACCAGACATACGGCACATAGAGCAGATGAGAGGAATGCCCTTCGATTCTGCCGTAAGCAAGACGTCGTGCTCGGGAGCACGAGCCAAGAGCGCCTCTGCTGCTCTTTCTGTCAATTCGGTATCGCCAAACATAATGAACGCGCCGATATAAAGGTTTTCTCCAATGGGACAAAGGGGAAGATCACGCTCAAGACCTGCCACCTGAATTCTGTATACCATAACGATTCCTTTCTTTGATGGAAATTATTGTCGTATTTAGTATACAACAAATCGGACGGCAGGTCAAGAGGATTTTGTAATTTTAAGCGTAAAAATCGTGATTTCCTATCGTGAACAGATAGGGGCGATTTTTGATAATCCAGTTGGACTGCGCGATTTTTGGCGCCAAGAAGAACAACGCATCTTCACTCAAAGTAAAGCCTTCCAGTACGATTTTCGCAGAAAGGGTAGACGAATAGGTCGGGCTCTGATAGATTGATCCATCCAAAATCGGACTGAACTGCACACCGTGCTTTCTATCAAAAATTACGCCGTAAATGCTGGAGGGATAATCTCGATGCTCCACACGATTCATCACAACGTTTCCGACAGCAATTTGTCCAAGCATAGGTTCGCCACGGCTTTCAGCGTTGATTATGCGAGAGAGCCAGTATAGCTCGTCCTTATCATAAAAGGTTTCTGCACTTTCAAGGGGTGAAAAGGCACCTCGAATTTTGACCGTTCTTGTCGCGCTTTCCCATAGAACGGAAACGCCGTATGCCTTCGCAAGGGTGCGCACAGGAACATACATTTTTCCATTGCTCATAATCACGACAGGAGTCATAGAAAAGAGCGCTCGGCCATTCGCTTCCACCACATAAGCGCCATCCGTAGCCGTAAGAAGCAAGCCTCCTGCGACCACCTCTGCCTTTCTCTGCCAAGCGTTATAAGAAATCTTGACATCAGCGAGAGCATCACTAAAAGAACGAAGTGTTACATATGTAGTGTCGTTGATAAGTACAGCCTTATCCGATAAGTCATTCCCTGCGATATTTACAGGAATATGCTCATAATTATTTACATTTTTGTCCTTAATCGGCTTTGTGCCAGATAGATTTTGTCTTGGCGCTCTCGCAAAGCTTGACAGCATAAGCGACGAAAAAATCAAAAGAGCAGACAAGACAATAGCAAAAGCCTTCTTCTTTTTGTCTTTCATTTTTACCTCCTTATATGGTATTTTTGCTATCCTCCTTTCTATCAGGGGAGCCTCCCTGACGAAAATAGTATACCATATTCTCGCCTCTCTCGCAAGGCAAAATATCTGCCATTTGTGGAAGCGTTTGGATAGGACTTCAGATCTCAAATAAAAAAGGAGCAAGAATAAAGCACTCTTGCTCCTTTTCATTGGAATACCTGCCAAGAAAGCAGTTTATCTATACTCTGGGAAAATACGTTTGGTTGTGGTGCGAAGGGTGGCATACGCCTCGTCAAGAAGCTCTTTGACGGGAAGTTTTTCCAATTCTGCCATCACGCCCTCAAGCTTCGGCTGTGTCTTAGGATGACGAGGGGTAAAGACGGTACAGCAGTCCTCGAAAGGAAGAATGGAGGTTTCAAAAGTACCATAATAACGCGCGTAGGTTACAATCTCGTTTTTATCCAGCCCGATACAAGGACGGAACACGGGAATGTTCACCACCGAGTCGGTAACAGCAATGGCTTTGAGCGTTTGTGATGCCACCTGCCCCAGACTTTCACCCGTTACAAGGGCGTGGCAGTTGTACTCTCTCGCACATCTCTCGGCAAGACGCATCATAAAGACACGCAGAAGGAGGGTAAAATAATCCTCCTCACAATGATCACGAATCGCCTCTTGAATATGGGTCAAGGAGATGGTATGCACGTGGATGCGAGAACAGAATTCACACATTTCCTCAGCGAGCGTCATTACCTTTTCCAAAGCGCGTTCGGAGGTGTAGGGGAAAGAATCGAAATGCAAAGCCTCGATTTCCAATCCACGCTTTGCCATCATACATCCAGCGACCGGAGAATCAATGCCTCCGGAAAGCAGGAGCAAACCACGTCCTGCGCTACGAATCGGCAAGCCACCAGCGCCACTTTCCTGTGCCGCACGTACATAAGCGTGTTCGTCACGGACCTCAACGCCTACGATAACATCCGGATGATGCACATCTACGCGAATGCCACGAACCATAGAGAGGATGACTCCACCGACCTCTGCAGAAATCTCAGGCGATTTGAGTGGAAATCTTTTGTCGGAGCGCTTTGCTTCCACCTTGAAGGTACGCTTTCCTTCAAGCTTTTCGGGCAAATATGCGCGCACCGTTTCCAAAATAGACTCCATATTCTTATCACAGACGGCGCAACGCGTTACACCTACAATGCCAAATACGTGGCGCGCTGTATTATACATTGCGTCCATATCTGAAAAATCATCTTGAGGCTCGATATATATTGTGCTCTGACGGAAGTAGATTTTAAAGGTACCAAGAGGAGAGGCGCGTCTGCGCAGTTCCTTCACAAGTGAGGACTCAAAAGTCGCTCGATTGGCGCCCTTCAGAATAATCTCTCCGTATTTACAAAGAATAACTTCTTTCATTTTACAAACTCCACTATATTTTTTACAAAGAATATTATACAAGCCTTTTTCGCTTTTGTCAAGGGCGAAAAATCATAGAAGGCGAGAAAGGATTTTCTCAGCTCGTTCATTATCAGAAGTGACGACATATGTCACCACATTTCCATAACGCATCATCTTTCCCTCTGCCATCGGAAAAACCCGAGTGATTTGTCGAATGCGACCTCCGAACATTGTTTCAGTTCTCGTGATGTCGTAAAGTTTTCCTGCGCCTCCACGTACCACAAAAATGCCACATTCAAAAATGGTATCCATATCTGCAAAAAGAAGCACTGCCCCAGATGAGTAAAGAGGTCTCTCCCCTTCTCCGTACAGTGTCGAGAGCATTTCTTCCGTCAGAAAGTAGGGAGAACTTTCCTTTTCCTCACTCGAATAGATTTGCCCTGTGGAGAAAGGGTAGGCGGCGCAGAAGTTGCGCAGGATGATGTCGGCGCTTTCTTTTTGCTCACACGAAGGGAAAACGCAAAGAGAAAGGAGCAGAATGAAAATGGTAAAACGCTTAAGCATATTTTTCTCCTTGATAGATATTATCTAAATGTATGCAAAAAAGCAAAAAAAATGAGAGTGCAAAAGGCGCTCTCAAATGGTTATTTTTTATTCTTCTCGTAATTCAGGTAATCCTGCAAAATGATTTCTGCCGAAAGCGTGTCGATACTCTCTTTTCTTTTTTTACCATAGGTCTCCGTTGCCCCAAGATAACGATAGGCAACCATCGTCGTCATTCGCTCATCATAAAACTCAATGGGGATATCGACAAGCGTCGATAGGATTTCAACAAAGGCGCGCACCGTCTTGGCGCGTTCCCCCTCTGTGCCATCCATATTGCGAGGCAAACCGACAATAATCTTCTTGCAAGAACGTGATGTCGCCTCCTTCGCCACACGTATTGCCGTGTTGCGCATACCACCCTCACGGATGGTACCAATGCCAGAGGCTAACATACCGGATAGGTCACATTCGGCAAGTCCTGTTCTTTTATCACCATAGTCGACAGCGAGATATTTTCCGTGTGTAATGTCCATATTTACATCCTTTTGTAAACAATTATTTGATTTCTAATCCTTTTTGTAGACTAAAATATGAAAATCAATGTCCGTTGTCAAGGTTTTCAGTGCGTAAATACGTTCTCGTCCAACGCTTGACGTTCGATAGGCATAAGGTGTCATTCCAAAAAGAGAAAGGGTTTGTTCTTGATTTAAAGTAACGGTGTAATGAAGCCTCTGCTCCTCTATCAAGGAAAAACCATTCAGTTCAAAGGGCATCACTTCATTTTTGTATGGGGTATCGTAAATCGCGCTTTTCAGTCCAAAGAGATGTTCCCTCTCGGGAATGACCATTACAAAACAACCACCCTCGCACAGCACGCGCGCAACCTCATCAGGCGCCAGAGGAGAAAAGAGATTTGTCGCAATGGTGAATGTATTGTCGGCAAAGGGCAAGTGATATGCGCTTGCAACGGATAGGGAAACCACATCACGTACAGACTTCATACGTTTGGATGCGAGTTTGACTGCCTCACGTGAGATATCGAAAGCATACACTTCGCCATCAATCTCCCTGAGCGCATTGGCAAACAGTTCGGTATAGTACCCCTCTCCACATCCAATATCCAAAAGTCGGCATTTGCCATTCACAACACCATACTCTATCAGATAGTCTGAAACAGCATTCGCCATCCGACGATAATAGCCGTAGTCAAGAAAGGTCTGTCGCGAGAGTAACATCTCACGATTATCTCCGTGTGTGCCACTTCCCTTCCCCATCAAGAGATTGACATATCCCTCTTTCGCAAGGTCAAAATTGTGTCCTGCTTCACACTTGTAGCATCTATCTAAAAGAGAAAGACCTCCCTTGCACTTGGGACAAGCATATACGGTTTTCAAGAGACGTCACTCCCCTTTCATTGAGAGATATGAATTGAAAATTGAGTACGAGCGAAAAGCGAAATAACAAGTCGACGAGTTGCTGAAATATTGCATAATTGATACAATCAAATGTCGAGCAGTAGAAATTGCGCAAGACGAGTCGCCCGAAAACGAAGCATTGTGTAATTTATACAATCAAGGATTGAGCAGTAGAAATTGCGCAAGACGAGGCGTAAGGGCGCGAGCGAAATGAAGTCGTAGTCACCTACGACGATTTGAGTGAGTCGGCCGACAACGAAGTATTGCGTAATTTATACAATCAACATACAGTCGCCGAAGGAGAAAAACCGATACCTCTCCTCTACCGCTGTTTGATAAGCCTTCAAAATGGTGTCGCGATCCGAAAGAGCACTGACAAGCATTATCAGGGTGGATTCCGGGAGGTGAAAATTGGTAATCAGGGCATCGGTCGCCTTAAAGTGGTAGCCTGGATAGATGAATATTGTGGTTTCGCCTTCAATGGGAAGAACGGTACCATCCTCTGTGGATGCGCTTTCCAGCACACGCGCTGAAGTTGTACCGACGGCAATGATACGTCCCCCGTTTTTACGACGGCGATTGATTTCCTCTGCGACCTCATCAGGGACATAAAAATACTCACCGTGCATCAGATGTTCTTCTACATTATCGACCTTTACAGGGCGAAATGTACCGAGTCCGACGTGGAGGGTCACCTCACCATAGCCTACTCCCTTCGCGCGAATGCGATTGAGGAGATCTTCGGTAAAGTGCAGTCCGGCTGTGGGAGCTGCGGCAGAGCCTTCTGCCTTGGCATAGACGGTTTGGTAATCGTTTTTGTTTTCAAGTTTTTTTCTGATGTACGGAGGCAGAGGCATATTGCCTACGGCGTCGAGCACCTCATAAATGGTATGATATTTGGTTTCATCATAACAGAAGGCGACAATGCGATTTCCACCTTCGACAATGTCGGTAACCGTCGCACGAAGGATGTGCCCATCCTCGTTTTTACCAAAGAGGAAGGAAGCTCCCACTTTTGCACGTTTTCCAGGGCGAACAAGGGTTTCCCACTCTCCATTCTCCAGCATACGGAGCAGGAGCAGTTCCATCGGGGATCCCGTCTTTTCGCTCTCTCCGAGAAGGCGCGCAGGAATGACCTTTGAGGAATTGACAACAAGCATATCCTCCGGATTCAAATAGTCAATGATATCACGAAAGATGTGATGCTCCAGAGTGCCTGCCTCACGATCGAGCACCATCATACGACAGCCGTCACGTTCTTCGCTGGGAGATTGCGCAATCAATTCCTCTGGCAAATCAAAATAGAAATCTGATGTTTGGAGAGAGGAATGGGGGCGTGTATTATTTATCTTTTCTGTAACCTTTATCATAAGTCAACCTTTTTCTGTTTTTTCATAAAATACAAATGTAGAACTCTTTTTATTATACACGAAATGAAATCGTTTTGCAAGAGTTCTACAATATCTTTCCTGTTTTTTTCGATAGGAAGCAGACTTATGAAGAAAAATCTTCCCTTTTTGGGTTGCGCGACAGCGCTTGTCACACCCTTTTCGGGTGGTGAAATTGATAAGAGAAGTTTTGCGAATCTCGTCGAAAGACAAATCCAAGCCGGCGTGAGCGCCCTCGTGATTGGGGGAACCACCGGCGAATGCGCCACCCTCGCCGACAAAGAGCGCGAGTCCCTATACCGTCACGCCGTTGAAGTGGCAGGTGGTCGGGTAAAAATCGTACTTGGAAGTGGCACCAATGACACTCGCGTTGCGATTTCCCACACCAAGCTCGCCGAGTCACTCGGCGCAGACGCCGTCCTTACCGTCACGCCATACTATAACAAGGGTACTACCAGTGGCATTATCAAGCACTATGAACAAATTGCCAATGCGACCAAGCTCCCTGTCATTCTGTATAACGTCCCCTCGCGCACGGGCGTCAATCTTTCTTTGGAGATGCTCGAAAGACTTGCTGAAATCGACAATATCGTTGCGCTCAAGGAGGCATCGGACTCCCTCGACCGTCTGGTCGATCTAACGGCAACTCTCGGCGATAAACTCGGCATTTATTCAGGCAACGATTCACAACTTTTCCCCACACTTGCGCTTGGCGGCGCTGGCATCATTTCCGTCGTATCGAACATTCTCCCACGTGAAGTGGAGATGGTGTGCCAAGCATTCTTCCGTCATAACTTTGAGGATGCTCGGACACTCGCCAAAGCGCTCCTTCCCCTCTCTCACGCTCTTTTTTTGGATACCAATCCGGCACCTGTCAAATATGCGCTCTCACGTCTTGGGCTATGCAAGAGCGAACTTCGCCTACCTCTTGAAGAGCCAAATAAGAAGATACAAGAAACGATTGACACGCTTCTTTCGCGCTACTCTCTTCTATAACTTTAGGCTATCTCTTCGGAGATAGCCTAAAGTTTGACGATTTTTGCATATTTTTTGAACTTTTTTATATAGACTTGTGGTTTCTTTTTCTGCTATAATACCTTAAGAATGAAACGAAAGAGGTCTTATCTTGAAAATTCAAAAAACGAAACTCTTACGCAACAACATCTTCGCGCCCCATACAAAACCAGCCGTACATTATATATCATTGAGGCGGCTCTCGAATACTTTATCGCCATTCTGGTCGCAGAAACGTATCTCGCAAAAATCGCGATGTCAATCGGCATTTCGGATGCGGGCGGTTGGTCGGATGACTTTGTCTATTCACTCAAGACCATATCCAACTACAAGGGCACAGCCTTCTTCGCAGACACAATGCTTCGCGCGCAACAGATGGCAAAAGGTGCGCTCTGATGTTTTCCTTCTATACCGAAGAGGACACTCGTCAGGATACCAAGAGCGTCAAAATAGCGCTTCCGGGAGAAAAAGCAACACTCAAAGTGCTTGACAAGACCAAAAACGCAAAAGCAAAAACAGTAAAGCACAATGGCGCCATTACGCTTGAAATTCGTCCAAACACGGTAGTTTTCATTTCTTTTGACAACTAAAGTTTATAAAAAAACACCCTATCCACTCGGATAGGGTGTTTTTTGTTATGAGATAAAACCAATGACATTGGATTTCAGTTTTTGAATAAATAGGTTTGGGTCAATGCGACGGAGAATACTCTCAAAGAAATCAAGCACAGGGTGCTCGGTAAAAAAGTGCCCTGCTTCCACGAGGTTAATTCCCATCTCGGGCGCATCCTCCATCTGGTGGTAGCCAAGTCTGCCCGAAACCATTGTATCAGCGCCTTCGGCAATGGCGCTTTTAATAAAATCACGTCCTTCTCCACCGACAAAGGCAATGCGCTCTACGGGATTGTAGGCATCTGCTGTCAGAACAAACGGCGCATCCAATTCGTCCTTAAGCAGATAGCAAAGGTCCTCTAAAGTAATCGGCTCCATAAGTTCGCCAATTCGTCCGAGATCGCCTTCGCCAAAGGGGCGAACATTTTGCAGTTTCAAAAGGGACGCCAAAATATCATTTACGCCACCCTCCACCTTATCTGCGCGTGTGTGGAAAGAGAACACAGCAATGTTGTTCTGCACAAGTTCAATGAGCTTTCGACCGATATGGTCATCAGTGGTCAGACGCGAAATGGGCTTAAAAATCAAGGGATGGTGCGAAACAATTAAATCCATCTCATTTTCGATAGCGTAGTCCATAATCTCCTCTGTGACATCCAGAGCGAGCAAAACTTTTTTTACTTCCACCTCGCCATCCGGACAACACATCATACCATCATTGTCCCACGCCTCGCGAAGTTCGTCGGGCAAAACCAAGACCATCGCTTTATAAAGTTCTTTTACAGTCATAACTTACTCCTTTATGTACGGGTCAAGATACGAAAGAAGCATATCCTCCACATCCGTTCCCTCTCCTCCGTGAATACGTCCGTCGCGACGGCGCAGAAGGGCTTTTTTCTTTTTGAGGAAATAGGCTCTCTCGGCATCCTCCATCGGCTCCTTTGAGAAAAGGCGCAAACCGAGCAGGCATTCCTTTTCCCCATAGGGGATAGGCGTCCCTGTATATTCCGATACAATTACAAGATACGCTTTATCTCCCTCGACGATATATTTCTCATCCAGGATGGCAAAGCCAAGACGATAGAGCGTTCTTCTTAAATGCTCCTGACGTGTCATTGGTTGCAGAATATAGCGCACTCCAATGCTGTGTGTACCAGAAGCGCTCTCTAAGATTTCGGCAATCAACTCGCCACCCATACCACAAATGGTGATATCGGTAGGACGGTGCTCCATAACCCCACACAAGCCACTCGTCAAAAGAAAGGTAATGTGTTCTGTCAGTCCCATCTCACAGGCATTTTCTCTGGCGCTATGCAAAGGACCTTCATTGACGTCGGAGCAAATGGCACGGTCAATGCGTCCGACAGAAAGTAAAAAAAGAGGCAGGTATGCGTGGTCTGTGCCAATATCGGCAAGCACTGCCCCCTGCCTCACGAGATTCGCCACGCAATTAAGACGAGGCGAGAGGTAATCTCTCATTATGCGTTCTTGCTCGCGAGATACTCGTTAATTTTCTTCACAAGCGCATCAGCGTCGGTACCGTGTACCATACAAGCCTCCTCAATGGACTCGCCTCTAGAATGAGGACATCCAAGGCAATGCATACCAATCGCAAAGAAGAATTCTGCCGTGCCACGGTCGTAATCAAGAATTTCACCAATCAGGCTTTGTTTTGTTACTTGCATTGTATTTTACCTTTCTTTTTGTTTTTCTTTAGTATAACATAAATACCTGTAAAAATCAATACATTCGACAAAAGTTTGAATGTGAATTTTTTGAAAAAAAGGACCCTTCTGCCAACGCATTAAGGAATGACAGCCATCGCTTCTTTCAGGCAATCAACAAATTCATCTCATATACCGAAATGCCGTCCGTGCCAGAGATATAAATCAGAAACTCCGCGATATGGCATAAAGAGCATCCACCTCTCTGTCACACCATTCAATCAAAAGAAAAATCCTCCTTCTTGTCATTATTTTACTATTTACCAAGAGCAAAGTTAATATATCAAACAAAAATCAGGCTTTTTTTGGCAAAACCCTTTACAATAGGGTAAAATTATGGTATAATGTATGATTGGAATGATATGTTCTTAATTTGGAGGAATCAAAATGATTATTGCTTTGGAAGAAGCGAAAAGAAAACTGCTTGAACTCCGTTCGGTGGTCGCTGAGCTTGGTCTGCAACTTCGTATTGAAGAGGCTCGCGAGCGCGCGCAAGAGCTCGAACGTGAAACAATGGTGCAAAATTTCTGGGAGAATGCTGAAAATTCCTCAAAAAAGTTGCAGGAAATCAAGCAACTGAAGGATGCGATTGAAAGCTATGAGAGTCTTACCTCAAAGCTTGAGGATGCCCTCGCACTGTGCGAGATGGCAATAGAAGAAAACGACGAGGATTCTGTCGAGGAGGTTCTCTCCGAGATGGAATTTATCGAAACGGAGGCAGAGCGCAAGAGAATTGAAGCGCTCCTTTCTGGTCCGTATGATAGAAACAATGCCATTCTGTCCTTCCACCCCGGTGCTGGTGGCACAGAAGCGCAGGATTGGGCATCTATGCTCTATCGTATGTATGTTCGTTGGGGCGAGAAGCACGGCTTCCACGTCAAACTCGTCGACTGGCTCGACGGAGATGAAGCAGGCATCAAATCGGCTACCATTATGGTCGAAGGTCTCAACGCCTATGGTTACCTTAAGAGTGAAAACGGTGTCCACCGTCTGGTACGTGTCTCCCCCTTTGATGCTTCGGGTAGACGTCACACCTCCTTCGCTTCCGTAGAGGTTATGCCTGAATTTCAGGATGATGATACCATTGTCATTCGTGAAGAGGATCTTGAAATCACAGCCCACCGTTCCAGTGGCGCAGGTGGTCAGCACATCAACAAGACCGACTCTGCCATTCGTATTGTGCATAGACCCACAGGTATTGTTGTCGGTTGCCAAACCGAGCGTAGTCAGCTTCAGAACAAGGAAACGGCGATGAAGATGCTTCGCGCCAAGCTTATGGAAATCAAAATTCGCGAGAAGCTTGAACGTATTGAGGATATTCAGGGAAGCAAGGCGAATATCGAATGGGGCAGCCAGATTCGTTCCTATGTCTTTATGCCTTACACCCTCGCAAAGGATGCGCGTACGGGCTGGGAAGATGGTAATATCGATTCGGTTATGGACGGCAATATCGACGGCTTCATCAACGCTTACTTAAAACAGCTTTCTGCACAGGGTACAGAACAATAAGAAAAAAGAGAATGCGAATATCGCATTCTCTTTTTTTATGAAGTCTGATGAAGAAATCAAGGCTTTGTGGTATACTGGCTCGCTGTTACTTTATAGGGATTTTCCAAAGCATTCTGCACTGCCTCAATCGCAACGGCGCGAGCCGCAGCATCCACATCACGAACGCCGTCGAGTCCACGTGGTGTATGCATAATGCTGATTTGCGCCCATTCACCATCGGCCAATTTATAATCGGTGGTGACATATTTATCCGTCGCGCCGTCCCTGAATTGCAGAGTACCGTCTGCCTGAATGGCAACACCATATTTCGCGAAGGCATTGGCAAAATCTATGCCGGCATAAGAAAAATTCTCAAAATCTATGACCGAAACGACGCCGGGAATGTGCGAAATATCGAAGGTAATCGTATAGGTCGCACCTTTATATGCGTTAGTTCTTGTTCCGTAAGGTTATATCCTCCTACCTGAGCAATCGTTCCGAATTTTTCAAATATTCCGCGATCTTCTCGGATGTCATATCAATCGCAGGACTGGTTAATTCATTTGCTTGTGATGTCATATCCGTTGCTGTCGCAAAAACTTCAAGCGACAGGCAGGAAAACAGCATCATAACAAATAGCACAAAAGAAAGAATGCGATTTTTCATATAGTTCTCCTAATCTTTTTTGAAATTAAATCAAAGCAGTTGCAGAACAAACTACAACCTTGAGATTTCTTCAATTATACCATATTAGAACAACTAATTCAATAGCCAGATGTCGCACAAATTTAACCAAATGTCGTTTGAACCAAAGGAATTCGCAAATCCAATGCTCCTGATTCCTTATCTACAATTCATCTATGGAAAGCAAAATTTCGTGCAACGTATCGACAGGAATTTTCTTTTTTGCGCCCTTAATCGTAAGGGTGCAGTTGTCCGCCGTAAAAATCAGACGCGAGATCTCACGAATGCGCTCAGGTGTCACAGAGGAATATGCCCGTCGACGATCCTCCAGGGACGCATAACCTGAGTTTAAAATATGACAATCGTACGCAAATGTAAAGTTTAGTTCACGAATATCATCATAAAGCAGGTAGGCGTTATCCACATATGGCGCGCTGATGATCTGTTCCTTCGTGAGAAGATTCCTCTTCATTTCACGAAGAATTTTCACAGAAAGTTCTACAGCTTCAAGCAGTTTTTCCCTCTTCACCTCACACGTAAAGTAAAGAGCGCCGATATTGAGATAACGGTCAAGACCACCTGAAATGTCATAACAGATTCCTCGATTTTCGCTCATCTCCATAAAGAAGCGTGAATTATATCCTGTAAATAGAATGTCATAAAGCAAATCGCTCTCTGCCTCGCTCACCTTTGTCATATCCATATCAAATGAAAATCGAAGAAGTGTATAATCTGCATTTTTGATATGCACAGCCGCATTTCTTTTGCCAAAAAACTGCGTTATGGGCGCAAGATTTTCCCTTTTTTCGGCGCGAGGAATATCGTAGGATTGAATTTCCTGAAGAAGCGTATCAATCGCACCGTCATCTGTGGCTCCTGTCAGATAAAAGAAAACATTATCCACAGAAAACAAACTCTTATGCAGTTCATTTAATCTTTTTTGTGTAATGCGATCAAGAGAGGCATTTGTTCCAAGAATGGGAAGGCGCAGCGTGGTGTCTGGATAGAGGACTTCTGCCGTAAACTCCGAGAGTGAATTTTTTGTATCCCCTTCACGAAGCTCTGCCTTGATACGGAGGCGTTCTGTGTCAATTTCTGCCTTACTCAGCGTGAGGGGATGAAAAAGCATACAGAGAATTTTTACTGCACGCGCAAAATGCTCTTTGGCTCCCGATATATAAAACTGTACCATTTCAGGATACGTGGAGGCATTGAATTCAAGACCATACAGGTCAAGCATACGATAAAGACCACCCTGCATTCGTGAGTTGATGTTACGAATGGAAAGGTGCTCTAAAAAGTGCGTGATGCCACAATACCCCTCATTCTCATACATACTGCCTCCCTTAGCAAAGAGAGATAGATAAAAACCATTCAGATTATCATTTTTATAAGTGTAGATATTTATGCCACTTTTGGTTTGATATTGCTGTTCCATAGCTCTCCTTCCTTCAGGTAATGTAAATAGTTATTGTCATTTTATTGTTTTTATCTATAAATTAAACGGAGCAGACTCTCGTCTGCCCCTTTTGTGAAATTAGTCAATCGTCTTATCAATAGCAAAACGAGTAATTTTTCTTGAGGTGTTCTTCGGGAATTCTTCCGTACGGATTTTAACGGCGCCGACCTTCTTATAGGAGACATTTCTCTTGTTGATTTCCTTAATCTGTTCATCAAAGTAGGCTTGCGCGTCGGTAATACCACGTCTCTCCAATGCCTCTACATCTGGGAAAATCTCTGCCACAATGACTTCGAGCTCGGGATTAGATCTTGATTCGCCAGCGTAAACAACAACCTCACCAACACCGTAAACGCCTTGAATATCGGTTTCGATTTCTTCGGGATATACGTTCTTACCGTTGGAGAAGATAATGAGGTTTTTCTTTCTTCCTGTGATATAGACCCACTGGTTACCATCTTCATCTACCTCGACGCGACCAAGGTCTCCCGTTCTGAAATAGCCTTCCTCATCAAAAACCTCAGCAGTCGCTTCGGGGTTATTGTAGTAACCAATCATTACGTTAGGACCCTTGTAGGCAATTTCACCCTCACCGGTTTCTTCGTCAGCGCCAATAATCTTGACGTGACCACCGATAATTGGCATACCCACCGAGCCTGCCTTACGATACTCGTTACGGTTACAGGAAATCAGGGGCGCGCATTCGGTAATACCATAGCCGTTAAGAATAACAATACCCATATTCTCAAAGAAGGAGATGATTTCGGGATTGAGAGCGGCGCCACCACAGATAATCATAGAAAGTTCGCCACCAAAATTCTTCGTTACGCTCTTGAAGAGAACAGAACGAAGGTCGATTCCCACCTTACGAAGTCCGTTTGACACCTTCATAAGCATTTTCAGCATACCGAGCTTTCCGCTCTTCTCTGCGCTGGCGAGAATTCTCTTGTAGAAGGTCTCGACAAAAAGAGGAACAAGAATCAAGTGGGTTGGCTTAAATTCCTCCAGTTCCTTCATAATATAGCGCAGACCGGATGAAATATATATTTCACAGCCCTGCGCATAGTGACCAAGGAAGTTGACCGTAGAGCCAAAGGTGTGGTGTGGGGGAAGCACACACATTGTGCGTTCAGTAATCTGGAAGTTATACATACCCTGCTCCATATCCGAGCAGATATTTTTTGTAGTCAGCATAACGCCCTTGCCCTTACCCGTTGTACCAGAGGTAAAGACGATGGAGGCGAGAGCATCCGGATTGATTTCATAATCATAATAGGTGTTATCGCCACCCTCATAGCGTGCCTTACCATTTTCACGGACCGTTTCCAAAGAGGTTGCGTTTTCGATTAGGCTATCACCCATTTCAACAAGAACGGTGAGTGTCGGAACCTGCAGGAGAAGTTCCTTCACCTTAGGCGCAATGACCGAAGAAACCACAGCATAGCGACATTCTGCCGTATTGAGAATGGAAGCCATATCCACAACAGGAAGCTCTTTATCTATCGGAACAGTAACGGCTCCAATCGCCATCAAGGAGAAATAAGAGAATACCCAATAGGGACTCGCCTCACCAATAATAGCCACCTTTTCGCCACGCATACCCATTGCCACAAATTCCGTACCAATATCGCGAATATAATCGCGGCCTTCGGCATAGGTAAAGCTTACAGCCTCCTTGTCGCTCGGCTTCTTACGGAAGGTCAGAGCGCGTCCGTCAGGAAATTTTTTAGCAACATTTTCGACAGCTTCGCGAAAATCGCGCATATGCGTTGTTTTATATAAGGGATAATTTTTCTTTCTGTTCTTAAAAATCATTTTCTTTGTCCTCACTTCAAAAGATAGAAAGTGGAAAAACCTTCTATGTTTTTTCCTTATTATATTATAACACGTACGAGAAAAAAAGTCAAGTTTTGAGATATTCTTTCCCGGACAAGTAAAAAGGTGTTGCAAATTTCTCAATTTGCAACACCTTAGTTTCAGGTAATTAGTAGGGCATTTCTTGTTCTGCTCGCATTTCCCCTACCACTTTAGCGATTGCATAGAACTGATAAAGGTCAAGAATGTATTTAGGTGTCTCTTGAAGTTGCTCACGAACGCCCAACAAATAATTCGTCAAAGCGAATTTGCCATTGCCACTTACGCTTTCGTCAGTAAGCGTGCCTTCAATGGTGAAGGAAACAGATTCGCCAAGCTTCGCATAGGACGCGGGAGTATAAAGAATGTAGTTCTTTCCGTCTGCTACACCATTTTCAACAGTATAGCTTACATCACCAATCGTGATCGTGCCACTGAAGGCTTCACGAAGATAGAATACATACGCAGGAAGTTCAACCAGGCTCATACGAACGCCCTTAACTGCATTGCGAAGAACGCCGGTTTCTGCCAAGCCCTCAACAACATAGTAGTTGGATACTTTACCTGCAAGCAGCTCGGTGATTGCATCCGTATTGATTCCGAGATACTCGCTGGCAGATTTCACATACTTCAGGAATGCTGTTACCATTCTCTGCTCTGCAACCTTAAGAGTTTCATCCTCGTAAATTGCTTCAAAGTAATTTAAAACATTCGCCTCAGCTTCTACGAAGTGTTCGCATTGGCGCGCACTCGTAAGCTTCAAGGTGAAGGCGAAATTCGCAGTAGCGATATCGTCAAAGGTAAATTCACCAATCGTCAGAACATAATACAGACCATCCACAGCGATATCAGCCACTTCAATGGTAGTATCGCCCAGCACGACAGCAGACAGGGGAACATCCTTAGGAATATAAAGCTTGAAATCCATACCTACAATGATGTCAATGCTCTGCTTCAGCATAAGAAGCTCAAGCTTCACAACTTCCGTTGCCACAACGTTCATTTCCGTTGCGCCGTCGGGAATCGCTCCAATCGTTACACCCTCAAATGTGTATGTAATGCATTCGGGGGAAACAGGAATAGTTCCCAAATATTCAGGTGTGACACCACGGACCCAAAGCTCTTCTACAATGCCATTTTCGCCTTCATAGAAGAACCATTTTACATTACAGAAATCTGTTGCCTCCTGATTGACAGCGATAGATTCACGAATCACAGGAGTTGCTAAGCCAGCGATTGTGCTTACACTGTTAGCATATGCGCCGCCAAGAACATACTTAAACTGGGTGAAGTCCACCGCTTGATTGTTCTTAAGGAACAGAACACCATCGGGAGTGATAATCGTTTGACGATCCACAGCCACTGCCGAAACAGCACCTTCCACAAGGACATTTACTTCGCCCGTTTCTCCGACAGAAGCACCAGAAAGCGTGCCATAATAGGTGAAGCCATCAAGAACAACAGACTGTGTGGAAACATCCGTAGTGGAATTAACGATATTGATGAAGCCCTTACCATCCGACTCTGTCTTTGCAGGGGCATAAACAACAGTATCCTTTAAAATGACCTGATTGTTTTCACCAACACCAGAATACGAGATCACATTGTTTTCTTTATATGTGTTATATACGTTTACTTTTTCAAGAGTAACGACAGCGCCTTGACAAGTTGCGCCTTTCAGCTCGACAATACCGTTGGTAGCGCTTGCAGCCTCTACAACCTTAATTTCTGTGCCTACAATAGTAACATTCGCCGCAGCAGAAACCTTAACAACGGTAGGTGTATGAATGGTAAGATTGCCTATATAAGCGTCTGTTGCCTCGTCATTTGCATAACCGATACGAACAGTGGAGCCCGCATCACCAGAAACGGTAAGCATTGCCTGAGCAGCCAGACTCTTACCACAGTAGACAACAGCGCCTGTTGCGCTGGAATAGAGATTCAACGTACCGTCGACAACCTCGAAGGGGGTAAATACAGCATTGTCACCGGTTTGATAGAGCGCCTTACCTGCAAGGTCGATGGTAACCGTCTTGCCTGAAACCTCCACCTTTGAGGAAATACCAGCATTCTTGCGTACCGTGATTACTGCGCCATCGGGAGCGTTCTGTACTGCTTCAGGCAGTGCGCTTCCGACTGTGTAATACTGCGCGATTTCCACCTCATCCACAACAGCAACCACTTCGATTGCGACATCCTTCAGTTCATATACGGGATATATTTCTACCGTTGCGCTATCAAGCATTGCTTCTCTGATGAGAGGCATTTCGGTTTGGAGCGCATCATTCACATAAATCTCTACCTTATCGGTCGCCTCAAAAACCTTGGTGCGATTTTCAGGGTTTGCAGAGAACTGAATGGGAGCAAATTCTTCAGGGATAGTAACAATAGCACCAACGGAGAAAGGCACCTCCAACTGAGCCACCTCAGCATCACTTGTGCCCTTGCGACCACCAAAGAAACGGACCTTGAGTGTGCCTTCGCTCTTGGTATAGGTCTTATAGATAGCACCGTTTGCCGCAGTTGCTTCTATGCAAGGATATGCGTCTGTCTGTGCGGCATTGGTATCGGTAAAGGTAATTCCTTCGCCTACTTTGATGACAACTGGTGCATCAATCGCGCCCTCAGCGCTTTCGTAAAGCTCAATCCACTGGAAATCGCCTACCTTATATTCTGCGTATGCCTCTGCAAAATCTTTGTAGAATTTGAGAGTTCCATCTGCTCTATAGCTCGCAACCGTAGGCTCAAAAGGCACTTCATAATTTGCATTATAAACAAGTTCATTTGAACCGACAAGCGTAAGATCGGTTACAGGATTCTGAGCCGAGAAAAGAGGAGCGAGTTTATCTTCGCCAGCCGTCTTATGTCCGACAGGAACAGAGGTCGATACCACATTGTCCACGCAAACGGTAGCGTTATCTGCTACATTTTCTCTTGCCTGATCGTAGTAACCAAGCAAAAGGCGGAGAGAAAACGCACGCCCTTTGTTTCCCACAGGAGCAAAATCAGCGATTTTTTTGCCATCAAGGTAAAGCGCGCCAAGCGAGCCGGTATAATCGGTACCATTTGCGACCAATGAGATCACCACAGTGAAGTGGTGCCACGTGCCTGCTGCGCCGAGATCGTACTCCTGCCCACCTGCAATCAGCTTATCGCCAGCCTCGTTGAAGGTGAAAAGTTTTACCCTATCACCAATGGAAGTATTAGTTGTGTTAAGGAAGAAAGCGGTAAAGTTTGTAGGATATTGCGTTTCCGTAGTCATATCCCATTCATAAATGAGATAATCGTTTTTAGCAAACGCCTGCTTATCTTGAATACCTATACCAGAACGGTAGGAAGCGCCCGAAGCCTTATAGCCCTTTTCATAGGTAAGCTTCGCATAACGGTTGCCCGACGACGAATCCACAGTAGCAAACTTACCGTACTTATTCGAAGTGTTGGCATCTCTGATAACAAAACCGTCAGCCACAGAGTTCTTGTTGAAAGTTTCTGCGTATTTTTCACCAGGGATGACATTATCCTGAATCAGGATTTCTTCACCAGTGAAATCCTCGACCTTACGGTGAATACCGAGTGCATCCGCTTCTCCAATCAGAGCAGTTTCATTCTCTGAAGAAACAGCAGAGCCAAGTGTCGAGAAAATAGTCGTAGCCAAAAGAGCAACGGCCAACATTACCAAAAGAAGTTTTGAAAACTTTTTCATAATGGTTCTCCTTGTTTTGCAAGTAAAAATTTTAAAAATAATTTTTCTTCTAAAATTATATCATATTTAAATATAAAAATCTACTCGCAGAATAAACGATTTTTAAACTCGCCTTTTGTGCATACCTTACAAAACGTAAAGCACTTGCGCCAATGCTTTTTCTTTCAAAAGAGGGAGCCTTTTCTCGCTTTTTATGGTCGCGTTGCAAAACACGATATAAATTTGGGAGAAAACCCTATTGTCTTTTGTTCAGATTACGTGTTACAATGTATTATAAAATGGTAGACTTCCCTTTTTCGCACACTCCATTATAAAACGCAAATATGAAAGGAAAAGAAAATGAAAAAACCTTGTGATTCGTCTTTGCAAAAACAATTATAAGTAAGCAGACGTCACGACCAACTGGAATATCGGTCAAATCTCCATCAAAAGCCTTGTTCTTGACCTGAATAGTAACAAAATCACTTTAACTTCTCGTTTCCTTGCTATGGTGAACAGAAGCGCCTATTCGTCCACTATGACAGTCAAGAACGGCACCATCAATGTTGGCAACCAGACCATTCTTCGTCTCGGATTTGCCTATGGTGTGAACAAGAACCTTACCATCAACTTTAACAACATCAATTATAAGAACATCAATGCAGACCAGCACTCTACGCCTACGGCTCAAGCGCCAATGCATACAATGATGCTAACAAGACAAGCCAATGAGAACTACACTACTCCCACAATCAACCTGATTGCTACGCCCACAGACGACATTATCTCTACCTCCATCGCCATTGAGCTTCTGTAACTCCCTCTTGAAGAGAATGAAAAAGAGATCTGACTCCCCAAAAAACAACTTATTTTTCCTTAAAAGAAAAATCGTAACAAACCGTCTCCCTGAGCAGAAATCTTCTTCTGCTCAGGGCATTTTAACGTAAAATGACAATAGTTGTTGTCATTTTACGCATTTTAGAAAATAATCAAGAACAAAAACCTGTCTTTTCTTTTTCTTGTTTTGATTATGATCCAAAACATTTTCTCCCGTTAAAGGGGAAAATGAAAAGAGCAAAAAAACAAAAATCACCACGCAAACAAGGCTCTTTTGATGGCACATTATCCCCCACTTTTGTGTTCACTTCTATCCACATTTCCCTCAGCGAGCGAGGATTTCATTTGAAAAAAGACCCATAATCGAGTCACCAAAGAGCGTTAATTTTGAGGATTTAATGTCGTAGAAAAATGGGATTCCCGGTTCTTCTCCCTCCAAACAACACAAAAACGCAAAAATCCCAATCTTTTTTCAAAAAAGCCCTTGACTTTTTCTCAGAATAGTGCTATAATACTTTAGGCTTTCTAAAGAAAGC
>JAZKYZ010000031.1:0-1358 GCA_045612385.1 Eubacteriales bacterium | reverse complement strand
CTACGCAAAGCGCTTTCTATACCAGCGTCAATGGTATGGAATGCTTTATTGGCACCTATGATAATTATGTAACAATGGGCGTTCTTCGCGAGGATAAGTCAGCGCCGACCGATTATATCGCACGTATGTATACGATGTCCTCCGACGAAGAAGAGGTGCCGGACGATAATACCTGCACACACAATTACACTTCCGTCGTGACGGCTCCCACCTGCACCAAAAAAGGTTCTACCACTTATACTTGTACCCTTTGCGCGCACGCTTATACAGAAGAAATTGCAGCGCTCGGACATAGTTATGAAAATGATACCTGTACCACTTGTGGCGCGACAAAGCCAAGCAGTGATAAGGTAACCATCTCCTTTGCCGATTCGGCAAATCGTACCGAAATCAGCACATCCAAACAGGTGTGGGTACAAAACGGTATCACCGTCACCAATGAAAAGGGAAGCGCTACAAGTAACGTCGCAGACTACACGAATCCTGTACGCTTCTACAAGGGCTCCAATGTTACGATTACTTATCCTGGTATGACCAAGATTGAAATTGATTGTAGTAATATGGAAGCCAAATATATCGACGCTTGGAAGAATGCGCCCTCAGGAGCAACGGTAACGCAAAGTAACAATATCATCACGATTGTTCTGACTACTCCTAAAGATTCGATTACTTATACAAACCTGCAGGCGCAAAGTCGCGCGAACAGTATCACAGTTTATGCAGAGGCACAGGAGGTCTGCGAGCATACCAATACTACGGTGGAAGGCGCTCTGGCACCTACTTGCTCTTCTATGGGACACACAGGGAAGACCCGTTGCCTTGATTGCGGCGTAATCGTGAATGCAGGACAGAACATCGCTAAGAAGAATCACACCTGGACCAACGCCGATTGCGATACACCTAAGACCTGCTCAGTTTGTCAGGCGACCGAAGGCGTAGCGCGCGGACACGATTGGATAGAGGCTACCACACAGGCGCCCAAGACCTGTGATCGTTGTGGCGCGACCGAAGGCGATAAGCTTCCTGAAGAGGGAGGCAACGAAACACCTGGAGGCAACGAAACACCTGGAGGCAACGAAACACCTGGTGGCAACGAAACACCCGGTGGCAATGAAACACCTGGTGACGGTAACGAAACCCCCGACAACACCGACCCCTCTACGAAGGATCATAGTCAATGCAAGGGAACTGGTTTTGATGCCATCTGGAATATGATCCTCAACTTCTTCCGTTATATTTTCGGGGGAAGAATGAGATGCGTTTGTGGAGAATATTACAATTAAAACGCAAATTTAGTAAACATATATTTACATAAAGAAAGAGAGAAAAGGGATTTTTGCCCAATTCTCTCTTTTTGT
>JAZKYZ010000030.1:0-55511 GCA_045612385.1 Eubacteriales bacterium | reverse complement strand
AAAAGGATGACGGTCTCTATGTGAGAGGAATCATACTCACAGAGCCGATCGTACATCTTATCTGGATTGCCATAGTGATTTACTTTATCATTGTCTGCTTTCAGATAGGGGGAATTTCCCTCATTCCAATATTTCTATCGCTTTTGCTTTTCTTTATGTTTCAGCCGGAATACAAAAAGCAAAACATTTTAAAGCGTTATCTCATCCGAGCAGCAAAGCGAACAAGAAGACAAAAATAAAAAGAAAACGAGAGAGAAGTATTCCTTCTCTCTCGTGAAAATGAAAAAGACAGACCAATGTCTGTCTTCTTCTGGTGCCGGTAGTCGGGGTCGAACCGACATGGTATCGCTACCACCGGATTTTGAGTCCGGCGCGTCTGCCAATTCCACCATACCGGCACATAGCGAAATGTATTATAACATAACTTTTGAAAAAAATCAACCCCTTTTGATAAAAAAAATAAAAAGGTTAGCGATTTACAACAGAGAAAATCTATGAAGAAAGGAAGATGTTATGTTCGATTCTGATTTCAATATGGAAATCCCCTCTGTTATTTTGGATAATTTAAAAGAGAACGACAGAGAGTTTTATCAAAGTGTCGCGCTTAAAGTATCGGAACTTTCTTCGCTTGCCGACGAAATCTCCTCCTCCATTGGATATTTTTTCAATTTGGATATCACGCCTGTGGATGCCCTCATTGCCCTACGAGATGTTTTGAATGACGCTTCCTTATGGGAAAATCGTTCCGACAACAGCGTTTATCCTGAGGCTGTTTGGCATTCTGTAAGGAACATCAAGGAAAACGAAAAAGCAATATTTGTTTTACTGCTTCTGGAAAAGTTAAGAGAGAAAAATATACGCCTTTCAGAAGAAGATTTCTTTCTCGCAGGCGAAGATGCCCCAATTTTTGCTTACGTGAAGAATACTCTTGCAGATGAAGCGTATGATGTTATTACAGAGAACACACCAGAAGCTCGTGTCAAATATGTATCTTCCTTTTCTGAAGGCGCTCGGTTGTTGCTTTCGGATGAGGTCGGATATTGTCTGTTTCCCATTGAAGAAAAAGGTGGCTTGCGACTGCCTACGGTCGAAAATCTACTTTTTACAGAAAACCTGAAGATTCGTCGTATCGTTCCTGTTTTTGGTTTTGATGGCTCTGCGGATTTAAAATATGCTTTGGTCTCTAAAACAGCATATGTTGAGCCTTACCAAAAAGAGGATGACAGATATCTTGAAATTCACATTCCTATCGGGGAAGAAAACTTTTCTCTTTCTTCGTTTTTATTCGCACTGAAATTGTACGGAATGCAGCTTTATCGTATTCATACGGTTTCGATCGAGAAGATTGGAGAGCGAGAGGATCAACTATCGCTTGTTCTTAAATCGCAAGGCGAGAGTTTTGCTCATATGCTTTCCTATCTTACACTATTTTGCGATCGTCACACAATCGTAGGCATTTATAAAAATCTTGAATATTAAAAAAATTATATATAAAGGAAGATGTCAAAATGAAACAACACATTGAATTTAAAACACAAGGTACTTGCGCTACAATGATTATTCTTGATGTAGAAGATGGCGTCGTTTTGGATTGCCAGTTTATCCGTGGCTGTCACGGTAACACACAAGGCGTAGCAGCTTTGGTCAAGGGAATGAAGGTCGAGGATGCCATTTCTCGCCTGGAAGGAATACGTTGTGGTATGAAGAATACTTCTTGCCCCGACCAGCTTGCAAAGGCGCTGAAAACCACACTTAACTAATTTATATTAAAAATAGGAGGATTTGCTATGATGGATTATAGAAAAGAGTATGAAAGATGGCTCGCATCCCCTTCAATTACCGATGTGGAAAGAGAGGAGCTTCTTTCCATATCTGAAAATGAAGAAGCTTTGATGCTTCGTTTCTCCTCTCCTATGGAGTTTGGAACAGCAGGTCTGCGTTCCACAATGTATATGGGAATCGGTTGTATGAATCGCTTTACCGTTGCTCAGACCACACGTGGTATTGCTGCGCTCATTCTCGCTGAAAATGGCGCATCAAGAGGTGTCGCAATTGCATATGACAGCCGTAATCATTCCAAGGAATTTGCTGAGGTTTCGGCATCTATTCTTGCATATTATGGCATTAAGGTCTATCTTTTTGACGACCTTCGCCCCACCCCTGAACTTTCGTTTGCGGTACGAGAACTCAACGCGTTGGCTGGTATTAACATTACAGCCTCACACAATCCAAAAGAATACAACGGCTACAAAGCCTATTGGGAAGATGGCGCGCAAATCTCGCTTTCTCAGGCAGTGATTGTTTCTGGGGAACGTGCAAAGTTTGATTGCCTTGATGTAACAGGTTTTGATGCGTACGAAGATGGCGTCAAGAGTGGATTGATTACTATTCTTGATAAGGCGTTTGATGAAAAATATCTGAATGCAGTATTAAGTACTGTCGTTGATCCCGATATTTTTGCTACCGTACAGGATAGCTTGAAGGTAGTCTATACACCACTTCACGGTGCAGGTTGTCGTCTTGTACCTGAGGTATTCTCGCGTTTAGGACTCAAGCATCTATATACAGTAGACGAACAGATGACTCCAGATGGTAATTTCCCGACCGTTGAAAAACCCAATCCTGAATATGCGGCGGTATTTAAACTTGGTATCGAAATTGCCAACCGTGTTGGCTCCGATCTTATTATTGCTACGGATCCGGACTCTGATCGCGTAGGCGTTATGGTAAGAGGAAAAGATGGTGCTTTTGTTACCATTTCAGGAAACCAGATGGGATCGCTCCTTCTTGATTATGTCATTCGCAGAAGAAAAGAACTTGGAAAACTTCATCAAGACGCCTTCTGTGTTAAAAGCTTTGTTTCCACTGATATGGCTTACAAAATAGCTGAGGATAACGGGGTAAAACTTCACGACGTTCTCACTGGCTTTAAGTTTATTGGTGAAGTAATTAAAAATTATGAGAAAGAAGGAAAGGCAGATGCGTTCCTTCTTGGTTTTGAAGAGAGTTATGGTTATCTTCTTGGTTCTTATGCAAGGGATAAGGATGCAGTAGAGGGAGCTATGATGATTCTTGAGATGACAGCTTACTACAAGAGTCAGAATAAAACGCTTGCCGATGCACTGGATGATCTGTATGCGAGATACGGATTCTATATGGAAGATACGATTGATATTTATATGGAAGGCGTAGACGGCATTGCAAATCGCAAGAAGGTGATGGATCGATTGACGATTTATCCTCCTAAAACGTTGGGTGGCGTAAAAATCGTTAAGATAGGCGATTATGTAAAGCAAACTATTACCAATCTTGTAGATGGAACGGTAAAGTCGACAGGTCAGCCAGCTACCGGCGCGCTTTATTTTACGCTCGAAAATGAAGATAAAATCGTTATTCGTCCCTCTGGTACGGAGCCTAAAATCAAAATTTATGTTTTGGCCCACGGCGATACCAAAGAAACCCTTGCTCAAAAACTTGCTCTTTACAGAGCAGATGCCAAGAAAATGGCTGAAGTATAAAGTTTTATAATAGGCAATCGCCTATTGAAAGGATACTAAAAAGTGACAGAAAAGCAAAAACACACAAGAAATTTTTCTATCATAGCGCATATTGACCACGGTAAGTCCACTCTTGCCGATCGTTTGCTTGAACAAACGCAAACGGTAGAAAAGAGAAATATGGAAGAGCAACTGCTTGACAATATGGACCTTGAACGCGAGAGGGGAATTACTATTAAAGCTCGTGCGGTGAAAATGCTCTATCGCGCAAAGAATGGAGAAGAGTACATCTTCAACTTAATTGATACGCCAGGTCACGTTGACTTTGGATACGAGGTTTCTCGCTCGTTGAAGGCGTGCGAAGGTGCGTTGCTCGTTGTTGATGCAACGCAGGGCGTGGAGGCGCAAACATTAGCGAACGCTTATCTTGCCATTGACAATAATCTCGAAATTTTGCCTGTAATCAATAAAATTGACCTTGCCAGCGCAGATATCGAAAATACAAGACACGAGATAGAGGATATTATCGGTGTGCCAGCAGAGGATTGCCCTGCTGTTAGCGCTAAGAATGGGTTGAATATCGTAGACGTTCTTGAAAAGATTATTACTGATATTCCAGCCCCCTCTGGAGATGTAGATGCTCCTTTAAAGGCTCTGATATTCGATTCGCATTATGATTCTTATCTTGGCGTGGTGGTTTACGTACGTATTATTGAAGGAAAACTCTCTGCCGGAGACAAGATTTCCTTAATGTCCACCGGTGCTGAATTCGATGTCGTGGAAGTCGGTACGATGGAGCCATTCGGACTTAAGAAAGGCGAAATACTGGAAGCAGGTGACGTTGGTTATGTTACTGCCAGCATTAAAGCAGTAGGAGATACCAGGGTTGGTGATACCATTACGCTTGCCTCATGTCCCGCAGATTCGCCTCTTGACGGATTCCGTGAAGTGCATCCTATGGTGTATGCAGGTATCTATCCTGCGGATGGCGCAAGATACGGAGATTTACGCGAGGCGCTTGAAAAATTGCAACTCAATGATGCCTCACTTGTATTTGAGCCTGAAACGTCCATAGCGCTTGGTTTTGGCTTCCGTTGTGGATTTTTAGGTCTTTTGCATATGGAAATCATTGAAGAGCGCTTGGAACGCGAGTTTAATCTTGACTTAATTACAACAGCCCCCTCCGTAATTTACAAGGTCGAACTCAAAAATGGCGAAACCATAATGATTGACAATCCCTCTAAATTCCCTCAGCCGGATGAGATTGCTACGGCATATGAGCCTATGATGCGTGCAACCATTATTACGCCCAGTGAATATGTGGGTGGAATTATGGACCTTTGTCAGGATAGACGAGGCACATTTGTAGATATGAAATATATCGATACAGAGCGTATAGAGCTTCATTATGAGTTGCCCCTAAATGAAATTATTTACGATTTCTTTGATGCGCTTAAGAGTCGTTCTAAAGGGTATGCATCTCTTGACTATGAACTTAAGGATTATAAGGCATCTAAACTTGTAAAGCTTGATTTTTGGCTCAACGGCGAAACTGTTGACGCTCTCTCGTTCATTGTTTTTGAGGATAGAGCATACACGCGTGCAAGAAAAATTGCAGAAAAACTGAAAGATAATATTCCACGCCAACTCTTTGAAATTCCAATTCAGGCGGCGATTGGTTCTAAAATTATCGCTCGTGAAACCGTAAAGGCAATGCGAAAAGACGTCTTGGCAAAGTGTTATGGTGGTGACATTACCCGTAAAAAGAAACTGCTCGAAAAGCAGAAAGAGGGTAAAAAGAAGATGCGCAAACTCGGAAGTGTTGAGGTTACCCCTGAAGCATTTATGGCGGTGCTTAAGTTGGATGATGAAAAGTAAAAAACTTGGACTTTATGTACACATTCCGTTCTGTTTAAAAAAATGTAATTATTGTGATTTTTGTTCGTTTGCAAATTTGGATTTTGATAAGAGGAGAAAATACATTTTCCGACTTTGCGAGGAGATTGCCTCATATCAAGCAAAGACGGAGAATTATCAGATTGAAACCATTTTCTTTGGTGGTGGTACGCCATCCTTGCTCACCCCAGAGGAGTTTGAACAGATTGTTGCAGTGATTAAAGAAACCTTCTCTTTGCGTAGTGATATTGAGTTTACCGTAGAAGCCAATCCCAAAACATTGACAGAAGATAAACTCCTATCATACGTTCAATGTGGAGTGAATCGTTTATCCATTGGACTTCAGTCTATTCACGAAAACGAACTGAAAGCATTAGGCAGAATTCACGATTATGAAGATTTTTTTGAATCTCTTGCAATGGCGCAAAAATGTGGAATTGAGAATATCAACGTCGATTTGATGTATGCGATCCCCGAGCAAACGCCCGAAAGCTTTGCAAAAACAGTAGATCAGGTCATCACCCTCCCAGTGACACATATATCAGCATATAGTCTTATTGTTGAAGAAGGCACGCCTTTTGGCAGGATGAAAAATTCACTCGTTTTACCATCCGAAGAGGATGAACTTAGTATGGTGGGTTATTTGCATAAAAAGCTCTCGGAGAATGGTTTTTCGCATTACGAGATTTCAAATTATGCCAAAGAGGGGAAAGAATCCAGACACAATCTTCTGTATTGGAATATGGATGAATATATTGGTTTTGGTGTGAGTGCGCATTCTGATTTTTGTGGCATTCGCTTCTCAAATTCTTCCTCTCTTGACGAATATTTATCTGAAGAGTACATACAATACAGAGTAGATGAGATGCCCGACCAAGCACAGCGAGCATTTGAATACGCTATGCTTCGTTTGCGACTCAAAGAGGGGCTTTGCCTTTCGGAGTATGAAAGACGTTATCATCACTCGTTTTTGTTCGGCAAAGAAGCATATATAAGAAAATGCATTGAGGGTGGGTTTATGCTTTTAAATGGCGATAATCTATCCTTCACAGAGGAGGGATTTTATGTGAGTAATGAAATCCTGTCTTCGATATTGTAAAAAATTATTTGAAACTATTGACTTTTATAAAAAAATCCGTTACAATGTAAGTGACGACTAAAGATTGGAGAACATAACAATGACCGATAACAAACCTATGGAATCCGAAGAACTCGAAGAAGGTATGGTTCCTGTATTTACTCTCACGGATGATGAGGGAAACGAACAGGACTTTGAACTTCTTGCAGAAGCAGAAATTGATGGAAAACTCTACTATGCACTTGCTCCTCTTGAAGAAGAGAGCGAGGAGTATGTCATTCTTTCTGTTACTGAAGAAGGTGACGAACTCTTCCTTGAAACCATCGAGAATGATGATGAGTTTGAAAAGGCAGAGGACTATTTCAACGACCTCTTTATGAGTGAAATCGATTACGACAATTAATTGGTTTCTTCCTGCTTGGTGCGTGATATTGTGATATTTGGACCTACGCACTTATTCAGGGAGTCCGGATAAACTTCTGTTGTGGGATGCAGGTCTCCCGCCCGAAACTGTCTTCGTACCTTTCGCAAGCGGACGTTGAAAGCGCAAAGCAACAGAGAGGACACCCACCTGTACAAACAGGGTTAAAAATTGCTTTACACGGCCACGCGGGTTGTCAAAAGCCTTTATGAGAGTTTCTCATAAAGGCTTTTTTTCTTTTTTATCATCATTTTCCTTTTTGTTTCATATCTTTATACAGGAATATGAAAGGAAGGGAAAAAGATGCAGTATCGTGGACTGAATGAGCAAGAAGTTCTTCGACAAAGAGAACTTTATGGTAAAAACAGTATAGAGGGTGAAAAACAAATCGGTCTTTTTAAAAAGTTTATCGGGAACCTTAAGGATCCTATTATCAGGATTTTACTTTTGGCCGTACTGCTTGAGGTTGTTTTAACATTAGGAAAATGCAACTGGATTGAGGTTTTTGGTATTGTTTTAGCTATTCTTGTTGCTACAACGGTAACGACAATAAGTGAACACATCAGTGGTGTTGCCTTTGAGAAAATGCGACAGGAAAATAATAAAAGACAAGTTCAGGTCATACGAAGTGGTAAAATCATTGTTGTAGAGACGGGAGAGGTTGTCGTAGGAGATATTGTGGTATTGAAGAGAGGAGATGCAGTTGTAGCTGATGGTGTTTTACTTTCCGGAGGACTACGAGTAGATCAGTCGGCATTAAATGGAGAAGGAAAAGAGGTAGAGAAGCGTCCAGGAAGTGGTGGTGACTTTACACTGGATAATCCATATAAGGTATATCGGGGAAGTATCGTTACAGACGGTGAGGGATATATGCTTGTTGAACGCGTCGGACTTGCTACCTACTATGGTATGGTTGCTCGTGATGTGAGTGTTGAAACCAGAGTCTCACCATTGAAATTAAGACTCGAAAATCTTGCAAAGGTTATCTCTAAAATTGGATATATTCTTGCAGTTGTCGTTGCTATGGCATATCTTTTTCGTATTTTTGTCGTCGGCGAGAATTTCCAAATAGAACGTATTTTTTCAGCAGTTAAAAACGTTCCCTATTTGCTTTCGCATCTTCTACACGCTTTTACTTTGATGATTACTGTGATTGTCGTTGCTGTTCCGGAAGGATTGCCAATGATGATTACGGTTGTCCTTTCGGCAAATATGAAGAAGATGCTCGACGATCAGGTTTTAGTAAAGAAACTTGTCGGCATTGAAACCGCAGGTTCGTGCAATCTGTTATTTACGGATAAAACGGGTACTTTAACCACAGGTCGGCTCTCGATAGAACGCATAGTAACGGTCAATGGCGCTTTCCGTTCCTTGAATTCCCTCGAAAAAGAAGGCTCTATTATAAGTATGCTTCGATTAAATGCCTTTTTTAATACTGACGCCGTTTTTGATGGTGAGAAATTTGTTATGGGAAATGGTACGGATAGGGCAATTTCACAGTGGTTTTATAATGGAGAAATTACAAATTATCAAATTGCGAGAAAAATTCCTTTTTCCAGTGAAAGGAAATTTTCTCAGGTTTCACTTGTAAAAAACACGGGTGAGAAGAAAATATTTATCAAAGGCGCGCCAGAGCTCATCTTAAAACAATGCAATAGATGTCTTGCAGGTGATGGCATCATTTCAACGTTTGATAGAGAAGGAATGTTAGAAACATTTAGAGAGTGCGCTGCTTTAGGCGAAAGAGTAATTGCGATTGCAATGAAGGAAGCTGATAGAGATGAGTCCTTTGTGTTTTTGGCGCTTGTAACTTTAAAAGATAAATTACGAGCAGATGTTAAAACTACCGTTCGGACACTCAAAAACGCTGGAATTGACATTGTAATGTTGACGGGCGATAGCAGGCCTACGGCAATAGCAATTGCAAGGGAGTGTGGTATTTATGTGGATGGTGGTAACAAAATTTGTTTAGATAGTCAGGAGCTTTCTTCCTTAAGCGACGAGGAGTTGTCGAGGATATTGCCCGAGATTGCCGTCATCTCCAGAGCGTTGCCTCAGGATAAGGTTCGTCTTGTAAAAATCGCTCAATCATTAAACCTTGTTGTTGGAATGACGGGAGATGGAATAAACGATGCACCTTCTCTTAAACTTGCTGATGTTGGCTTTGCTATGGGAGCAGGAACAGACATTGCAAAAGATAGCGCCGATATTGTCATTTTGGACAATAGTCTTAGTGCTATTGCGAAAAGTGTTCTTTACGGTAGAACAATTTTTCATTCCATAAGGAAGTTTATCACCTTTCAGCTGATAATGAATCTGGTGGCTTGTGGTGTATCGTTGTTCGGCTTGTTTTTTGGGCTGGAAAATCCAATTACAGTGACGCAAATGTTATGGGTAAATTTAATTATGGATACGCTCGGTGGTCTTGCTTTTGCCTGTGAGGCGCCGATGAAACATTATATGCGTGAAAAACCGAAGCGAAGGGAAGAAGAAATACTCAATCCATCAATGCTCGGTAGAATTTTTCTTATGGGCGCATTTTCTTTGATTATGTGTCTGATATTTCTTTTTGGGGAGCGAATCCCAATGCGACTCAATATAGAACAATTTGGCCTTTTGCATTTATGCGCTTTTTATGTTTTCTTTATTTTCCAAAGTATAATGCAAGCGTTATGTGCAAGAAGCGAGCGCTTTTTTGTTTTTTCCGGTATTACAAAAAATAAGGCCTTTTTGTGGATTATGTTTGCTATATTTGTCGTGCAGGTAATAATGGTATATTTTGGGGGAGAAATCTTCCGAACAACGCCACTTCCGATCTCTATTTTGTTGTATATTTCATCCTTATCTTTTCTGGTTTTACCGTTCGATTTTCTTTGTAGAAGTATCAGAAAACTTTTTGGCAAATAAAAAATCAACCGTTCCGTATAAAAACTTTGTGGAACGGTTGATTTTTTAAAAAACTTATGATAGAATAATGATATAAAAGAAAAATCCTATACCGTAGTATAGGATGATGGAGCTGGTGGCCGGACTTGAACCGGCGACCTGTTGATTACGAATCAACTGCTCTACCGACTGAGCCACACCAGCAACACTGGTATTATAGCATTTATTTTTCTTTTTGTCAAGATACTTTTCATATTTTTTTGAGGCCGTTTTATGAATTTGTGTAATCCATCAACAATCAAAGAACTTATGGCGGAAGCAGGTATTGTCTTTCGTAAAGAATATGGTCAGAATTTCCTTATCAATCCAATGATACCTGAAGAAATTGCTGAAAACTGTACAGACAATCCCGATAGTATGATTCTCGAAATCGGACCGGGCATTGGTTGTTTAACTGCACAACTTGCAATGCGTTATCCCCGTGTTGTAGCTGTGGAAATTGATAAAGGACTTATTCCTGTTCTGTCAAAAACGCTTGCCGATTTTGATAATGTTACCGTAATTGAAGGTGATATTATGAAAACGGATATTCGTGCAATCGTGGAGCAGTACGCTCAAGGTAGACCTATAAGCGTGTGCGCAAATCTTCCTTATTACATTACGACGCCAATTTTAATGTACTTGCTTGAAAGCGGGGTGCATTTTGATTCGATTACTGTAATGGTACAAAACGAAGTATGCGCGCGACTTTCCAGTCAGCCTGGTGGCAAAGATTATGGCGCAATTACGGCAGTGCTTGGATATTACGGTGAAGCAAGAAAGCTCTTTCGTGTTAATGCAGGGTGTTTTATGCCTGCCCCAAAGGTGGATAGCGCCGTTGTTCGTATTGATTTATACGATATTCCTAAATATCAACCAAAAAATGAAAAACTGTTCTTTGCTTTGATACGAAGCGCATTTGAAATGCGCAGAAAGACTCTGCAAAATGCAATTAGTGCAAAACTTCCTTATTCAAAGGAGCAAGCAAGAGAAGCAATTATCGCGCTTGGTTTAGATGAAAATATACGTGGTGAAAAATTATCCACAGAAGAATTTTGCCGATTAAGTGATATTCTTTGTGAGATGTAAAAAAACTTCGCAGTTTTTACTGCGAAGTTTTTTTATTCTCAATATAAAAGTATTCCGGCATTATCAAGCACTTCGTGAGAAACCCAGCCGGCATTTTCATATGTGTTTGGTCCTTCAAACGAAAGCTTGCTAAGAAGCGTTGCTGTTTCAGTCTTATTCAGTTCACCATCAGATGCAACCAACCAAGGGGTTTTTGTGCAACCCATACGGTGTGCTGCGTGCAAAATAGAGGGCGTAGCAATAAACATAGAATGCCACGTAGTCATCATAACACCAAAAAGCTGACATTCTTAGGCAGTGGCTGTTGCTGCATCTATATTTCGCATATTGTCCCAAGGGGCAATTATAACGTCTTGTTTCGCTTTTTCGCGCAAATACTTTGATGTAGGTAAAGGGGAATTCGTTGCTTCATAGTTCCAGTCTATAAGGATAGTTTCTTCTGGAATTGAATGTAAGAAATCTTCCATTTGTTCAATCGTGCAGGAGCAGAGATGCTTTGTTCCAGATTCTTTCGGGAGAAACATATCCATCCAAAGCATTGGTCGACGTCCCTCTGCGAGAATTTCCTTTGCTACCATAGTGAGGTATTCAGGCAAAACCTTTCGGAATTTAGGTTCGATAGAGAAAGCATATGCTTCGTCCAGTCCAGCGTGAAAATACTTGCAGTCGCCAAAGAGTTCATATAATTCCTGTCGCATTTATTAATAGTTCACAATATCCACGCATTAAGGAAGAATACGAACTCGCAACAATCGTCACACCTTCTTCACTTACACTGTATGCGTACTCTTTGCCATCTTCTAACACGGGGGCTTGGTATTTCCAATTTGAATAAAATACCCATCTGTTGATATTAGTTGAAGTTTTGATTCAGTGAAGGTAAAATGATGCCACAGATTCTTTACCGTTTCATTGTGCAGGTGAACTGGCGCCTTCATAGTAACTTCGCTATGAATGGTATATGATTTTTCCATAAATCCTCACACTTACTATTGTTTATACTTTATGCTTTCCAAGCAAGGGAGCGCTCTACGGCGCGTCGCCACGTGTCCAAATGCTCTTTTCGCCAAATGTCGCCTTGAGAGGAGGTGAAGGAGCGTTCCACAATACGCAATTTTTTGATATCCTCTAAACTTTGATAAACGCCTACGCAAAGTCCTGCCAAAAGCGCAGCTCCAAGAGCTGTCGTCTCAATACAGAAGGGGCGTTCTATCTGAAGTCCTAAAAGATCTGCCTGAAAATCAAGAAGAAGGTTATTTGCAGAAGCTCCACCGTCAACCTTTAATACTTTAGGAACAATACTGGTGGCTTTCTGCATCAGGTTTACAACATCTGCGACCTGGTAGGCAATAGATTCGAGGGTAGCACGTATGATGTGATATTTATTCGTCGCTCTGGTAATGCCAATAATTGTGCCTCTTGCGTAAGGATCCCACCATGGGGCGCCAAGACCAGAGAAGGCAGGAACTATCAGCACGCCACCGCTGTCCTCCACCTTTTTAGCATAATATTCGCTGTCCTGAGCAGATTCAATTAAACGAAGTCCATCACGAAGCCATTGGATGGCAGCGCCACAGGTGAATACGGAGCCTTCAATCGCATATGTAACAGTATCTTCGATTCCCCAAGCGATTGTGGTAAGCAGACCACTTTCGGTGTGATAGGGAGTCTCTCCAGTATTCATCAATAGGAAAGCGCCTGTTCCATAGGTGTTTTTGATTTCCCCTTTTTCGTAACAACATTGTCCAAAAAGTGCTGCTTGTTGGTCACCCGCAACACCACTGATGGGAAGGGAGGTGCCGAGCAAGGTACTATCGGTGTATCCAAAAAGATAGGAAGATGGATGTACTTCGGGTAACATAGACATAGGAATGTCGAACAACTGACACAATTCCGTGTCCCACGTGAGAGTATTGATATTAAAAAGCATCGTACGAGAGGCGTTGGAATAATCGGTCGCGTGTACTTTTCCACCCGTTAAATTGTAAATGAGCCAGGAATCTACCGTACCAAATGCCAAGTCTCCGTTTTCTGCCATTTTTCTTGCATCAGGAACGTTATCAAGAATCCACTTAATTTTGCTTGCTGAAAAATATGGGTCAATCAAAAGACCTGTTTTTTCTCTGATAATCTCCTTGTACCCTTTTTCAATCAACAAATCGCAATATTGTGCAGTTCTTCTACATTGCCAAACGATGGCATTATAAATAGGAAGTCCTGTTTTTTTGTTCCAGACAATTACCGTTTCGCGTTGGTTTGTGATGCCTATGGTAGCAACATCTTCCCACGAAGCACCTACCTTCAAAACGGCTTCAGTCGCAACAGCAATTTGGGTAGACCAAATGGTCATTGGATCGTGTTCCACCCAACCTTCATTCGGGAAAATTTGAGCAAATTCACGCGAGACCATACTGACAGCATTTCCTTGTGTGGAGAAAAGAATAGCGCGAGAACTTGTAGTGCCTTGGTCAAGTGCTAAAATATATTTTTCCATAAAATTTATCCCTTATTTTTTGTTTCAAAATTGAGAAAATCTTTATTTATTTTGATTAAATTTATAACTCTATTTTTGTTGGAAACTGACAAAAACAAACCTCGGAGCATAAATACCCCGAGGTTGGCTTTATTTAATTTCGACAGTTACGTGTTTTTTGCATTTAATTGCAGCAACCTTCATAATCTGACGGATCGCTTTCGCGATTTTTCCGTGACGTCCAATAACCATTCCGGTGTCATCATCTGCTACGGAAAGAACAAGAGTGACATCATCACCGTTGACCGTTTCTTCGACAGTAACACTGTCGGGAGTATCTACGATTGCGCGTGCGATATCAATAAGCGTTTGCTTAAGATCCATTATTACACCTTTGGTTCAAGAACCATCCTTTCAATATTCAAGCAAAATTAGATAATTTCGCTTTTCTTGAGAAGTGTTCTAACAGTTTCAGTAGGCTGCGCGCCATTTGCAATCCATCTCTTAGCCTTTTCGCTATCAATTTTGATTTCAGCAGGGCTGGTGAGAGGATTATAGTAACCGATTTCTTCGATAAATCTGCCATCACGGGGAGATCTTTCGTCTGCTACGATTACACGGTAGAAGGGAGCCTTCTTTGCGCCCATTCTTCTAAGTCTGATTTTTACTGCCATTTTGATTTTCCTCCAAAATATTATATGTTTTTTTATTGGTTTTTAAAAGGGAAGTTTCATTCCACCAAATCCACGGCGCCCCTTCATAGAGGCAAACTGTTTCATTGTTTTCTTCATTTGATCAAATTGTTTGAGAAGTTTATTAACGTCCTCAACTGTCGTACCGGAACCTTTTGCGATACGTTTTCTGCGAGAACCATTGATGATGTCGGGGCGTTCTCTTTCTGCTTTTGTCATAGAAAGGATAATCGCTTCAATTCTGCCCATTTGCTTTTCGTCAAATTGTGCTTCTTTGAGCGCGCCTGCTTTCATTCCCGGAATCATTCCAAGTAATTGTTCGAGATTGCCCATCTTTTTGATTTGATGCATTTGCGCCAAAAAGTCATCAAGCGTGAACGTCTGCTCACGGAATTTCTTTTCCATTTCGCGCGCATTTTTTTCATCAATCGTTGCTTCAGCTCGCTCGATCAGGGAGAGTACATCTCCCATTCCAAGAATCCTTGAGGCCATACGATCGGGATGGAACAATTCGATCGCATCCATTTTTTCGCCAGTACCGATAAATTTGATCGGTTTACCAGTGATGTATTTAACGGAGAGCGCTGCGCCACCTCGTGTGTCACCGTCCATTTTCGTCAGGACAACGCCTGTGATGTCGAGCATTTCGTTAAAGGTTTTTGCGACATTAACCGCATCTTGACCTGTCATAGCATCTACAGTGAGAAGGATTTCTGTTGGTTCCGTTGCCTTTTTGATATTTACCAACTCATCCATCAAAGCTTCGTCGATATGCAGACGTCCTGCCGTGTCAATGAACACCATATCAAATCCGTTCTTATTAGCGTGGAGAATCGCTGCTTTTGCAATTTCCACAGGGGAAACCTTCGTTCCCATAGAAAAAACAGGAATGCCGATAGATTCACCTACGATTTTCAACTGATCAACTGCGGCGGGACGGTAGATATCACACGCAACGAGTAAGGGATTTTTTCCCTTTGACTTCATCAGGGATGCAATTTTTCCCGTATGCGTTGTTTTACCAGCACCTTGAAGGCCGACCATCATAATTACTGTAGGTGGTTTGGAATTGATTTCCAGCTTTGCTGTTTCCGGACCCATCAATTTAATGAGTTCTTCATTTACAATTTTGATTACCTGTTGCCAAGGCATCAGGCTTTCAAGTACATCCGAGCCGATAGCTCTCTCGGTTACTGTTTTGATAAAGTCTTTGACAACTTTAAAGTTTACATCAGCTTCAAGAAGTGCAAGTTTGACTTCTCTCATTCCTTCTTTGACATCTGCTTCTGTGAGTTTTCCCCTGTTACGGAATCTTTTGAATGCATTTGCCAGTTTTTCTGTAAGACCACCGAACATATTAAACTCCTTTGTTCAGAATCGTTTGGACTGCGCCATTAAGTATAGCAATCCATTCATTTGCTTTAGGTGAGCCATCTTCCGAAAGAGCATCTATCAAGCGAGACAGAGAAGTAGCGACTTCTTGAAGATCTGCGTGATGCTCGCAAAGACCGAGAGAGGTTTCCAAACGCAACAACTCTTCTTCGCCCTTTTTGATAATGTGACGAACACCTTGTCTGGAAATTCCTTCCCCCTCTGCAATTTCTGATAGAGAAAGATCATCCTCGTAGTAGGCGCGCATAATTGAGCGTGTATGCTCATCTAAGGCTTCGCCGTAAAAATCAAGGAGATACGCTTTTTTCATATCTTTTTCAAACATAAAAGCCTCCTCGAATGTGGTGTAAAGCAAATTACTTTACAAGTATAGCAGAAAGAAATGTATTTGTCAAGTGTTTTTCTAAATTTTTTTCATTATTTATTGCATATATTAAAAACTTTACACTTGCAATCTGTTTTGATATGCTGTATAATAAGGAAAAAGGAGATGACATATGAATACAGTGAAAGAAGTGGCATATGCCAAAATCAATTTATTTTTAGATGTAAGTTCAAGACGCGAGGATGGTTTTCACAATCTACATACAGTAATGCACCATATATCGCTTTGTGATGAATTAACGATTTATTTGCGCCCCTCCAAAACAACAAGCATCAAAATGTTTGTGGAAGGGGCGGTTCACGTTCCTGTTGACAACAAAAATTTGGCATATCGCGCTGTGGAGCTTTATATGACACACCTTGGTGTGAATGGAGCGATAGAGATTCACCTGAAAAAGAATATTCCTGTCGGCGCAGGACTTGGTGGTGGATCGGCAGATGCAGCAGCAGCTTTGCGCGCTATGAATCGTTTATATAAACGAGCATTAAGTCCTTCAACTTTACTTTCTTTAGCACAAACACTTGGTAGTGATGTTCCGTTTTGTCTGAATATGAAAACAGCATATTGCTCGGGACGTGGAGAAATAATGACACCCATTGTTGTTCCCAAAACATTTCATTTTGTCATTGCTATTGCAAATGAATTTATTTCCACACCGAAAGCATATGAGGCTTTGGATATAAAATATTCCAATTTTGATGGTTCAGTACCATATGGGTGTGACAACGTCTTGCCTAAACTTTTAAACTATGTTTTTTATCCGACCACGAAAGAAAAACTACTGTTATACAATATCTTTGAGGATGCCGTTCTACCGTTATGTAAAGGCGCTCAAGCGATTAAGAAAACGCTTTTGTCGTTTTCTCCACTTGGCGTTTTGATGAGTGGAAGTGGTCCGGCTATTTATGCTGTTTTTGAAAGTATGGCTTACGCTATTCAAGCAAAAGACGCGTTGCTCGCAGCTGGTTACCGAGCTTTTTATGCGACATCAAGAGAATAACTGCAAATATAGAAAAGGGGAGCAAATTATAGGCTCTCCTTTTATTTTATATATTTTTAAAAATCAGTTGACATTGTACGATAAATATGATAAAATAATGTATTAAGAAGACGAAAGAAGGAGGGGTGAGTATGGCAGATCAAATTTACGATTTGGATGATTTTTGGGATTTAGCACCACACGTAAAAAAGAAAAACGAAGCGCCAATACCCCCTTTTTCCTCTAAACCCTCCACCGTATTGGTGGAAGATTCTGTATCCTCTGATGGCACCAACAGCGAAACTACTCCCACGCCATTAACTTGCTTTGGGGATAGTCGTTCGTTTACCGAAGATGTGTATGAGCCTTCTGATATGCCTTTGATTCGCCGAGTTACCATTCGTCATTTTAACGATCGTTATGACTTCTATGATGGTTTTCGGAAAAGTGCATTGCTTTATTATGATGTTCCAGCATCAAAATGTGATTTTGTTCCTTTTTATTCTTATATGCCACAATATACGCAGATGAATGCACAACAAAAGTCGTATTATTTTTATCTAAGAGAAGAAATACGAAAAGGGAACTATATTCGCGCAGACTATTCCTATCTATATCTGTATGTTTACGAGATTTTTAATCTTCCCGAAAAGATTTCTCCCGAAAAGGGAATTCGGCTGCTATGCGATCTATGGCGTGCATATCGAAAGGATTTTCCTCGTATAGACAAGCATTTTTCTCTCTGGATTGAGGATTATTGTCTGGTATGGAAGTTGCCTTCTCCCACCGCGCTGATTTCGGATTTTATTTTCGATATATTGAAAAATTGTACACTTCGTGAATTTTATTTATCCGACATTCGTACAGCGTGCTTAAATGGCGTATTGTCACTTGTATCGGTGCTATCGGATTATGATTGGCGCAGTGGTAGATATGCCACAGGAGAGAGCGCGAAGGTTTATCGCGCACATATGGAGGGTGCTTTAAGTTTTGTTCTTTCTTCTGTTCTTGACAAAGAAATGGAAGAAATCAGAAGGCTGCCCACGCAAATCCTATCAAGAGATGCATTTGTGAATTCTTTATGTACACATAGTGTGAAGTGCCGACTTGAAATTGAATATCATTCTTTGGAGCAGATAAAGCCTTTGCGAGAAAAAATAGGAAATCTTGTTCGTTATGTTGAGAATAAATTGCGAAAGCAACTTGGAGTGAAATCGCGACTCTCTATAAAGGATTTGCCAAAAGAATACACTCAGTACGCAGACCTGTATTTCGACTCTCTTTTCAAAAAAACTGAACAAAAAAGCAAGGCAGATTTAGTTCCTGAATACGAAAGACATTATGATGCTCCACAAGAAGAACTTTCTACTTTGGGCGCAACTCTGATTGAAGAGGCGTCTTGGGAAACCACTTTTCGTCTGGTGAGTGAGTTTGAAAAAACAGAGGAAGATGTTTTGAAACCTTCGTTGAGTGAAACTGTTATATCTCCCTCTTTTTGTATAGCACCAAGTGAGGAAGAAAGTACAGCAACAGAAAAAACGGATGATTTACAGTTTGTTTTAAAAATGCTCCTCAATGGGGAAAATGAAGAGATAAGAGCGTTTTGCCTGAAAAACAAGGTTCCAATGGATTACTATGTTCAGAAAATCAATGAGTGCTTTTTGGAGCATATTGGAGATGGCGTTCTGGAGTATGATGGCGAAAGTTATATAATTGTTGAAGATTACAGAGAGGATATAGAAGAATGGCTAACCAAATAACCGAAAACAAAGTGCCAAAACGCATTCTGAATACTTTGTTGTCGGCTCTTTCTGCGGGTGTTGTGCCTCGTATAGGGGCTCCATATATTGCAATAGGGCGTAAAGATGAAATTATGTCCTTGCTTGATAATTTCGATGATGTAGCTGAAGGTGGCGCAGCGTGTCGTTTTTTGATTGGTAGATATGGTTCTGGCAAAAGTTTTTTAATACAACTATTGCGAGGCTACGCTTTGGAACGGAATTTTCTTTGCGCAGATGCTGATCTTACCCCTGAACGGCGTTTGTGTGGCGCAAACGGCGCAGGTGTTGCGACCTATCGTGAATTGATGACCAATCTTGCGTCAAAGACATCTCCTGATGGTGGAGCTCTTCCAAGCGTTTTGTCGCGTCATTTTGTTAGACTGAAGAATGAATTAACCGAGAAGGGCATCCTTCCGGATGCTCCTGATTTTAACCTTGAGCTTCAAAAGAATATTTATAAAATGGTATCTCGTTTTGAAGGAGATGTTGGTGGGTTTGACTTTGCGCAAGTTTTATCTCACTACTATTTGGCTTCGATTGAGGATAATGTAGAAATGAAATCGGCGTGTCTTCGTTGGCTTCGTGGTGAGTTTGTGACCAAAACAGAAGCTAAGGCAACGCTTGGTTTTTCTGTCAGCACGGTCATCAATGACGATAACTGGTATAACTTTATTAAATTATTTGCAACTCTTTGCGTAGAATTTGGTTATTGCGGATTGATACTTTATATTGATGAATGTGTCAATTTGTATAAAATTCCGAATCGCATTTCGCGCGAGGCAAACTACGAGAAAATTCTATCTATATTTAACGATACGTTGCAAGGAAAAGCCAAGCATCTTGGGGTAATCTTTGGTGGAACGCCACAATTCCTTGAAGATACTCGGCGTGGTTTGTTTAGTTATGATGCGCTAAAGAGCAGACTCGCAGATTCACGCTATGCAATAGCTGGATATCAAAATCTTTCTTCCCCTGTCATTCGTTTGCGCAGACTCTCTGACAACGAATTGCTCGCCTTGGTGAATCGCTTGAATAAGCTTTATGCGCAAAGAGAGGGGAGAGAAACTCCACTTCTCACGGATGAGCAAGTGCTTGCTTTTATTCAAACTGCGCTTTCACGTGCTGGCGCACACGAGTTGGTAACACCTCGCGAAATCATAAGAGATTTTCTTACCTTGCTCAATATTTTACGAGATAATCCAAAGGCATCTTTTGAAAATATCGTTAAACAGTTGACATTTGGACAGCAGGAAGAAAAGGAAGATGACGATTTTTCCTCAACACAAAGATCACAAGAACCGAGAAAAATTAGCGTGTTTGATATTGAACTTTAATTTTTCAAGAAAGGAGAGACCATATGACAGAGGCAGATAGAATATTTATGCGATTTCCCCCTTACATTCAGGAATATATTTATTCGCACGGATGGTCCTCTCTTCGTGAAATTCAATTGGAATCAGCAAAGGTCATTTTGGAAACAGATGATAATTTGTTGCTTTCTTCCTCTACGGCATCCGGTAAAACAGAAGCGGCTTTTTTTCCCATACTTGCAAAGCTTAATGACGAACCCGTCATTGATTCTATTTCAGTTTTGTATATTGCTCCCTTAAAATCTCTCATAAACGACCAGTTCGTTCGTATGGAAGAAGTCCTTGAATCTTCAGGTGTAGTGTTGACGCACTGGCATGGAGATGTAGGGGCAGGACACAAAAACAAAATCCTTAAAAAGCCTGAGGGGATTTTGCAAATCACACCAGAATCACTTGAATCTATGATGATGAATCGTTCCAACGATATTGTGAGGCTTTTTTCTGGGCTAAAATTTGTAGTGATTGATGAAATACACGCAATGATTGGACAGGATCGTGGAAGTCAGGTCATATGTTTGCTTTCTCGCTTGGCATCTAAAATCGGACATCACCCTCGACGCATTGGACTAAGCGCTACGATAGGCGACGTTTCTTTAGCTGCGGAGTGGCTCGGTATGGGGACACAACGCAGTACACAGGCTCCTGTTTTTGGAAGAGTTCCACTCAGATGGATGCTTGGTCTTGAGCATTTTTATATTGAAAATCCGAATGAAATACAATCGGAAATAGCTACGTCAGGTAACGAACGTGGTGGACGTGCAGCGCTCGATCCAGGTTATGAATTCCTTTATGATGCAGTGGCAGGGAAAAAAGCGCTTGTATTCTCTAATTCTCGCGAGGAAACGGAGTATGTTACTGCCACCTTAAGACAAATTGCGAGAAAACGAAAAGAGGACGATATTTTCCTTATTCATCACGGAAATTTGTCAGCATCTATCAGAGAAGATGCTGAAGTTAAAATGAAGGATGACACACAAGTTCGCGCCGTTACGTGTGCTACTGTAACGCTTGAATTAGGAATTGATATTGGCAAGCTGGAAAGGGTTGCACAGGTTGGTGCAGCAACGACGGTTAGTGGCTTTTTGCAAAGACTTGGGCGCAGTGGACGTAGAGGTAACCCTCCTGAAATGGTAATGGTAATTCGTGAAGAAACGCCCTTGCCGAATGCGCCACTTCCTAAAATGATACCTTGGGATATGCTTCGGGCGATTGCTATTGTCGATTTATATGCAGTAGAGCGTTTTATCGAGCCTCCCAGAATCAAACAAATGCCATTAAGTTTGGCATTTCATCAAACATTAAGCATTCTTGCATCCAGTGGAGAATTATCACCAAAGGCGCTCGCAGAACGAATTTTGTCTTTGCCACCGTTTTTGAAACTTTCCAAGGAAGATTATAAAGAACTTTTGGTTTCTATGGTGAATCAAGAGTACCTTGAAATGACAGAAGGGCGTGGACTTATCGTGGGTTTGACAGGAGAAAGGCTCCTGAATAATTTTAAATTCTACGCTGTTTTCAAGGATTCGGAAGATTACACGGTGAGATGTGGTAGCGAAGAGATTGGAACTATTACCACACCACCCCCTGTTGGAGATCGTTTTGCTTTGGCTGGTCGAGTTTGGGAAGTGACGGAAATTGATTTGCCATCACGATTGATTTTTGTAATACAAGTGGATGGAAAAATGGAGATTTCTTGGCCTGGAGATGCAGGAGAAATTCATACGAAGGTACTTCTTGCAATGAGAGAGGTACTCTTCAATGGGAAAGAATATCCCTTCCTCTCTGAAAATGCAAGAGCACGTCTTGAAGACGCTCGTCATCTTGCCGAAAACACAAAAATGGACAAAAATCGTGTCATTTCACTTGGAGGACAAAGTTATGTGATGTTTCCTTGGCTTGGTACACGTTCCTTTCGGACAATGCGACGTTTCTTGAAGAAATATGCAAGTCAGCTTGGAATCTTTGATATTCAAAGCGAAGGTTGTAATTATATTACCTTTAAATCCAAAGAAAATGCCGCGATACATCTGGAAGAGCAAATAAAACAGATTTTGGAGAGGGAAGGGTTAGCAACAGAACAACTTCTTGAAAGTGATGAGTGTCCTGTTTTTGATAAATTTGACGATTATATTCCCCCCGAGCTTCTTCGTCGCGCCTTTGCAAGAGACAGACTTTTTGCAGATGAAATTTTGCAAATGTATGGAGTTTAATTATGATTTATGATTTAATTGCCCCGATTTACAATATCGAAAACGAATCGCTTGATTATGAATTATGGGCAGATTTTTTTGAACAACAGTTTGAAAAACATCTCAAAGAAAAACCAGAACTAATTTTAGATCTTGGTTGTGGAACAGGAAAAATGACTCTGACGTTGGCAAAACGTGGATACGATATGACGGGCGTCGACTATTCTCCCGAAATGCTTGATATTGCAAGAAGGGAAGAAAGCGTTGCTAAGGCTCCGCATTCGGTACTATGGCTTTGTCAAGATATGAGTGAATTTGAATTGTATGGAACGGTGGATGTATGTGTTTGCTGCCTTGATACGATAAATCACATTATCTCCACGAAAGAATTAAAAACAATCTTCTCGCTTATCCATAATTATCTTAATCCAGATGGACTTTTTATCTTTGATATCAATGGTAAGGGGAAGTTTGAAAGAGTTTATGCAAACGAAGTTTACACCTACGAGAGTGAGGGAAAATTCCTCATATGGGAAAACGATTATCGTGCAAGAAGTGGCCTGTGTGATTTTTATATTACCCTCTTTGAGCAAGAGGAGGACGGTAGGTATGTTCGTCGCGAAGAGGTGCAAACAGAACGGGCATATTCTTTAAAAACAATTAGAAAATATCTGGCAGAAACAGGATTTGAGTGCATTGGCGCATATTCCGATTTTGAAGAAACCAATGCATATGATTCGGATGATCGAATCTATTTTGTAGCGAGATGTAAAAAATAAGGAGTAGATATGAACGATAAGAAAACATCAACAATTTTACGTGGAATGACAAGAGATGGCTCGGCGAGAGTGCTGGTAATTAACTCTCGTGAAATGGTGAACGAGATGCTTCGTGTTCATCATTGTGCTCCCACCTCCTGTGCTGCGCTTGGACGATTGATTACTGCGACATCTATGATAGGCACAATGTTACCGGAGCCGACAGACTCTTTAACAGTTACCTTTGATGGTGACGGTGAGATTGGTAGAATGATTGCTGTATCCGATTATTACGGTTGCGTGAAGAGTTATATCGAAAATCCACTTGCAGATCCACCCAGAAAACCCAACGGAAAACTTGACGTTGGCGCGGCAGTAGGATCCGGAACACTATCCTTTGTTCGTATGGTGAAAGGTGAGATGCAAAGTGGTATGTCGGAAATTATCACTGGTGAGATAGCAGAGGATATTGCATCCTATTTTGCTACCAGTGAACAGGTTCCTACGCTTTTATCACTTGGCGTTTTGGTGGACAAGGATTATACTTGTCTTGCTGCCGGTGGTATTTTAATTCAGCTTTTGCCCTTTCCTGACGAAAAAACGGTCGATCTCATTGAAAGGAATGCAAAAGAATTGACGAACATTTCTCGTTTGTTTGAATCGGGTATGTCGAATGAAGAAGTTCTTGCCGTTGCTTTGCGCGAGGTTCCTTACGATTTGTTTGATACGATTGAGGTGGAATACACCTGCGACTGTTCCCGCGAGAGAATGCTCAAGAAAATTCGCTCTCTTCGCAAGGAAGATATCATATCAATGTTGGACGAGCAAGAGACAGAGGGAAAACCACGTGAGCTTGAGGCAGTTTGTCGTTTTTGTCAAAGCGCATATACCTTCAGTGAAAGAGAACTTTTATAAGGAGAAGAAAATGAGTATTTTATATGGAAATGCTGTAGTGGGACAGTCCGGAGGTCCTACATCTGCCATCAATGCTACCTTAGCTGGTGTTATTCGTGGCGCTATCAAAGCAAAGCAGGAAGGTGTAATTGATACACTTTATGGTATGCGTTATGGCATTGAAGGTTGTTTCAATGAAAATTTTGTTGATTTAACTGCTCGTTTTGAAGAAAAAGAACAAGACCTTTTTGATCTTGCCTTGACACCGGCGGCTTCGCTGGGCTCTTGCAGAAAGAAATTGAAGCCGTATCAAGAGGATAGAGAAACTTACGAACGTCTTTTTAATGTTTTCAAAAAATATAACATTCGATATTTCTTTTATATCGGTGGAAACGACTCTATGGATACGGTATATAAACTTTCTGAATATGCCAAGGTTTGTGATTACGATATTCGAGTGGTCGGTGTGCCAAAAACAGTAGATAACGATTTGATGGCAACCGATCATACGCCAGGTTTTGGCTCTGCGGCAAAATTTGTAGCCACAACCACAAAAGAAATTTTACGTGACATTTCTGTCTATACCGTAAAAGCCGTTACCATAGTTGAAATTATGGGACGTGATGCAGGGTGGTTAACTGCATCTTCGGCGCTTCCGTTCCTTTCTGGTGGAGTTGGACCAGATTTAGTATATTTACCAGAAGTTCCTTTTTCCAGCGAACAGTTTATCGCTGATGTTAAAAAACTTCAGGAAAGAAAGAATGCTATTTTAGTCTGCGTTTCTGAAGGCGCGCGTTTTGCCGACGGAAGATATGTTGGTGAAGGAACGCAATCTGGCGCAGTAGATGTTTTCGGTCACAAATATCTCGCTGGTGCAGGAAAAGTGCTTGAAGATCTGGTAAAGGAGAATATCGGATGTAAGGTACGTTCCATAGAATTGAGCCTTCCTCAGCGTTGCGCTGCGCACGTTGCTTCTAAAACGGATATAGATGAATCCCTTGCCATAGGTCAATGCGCAGTTTCTTCAGCCATAGAAGGCAATACGGCGATTATGATGACATTCGTCCGTCAGGGGGATGAACCATATTCTATCGAGGTGTCGACAGAAGAGATTAAAAATATCGCAAATGCTGTCCGTACGGTTCCTCTTTCATACATAAATGACGAAGGAAATTATATTACCGTTGAAGGACTGAAATATCTTCTTCCTTTGATACAAGGAGAAGTGTCCCCGACATATGAAAACGGTATGCCGAAACATATTATTCTTTAAACAAAAAACACTTGCTAAAATTTTTGGCAAGTGTTTTTTTTATTTGGTATAATGTTCGATAAATAGTAAGAGTTAACCCATATTCGTGCAAAATTATCTTGTTAAAGTGAATTTTTAAAACTTTTTCCAAATTTTTCTTTTTGGAAATTTCGACAAACTACTTGATTTTTTTAAAAAAGTATGCTATAATACCTAACGCAAATTAAATATACTTATCAAGAGTGGCGGAGGGACTGGCCCTATGAAGCCCGACAACCTACAAGTATTGCAAGGTGTTAAATCCTGTAGATGAGTAATGATACACTCCTCGGGACCTTGCGTCACGGGGCTTTTTCTTTGTTTTGACCACTCAATACGAAAGGATTGAATATGGAAAGATTTCTTTTTACATCCGAGTCTGTCACTGAAGGACATCCTGATAAAATCTGTGACAAAATCTCGGACGCTATTCTCGACGAAATGCTTAGACAGGACCCTATGAGCCGTGTTGCTTGCGAGACCTTTGCTACGACGGGTATTATTACCGTTATGGGTGAGGTTACTACGAAGGCTACAGTAGATATTCAGGAGATCGTACGCTCCGTTGTTGGTGAAATTGGCTATGATCGCGCGAAATATGGCTTTGACTGCACGACCTGCGCAGTTCTTAGCTCCCTTCATCAACAGAGCCCTGATATCGCGCTTGGCGTTGATAAATGCCACGAGGCGAAGGAAGGCGTAATCACGGACGCTTATGACATTGGCGCAGGTGACCAGGGTATTATGTTTGGTTATGCTTGTGATGAAACTCCTGAGCTTATGCCTTTGCCTATTTCTTTGGCGCATAAACTTGCGCTTCGTTTGACGGAAGTTCGCAAGAGTGGAAAACTCTCTTACCTTCGTCCTGATGGTAAAACACAGGTAACGGTAGAATATGTCGACGGTGAGCCTGTTCGTGTAGATACAGTGGTTGTTTCTTCGCAGCACAGTGCTGAAATTGACAGTGCGACCATTCGCAAGGATATCATTGATCAGGTAATTCTTCCTGTCATCCCCTCAAAACTTCTTTCTGGTGAAACTAAAATCTATGTCAATCCTACAGGTCGTTTTGTAATTGGTGGTCCTGCTGGTGACACTGGCTTGACTGGTAGAAAAATTATTGTTGATACCTACGGTGGTTATTCTCGTCATGGTGGTGGCGCCTTCTCTGGTAAAGATCCGACAAAGGTAGACCGTAGTGCTTGTTACGCTGCGCGTTACATTGCTAAGAATGTTGTTAAGGCGGGACTTGCGAAAAAGTGCGAGGTTCAGCTTGCATATGCGATTGGTGTAGCTCGTCCGGTTTCTGTAATGGTATCGACCTTTGGCACAGGCGTTGTCGCAGATAGCGTTATTTCTGATGCAGTATGTCAGCTTGTCGATCTTCGTCCTGCTGCCATTATTGAACGCTTCGACCTTCGTCGTCCAATTTACAAGCAGCTTGCTGCCTACGGACATATGGGTAGAGAAGATCTTGGTGTAAAATGGGAAGAATGCGATATTGCTGATTCTCTTCGTGAAATTTGTCTTAAATAATGTCAGAACCACCGATTTTTCGGTGGTTCTTTTTTTTATTGTCTTTTTCGCTATTGAATGACATAAAAATACTTGACAAATTCTCGCTTTTTTCATATAATATTAAATATCCAAATAAACGAGGTTTTTAATTGTGGGACTTAAAGTATTAAAATTTGGTGGAACGTCACTCGCTGATGCGACACATTTTCGTCAGGTTGCTGAAATTATCAAAAGTGATCCGGAACGTCGTTATGTTGTAGCATCTGCTCCTGGAAAGAGAATGAGTGGTGATATTAAGGTAACAGACCTTCTGTATAAATGTTATGAACTTGCTTTCGACGAGGAAAGCATTGATGATGTGTTCGGAGAAATCTGTGAGCGCTATAATGATATTATTCGTGAACTTGAAATCGAGCTTGATTTGACTGAGGTTTTTCAAAAAATACGTCTTTCGCTTTTGCATAACTCAGGAAGAGATTATATCGCATCACGTGGGGAATATCTTTCGGCTATGATTTTGGCAAAATATCTTGGCTTTGATTTTGTTGATGCGAAGAAGATGATTTTCTTCCGTGAGGATGGTTCCTTTGACGCTGAAAAAACAAATGATGTAGCAAAAGAAATTTTATCTCGTCACGAATATGCAGTTATTCCTGGATTTTATGGCTCGATGCCCAATGGAACGATAAAAACCTTTTCACGTGGAGGCTCGGATATCACTGGCTCGATTATCGCAAGAGCTGCGAGCGCGACTTTGTATGAAAACTGGACGGATGTTTCTGGCTTTTTGATGGCAGACCCTCGCACGATACCCAACCCTAAAGTGATTGAGAAAATCACATATAAGGAGTTGAGAGAACTTTCTTATATGGGGGCAACCGTTCTTCACGAGGATGCTATTTTCCCTGTAAGATATTCTAAAATTCCTATCAATATTCGCAATACGAATGCACCAGAGGATAAGGGAACAATGATTGTACCCCAATCCGACGACGTCAGCGCAGATATCATTACCGGTGTCGCAGGCAAGACTGGATTCTCTACAATTCGTATTGAAAAGGATATGATGAATGCAGAGCTTGGTTTTGGTAGACGTGTGCTTCAGGTGATTGAAGAGTGTGGTGTTTCCTTTGAGCATTTCCCGTCAGGAATTGACACAATGACGGTTGTTGTTGCAACGAAAGAGCTTACAAAAAAACGAGCCGATATTATGGCAGGAATTTGTAAGGCTGTAGATCCAGATAATATTTTCGTAGAGGAAAATCTCGCCTTAATTGCTATTGTAGGTCGAGGCATGGTAAAGGCGAAAGGTACTGCTGCCAGAATCTTTACAGCTCTTGCAGAAGCCGGAGTAAATATTCGAATGATTGACCAAGGTTCTTGCGAATTAAATATTATCGTTGGCGTAGATGCCAATGACTATGTTGTTGCAGTGAACGCCATTTATGATGAGTTTGTAAAATAAAGATCAGCGGAACGAAATTTCGTTCCGCTTTTTTTCCTATTAACTATTGCCAAGCATCAAGAAATATGTTAAAATGTATTTGTTTTCAAAAAGGAGGTGAGCGTTATGTCGCAAGCAAAAATTACAATCGAGGGAGTCATAGAAAATGTTGTGTATTATAATGATGACAACGATTATTCCGTTCTTGACCTTGTCATTGCTGAAGGCGAGCTCATTAGCGCCACCGGTGCTGTTCCGTTACCAATAGAAGGGGAAATTCTGAAAGCGAGTGGTTATTATGAATACCACCCTGAATATGGACAGCAATTTCACATTGAACAATGTGAAAAGTCCTTGCCTGTAAATGAAGAAGATATCATCACATATCTTTCTTCAGGAGCAATTAAGGGTGTTGGTCCTGTTACCGCGCTGAAAATCGTCAACAAGTTTGGAACAAATACTTTTGATGTAATGAAAAGTCATCCAGAATGGCTTGCTGATATTCCAGGAATTACAAGAAAAAAGTCGGCTGAAATTTGTGAGAGATTCAATGAGATGTCAGATTTTCGTGGCGTGTTTATGTTCTGTCAAGGTTTTATGGATAATGGAGAAATCACACGTGTCTATAAGTGCTTTGGCAGTGGAGCTGTGGGAATTATACAAGATAATCCGTATATTCTGTGCGACGGTGAACTCGCTTTGCCGTTTGAGCAAGTGGATAACCTTGCTAAAACGCTCGGAATTGAACATAATCATCCTGAACGAATCTTTCGTGGCATAAGAGCAGTTTTGCTAAAAGAAGGGCAGAATTATGGTCACACTGCCTTGCCCTTCACAATGCTTCTATCATCGGCGTGCGAACTTTTAGCACTGGATGAGGGGTGCGTATCAACAGCCTTATCTAATTTAATCAAAGAAGAAAAATTGTTTACATATAAAACCGAGAGCAACGAATTCGTTATGAGCGAAGAGGTTTTTCGAGCTGAAAGTTATATATGTCAGAGAATAAAGAAACTTAACAATAACATTTATCGTTATGCAAAAGATGATGTTGAAATTTTAATTGAACGGACAGAGTTATCGGAATCCATTCATTATGCGCCTATGCAACATCTTGCGCTTGTGCGTTCCGTTGAAAATGGAATTATGATAATGACAGGTGGACCTGGAACAGGAAAAACTACCGTCATTAAAGGTCTGCTTCATCTTTTTGATGATTTAGGACAAAAGGTCGTTTTGTGTGCCCCTACCGGTCGTGCTGCTAAGCGAATGAGCGAGGCAACAAATTGTGAAGCTAAGACAGTGCACCGACTTCTTGAGATGGAGAAACGATCGAATGATAACTTCTATTTTAATCGAAATCAGAGAAACCCCATTGAAGAAGATGTTGTTATCGTAGATGAGGCATCTATGATGGACCTCTTTTTAATGGAGGCACTGCTTCGCGCAATGCCGCGAACAGGTCGGTTGATTTTGATTGGAGATTCGCATCAGTTGCCTAGCGTTGGCGCTGGAAATGTTTTAGCAGACCTGATTTTATCTGGATGTGTGGAAACGGTAATTCTTAAAGATATTTTTCGACAATCACAAGAGAGCCTGATTGTAACAAATGCGCATAGGATTCACAATGGCGAATATCCAGTATTAAATCGTGTGGATCGCGACTTCTTTTTTGTTGGCAGGGAAGATGAGGGAACAATTGCCGAAACGGTTACCTCGCTCATTTTGGAAAGACTACCACGTACATATGGCAAAAGCATAACAGAGCAAATACAAGTGATTTCTCCTTCTAAAAAAGGAAGGGGAGGCGTAGCAGAACTAAATACTCTTCTCCAGGAAAGAATGAATCCTCCAACACCCTTCAAGAAGGAAAAGGGGGCGCATAACATTTTTTTTAGAGAAGGGGATCGCGTGATGCAGATTGTAAACGATTACGAAATAAGTTGGGAGAAAAACGGCATTGAAGGTCAGGGAATCTTCAATGGGGATATTGGACGGATTGAAGAAATCAATCTCGGAGAAAAATATCTTCGTATTCGATTTGATGATCGCCTCGCTTTTTATCCTTTCGAGAAGTTAAAAAACCTCGATCTATCGTATGCAATTACGGTCCATAAGAGTCAAGGAAGTGAATACCCGGTAGTTATCATACCGATTTACCGTTGCGCTCCAATGCTTCTCACAAGAAATCTGATTTATACAGCAGTGACACGCGCAAAGAAAATGGTAATTCTTGTTGGAGATCCTACAATAGTATACAGGATGGTAGATAATACAAAAGAGATATTGCGTTATACCACATTGTGCGAGCGCTTGAAAGAATATTTTAAAGAATAAAATATTTATTATATTTCTCCCAAATGTACTTGAAATCTTGCATTGTTCGTGATATAATGTATTAAGATGCCTTGTTGTATGCATTTATAAAAATGATAAGAAAGGAGTGCGTAATGGTTACAAAGATAGGACTTGATTTAGGATATGCTAACATTACTCTTGGAGATGTGACTGCTGGTATTTATCGTGAGCCTTCTGTTGCCATCGTGGATAAAATTACTGGACGCATTCTTTCTCTTGGAAATGAGGCAATGCAGCAAAGCGTGGATGGAGGCATTCCAGTTCGTCCATTCAAAAATGGACTCTTATACAGTCAGGAGATGACGCAAGCAATTATAGAAAACGCCATAAAAGCAATTTTGCCAGCGGATAAAATACGTTGCGTTGTTGGTATTCCTTCTGATTTTTTAACCAAACAAGAAAAAGATTTGTTTTCTATGGTGAAAACTGCTGGCGTCCACGAAGTGTTTGGTGTGACGAGATCGGTGGCTGCTTTGATTGGCGCAGGTTACGCTCCGACAATGTCTGTCATCTCGGTCAACATAGGCGCGAAATACACAGACATTTCTGTTTTAAATGAGGGAAAGGTGATCCTAAAAAAGACAGCAGAAGTCGGTGGAGAAAATTTTGATATTGCTGTTAAGCAGTACATACAAGATCACGGGGATGTCAGTGTATCCCTGTCTGTTGCGCGTGCAATTAAAGAAAGAATAGGCGCCGTGTGGGAGGGAAGGGAATCCGAGTCTATAGATATTGAAGGAATCCTTTCGTTAACTGGAAACAAGGTTAGGATGACGCTTGTCAGCGAAGATATTCTTGGTGTTTTTGAAAAACCACTACACGCATTGCTGTTTGCTATTGCAGACGTTGTCAAGAAAATTCCATATGACTATGTGACAGAAATATTTAAAAATGGAATTGTACTATCCGGTGGTGGAGCAATGCTCTATGGTCTGGACAAGATGATTGCAAAGGTTTTAGACATTCCGACGACGCTTGCAAAGGCGCCAATGGATTGTGTAGCAAAGGGGCTTTCCAGAATCAATACATTTTTACCTGTGAAGATGTATTCTAATGAAAAGAACATTACTGCACAGCTTTCAAAGTATTATCAAAATAAGAAAAATAATCCATCATAAATAGAGGAGAGAAGAAATGAAAAAGAATACGCTTGTCGTAAAAATTGTAGCATTGTCTTTGGCGGGCATTATGGCGCTGGCGGCGGTATCATCACTTATTATGATTCTGCTTCAATGAGTTTTTCAAAAATAAACAACAAATAAAAATCCGTCTTGTGAGAAAAAAACAAGACGGATTTTTTAAAATACATAATTTCGTTTTACCCCTAAACTTGTGTGGAATGTTGTGGAATACGATAAGAAGTAATTTTTAAAATGTGGGAAACACAAAATCAAAAAGTATATTTTTCCGATATTTTTTAAAAATAATTATCTGAAACAATAGAAAAAATACAAAAAACTTGATAAAAACCCCCAAAATAATATCCCACAATGTGGAAAGATGAAAGAATCCACATTGTGGGATATTTTATGAAGGGATGTAATAGCGATTAGGAGTTTCGTTTTGTTTTCTTGATGAACGTAAATAACGTATCAAATTCTTCATATTCCTGAGCAGTTCTTTCTGGGGTTGGAATTGTAGTTTGTGGAGTTTGAACTTCCTCAGAATTACCTGCAACCGAACCAACTTGCGTAGTTGTTTCTACGGTGGAAGCTTGTTGTACCTGCGCAGGGATATCCGATCGTATTTCTTCAAATTGATGAACAACCGCAGGAGTATGGATTGTTTGTTCAATAGCCTCTTGCTGCGAAGAAACAGCGAACGTTGCTCTATCCTGAATTGGTCTTCTTATCGGCTCTTTGGGGATGCCATCTGCTGGTGTCTGATCGAAGCCTGTGGCAATAATTGTAATTCGCATTTCGTCCTCAAGCGTAGGGTCAAGGGTGGTTCCCCAAATGATGTTTGCATCCGGATGGGACTCTCCAGAGATCATTGTAGATGCAATATCCACATCATCCAGCGTGACATCCTGAGACGCAGTAATGCTGATCAAAACACCTCGTGCGCCAGAAATATTGGTTTCGAGCAGAGGCGAGGAGATTGCTGCAGTAGCAGCAAGCGTAGCCTTGTCAGGACCCTTTGCGGCGCCGACACCGATATGCGCGTAACCAGCGTTTCTCATAATTGTCGTTACATCTGCGAAGTCGAGATTGATTAAGCCGGGAACATTGATGAGGTCAGAAATGGATTGTACTCCACGACGCAGAACGTCATCTGCAATTTCAAATGCATTGGCAAATGTGATATGATTGTCTTCAATTTGCTTTAAGCGCTCATTGGGAATTACGATCAAAGAGTCAACATATTTAGAGAGCTCCTCAATGCCTTTTTCCGCCTGCGCCATTCTGCGCTTTCCCTCAAAGGAAAAGGGCTTTGTAACAATTCCGACGGTTAAAATACCAAGCTCTTTGGCGCATTTTGCAATAATAGGAGCAGCACCCGTACCAGTTCCACCACCCATACCAGTGGTGACAAAAATCATATCAGCACCTTCAAGGATGGCACGAATGTTTTCAATAGATTCTTCAGCACTACGTTTTCCGATTTCAGGATCGGCGCCAGCGCCTTTGCCACGCGTAATTTTTTCTCCAATTACAAGACGTCTTGCTGCGCTGGAGTGATTTAATATCTGGTTATCGGTGTTTACTGCGATAAATTCAACACCACGTATATTTGTAGAAATCATTCGGTTGACAGCATTGTTTCCGCCTCCACCGACGCCAATGACTTTAATATTTACACCACTATCAAAAGTTTGTTCAAAATCAAATTCCATTTTATTCTCCTTTTGTTGGTTATTTTAAATATTTTAAAATAATTATACAATGTATAATATTTATTTTCAATATATTTAAAATAAATTTAACAAAAATATATTAAATGCTGGAGATAAAAAATGGCAGAATTGTAAACAAGGTTTTACATATTACCCGTTGTTTTCCTTAAATGTTCCAAAATGTTTGATACACAATCAGGGGTAGAAATAGATTTAAGCACCTGTCTTTTTTGAGTGCAAACAAGAGGATGATTTCTTGCATATTCAATTTCGTAAATTAAATCTTCGCATAGATGGTCGCTTTCTTCTATCAGAGGTGTTTTGGCAAGAGATGTGATGGCTTTTGCGTTAAAAAATTGATGGTTGTTTTTCACATTTGGCGAGGGGACTAATACGGGATAAGAACCTGTCGCAAGAAGTTCGGAAATTGTTGCAGCGCCTGATCTTGAAATAACGACATCTGCACTCAAGAGATAGTCAACAATATTATCAATAAATGGAACTGCCTTACAATAACCATCAGAAATAACGAAATTATGGTATTTTTCCTTTGCTTCTTCAAAGTATTTCTTTCCCGTGACGTGTATGTGAACGATCCCGTTTTTCTCGCAATACTCCTTCATTACATCTAAACAAGCTTGATTTAGTTTTGAGGCGCCAAGACTTCCACCAAATGAAAAAATCATAAATTCATTTTTAAGTCCAATTCTCTTTCTTGCTCCTGCTTTGTTTTGCTTATAAAACGCTTCTCTTACAGGGGTGCCAACATATTTAATTTTCTTTGCTTTTTTGAAATTGCCCTCGCAGTTTGGCATTCCTAAAAATAGTGTATCGGCGTATTTCAATAGAATTTTTGTTGCGCTTCCTGCTATAGCGTTGGATTCGTGCAGAAAGATAGGTATTCTTTTCTTGTGCGCAACGATAACTGGAGCGATGGAAACATAACCTCCTGTTGCAAAAACGGCATCTGGTTTAAAACTTTCAATAATATTTTTGCTTTCCTCTATTGCATTTTTCAGCGAGATGAGAAATTTATATTTTTCATACCAGGCATAAGTGGAAAGATTATGGATATCTATTGGTAGATACGGGTATTTTGCTTTGAGTATTTTTTTGTTTTCTTCTCCGTGTTTTCTTCCCACAAACAGAAAGTCATCTCCTGTTTTTTCCATCTTTTCTGCTAATGCTAAAGAAGGGGCAATATGTCCTTCTGTTCCACCACCACACATTAAAATTCGCATACGATCTCCTATTTTACGAGCACTGAATTTCTTGATATTGATAACATTATACCCATTTCAAACAACAACATAATCAAAGATGATCCACCGTAACTAAAAAATGGCAGAGAAATGCCTGTATTTGGAATTGTGTTTGTAACCACCGAAACATTTAATAATACTTGAATTGCTATTTTGGAACAAATGCCAAAAGCAAGTAGTTTTTCAAATGTGTTAGATGCATTGAGAGCAATTGTGAAACCACGAAATAAAAAACAACCAAAAAGAACCATTACAACGGTTGCACCGAGAAAACCTGTTTCTTCACATAAAACCGTAAAAATCATATCATTTGCAGGTTCGGATATGTAACAATATTTAAGTAATCCCTTTCCAAGCCCAAGACCGGTAAGGCCTCCCGATCCAATTGCCATAAGACCTTGCAGAGTTTGCCAACCACCTGTCAATTTATATAATTCCGGGTTTTGCCACACGGTAATGCGTTCTTTTGTATAATCTGTTAAAAAAGCAAATGCACCTACTCCTAATATTCCACTCGAAAGAAATAGGGATAAATATCGTACTCGCATTCCGGATATGAACATCAACGATATTCCAATCAGTCCTAAAATGATAATACAGGATAGATGCTTTTGAAGCATAACAAGCAAAACAATTATGCCAACGATTATTAAAGGAAATAATGTGCCATAGAAAAATGTATCTCTTTTTTTAGTTGAGAGAATCGCCTTGTTTTCATAAATGGTATAGTATTTTGAAAGGAAAAGCGCCATTGTGAGTTTTCCGATTTCTGATGGCTGTATAGTTATAGGACCGATTGAGATCCATCTTTTTGCTCCGTTTCCTACCAATCCAATAATTAAAACAAGAAGTAGTAAAAATATTGTGAGGCAATAAAGGGGGAATGCCATATCGTACCAGATTGTTGTATGAATTCGTGAGGTAACATACATAAGAAGTAGTCCAATGACCAAAAAAAGAGCCTGTCTGCGCAGGAAATACCAACTGTCTCCGTAACGGAATTCAGCGTAGGCGCTTCCTGCGCTCATTACCATAATTGTGCCAAACAGACAAAGAATGAGAATGAAGAAAAGGAAAACACTATCTAAGCGCTTGTTTTCTTTTGGGAAAATTTTGTAATCTTGATGTTTCTGTGGCAAAATCAGACTTTGCAACAGCTTGTTTTTTTGTTTCATAACGTAAGATATGCTAAAATGGAAAGCAGGAAGGTGCCGATAATGGCAAGAATACATATATTTTTTTCCTTCATTCCGATCATTTCCAAATGATGATGAATGGGAGCCATCCGAAATAGACGTTTTTTCGTTCGTTTGTAGTGGAGCACTTGTATAACGACACTGAATCCTTCTATTACATAAATGCCACCGACAAGTAAAATTAAAAAGGGGTTATTCAAAGAAAAGGAGATACAAATACAAATAGCGCCAAGAGATAATGAACCACAATCTCCCATAAATATCTTGGCAGGATGCCTGTTAAAGAGTAAAAAACCAAGCGTTCCACCCATCATCAATACAGATAGAAGAGAGGCGCTTCCAAACTCGCTAAGTGTCATAAGAAAGAAGGCGACACCAATTGAAAAACCAACGGTGGATGCTAAACCATCTATTCCATCAGTAAGATTGGCGCAATTTATCATTCCAACCATTACAAAAAGGGCAAGAGGATAGAAGAGTACGCCTAAGGATAGAACATTTCCAAAGATGGTGATGGATGTACTTAATCCCGTTAATTTTGCTCTGGCAAAAAGATAAAGAATGCAGAGAATGGTTTGATATATAAGCTTTTCTTTTGGGGTTAGACCTTCATTCTGCTTCTGCTTTATTTTCTTTAGATCATCATATATTCCAATGAAACCATTAAAAAGAATAAAAAGCGTATTGATTAAAATAATAGATGACTCTTGTGCTGAAAAGAATCTTTTATGGAAAACAATAAAAAATAAAAGACACAAGAAAATCGGCACCATAAAACCAATTCCACCCATAGTGGGGGTGCCTTCTTTTTTGATATGCCATTTTGGGCCATCTGTATATATTGGCTGTTTTGCCATTCGCTTTAGAAGAGGTAAAAGGAATGCCACAGAGATTGCTGAAAAAAGAAAAGAGAATATAAATAAAGTTAGATAAAGTGTTTGCATTAACTGTAAACCTCCTCAAGTCCTTCAGTGATTCGCCACATTTTGGATGCATTCGATCCCTTCAAAAGGCATACATCACCTTGGTTTAGTTGGTTAGATAATGCGCAGATCAAGCCCTCGTAGTTTCTTGTATCATCAAATAAAAACACCTGATTCATATTGTATCCCATACTATTTAAACCCTCTTTGGTATAAATGCCGAATTCCCCGAAGAGATAAATACCATCCAAGGAAGCCTTAGCGAGTGCGTTTCCTACAAGTGTGTGAAGTTCTTTGGTATATTCACCAAGCTCCAGCATATCTCCTAAAACAATGTATTTCCGTTTCGCTTGTTGCGTCATTAAAAAAGATATGGCAGAGTCGACGGATTCCGGGCTTGCGTTGTATGTGTCATCTATTAGTTTAAAACCACCGAGTTTGATTTCTTTTCTACGCACTGGAATGCTTAGACATAAGTCAATCCCTTCCTGCAATTCTTCATTATTTAGTCCGAATAGAATCCCGACGCTAATGGCAAAAAGCAAACAGAGCCTTGTATCATAGGGCAGAACAGGCATTTTAAAATAATAATTATCATTTTTATAAGAGAGCATCAGGCTGTTCTGCGTCTCTTCTTGGATAATAATATCAGAAAACAGTTGAATTCTATGTTTTAAAGAAGAAAGCAATGGTTCATTCGCATCTACTAAAACCTGCATATTCGTTTTATGTGAGCAAATGTCCATTTTTTCTTTCGCGATGGCAAATCGTGAGCCGAGATTACCGATATGCGCGTGTCCGATATTTGTTATAACTCCGAAATCGGGAAATGCACAGTTAGATAGTTTTTGGATTTCACCGGAATGATTCATTCCAAATTCTAAAATCAAATATTCACAGTCGACGGGCGTGGTAAATATAGTTAAAGGAACTCCGATCTCGCTATTATAGTTACCTTCGTTGGCGTGAACTTTCCATTTTTGAGATAGGATTCGTTTTATAAATTCTTTTGTGGTCGTTTTTCCGACACTGCCTGTTATAGCAATGGTTTTTTGTAATGATTTCAGTTTTCCCTTGTAATAATGAGCGAGCTTCAATAAAGCATCCACTGGGGAGGAATGCGTAAAGATAAATTCTCCGCTTTGCTTGGAAACAGAACATATTTTTTTATGAGCAAGCTCTTTTACAAATTCTTCGCCAGATGTTCGTTTTCCTTGCAGTGCAAAAAACAATGTTTCTTCATCCGTATCGCAAGAGGAGGTGGATAAATGTGTGAATACTCTTTTTTCGCCATTGAATTTTGCGCCGGTTGCAAAGCACACCTCCATAGATGTGATGGGAATGGAAAACCTAATTTTCATACTGTCCTCCTCGAGTTCTTGCTAAAAAAAGAGAATACAATTCTGAATAAGGAATTTTTGTGCCCTTTTTAATAATATATGGTTCGTGTCCTTTGCCAAATAAAATCAAAACATCTTTTGTTTGACAAAGGGAAAAGGCATAGGCAATTGCGTTTTCTCTGTTTGTAATAAAACGATATTTTTTTCCTTGAAAACCTCGTTTAATATCCTGAAATATCCGACATTGACTCTCATTTCTTGGATTATCTGTTGTAATCACGCAGAAATCAGAGTATTTCTCTGCAATCTTTGCCATTTGCGCTCGTTTTTCACGGTCGCGATCTCCACCTGCGCCAAATAGAACGATAATACGTTGGTTTGGTCTTTTATTTTTATAAAAATAACAAAGCGCATTTTCCATAGCCGTTGGTGTATGTGCATAATCTAAAAATACAAACGGCGCGTGTAAAACACATTCCATTCGACCTTTGATTTGTGGCATAGATGCAAGGCGCGAGATTGCGTGAGAGACATTGCCGTCCAACATTTCATAAACAAACAAGGCGAAAGCGCAGTTGTAAACGCTATGTGGAGCGAGCAAGGGAGTTTTTACAAAATATTTTTCTCCTTCACGAGAATATGTAAATATCGTGTTTTTCATAAAATTGGAAATCGGATTCAGTATTTGGATATCTTGTCTTTGCGTTCCCAGCGTGACAAATGGTCTTTGTAATCGTGTAGCGTATTCTTGCCCAATTTTATCGTCTGTATTCAGTACGGAGATCTTTGATATGGAAAATATTTTTTCCTTTGCCTTGATGTATTCTTCTTTTGTTTTGTGAAAATCGAGATGTTCTTCCGATAATCCTGTGAAAATAGATATTTCAAATACGAGAGGAGATACCTTTTCCAGTGCAAGAGCGTGACTGGACACCTCCATAAACACATAATCGCATTGAGCCATTTTCATATCGAAAAGGGTTTTGTAGAGCAATTCAGGATCAGGTGTTGTCATTGTGTATTCAGAATTATGCTGGGGAATTCCATCAATTTCGATACGCTGTGTTCCCAATAATCCAATTTTGTATTTATCACTAAAGATATGATTTAAAATCTCCAGAATGCTGCTTTTTCCATTGGTTCCCGTGATTGCGATTGTTTTTGGTGGTTTCGTTTTGGAAAAATAAAATCTATATAGCATTTCGCTTAACGTTTTTCTTGCATTTTTTACTTGAATGTGTGGAATTTTGAAAGAATTATCCAGCTCGCTAATAATAATTTGCGGCTGAAGTCTTAATACCTCACAGATCAAATGTCTACGACTGTGAAAGACACCATCTAAAAATACAAAAGCACATCCTGCGTCAATTTCGTCTATTCTCGACGTTATTTTGGTAATTTCAAGATTGGCGTATTGTGTGTTTTTCGCCTCGTCAAGCAAGTCGGATAAATACATTATTCTTCTCCCTCTGTCGTTAATACGGTCAATGTAATGGTTGTACCATAAGGCACTGTCGTGCCGGTGGCAATGGATTGGTCGGTCACGACGATAGTTTCGTCTGCGGGAAAGTGAACAGCACCTCGTAGTCTGATAGAGAGTCCAAGGTTGATACATAATTCGTTAGCTTCTTTGACACCTTTTCCGATAAGATTGGGAATTAGGATGTCACTTTTGGATGTTTGAGTAGTGAATAAAAGAATTTTAGTTACGTTACTTGAAATAATGTCGCCTGGCGCAGGTACTTGTGATAAAACCGTATTACCCTCCCCGACAATTTCATAAGAGAGATTATCTTCTTTTAATTTGGATTTCGCGCTTGTAATGTCCAATCCTACATAATTGTCTACTTCCACATCAATTTCATTTTGTGTTTTTTTGAATCCAAGATAGGGAAGAATGCTTGTTAAGAGAGATGAAATATAGGGTGCAGCAACAAAACTACCATACTTTATATTTCCATTTGGTTCGTCTACTACGATAATTGTAGCAATTCCTCCTGTATCAGAAGGTGCAAATGCAACAGTAGAGCCAACGCGAAGATAGGATTTTCCATTTTCGTCGAGTATGTCAAATTTTTCGGACGTTCCAGTTTTGGCTGCCACCTTATATCCGTCGACATAAGCATTTTTTGCTCCACCATCTCCAGATACGCCTTTTTCCAATGCATCTGCGACAGCGCGCGCTACACTTTCATCAATAATTTGTTTTTGTTGTGGCGTGTCGTATGTTTTTACGGTAACGGCATCCTCATCGATAACGCGCTCTAATAGGTGTGGGGTTACCGTCAATCCCCCATTTGCCACCGTAGCGATTGCATTTAATTGCTGAATGATTGAAACCTTAAATCTTTGACCAAATGAAATTGTCGCAAGCTCTGTGGGACCTATATTTTCGAGTTTATGGAAGATGGTTTTGCTTTCACTTGGTAAATCAATCCCCGTTTTTTCAAAATAACCAAAATCTTTAATTGACTGATAGAAGTTTGCTGCCCCGATGCGAGCAGCAATTTGCATCATAGTAGGATTGCAGGACATTTGCAAGCCATATGATAAAGTAAATCCAGAACCGTGTCCCTTAATTTTGTGGCATCGAATACGCCAACCTCCTATTGCTAGAGAGCCGGTACAAGAAAATCGGTCATTCAGGGTAGCAACACCACAGTTAAGAGCAGTAGCAACGGTTATTACTTTAAACGTGGAACCCGGCTCATACAATTCGCTCACTGCCTTGTTTGACCACATTATTTCAAGCAATTCCTTTTTCTTTTGCTTGTATTCTTCGCTTCCTTCTACAAGGCCTGATGTGATAAGACGATTTAGAGATTCGCTATCCAGCACGTAGGGCGTATTCGGGTCAAATGGACTGGAGGTTGCCATTGCAAGAATGTCGCCCGTTGATGTATCCATCACTATGCCACATACACGATTATTTACGTTGTGCGTTTTTTGTATTTTATCCAGTTCTTCCTCAAGTTTTTCTTGCACGTAGGTATCAAGCGTGGTTACAATACTGTACCCATTTTCAGCAGGAATGTAAGTAGAGTATTCGGTCGGCAACACATTTCCGTTAGCATCTTTGGCATACAAATATGAACCATTTTTACCACTCAATGTAGTATTGTATGTATATTCCAGGCCATAAAGCCCCTGATTGTCACTGCCGACAAATCCAAGAACGTGCGCAAACATAGTTCCCATAGGATAGTAACGAGAGCTTTGCGCCTCAGTAAATATCAGGTTTTCAAATTGGTTTTCTGAAATAAAAGTAATGACTTTCTTATAGGTGTCTTCATCAATGTTTTTCTTTATCGTAACGTCTAAAACTTTTGAGTCATTTAATTTCTTATATAGAGATTCTTCTGAGAGATTAAGCATTTCCGATAGACCTTTGGCAATTTCTCGCGCGTAATCTCGTCCGTGACGCTTTGCGTACAAAGCAATATCCTTTGAGGATGCAAAAACTCGCCAAGCTGTCTTTGTTGTTGCGAGCAAATTCATATTTCGATCGTATATATTGCCTCTCTGGGCAATAAGAGATGATTCGGTGGTAATCTGACTATATACTTTTTCTTTGTACTTATCGTATTCAAAAAACTGCAGACGGAAAATTACACTTAAGAGATAGGAGGAAAAAATGAGAAAGGCAATAAAAAGAGAAAGGACTCTGCGAATGCTTTTTTGTTTAATATGAGGATTGTGCATTAAAAAACTCCAAAAAAAATATAGCGAGGACGAAAAACGTTCTCGCTATACAATATGTATGGTTATTAAAATTTATGCGTTTTCTTCCATTTCTTCCACAGCCTCATCAGATTCTACGGAGTACTCAAGCGCAATGCTGTCTTGATTCGTTCCTGTTGCCACAGCACTTGAACCAAGAATTGCGCCAGAGAAGAGAAGCGTACAAATAGCAAGCGCAGAAAGACAAGCAGCAAGGGAAGTGCGAAGAGGGAATTTTCTTAACATTTTTTCAGGTGCGGGAGAAACTCTGACGGCGAGCTTTTCACCAACGAATTCACGAAGGTTTGCAAGAGCAGTCATAGGCTTTCTCTCAATTGTAACAGGCAAACTTGCTTCGTGCGTTTTCTCGTTAGCCTTCATTCGCATATAAGCGCCAAGGGAGTAATGGCAGTCTCCACTGGTAACTGTAAAATTGCGTCTCATATTTTCATAAAGTGTGTTGTAACGATTTGTTGTTGCTCCCATGGTTATTGTTCTCCTTATATTTTTTCGGCAACCCTGAGCTTTGCACTTCTGGAACGAGGATTGTTCTCAAGCTCCTCCTTTGAAGGTAAGATGGGTTTTTTAGTTAAAATAGTAAATTTTGGCTTATTCCCACACACACAGACAGGAAAGTCTCTTGGGCAGGTACAGCCACTTGCATGTGCATTGTATCCTTGTTTTACAATGCGATCTTCAAGTGAATGGAAGGAAATGATGGCGATTCTTCCTCCAGAGCGTAAATATTTGCTCGCTCCGTCAATGATAGGACGAATACAATCAAGCTCCTTATTGACTTCAATACGAATGGCTTGAAATGTTCGTTTTGCTGGATGGTGTCCACCTTCTCTTTTGGAGGGAGGAATGACACTCTTAATTAAATCTGATAATTCAAAAGTGGTTTCGATAGGCTTGATTTGCCTTTGCTTGATGATTGCTGAAGCAATCTTCGGAGCATATCTTTCTTCGCCGTACTCATAAATGATTGAACGAAGTTCAGTTTCAGAATACTGATTGACTATTTCGTATGCGCTGATTGGAGAAGAGGTATCCATTCGCATATCCAGACGAGCGTTATGCATATAACTGAATCCTCTCTCGGGATCATCAAATTGAGGAGAGGAACAGCCGAGATCAGCAAGTACGCCTGCGAGGTTGTCAATCTTTAATTCACGAAGAACACGCTCTAAATTTTGAAAATTCTCATTTATGAATGTAATTTTATCAAGATAATCGTGCAGACGTTCTCGTGCTGCGTTAATTGCGTTTTCGTCTTGATCGAAGCAAATCAGTCTTGAATTTTCTCCAAGTCGCTTTGCAATTTCAAGTGAGTGGCCCCCAGCGCCAGTAGTACAATCGACATAGGTGAAACCATCTCTAATATTTAAGGCATCAATGCATTCGAAGAGAAGAACAGAGGTATGTGAAAAAGCAATAGCCATCACAAGTTTCTCCTTTAAAGTGAATTATAGTCCGTACTGACGCATAATTTGGCGCATCTTTTCGTAATCACGTCTGTTTTCACGTTCGTTCCAGATATCTTCAGCAAATACTCGAATCTGTTTTCCTGAGCCAACAAAAACAATATTTTTCTCGATTCTAGCGTGACGCATCAAACGCTCATCCAAAACAATTCTTCCGGAAGAATCGGGGATGCATTTTTGCGCAGCACCAAGAATGAAATCTTGGAATTCTTCTGCGTCTGCTTCGGGGAGTTCAGAAATTTTCTGTACATAAGCTTCCCATTCTTCAGCAGTGTATACAGAGAGGTATGTGTCAAACTTACGTGTGATATAAAATTCTTTGCCGAGTTCTTCGCGAAATTTTGAGGGAATGAACACACGATTTTTAGCATCAAGCGAATGATTAAACGAACCAACGAATGACATACCATACCTCCTTCTTTTAAAATTGGTCTTATTGTGGGAAAAAGATGTATTTTTTGGGGAATTTAATACATTTTGCTCCACTTTGCCCCACTTATGGATATATTATATACTATAAAAACAAAAAATGCAATAGGTTTTTCAAAAAAATGCAAATTTTTTAGATTATTTTTATAAAAAGAAACATTGTTTGGAAAAAATTATAAAAACCCCTTTTATTCTTTCAAAAAATGTGTTAAACTATATGTGATTAACAATTTGGAGGCGCTATGGGTTTCTTTAGTAAATTGTTTGGCATTCGCGAGGATGAAACGAGTTATTCGTTTCGTCGCAAAATGGCGCTGTCACTTCACGGTCAGGCGGTGAAATACATAACGGAACGGCGAGATGATAATGATGATGTTGTTGGACGTGGTGGACATATGACTGTCTACGAAGATGTATTCATTCTTGATTCTGGAAAGGATACTCTCTTCAGATGCCCTGTCGGGGAACTGACTTGCGCCTTTTTGATGAGTGGAGATGGAGTAATCGTGACAGGTCCGAACACTCTCGAAAACGGAAGGACACGTACATTTACCGTACATTTTGTGTATCATCGCAGGTAAATGAAAACTATTCTTGTCATTTTATATCGGTTTAAGCGAGGTAAAACACGTGAGAAAACAAACAACACCATTTACAAGCGCGATACTTCTCGCTGGAGGTAGTGGGACACGTACAGGCGAAGCGATCGCCAAGCAGTGGATACCCCTTTGTGGCGAAAGCGTTTTTGTGAGATGTGTGAAAGCTTTTGCTTCTGTGGATGAAGTGGATGAGATCATAGCAGTTATCAGGATAGAGGATGAGGCAAGGTTCCTTGAGTCAATTTCCCCTATTTCTACAAAAATTAAGTACGTATTTGGTGGTAAAAACAGGGCAGAATCGGCAAAAAACGGTTTCGAGTCAATTTCTTCATCCAGTGAATACGTAGCCATCGCAGATGTAGCAAGATGCTTGATATACGAGCAAGATATAAAAAAGGTATTATATAATGCATATCAATATGGTGCTGCAAGTGCCGTGAGAGCAATTACGGATACTGTCAAAGGGATAGAGAACGGAAGAATCACTCGCACAATTTCACGCGATCAACTGCTTTTAGCGCAGACACCACAAGTTTTTCGTGTGGTAGATTATAGAATGGCATTAGAAACAGCAGAGGATCTTTCGATCATTACGGACGATAATATGCTTATGGAGACCATCGGCATTTTCCCATATCCTACATATTTAAAGGGTGAGAATTTAAAACTCACAAACAAGGAAGATATTGCAATTTTTGAGGCTATGATAAGACGGGAGGAAACGATGCTTCCAGAGATTCGTATAGGAAATGGTTATGATGCTCACCGTTTCTCAGAGGGTAGGCCACTCATTCTTGGTGGGGTAGAAATCCCCTTTGAATTCGGTTTGCTCGGCCATTCAGATGCAGATGTGCTATTACACGCAGTAATGGATGCTATTCTTGGTGCCCTGGGACTTGGAGATATAGGAAAACATTTTCCGGATTCTGATGAACAATATCGTGGTATTTCGTCAATGAATTTGTTGACTCGTGTCGCTAAGATGATGAAAGAACGAGGGGCGACTCTTGTAAATTTGGATGCGACTATTGTAATGCAAAAACCAAAAGTATCCCCCTATATAAATAATATTGTAGAAAACATTGCTTTTGCCCTCTCAACTTCATCCAGTCGCATCAACGTGAAAGCAACAACGGAAGAAGGTATGGGCTATACTGGACGTATGGAGGGCGTGTGCGCATACGCAGTGTGTTTGTTATCTATTGAAAGCAAATAGGGCACACGTGATGTGTGCCCCCATATAGGATAGACAACGTCTCAGCATCTTTACTACACGTCTTTTATCTTTATTGTCTTATGCTGCGACGTTGCCCTTGTTTTCCTATATTAAGATATGATAAAAAGATACATTTGTGAAAAAGAAAGGAAAGTAAATTATGATACAGGTTTCCCCTTCTGTTCTTGCGGCAGATTTTTCTCGGCTGGGCGAGGAAATATTAGATGTATATCACGCAGGAGCCTCTATGATTCATCTGGATGTTATGGATGGATTGTTTGTAAACAACATTTCTTTCGGTATTCCTGTGATTGCTTCGCTACGAAAGGTATGTGATATTGTCTTTGATGTTCACCTGATGATTGAAAAACCGGAACGCTATATAAAACAGTTTGTTGACGCAGGTGCAGATTTGATTACGATTCACTACGAAGCTTGTGAAGAAATTGAAAAAACGCTAAAGCAAATACGCTCCTATGGGAAAAAAGCAGCAATTTCTGTAAAACCAGGTACGCCAATAGATGTTGTTTTCCCCTATCTTTCCCTGTGCGATATGATTTTGATTATGACAGTGGAGCCTGGATTTGGTGGACAATCATTTATGTACGATATGCTGGAAAAAGTACGTGTTTTACGCAAAAAAATCGAAACCGAAGGGTATCATTTTGATATCCAGGTGGATGGCGGCGTAAACGAGGAAACGGCAAAGCTGTGTGTGAGTTCAGGGGCAAATATCTTGGTTGCCGGTTCGGCTGTATTTCGCTCACAGGATAAGCGCGCGATTATCAGTGCCTTAAAAGGAAACTTATGAAGTATAAGTGGATGATTTTCATCCACTTTTCTTTTTTTTTACGTCCTTGCTTCGACAATCTTTTCCCCTTTTTTATGATACACTCTTAAAAAAGGAGGGACTATGCAAACACTGTATATTGATGTATATTTCTTAATCAATTTTTCTGTTGATCTGTTGGCAATGCACTTTGCCATAAGGTTGATAGGTTCATACATACATATTTTAAGGCTAATACTTTCTTGCGCTCTTTTGTCGATTACGGCTTGTATATATGCTTTGTATTCGCAGGGGAGACTATGGGATTATATCTTGCTTGTTCTTGTATATTTTCTTGCAATCCGAATCTGTTGTAAGAAAAGAGAAATATGGAAATGGTTGGCGCTCTCTGTTTGCTTTTTGTTGTTTTCTTTTTTGATCGGTGGATTTGTTTTTTGGGGGTACTCGAAGCTAAGCATTTTATTCAAAAAACTAAATATAAGCACAAATAATGGGGCAGAAAACAAAAACATTCTGGCATTTTCTATATTGATTTTTTTGTGTATATGCGTATTAAATGTTTTAATTTCTTTTCTCGAGAGAAAAAAGGCAACAAAAACTGCGCGTATCTCTTTTTCGTTTATGAATAAAAAATATCAGATGGACGCCCTCGTTGATTCAGGATGTTTCTTAGTGGAGCCCCTATCAAATATACCAGTTTTTTTAGTAAAAAAGGAACTTGTATCTATACCATCTCATTTGGGATTCGGAAAAAATGCCTTGCCAGAAGAATGGGAACTGAAAAAGAAAATTCGTTTAATTCCTGCAAGTTCACTTGGTAAAAAAGAAATGCTTGTTTCATTTTTGCTTGAGTGTGTAGAAATCAGTGTGGATCATAAAACAATCAATTTGCCATTATATTTAGCGTTTGACGAAGAAGGGGGGACATACGGAGGATGTGGCGCGCTCATTCCGTCCTTCGTGTTAAATTATGTTTAGAAATTTGTTCAGGAAGATCAAAATTGTATTTGCATCTTTTTTTCAAAAACTTCATATATATTACATCAATGGTGCTCAATCTCTGCCACCTCCATTAACAGAGGAAGAAGAAAACGAGCTTGTTCTTCATATTGATAATGAAAGCGTTCGTCAGACGCTAACCGAACACAATTTAAGACTTGTTGTTTATATAGCGAAAAGATTTGAGAATACAGGCGTTGGAATTGAGGAATTGATTTCCATTGGCACCGTTGGACTAATGAAAGCGATTTCGTCGTTTAATACTGAAAAAAACATTCGTTTGGCCACTTATGCTTCCAGATGCATTGAAAATGAAATTCTTATGTTTTTACGGAAAAAGACGGCAAGAAAAAAAGAACTCTCCATTGATGAACCTTTATCGGTCGATTGGGATGGCAACGAATTGTTGTTGTCAGATGTTTTGGGAAGCGATCCCGATATTGTTTCACGTGAGATGGAGGAGGATGAAGAGAGAAGAGCGCTACTTGGCGCAGTACAAACGTTGAGCGATAGAGAACGCGAAATCATTGAGATGCGATATGGCTTATCTGGTGCAGAGGAGTTAACTCAAAAAGAGGTAGCAGATGCTTTGGGAATATCACAAAGTTATATTTCGCGCCTTGAAAAAAAGATTATAGTAAATTTAAGACGTCAAATTGAAGCAAAATTAAACTGAATTTTTATGCCAAAAAAATAAAAGCAAAAAAATTAAAAAAAGTATTGCAAAATGATAAAATATGTGTTATAATACATTGTAATTGAATTGAAATAAAGTTGAGGTGTTAAAATGAAAGCTGGAATTCATCCTGAATACAAAGCGTGCACCATCAAGTGTGCTTGTGGTGCTACGGTTCAGACTCATTCCGTTAAGGGTGATATGAGTGTTGAAATCTGCTCTATGTGCCATCCTTTCTATACTGGCAAGCAGAAATTTGTTGACGCTGGTGGACGTGTTGATAAGTTCAAGAAGCGTCTTGCAATGGTAAAATAATCATTGCGTCATCAAAAAAAGCGGTGGATAGTCGATGATTATCACCGCTTTTTCCTTTATAAAGGAGAAAACTATGACACAACAAGAAAAACAAGTAACACGTGGAGTTTTGGTAGGAGTATGCTCTTCCACACGTGAATATGATGAGGCTATGCGTTCGCTGGATGAGTTGGAACGTTTATTTGATACGGCGGGTGGCATTGCTGTTGGAAAAGTAGTACAGGTAAAACCTACTTTGGATGCTCGTACCATTATTGGTAGTGGCAAAACACAGGAGATTAAAGAATTATGTCAATCGGAGCAAGCGAGTGTAGTAGTATTTGACTTTGAGCTTTCTCCTTCTCAAATTCGCAATCTCGAGGAAGAGATTGACGGCTGTGATGTCATTGACCGTAGTATGTTGATTCTCGATATTTTTGCGCTTCACGCAACAACGGGCGAGGGAAAACTTCAGGTAGAACTTGCTCAGCTTAAATACAGCGCTCCTCGACTCATTGGAAAGGGAACAACGCTTTCAAGACAAGGTGGAGGAATTGGATCGCGAGGTCCAGGTGAATCAAAACTTGAGACAGATAGACGACATCTTCGGGAAAGAATTCATTCCCTTGAGGTAGAACTCAGAGAAATGGAACATAATCGCACAGTGATGCGCCAGGCGCGTGATCGCAGTGGTTTAACAAAAATTGCGATAGTGGGTTATACCAATGCCGGAAAATCCACGTTATTGAATCGTTTGACGGATGCAGGTGTTCTTTGCGAGGACAAGCTGTTTGCAACACTTGACCCAACGACACGTCGTTTGGAATTACCAAGTGGCGAGAGTGTTCTTTTAACGGATACTGTTGGTTTTATCAGAAAACTGCCACACCACCTTGTAGAAGCATTCAAATCAACGTTGGAAGAAGTAACCAATGCAGATATTATTCTGATCGTTGTGGATATTACAGATGACGAGTCGCCCTCGCAAATTGCTGTAACGGAGGAACTGATTGAACAGTTGGGTTCGGCAGACAAGCCCCGTCTTTATATTTACAACAAGGCAGATGGCATTGAACATCTTGAAATTGGAAAATTTGACGACAATTCAGTGGCAATCAGTGCAAAAACCGGTGAGGGAATTGATGGCTTACTTTCTTTGATTGAATATACGTTGGCAAAGACGAAAAAGGAATGCAAGATTCTGATACCTTATGACAAGTCAGCACTTGTAGATAGAATTTATAAAGAATATGCTGTGATATTGACTGATTATACGGAAAAAGGCACCTTGATTACAGCCCGTCTGGATTCGAAGGGTATATCTTATTACAGGGCATATCTTGTTGAAGGTGAATGATATGGAGAGTTATAAAACGATAAAACAAGTTGGAAAATTTGAATATGAGGATAGAAAATCTGTTTTTATCGGTTATGCTGTTCCAACCAAAACGCCTGAAGAAGCACTTCAAGTGATACAAAAGGTAAAAAAACAATATCCAGATGCAAGACATCACGTCTATGCCTATGTATTACGAGAGAATGCCATCTCGCGCTATTCGGATGATCGCGAACCACAAGGAACGGCAGGAATGCCCGTTCTTGATGCAATTCGCAAAAAGGACTTATATGATGTTACTGTGGTTGTGGTTCGATATTTTGGTGGCACCCTTCTTGGCACAGGTGGTCTTGTACACGCATACACGCAAGCCGCCATTGGGGCTTTGACGAATGCGGAAATTGTGGAGTTGGATTATTATTCATACTTCGCTCTTTCATTATCCTATTCTGATTATCAAAGATTTTTGCCTTTCGCTATCGAGCAGGGAATTCGAATTGATGAGACTGAATATGCCAGTGATGTCACGATTACAGGTAATATAAAGACCACAAAATACGACGAATTTATATCTGCTTTTACTGATTTTTCTGGTGGAAAAGCGGAAGTTTTGTTGCTTGAAGAAAAATTTTCACTATAAATATAAAAATTTAGAGTGTTTTTTAAACTTTTAATACTATATTATTTTGAAAGAAAAAGAAAGGAGACATTTTGTGATAAAACGTGAAGTTATAGACGAGATTATTGCGAGAACGGATATCGAAACGCTCGTCAGTTCTTATGTGTCTATTAAGCGCGCGGGCTCCAATTTAAAAGGACTTTGCCCATTCCATAGTGAAAAATCTCCTTCCTTTACTATTTTTCCGGAGAATAATAGTTTCTACTGCTTTGGATGCGGTGTGGGTGGCAATGTTATTACTTTTGTTAAACAAATAGAACATTTGGATTATACAGATGCTGTTCAATTCCTTGCAAAAAGGGTAGGAATTACTGTGGTGGATGAAAATCCTGGCGAAACATATTCGGTGAAGAGAGTGGATAAGACACGCCTTTACAAAATGAATGTGGATGCGGCAAGATATTTTCATCAACGTCTTTTTGACAAAACTCCGGATGCACAGGCAGCACTTCATTATTTTCTTGAAAAAAGAAAACTTGATATGGCCACAATTAAGCATTTCGGACTTGGTTATGCACCGAATAGCTTTGACGGCTTTGCAAAGTATATGAAGGGGCTGGGATATCACGAGGATGAATTGTTTGAATGCTCGTTGCTTGGTAAAACCGATAAAGGAAAATATTATGATTTTTTCCGTAATCGCGTAATTTTCCCGATTATTGATCCTGCGGGTAATGTTATTGCCTTTGGTGGACGAGTAATGGATGATTCCAAGCCAAAGTATCGCAATAGTTCAGATACACCTGTCTTTAAGAAACTACGAAATTTGTTCGCCTTGAATTTTGCTCGGAAAACGTGCGAAGAACGACTGATATTGTGCGAGGGATATATGGACGTTATCGCTCTTCACGCTGCTGGATTTAACAATGCGGTCGCTACTCTCGGTACGGCAATCAACGACGAGCAGGCGAGATTGATTTCAAGATATACAAAACACGTTATTATTTGCTATGATGCTGACGAAGCAGGACAAAAAGCGGCAGCGCGTGCCTTGAGAATACTCAGTGAGGTTGGCGTTGTGGTTTCTGTTCTTCGCATTCCTGGAGCGAAGGATCCGGATGAGTATATCAAAGAATTTGGCAAGGAAAAATTTGCTTCTTTGATTGAAGGCTCATTGTCGAAGTTTGAATATAATATGAGCGTGATTCTTTCAAGGTATGACATCAATGATAATCAGGGGAGAATTGATGCCACCAAAGAGCTTGTTGCTTTAATTGCCTCTTTTTATTCTAACGTGGAGCGAGAAATTTACATTCGTGAGGTTGCGGAAAAACTCGGTATTCCTCACAGTGTTATTTTAGAAGATGTCAAACGCGCCATATCAAGAATGGAAAGAAATAAAACCCGAAAGGCGCAAGAGGCGATTATTCAAGAAACTCAAGGCTTGTCTGATAAGGTGAATCCAGAATATGTACGCGCGCCTAAGGTTGCCAAGAATGAAGAAACGGTACTCGGTTTGCTGTTTCTCTTTGAGGAACACAGAAAGCGGGCATTTGAAAGAGGACTTCTTTGTGAGGATGATTTTTATACGCAACTCTCTAAGCGAATGTTTTTGTACATCAAAAAAGCATACGAAATGGGAGAGGATCCAAACAGAGAATTGGACAGTGTTTTTTCACCTCTTGAAGTAGGACGAATTACAAAAATTAAACTTGCGAGAATGCAACTTTCTCAAAATGGAGATGATGTTTTTGATGATGCAGTATCTGCCTTAAAATCTGCAATAAAAAAACAGAAAAGCGAAACAGAAGAGATCACGATGGACTCTTTGATGAGTCGCATACAGAGAATGAGAGAAAATGTTGACTCGTTTGAGTCTTAAGTAAAATAAAAAAGGATGGAATATGTAATGGAAAAGAAATTAGAAGGATATATCGATTCTAAAGTTGATACCAGTTTTCAAAGTTCCGATATTATGAAGGCCCTCGAAGATATCGACTACGATATCACACAAGTAGATATTGACTCATTAACGATCGAGGAAATTGACAGCGAACATATTAAAAGCATTGAAAGAGATGCTGAAATTTGCGAAAGTCCCGAAAAAATGGAAAAAATGCTTTCGCAAGAGGGTCTGACGATTGATGACCCTGTTAGAATGTACTTAAAAGATATTGGTAAAATTCCACTTCTTACGCCTGAACGTGAAATGTATCTTGCTGAGCAGATTGCACTTGGTGATAAGGCGGCGAAAGATGAGTTAATTGAAGCCAATCTCCGTCTTGTCGTAAGCATTGCAAAACGCCACGTTGGTAAAGGAATGTATTTCCTTGATCTTATCCAAGAGGGAAATCTTGGTTTGATTAAAGCAGTGGACAAGTTTGATTATAGCAAAGGGTATAAATTCTCGACATATGCAACGTGGTGGATTCGTCAGGCAATTACTCGCGCAATCGCAGACCAGGCGAGAACCATTCGTATTCCTGTTCATATGGTTGAGACCATTCACAAGGTCTCTCGTACTGCGCGTCAACTTCTTCAAGAACTTGGACGCGAGCCTACGACAGATGAAATTGCTGAAAAACTTGGTATGACGCCAGAAAAGGTGCGAGAGATTATGAAAATCGCGCAAGACCCGGTATCTCTTGAAACGCCTATTGGCGAGGAGGAAGATAGCCATCTTGGTGATTTTGTTGAAGATAGCGATTCTCCTGCGCCATCGGATTCTGCTTCTTACTCCTTACTTCGTGAACAACTCTGCAATATTCTTCACACCTTGACTCCTCGTGAAGAACAGGTTATTAAGCTCCGTTTTGGTTTGGAAGACGGAAGACCTCGTACATTGGAGGAGGTTGGAAGACAATTCCAGATTACTCGTGAGCGTATTCGTCAGATTGAAGCTAAAGCATTGCGTAAGCTTCGCCATCCGTCTCGCTCCAAAACGCTCAAGGATTATCTTGCAAACTAATTTGTGGAATAATAGAGGAAGACTTGCATAAATTGCTGATATTCTTCTTGTTTTAAAAAGAAAAAATATCTCTTGACATTTATAAAATAATATTGTAAAATATATAGGAGCAAACACCTACATACCACTGGAGGCTGAAAATGAAAAAAATTATATCTTTGCTTTTAGTACTTATCCTTTCTCTCACAATGCTTGTTGCCTGTGATGAGGACGTAATTGGTGAATATGATTATTCTGATTATATTCCACAAATTGTTAAAGTAATTGATTTGAATCTTTACATCATTGGTGGAAATCCTGAAAGTAAAGCTTTTACTACCGTTGAACGCGAAATCAATGCTTATACTTCTGCAAAATTTAAAATAAATCTTGATATTCATTACTATACTGAAGCAGAGTATAATGATGCTGTGGCAGCTGATCTTGCGGCATCTGACAAATCTGTTGATATTCTTCTTATAAATAATGAGACCTTGTTCACTGAACTTGCGAGTGAAAATCGTCTTGTAAAACTTGATGGTTATATTTCTAACGATAAGTACGGTACTCTCAATGCGTCGATTGCGAGACCTCTTCTGGATGCCGCTATGTACAATGACGGTCAGAGTAGTTCGCTTCTTTGCATTCCTAATAACCGAGTTCTTGGAGCTTATGTGTACCTTTGTGTTGATCGTCAGGAAGGTCATAGACAGGGTTATTCCACGTCCGAGCTTGATGGAATGACGACTGAGGCAGAGGTTGCTAAGGAAATCGCTAAACTTCAGGAATTGCTTGATGAGGAGAAGATTACCCAAGACGAATTTGATGAGACAAAATCTCAACTCGAAAGTATGCTTTGCGTTGAAGAACTTGCTGAGAAAATTTCTTCTGACGGTAAAAATCCTGATGATTACATTTTTACTGTAAATGATGGCAAGTATGAAACCAAAGCCCAGCTTGAAAGTCAAGGTTATTCCTGCGTTATTCTTGAAAAACCTCAGGTAACCAAAGCTGATGCATATGCATCTGCATTTGCTATCACTACTGACTGCAAAGCAGAGAATTACGAACGCGCAATGGATATTATTTATGCTCTTAATACAGACACATATCTTCGCAACTTGCTTCAGTTTGGTGTTAAGAATACGAACTATTATCTCGATGAAAACAATTTTGTAACGTTCGCTACTGGTGAAAGTGAGTATATTATGGATCTCAAGTATACTGGAGATCTTTTCCTCGCATATTATGTCGAAGGTGTTTATACTCCCGACACGAAGGCAAACGGTGAAAAACAAAATCTTGATGCGAAATATACCCCAGCAGAATAATATAAAAGAGCGTACATTATGTACGCTCTTTTCACGCATAGAAAGGAGGCGTAGAAATGTCAATTGAATTTGTGGATTTTCATACTCATATTTTGCCAGGCTTGGATCATGGTTCTAAATCCATTGACGAGACGGCTTTGCAGATTTTATTGCTAAAAGAGTATGGTATAGATGAGGTTGTGTGTACCTCTCATTTTTATGGTCACGTTCACAAAATCGATGATTTTTTAAAGAGAAGAGAAGAAGCCTCTGCCGAATTAAGGCGCTATTTAATCGAAAATCAAATAGATTTTCGCTTCCATCTTGGTGCAGAAGTCCTCGCTTTTGCCGGCATTGAAAATTTGGATATGCTTTCTGAATTAACCATTGGAAATTCATCCACGCTTCTAATTGAATTGCCTTATGGCCCCCTTTCATCCAATATCGAAAGAAGTGTTGCAAAATTAAAAAAAGGGGGTTATGATATCCTTTTGGCTCACGCAGATCGTTATGATACAGTGGACATAGAAAAACTAATTTCTATCGGCGCTAAGGTGCAATTAAATGCTTCGGCAGTATCTTCGCTTTTCTTAAAAAAGGCATACAAACGCTGGATAAGCGAAGGCGTTTGTGTTGCGCTCGGTAGTGATATTCACGGTGTGGACCAAAAATCCATTCTCCACTTTATGAAAGCAATCAAGCGTGTTAAGAAATATTCAGATAATTTTACAGAATACGCACATTCTATCCTCAAATAAAAAGATGCCCCTTATAATTGGGGCATCTTTTTATTATTCATCTATACTCTTTAAGTATTGGATACATCTGCCGACTTCACTGATGCCGTCAGGCGTTAAGGTTTCGCTTTCAACAACAATTGTAAGTCCCATTTTCAACGCTTTATCGCGAATTTGTTTTATTGGAACGGTGCCTTCACCAAGCGCTTTACCTTCGCCATCTAAGAGGCCATCTTTAAGGTGAATAATATGCAGCCTATGACTAAGACGTTCCATTGTAGCAATGGGATCTACGCCAGCGTTGTAAAGCCAGTATGTATCTAACTCAAAGTTTAGATTCGTACGAATCTCAAGCTCACTGTGAATAG
>JAZKYZ010000029.1:0-48346 GCA_045612385.1 Eubacteriales bacterium | reverse complement strand
GAAATCATCCGAGCAATTAAATTTACCTTTTTCTCTATCAGCGCAGGGCTGATTCAAATTGCCTCCTTTGCCCTCTTTAACGAGGTACTACACCTTGTGGCGTGGCAGGCGCATCTCATCTCCCTGATTTTATCTGTTCTCTGGAACTTCACCTTAAATCGTGAATTCACCTTTCACGCATCCAACAATGTCCCCCTTGCAATGTTCAAGGTGGCGCTCTTCTATCTTGCCTTCACCCCTCTATCCACTTGGTGGACAGCAGTCCTCGCCAAGCCCACAGGCCCTATCAATGAATACCTCGTGGAAGCTTGCACAATGATTTTGAACTTCATTTTGGAATACCTTTATATGCGATTTTTCGTGTTCCGAAATTCGATTGATACCAAAAAATAAGAAATAAGTAAATATTTATTTACATTGACTGCAACAAACAGGGGATAACTATGGAATTACTCTTTCTCGGCACAGGTGCTGCCGACTATAACGAAAATCATCGCAATATGGACGGATATCGAGCAAAAGTTTAATACTTGGTGGCAGATGTAGGGTGGGAGTAAACCCCCACCCTACATCTGCACTAAACCTCGCGCTCGATGGCTCCCTTTACACAAGGGAGTTTTTTTGTTGTTTTATGAGAAAGTTCCCTTACACAAGGGAGCTTTTTTATATTCGTCTGTGGGTCGGCTTCTTTATAAAAGGGAGGCGTTTTTAGTCGTTACTTCGCTTATCCTTTGCTTGGCAAGCACTGCATTTTGGGACGAAAACGCAAAATACGGCATACCTCTTTCGAGATATGCCGTATTTTTAAAAACTGTCCTTTGGGGTACAACCCCAAACTTCGTTCTCTTTTTATATTAGTCGATTGTCATATCCAGTTTAAATCTCATAATCTTACGGAGGGTGTTCTTGGGGAATTCCTCTCGTCTGACCTTGACAATGGCGACCTTCTTATAGGGGACAGCGTTCTTGTTGTACTCATTGACAAACGCCTTGAAGTAGGCTTCGGGATCGGTTACGCCGTTCTTTTCAAGAAGTTCGTAATCGGGGTAGATTTCTGCGACAATCGCATTATACATATCGCCTCTCTTGGACTTGCCCTCATAAACGATAATGTCAATCACACCGGGTACAGCTGTGAACTCTGCTTCGATTTCTTCGGGGTAAACGTTCTTACCATTGGAAAGAATGATAAGGTTTTTCTTTCTACCTGTGATAGCGATTGCGCCCTCTTTGGTAATCTTACCATAGTCACCCGTACGGAAGAAGCCATCTTCGGTCATTGCCTCAGCCGTTGCTTCAGGATCCTTGAAGTAACCGAGCATAATGTTCGGACCCTTGACGCAGATTTCGCCTTCGCCGTCCTCATTGGGCTGGTCGATACGAACTACGTCACCGTCAATGGGGAAGCCGACGGTGCCTTTCACGACACGTCCACTGTGGTTTACAGAGATCAGGGGAGCGCACTCGGTAATGCCGTAGCCATTGAGCACCGAGATACCGATACCATCAAAGAAATCAATGATATCCTGGTTAATGGCAGCGCCACCCGATACAAGCATACGAAGCTCGCCACCGAAAGCGGCCACAATTTCACCAAAGAGCTTCTTACGAAGGTCAATGCCAATCTTACGCAGGAAGTTCGATACCTTAATCATAGTGTTGACAAGTTTACTCTTGCCCTTATCCTTCAAGGTCTGCTGTATTCTACGATAGAAGGTTTCTACATAGAGAGGAACGAGGACGATATGTCCAGGCTTCTGCTCCTTCAACTCGTTCAGGATATAGCGAATACCAGAGGAGATGTAGACCTCGATACCCACGCTGTTCTGACCGTAAATGGAAACGGAGGAACAATAGGTGTGGTGAGGAGGAAGCACGCCGACGGTTTTGTCCGAGAAGTTGATAAAGCCGACAACGTCCTCAAGGTCCCACATAATTGCTTTTTGCGAAAGCATAACGCCCTTACCCTTACCAGTCGTACCGGAAGTAAACACAAGAAGCGCGAGTTTTTCAATGTCGATTTCCACACCATAATAGGGTGCGCTGTCTTCAGCGAATGCGACGCTACCTTCCGAAACAAGACGGTCAATGTCCTCGTCGGTCGAATAGAGGGGAAGCGCAAGCGCTTCGGCAATCTTTTGTCCCTTTTCAAAAATATCCTTATCACAGATAAGAATTTGAGCGTCGGCACGCTCTACCGTTGCCGTAAGGTCCTCTGCGCTCCAGTCCTTATCAAGAGGAATGAGAACGGAATTTGAACACATAGAAGCATAATAGGTCAAGACCCAGTTATAGGAATACTTACCAATCAAAACGATATGCTTTCCTGCAAACTGCTCCTTAAGAAAGGCTGTGGTCAGGCCACGAATATCGTCGCGAAGTTCCTCGTAACTTTTCTTGATAATTTCTTTATCGCGAGGATTTTTACGGAAGCAGTAGGCGCCATGCCCTTTGTAACGCTCACCAATATCCTCCACCATATGACGGAAATGATCGTAATGAATTCTTTCGTGAATTCTCTTTTCTTCTTTCATAAAAAACTCCTTAAGGCAAATCTCTGCCCTTGACTTTTTCTCTTTTTCATAGTACAATATGTATGATAAATCATACACTGCCATTCGTCATTATACACGATTTCGGCACTTTTGTCAAGCAAATGTAATCTTTTCCTCCCTTTTTGTGACAAATCTCGCATTATTTACCCAAACCCACCCACAAAGGACTTAAAATAATGAACGAACTTGAACTTTTCCTCGCTATCACAATTCCCACACTCGCCCTCCTCGTTATTGTCGGCGTGGCATTTTATCTTGCTCTGCGATACGTCTATCGCCGTGTATTCTACTCGCCCCCTGACCACAAGGAAGATCCCTTCGACCTATTTGAGGATGAAAAATATGCGTCTGCCAAAGGGGGAATGCTTCCCCTGATTGAAGAATTGCTGGCGCATCCCTATGAGGAAGTGAGCATAAAATCGCACGACGGCTTGACCCTCTACGCACGCTATTATCAGGTCAAGGAGGGTGCCCCTGTCGATATTATGTGTCACGGCTATCGTGGCTCTGCCATTCGTGATTTCTGTGGAGGCGCGCGCCTTTCCCGTTCGTTAGAGCATAATATTCTTCTCATAGATCAACGCGCAATGGGAAAAAGCGAGGGGTGTACCATCACCTTCGGCATTTTAGAGCGCTACGACGTGCTCGGCTGGGTAACCTATATCACCGAGCGCTTTGGCAAAGAAACGAAAATTTACCTTTATGGTATCTCAATGGGCGCCGCTACCGTTGTGATGTGTCGCGCGCTTCCCTTGCCTGAAAACGTGGTCGGCATCTTTGCCGATTGTCCCTATGATACCCCTTATCATATTATTGAAAAGGTAGCAACAGCAAAAGGCTTTCCGAAGGGTGCCACAATGCGCCTGATCTGCCTTGCGGCAAAGTGGCTCGGCAAATTCGATCTCCTCGAAGCCGATTGCATTCGTGCAATGCGTGGCGAAAGTCGCATCCCTGTATATCTTGTGCACGGCGCAGGCGACACCTTCGTCCCCTCATTTATGAGTGAGAATATTCACGCAGCAAATCAAGAGGGCTCAAAACTTCTTTTAATCGAAGGAGCAGATCACGGTATGGCCTTTATGACCTGCCCAGAAAAATATCGTGAATTTATCGGCGAATTTATTTCGGAGTCATAAATCCCACAGACTCACGAAACAGGAGAGAAATAATGATTCAGCAAACAGTACAGCATAACATTCCCCACGTGCCCCTGATGGCAAGAGGTGGACGTGATACGAAAAGTCATCTCGGCTCTCACTGCCCTGTGCATTATCACGATGAAATGGAATTTCTGATTGTCTACGAGGGTGAATTTATTGCCATTGTGGACAACAAGGAATATGTCGCAAAAAAAGGTGATGTCATTTTCATCAACTCGGGCGTTTCTCATACCACAAGATGTGACAAAGAGGACACCAGCACCGGTCTTTTGCAGTTTCGCCTCAAGGATTTTACCGAAAGTGAAATTGAACGTATTGTCCGTTACAGCGTCAGATACCGTTCCTATATCGGTGAGCGTGTGCGTGTCATCTCGTCCCCCGAATTCTATCACACGATTGAAACAGTGATTGAAGAATCCAACGAGAAAAAAGGGGCGTACGAAATGTTCGTCAAGAGTGGTATTTTCCACGCGCTCGGTTTTCTCTATCGGTACGGCTATCTTGCCGACGGTCTGGAGCTTTATCAAAGAAAAGAGGTGCAGAAAATTCTGCCCGCTCTCACCTATATCAACGAGTATTATGCTGAGGACATCAATTTGGAGGGCGTTTCAAACCATCTCGGCTTCAATCCCAGTTACTTCTGTCGGATTTTCAAGAATGCCACTGGAGCGACCTTCACCGAATATTTGAATTTCGTCCGTGTGTGTAAGGCAGAGCGACTGCTCGCGCAAACCCAAGACAGCATTCTCGACATTGCCAACACAGTCGGCATCCTTTCCGTGTCTTATTTTAACCGAATTTTCAAGAAATACCATAACTGCTCCCCTTCCATTTATCGCCAGGCGCAATATACCAGAGCGCCGATATAATATGAATAGCGAAAAGAGGATATCTCTCTTTCCTATGCAACCATTTTTCGTTTTTTTTACGAAAAGTGGTTGCTTTTTCGTTCTTGCTATGCTACAATAAAAACGATAATTCTATATATTTCAGGGGTGCTTATGATTTTTGAGTTTGAATTTATGGGCGCTAAGGCGACCGTCATCACACCAGAGAAGCCAAACGGCAAATGGATTTGGTCAACAAAGAAACTCTCGCCACATTCAGGGAAAATCCTGTCGAACTCCTCTCGGAATACTTCGCTTTAGGACTCCCTACACTTCTTGTGGCTGGCGGCGCTGACGAGGTTGTCCCCTACGAAGCAAACGCTTATCGAATGATAGAAGAAAGCAAAAAAGCAAACTTTCCTTTACAATTCTTTATCAAACCAGATGGTAAGCACCATCCACACTCCCTTGAAGACGACACCCGTCCCATCCTCGCCTTTGTCCACCACTTATCGCAGTGACGGTATCGGGCGCAGGGGTTCGCTCGAGGGCGAAAATGAAATCCACCAAAGGTGGACGAAATCACTCTGTGATGAAATCCGTCACAGACGGATGAAATCCTGCTGCGCAGGGTTTGGGCGCAGGGGGTTTACTCCTGTCGTCCTTTGCCTCCCTCCGGGAGGGAGGTGGCACGCGAAGCGTGACGGAGGGATTGAAAATCCATAAAATCTATCAAAAAAACAATCCCTCAGACGCCTTCGGCGCCAGCTCCCTTTACACAAGGGAGCCTTTGTGGGTGTTTCGCAATAACGTGAGTATTTCGCGCTCTCCCTCAGTCGCCGTACGGCGCCAGCTCCCTCCCGGAGGGAGCCAAGGATAACAACGGCGGGAGTAAACCCCCGCCCTACGATTTATTTCACCTCGCCTGAGGGCGAAACTTACTTTTTGCTTTAGCAAAAAAATCTGCATTTTTATCCACAGAAAGCCAGTTCTCTTTACACAAGGGAAAGTTTTTTGTCATTACTTCGCTTATCCTTTTTCCTGACAAGCAAGGTGTTTTTGGACAAAAATGCAAAATACGGCATACCTCTTTCGAGATATACCGTATTCTTGCAAAACTATTCTTTAGGGTACAACCCTGAACTGTTTTTTTATATAAGCATCAAAACGCTTATGCCCAACCCATTGTGGTAGGTTTAGGATCACGAATGATGGATTCCTTCAGGAAAGCAACTGCGTGCGCAAGACCTTCCTCAGGCGTCATAAGGGAGTCCTCGTGTTCAATGGACATTACCTTGTCGTAGCCGACAAGACGAAGGTTGGAAATCATATCTCTCCAGTAATCCAGACCATTGCCATAGCCTACGCTACGGAAGATCCAGGAACGATGAATTTCATCACCATAGTGCTTTGTGTCAAGTACGCCGAATTTCGCCGTATTGTAGTGGTCAATCTTGGTGTCCTTTGCGTGGAAGTGGTAGATAGCGCCTTCGAGAACACGAATGGCAGCCACAGGATCAATGCCCTGCCAAATCAGGTGAGAGGGGTCGAAGTTTGCGCCGATAACATCACCGACAGCAGCGCGGATTTTCAGAAGGGTCTCGGGGTTGTAAACGCAGAAGCCGGGGTGCATTTCAAAAGCAATTTTGGTAACGCCGTGTGCTTTAGCGAAGGCAGCAGTTTCCGTCCAGTAAGGAATGAGGACTTCGTTCCACTGGTAGTCGAGAACCTTGAGGTAATCGTCAGGCCAAGCGCAGGTTGCCCAGTTGGGTGTTTTGTCCTCTGGCGAGCCACCGGGACAGCCGGAGAAGGTAATGACGGTGTCGATACCGATTTTTTCTGCGAGAAGAACGGCATTTACGAAATCGTCGTGGAATTCCTTTGCAATCTTCTTGTCAGGGTGAACAGGGTTACCGTGGCAGGAAAGAGCGCAGATTTCAATGTTGTGTTTTTTAAAGGTAGCGAGCCACTCTTTCAGCGCATTCTCGTCTGCGAGAAGAACTTCAGGGTTGCAGTGCGCTTTTCCAGGATAACCACCACAGCCGATTTCGACAGACTCAATGCCGAGCGCTTCAAATTTTGCAAGAGCCTCATCCAAAGAGAGGTTTGCGAAGAGGTTAGTAAGAACGCTGAGTTTCATAAGAATTCTCCTTATTTTGTATTGACAACCATATTATACCAACATTTTTTTGATTTTGCAAGTCTTTTGCACAAAAAAGTGAAAGTTGACAAGAATATAAAAATATGGTAAAATAAAAATGAAATGAAAGGAAGATGTTGCTATGGACTTAATCGAACAAACCTTATCTCAAAAAGAAATTTATCACGGTGTTGTGCTTCACGTCGTATGTGATACCGTCCGTCTGCCGAACGGAAAAACGGCGCCCAGAGAATATTGTATGCATCCAGGCGCTGTCGCCATTGTTCCCCTTTGTGATGATGGTACTGTCCTGATGGAAAGACAATATCGTCACGCGCATAAGAGGGTTTTCTTTGAAATTCCTGCTGGAAAACTGGATAGCAAGGAAGAGCCACCTCTTGTCGGCGCATCTCGCGAGCTTCGCGAAGAAACGGGCGCCACAGCCGAGCGCTATACCTATCTCGGACCTCTGGATACTACCCCAGCCCTGATCGATGAGAGAATTCATTTATATCTTGCCGAAGGGCTGACCTTTGATCGGCAGGAACTTGACGAGGACGAATTCCTTTCTGTCGAAAGGGTGCCACTCACCGACCTTGTCGAAATGGTGATGCGTGGCGAAATTGCCGACGGAAAAACGCAGATTGCCATTCTCAAAGCCTACCTCTATAAAAGGGGAGATTTTTCCTTGAAATAGTCAAAAAAACGGGAGGCTTCCCCCCTTAATTATTAAAAATTATGAGTTTTTATTGACAAAGATGGAAAAATATTGTATGATATAGAAAAACCCCCACAAAAATCTATGGAGGAAAATATGACAGAAATTATCAATTATTATGTAGCGTTGTTCTCACGTAGCGACCTCGCGGCGTATATAGTGCTCGGTATGGCAGGACTGGTCGTTGTGCTTGCGCTCTTTGGTTTGATCAAGGGTATGATACGTGGTATCGGTAGACAGGGAGTTCGTGCCGTGACCATTGTTCTCTCGGCAGTGCTTGCCTTTTTCGCTACGCACAGTATGCTCCCTCTTGTAATCGACTTTTTTGAAGGCAAGTCAATGCTTGATATTTTCGCAATGGTGAAGCTCGACACCCTTATCGCATCCAATCCAGAGCTTACAGAATTGTTTGCCAATATGGATGCCAAGACCGTGACCGACGTTGCGACAATGCCCATTGCCGTGTTCGTTTTGCCTCTTCTGTTTGCTGTTCTCTTTGTTCTTATCAGTGGATTGATGATGCTCGTACACGCTTGTGTTTGTGGAATTCTCGGTTATACCAAGAGAAACAACAACTTCTTCACTCGCCTTCTTGGCGCAGTGCTTGGATGTGCGCAGGGTGTTCTTGTGGCTGCGATCCTTCTGGTGCCTGTATGTGGCATTGTCGGTGTCGCAGAGGAAGCGAGCGCACGCTCGGAGGATGACGAGGGTATGGTTACCGTCGTATATCAGGGATATCTTGAAGAAATCGCGCACAGCCCCATTTATGAACTGGTAAATAAGTATGGTGGAGAGAAGCTCTTTAAGAGCATCACTACCGTATCCATTGAAAAGACGTCTGTCGACGCTCGTGAGTCCGTTTATCATATGCTTCACATTATGGAGCAGTGGAAATTGATGGGAGATGAAAACCTTTCAGAAATGACGGATGAACAGAAGGCGGCGCTCACAGAAATTGTAGATACGCTGGGCGAGGACCCCTATTCGTTAAATGCAATCGCAGCGATTGTACGCACAATGATGAAAACCGACATTGTACGTGACTCTATCCTCGAAAAATTTGACGAGCCTTTCCGTAGTTTCTTTGCAGAATGGATTGATGTCCTTTCTCGCTGTACAAAGGATACGCTTCACGAGGACCTCGATACGATTGTGGATGTCATTATCATTATGGCAGATCACGACGTATTGGATGCCTTTATGGAACACAATGCCGACAGTATGCACGACGCGCTGATTTCCGTTGATGAAAACGGCGATACGGCAATCACTCTTCTTGTCAATCGTTTCAACGAAAATGAGCGTACGGCGCATCTTGTTACGACCCTTGCTCGTCTGTCACTGACACTGATGGCAGGAGAAGCAGATCTCGGCTTGACGCAGGAAACCCTCGACACCTTCAATAGTGTGAAGGATGGTCTTACCGAGAATGTTCTCGCTCTGGATAAGTCCTCTTATGGGGAAGATACCGAAGCGTATGTGAATGATGTCGCAGTTGCCCTGGATACCACCCTTACCGAAAACGGTATTGAACTCGATCAGGATATCATTGACGGTATGGCAGAGTATATCTCCAACAATGACGAAACCATCTCCGAGTTGGAAGCAATGGATGATGCGACTGTGAGCAATATTCTGATTCAATATTACGCATCATATATCGCCTCTACCAATCCATAAAGATAAAATCCCCTCGCTCGCGAGGGGATTCTTTTTTTACAAAATAAACAGGCGTTTTGCGACCATATAGGAAGCAAAACGCCTGTTTTGTTAATGATTATTTACAAAATTAAACCTTAAAAATAAGATTTTCGCAAGAAAGACCTGATGTGAGTTTTTCAATCACAGGAGCGAGCTCTTGCTTTGAAAGTGTTTTTTCCATCGAGGAGAAGGTGAAGCGAAGCGTCAGAGCGCATTCGTTTTCGCTCTCATAAATATCGTGTACCTTGACATCAGTGAGAAGATCTCCGACGATGCTTTGCGCAAGGGTAGCGATTCTGTCAAACACAACCTCCTCACGTACGGCACGGAAGGTTAAGTCAATGTCAATCGAGGGGAACTTGGAGGGCTCTTTGTACTTGGTAGGCTCTACCTTATGACGGGAGAGTTTTGTGGTATTGATTTCAAAGAACGCAATGGATGCCTTCTTGTCGATTGCCTCAAGAACTACGGGGTGAGGTACAGAAAGGAAGCCGACACATTCGCCCTTTACTATAATGCGATAGGCGTTGACAGGATGCATAAAATCGCGAGGCGCATCACAAATCTCAAAGGTGGGATTGTAGTGAAGAATGTCTGCGACCACTTCACAAACGGCATCACGCGCACGAAGGAACACGCACTCCTCGCTCGCACGCTTGTCAAAGAATACTGCGCCGAGTTTCTTATATTCGTCGCAATAACCATTTTCCTTGAAGCCCTCTACCACGTGGCCAATCTCAAAGATGCCAAAACTTTCGTTATATGCACGATTGTCGCGCACGAAGGAGAGAAGGGTAGGAATCATTGTGGAACGGAGGTATTGATGGTCGGGCGTCTGGGCATTGATGATGCGAACGTTCTCTTCGGTGGAAATACCAAGAGAAGCATTCTTCACCTGATCCTGCCAGATGTAGGAATGCACCTCGTGCATACGGTAGGATTTTACCATAATGTCCTTGAGTCTGTCCTCGTCGGACTTTTCTCTTTCCTTCATAATCGGATAGATAGCGCCAACGGAGGTTTCCACAGCGAAGTTGTCGTAGCCGTAAATACGGGAGATTTCTTCAATGATATCGGCCTTGATTGTGACGTCTTTTGTCGCGCGCCAGGAAGGAACGGTAACGGTAAAGACATTGTTTTCTAAGGTGACACCAAAGCCGAGATTTGTCAGGGTGGTGACAATGGTTTCGTTGGCAATTTCAATGCCGGTATAACGATTGACAAAGTGCTTGTCGAAGGTGAGGGTGATGGTGTCATACTTGCGTACATATGCATCTGTGAAGGAGGAGATGACACGTACATCACTATCGCATTCCTTCAGGATGTAGAGCAAACGCTCGGTTGCCATTTTACAAAGTTCAGGGTCGAGCATCTTTTCGTAACGCATAGAAGCATCCGTACGCAGACCAAGACGTGTCGAGGTCTTACGAACGCTGACGCCGTCAAAGGTTGCGCTCTCCAGAAGGAGAGAAGTGGTGGTGTCCTCAATTTTGGATGCATCTCCACCCATAATGCCTGCGACTGCAACCGGAGCATCTCCCGACGTAATCATAAGCATCTGCTCGTCCATCTGGCGCTCCATACCATCAAGGGTCGTGAACTTGAAGGGAGCAGGGAAGGTCTGTACTTCAATTCTATCCACCTTATTGTTGTCAAAGGCGTGCATTGGTTGGCCGAGTTCCATCATAACGTAGTTGGTGAGGTCGGCGAGGAAGTTGATCGCACGGCTTCCACAGTAGTAAAGACGGATTCGCATATTTACAGGAGAGGTCTTGCGTGTGATATTTTCTACCTTGAGGGCAGTGTAACGCCACACAAGGTCGGTTGCCTTAACATCTACGGCAACAGGGGGAAGGCTATCAAATTCCTTCGTATCGTAAAGCGCAGGCGCTTTCAGGGGGCGATTGGTGATGGTAGCGAACTCACGTGCGATACCGTAGTGCGACCACAGGTCAGGACGGTTGGTGAGTGACTTGTTGTCTACCTCAAAAATGATGTCATCAATCTCGTAAACATCCTTAATATCGGTGCCAAGCGCTACGTCCTCAAAAATTTCCATCAGACCACTATGGTCGTCGGAAATACCGATTTCACTCTCGGAACAGCACATACCAAACGAGGGGTAACCTGCAATGGTTGCCTCTGTAATGGGATGCCCCGAAACCGAGCCACCAACGCCGACGAAGGGAATACGCATTCCTACGCGAACATTGGGAGCGCCACAGACAACGTCGAGGATTTCCTTACCGTTGTTGACCTTCAGAAGATGAAGTTTTTTGGAATTGGGGTGGTTTTCAATCGAAACGATTTCGGCAACAACGACACCATAGGTATCGGCGCCTTTGACGATAATATCCTCAACCTCTGCTGTCGAAAGGGTGAAGTTTTTAATGAGCGACTTTCTGTCAAGACCCGAAAGGTCAACGAAATCGCAAATCCAGTTCATAGAAAGAAACATATATCCTGACCTCCTTATACCGACTTGAATTGCATCAGGGCTTGCAGGTTTCCACTGTTGAAATCACGGATATCCTTGACGCCGAACTTCATCATTGCAAGACGGGTCAAGCCAAGACCGAACGCAAAACCTGTGTACTTTTCTGTGTCAATGCCACCCTCGCGAAGGACATTCGGGTGAATCATACCACAAGGGCAGAGTTCAAGCCATCCGGAGTTTTTGCAGGAGGGACAACCCTCGCCACCACAGATAAGACAGTTAATATCCAGTTCAAAGCCAGGCTCGACAAAGGGGAAGAAGCCGGGACGCAGACGAACCTTAATATCTCTCTTGAATACCTCAGAGAGCATTGTTTTCATAAAGTAGATAAGATTGGAAATCGAGATGTTCTCGTCAATCATCATACCTTCCATCTGGAAGAAGGTGTTTTCGTGGCAGGCATCTGTGGACTCATTACGGAAGCAACGACCGGGGAAAATCGCACGCAGAGGAGCGCCGTACTTTCTCATAATGGCATTCTGCGCCGCAGAAGTCTGCGTTTTCAGAAGTTGTCCATTTTCAAGATAGTAGGTATCCTGCATATCGCGAGCGGGGTGATGCTTCGGAATATTGAGCGCCTCAAAGCACTCATAGTCGTCCACAACCTCAGCGTAGTCCTCAAAGGTAAAGCCCATACCGGCAAATACCTCCTCGCAATCACGTGTTGCGAGAGTGATAGGATGGTAGGAGCCGAACTCACGTTCTGCAATCAGGGTGGGGTTGTATTTTCTTGCGCTGCGAATCTGCATTGAGAGCGCTTCTGCGCGCTTTGCCTCTACGGCATCAGAAATGGCGCGTTCTACCTCACATTTGAAATCGTTGATCAGTTGACCTGCCGTTTTCTTGTCTGCGACATCACGCAGACCTTTCATCAGGTCGGCAATGCATCCCTTTTTACCAAGATAAGCAATGCGAAGGCCCTCAAGAGCCTCTTCTGTGTTGGCTTCTGCAATGGCAGTTTGGAAACTGTCGCGAAGCGCTTGAATTTTTTGTTGCATAGATTTTAACCTCTATATGTTTTAAAAATTATCATTCTCAAATATTATATAACAGTGAGGGGATTTTTGTCAATGATTTTCGATAAATTCGATCACTTTTTTTGGTAAAATTCCCTCAAGAGATTCCCCACTGTGGAGTTTTTGCCTCGCCAGTGTGGAGGAAATGTGGACAAACTGGGGTGCGCTGTAAAGATATTCCGTGGAATATCCACCATTTTTCAGGTTGTATTCCTCTTGGGGGCGCTCATAAGTGAGATCCTCATCATCACGAATTCCTTTAACAATTTTTTCGATATGATGCTCACGCATATAGTCGACCACTCGTCCGAGCGAATAGGAAACCAAAACATTTGGTAAATCCTCTGTGGCAAGCATCAGCATACTGACACGATCACTGAGGGAAAAGGTGTAACTTTTTTCGGGATTGATGAAAACGACAACGAATACCTCGTCATACATTTCGCTGGCGCGTCGAATGATATCGAGGTGTCCGAGCGTCACAGGATCATAGCTTCCTGGTAAAATGACTCGCATTTCATTCCCCCCTGTGATAAAGCAGAATGGCGACGGCGCTTTTCTTGCCATAATGCGTCAGTTTTTGTACCTCAAAGCGAGAAAAGGCTTCTGTGTCAAATTCCAGAGCCTCCTCACCCACCTCCAAAACGCAGAGCGCTCCGTCAGCGAGCAAACCACCCTCGTCTAAGCGAAGCAGAGCATCTTTTGCGCAGGCAAGCGCATAAGGTGGGTCGATAAATACGAGATCAAAACGGGTATCCCCATTTCGCGAGGCTTTACGGATGTAGTTTCGGTAATCACTCACAAGGGTACGGGAAAGGGTGGAAAAATCGGTGGAGGAGATGTTTGCCTTGATGACATTCATTGCCTCAAGGGAAGCATCAACAAACATTGCAGAGCAAGCCCCTCTGGAAAGCGCCTCCAAGCCCATTTGTCCCGAGCCTGCGAACAGGTCGAGAACACGGCGTCCCTCTATGTCAAATTGTATGGAGGAGAAAATCGCCTCTTTGATACGCTCTGAGGTGGGGCGCGTTGCCTCTCCTTCTAAGGAGATCAGACGTTTTCCTTTTTTTGAACCAGTAATAATTTTCATTGTCTTTCCTTTCTGGGATGAGAAAATTCCATATCAAAGGCTATTCTTCGTTCGGGTGGAAATGCTCATATATCGCTCTTGCATCTCGCTCTCCAATTCCAGGCACCGAGAGAAGCGCCTCTATTGTCGCTTTCTTGATTTGTGTATAAGAATAGACCGAGAGCAGTTTTTTTGCTTTGGCAGGACCAATACCATCTATCTTTTCAAGTGAAGAATGTGTGAGCGTCTTTTTCTTTTGCCCCATTGTGCTACGAACGGCTCTACGGTGGGCTTCCTCCTGTATTTTGTAAACAAAGGTGTACACAGGAAGCTCTTGCGCAATGGAAATCTCGCCTTCTCCGTCGGTAATCGCACGTGTTTTGTGAAAATCATCCTTCACCATTCCGTACACAGGAATGTCAAGCGAAAGCGCTTGTAGCACCTCCTTGACGACGCCGACCTGACCATCGCCACCGTCAATCAGTAACAGGTCGGGACACTCACCGAGAGAGGGGGAGTTGTCACCGATATGTGAAAGACGTCTGGTGAGCGCCTCTCGCAGAGAACCAAAATCGTCCTGTCCCTTGGTGGTTTTTATCGAGAAGGTGCGATAGTCTGCTCGTTTGAATTTTCCGTTTTCCACGACAACCATAGAGGCTGTGATTGCCTCATTCTTGAGGTTGGAGATGTCATAGGCTTCAATGCGCTTTGGTGGGGTGGAAAGCCCAAGAAGTTCGCACAGACGAAGGAATACCTTGTCCTCTCGCTCGCTATTCAGGGCATATTGTCGTGCCACCTCTCTTGCGTTCTCCAGCGCCATATCGCAAAGTGCGCGACCTTCGCCACGTTCGGGAATACGTACACGCACCTTGTAGGTTTTTCCAAGCGAGAGATATTCGGAAAGAAGGGAAATGTCCTCGTCGGACAGCTCAAAATCCAGCATAATTTCGCGAGGTCGCTCGCCCCTGTTATCGTAGTATTCGGCAATGAGGGAAAGGGTATCGTCGGCAGAGGAAATCTCATTATGTGATAAAATAAATTCACCCTTTGAAATGAGAGCGCCCTCTCGGATGGTAAGCACAGAAAGCACGCTTACCGTCTCGGACATATAGAACGCAAAGACATCTCGTGAGACCTTCGCATCTGCGACGACCTTTTGTCTGCTTTGCAATGCTTCAAGCGAGCGAATGGCATCCCTTGTGTTGGCTGCCGCTTCAAATTCCTCAAGTTCAGCGTGACGCATCATCTGTTCGGTCAGAGAATTCACAGTTTCCTTGATTTTTCCTGCGAGTACGGCTTCGAGAGCGCGCACACTTTCTCGGTATTCCAAAGGATTGATTTTGCCTGTGCAAAGACCTAAACATCTGCCCATTTCTAAATAAATGCAAGGACGTTCCTTGCCGATATCACGAGGAAACTGTCTTTTACAGTTGGGAATGCGAAAAATCTTCATCAGTACCTCAAGCGCAGCATACGCCCCTGCCGTTCCTGTATATGGACCGTAATATCTGGCGTTGCTATCGCGACGGTCACGGGTAACGTAGAGTCTTGGGTATTCCTCCTTTGTTACCTTGATGTAGGGATATGATTTCGCGTCCTTGAGTTTGATATTGTATTTTGGAGTATGCTTTTTGATTAAGACATTTTCCAGTGAAAGCGCCTCAATCTCGCTATCACACACAATGTAATCAAAATCGACAATCTGGCTCACAAGCCTTGCCGTTTTCATAGTGTGTCCCGTACCTGTAAAGTATGTCGTGACTCGGTTTTTAAGCTTCTTGCTCTTTCCGACATAGAGAATCTCTCCTCTGTCATTCTTCATCAGGTAGACACCGGGTGATTGTGGCAGGGAATTTGCCTTCTCGCGTAGACGTTCCATAACGGTCATAACATACTCCTTTCTTTATGAGGATTTTTAAATTGGTGAAAACTGGCACTGCTTTTCAAAAATTTAAGCAAATCCCACACGAATCGCCATTCGTTTTTCGCGAAAGGGTGGAACACAGTAGCGTGAAAATAAAAAAAGGGCATCAGAGCCCATAGGTTAGATTTTCAAAGAGGAAAAAGACCTTGTGACAGCCCCTGACATCAGGGGCTGTCTGTTATACATTAAAGGTCTTTGAATCCACCCTCGATAAGCGCTACAAGTCCTTCAATGGCCTGCGCTTCGTCAGCACCGTCAGCAATGAGGGTGATGGACATACCCTTTACGATGCCAAGAGAAAGCACGCCGAGAAGGCTCTTTGCGTTTACTCTGCAATCTTCTTTTTCAACCCAGATGGAGCTCTTAAAGGAATTCGCCTTCTGGATGAAAAAGGTAGCGGGTCTTGCGTGAAGACCAACACTATTTTGGATGGTAACATTGCGAGAAATCATAAGATAAACTCCCTCTACTTTTTCAGTTACAACAAGTATATCAAATTAAAAGCAAAAAATCAATACCTTTCACAAAAATTTTTTCTTTTTTTATACATATTGTATATCAAGGAAGGAAAAACACAGAAAAACGAAAAAGAAAGAGAGGGTTACGTCTTTACATTATGCGCTGTCAAGGAAGAGATGGTCCCATAAATTTTACAGCGTGAACCCAAAAGCGTTACCCCCATTCCTACGTTCACTGTGCGAACGCCAAAAAGCGCATAGCCGAAGGGATGCTCTCTTGCTTTGGTACGCAGGGTAATCTCGTAGTCGGAGTATTTTTTGGAGGGGACGGTGAATTCGTATCCACCCTCGCCATCATAAAAGCGCAAAAGAGAGGAGGTTTGCCTGCACGAGATCACCTCCAAAGGAAACCTGCCGTCTAAAGAAAGTATTTCTTCCTCGCATAACACCTCGCAAAGTTCTGGAAATAGGCGCTCACTAACAATCACAAGTTCAATTTCCACCTCGTGTTCCCGATAAGAGCGCGCAGAAAAATGAAGGAACAAAACGAGGGAGAGCATCAGGGTAAGGGCGCCGACCAAAAGGGATTTTGCTGTCTTTTTGCGACTTTCCTTCATTGAGATTCCCCTTCGTTAAAAAGCGCTACGATTTTTCCGTCACCCACAAAGGAATGTGTTGAAATGGTTGTGCCTGCGCCGATATAGAATACGCCACCGTCTTGATTTCTCCTGTTCTCTTGTTCAATGCGAATACGGAATGTCGCGTCACAGTATCCCCTCTTTTCCACCACGACGCTTTCTCCCTTGAGCGCTCTTTCGTAGAAATGCGGTGTGGTAGAAATATCCTCGACTACACCAAGAATGGTGCGCCTCGTTCGATCAAGAACACGGTCTCCGACTGCGACATCCTCTAAATATTCGACAGGGATATCCTCTATTCGGATCGAAATCGCTTCTGTTACGATTGTCGCGCGCTTGCCAAATAAAAGACGGTAGGTAAGAGTGATGAAAAAGAGGACAAGCAGAATGATAGCAAATAAGAGGATTACCTCACGATAGGTTCTCTTGGTTTTTGTATGCATAATATCTTCACCTTTTTTGGTTAGTTTTCCACATAAAACAAAAATAACCCCACGAAATGCAAAACAAGATTTACATTTTTGGGGGTTATTTTGATATTTTGTTATGTTTTGGATGGAAAATTTCAGCGAAGGCGAATATCTACGATTGAGCTTTCCGGACTTTGCTCGTCACCATAATAGTTTGCCCTGTCCTCGCGTTCTCTCTTCGCGACGAGCAGTACGGCAGAGCCAATACCAAAGACAATCCAGAAGAGATAAAAAATGGGGAAGGTAGAAAAGATGTCGTCGGAAAAACCGAAAAGGATAAGAGCAAACAAGGTCGCCAAACTGTAAGAGGAGGCAAGTCGCACTGTGGATTTTCTTGCTATCGGTACGGAGCGCGTTGCCTCTGTTGCTCGGAACAGAAGAATCAGGACAAAGCAGATGAGAGCAAAAATGCCTGCCTCACAACCGATTTGTAAAAACAAATTGTGGCTATGTGGCGCAACGACACCTTCTTCTGCATAGGCGAAAAACGCATCTCGGAAGGCTTCTTCTCCTACGCCGACACCGAGAAAAATACGGTCGAGAAACATTGCAATGCTTGAACGTGTAATTGAGAGTCGATAGGAAATTGAACTATCGGCCAAATTGAATATTGAGAGCAGACGTTCCATCACACTTGATGGGAGGAAAAAGAGCAGATGCGGCAGGAGGGCGAGTCCTGTAAGCAATAGTCCTGGCTTCTCGGTGTAGCGAAGCACCAAAAGCGCTATAAGCGTGAAGGCGAGCGCAATGTACGCCCCACGTGAGAAGGTGAGAGCGAGGGCGAAAAGGTGTAAGAGAAGCACGATTGTGCAACAGATTTTGACACCCACTCTTTTGGCTTCACGTAAATGATAAAGGGCAAATATGGAAGCGACGAGAAGGAACATTGCCAGCACATTGGGGTTATGGAAGGTACCCGTTACACGTGTGCGAATGGCATCTGCAAATACAGGGTCCGACCAGTGGTCGGAGGGGGCAGTAAAAAAGTACTGATAAATAGAGTAGACGGAAACGGGAAAGGACAAAAGTCCGAGCGCTGAGGTTGCGCTGTCGGCAATGCGACGGTTGACAATCAGACCGGTGGCAAGAGTGTATCCTGATGTCAGGACAAACAGGAGAAGGGAGGAGGAAAAGGAGGCTGTACCACCGTTGAAAATACCGGAAACGAGGAAGAAAAGACTAAAGAAGATGAGTAAAATATCGTATGCGCGTATGGCAAAGGTACGGTTGCCGAGCAGGGCCTTTCTTAAGTAAGAGATCATTGCGAATGCGACAAGCGAGCCGAGCAAGATACCCGAATGGGGCAGGAGGGAAAAATAAGGAAGAAGCGTGAGGGAGAGGAGAAACGGAAACTCAGGTGTCGAAAGCACAAGAGGGAGAAAGACAAGTCCCGCAATGGCGAAAATGACATACCACGGACTTGTGAAAAAACCGACAACGCTGAGCAGAATTGCGAGGGGAATGGTGACACGTTTACGGAGTACGGCGCCTCTCTTTTCTTGGAAATGACGGAAGCAGAAGAAATCGTAAAGAATAAAGCTCACGATAGGATCGTCATTCGTTGCCTTGTGTAAGGGAGCGTCGGGAATCAGCAGAGGAATGGAGAGCAGAGAGCAGAGCGCACCACAGAGCAGGGGATAAAAAACGTCTACAACTTCTGTTTCAATATAGTAATCGGCAAAGTGCAAAAGAAGTGTCATCAAGCCGAATATCAGTAAAAACAAACCATATACACGCGCCTTTGCGCCAAGAAAATAACCGGCAAGAGCGCCCTTCGCGCGACGTAGAGTGTAGCCACGTCCTGTGCTTGAGTCACCTGTTTCCTCGTCGGGATTTAAAATACCGAGTCGGGAGCGCGCTTCGACATTGCGCTTTCTTTGCGCCTTCCGATCACGTCGTAAAATCTCATCTACAAAACGGTGCATCACCTTTCTCCTTTCCTATATTTTTCGTTCATCAAGGCTTCGCTTCCTTCGAGCGAATTGTCCTTTGATTTTGCTATGTAGATATTTTATCGTTTTTTCTTTTTCGGCTTCAGGCTCTCTTCAATTTCTGGGTGAGCGAGGAGCATTTCCGGGCGTCTTTGGCGTGTCAGCTCTACGGCACATTCCAAACGATAGCGATCAATTTTCGCATGGTCCCCGTCCAAAAGCACGTCGGGGACACAACGTCCTCGCCACTCGCGAGGCTTTGTATATTGTGGATATTCCAGGATGCCGGAGGCAACGGATTCCCCCTCATAGCATTCTCTTGAAGCGAGCGTACCTTCGAGCAGACGAGAAATGCTGTCTACAAGCACGCACGCTGGCAACTCGCCACCCGTTAAGACATAATCGCCAATTGAGATTTCCTCGTCGACAATCTCGTCGAGCACCCTTTGGTCGACGCCCTCGTAATGCCCACACAGTATTATAATATGCTCATAGGAAGAAAGCTCCATTGCAATCGAGTGGTTCAAAACACGTCCCTTCGGGGACATATAAATCACACGCCGGGAGGAGGCTTCGGGGACGCTTTTTATGATATGTGTGTAACAATCATAGATGGGCTGACAACTCATTACCATACCCATACCACCACCGTAAGGGGTGTCATCCACCTTTCGGTGCTTGTCCGTTGAAAAATCACGGATATTGTGCGAATGCACTTCAATAATGCCTGCTTTTTGCGCCCGTCCGATAATGGATTCGGAAAGTATGCCACTCACCATCTCCGGAAAAAGCGTCATAATGTCAAATCTCATACTTCCTCCTTGAAAAAGCCAGGAATCGGTGAGATATATACGGCATCTTCAATATCGACCTTCTTGAAAAAGGCATCGACATAGGGCATCAGAACGTCACCGTCCTTTGTGGCAATGGTAATCAAAAGTCCCGTAGGCACCTCGTCCACCGACGAGATTTTTCCGTAGACACGTCCACTGTCTATGTCGATTACAGGAAGGTCAATGAGGTCGACGAGCAAAAAGGCGCCCTTTTTGATAGGAATGTCCTCACGGCGAAGATACAGCACTGTGTTTTTCATTCCCTGCGCCATCTCGCGCGAGTCAATCCCCTCTATGGTTAAAAGGACGGTGTCCTGATTGGCGACAGAAGCGCCAAGAAGCCTGTGTTCCTCATAGTTGCCCTCTCCACGAGCGAGGAAGATATGCTTTTGCATCACAAGCACCTTCGGACTGTCGCACCAGACCTCGACCTTGCACACACCACGTACGCCGTGTGCGCCGAGTATTTTTCCACATTCGATAAATTCTTTTTTCATATGACTGTATTTTACCATAAAATAAAATATATGTCAAGAGTGGAATGTGAAAGCGCATTTTTTCTCCCTTTTTGAAAAAAGGTAACCAAAAACCATTATAGAATTTCAGTAGGGTGGGGGTTTGCTCCCGCCGTTCATCCACCGACAATCGCCAATTTGCCTATCTACCTATTCACTCTTTCCCCTATCGACCGATAAAGCGCTCGGTATGCGCTTGCCATACGATCCAGCGAATAGGTGTTTTCATACATCCATCTTGCTCCACTGGATAGCGCAAGATAGAGTGTTGGTTCGTCGGCAAGACGTAGAATGCAGGAAACCAGCGAGGACACATCATCCTTCGGGAAGAGTAGTCCCGTTATGCCGTCACGTATCATTTCAGGATTTCCTCCAAAGTTGGAGGCTACCGTTACCACACCGAGCGACATACATTCTGACGTCGCAAGACAAGAGGTTTCGGTGCCACGCGAGGCATTGAGATTGATATCGAAAATGTTTTGATATACGTAGGGCGTGTCACAAAAGCCGACAAAATGCACTCGTTCCCAAACCCCGAGCTCGCGCGCAAGGGAACGATACATCCCTTCGGCGCTTCCTGCGCCGACCAGCACCAAATGAAAATCATAGCGCTTCATTCGCACAAGCCTTGCGAGCGCCTCAATCATAATGTCCTGTCCCTTTACGACCTCAAGCCTCGCCACACTGCCCAGCACCAAAGCGCCCGTTTTGATGCCAAGCTTCTCTTTAAGCGCATATCTCTCCTTTTGCGAAAGACGTGGCGTCAATGGTGAGCCATTGTAAATCACACGTATTTTTTCTGGAGAAACCCCTTCGTCAATCAAATTTTTCTTTGCGCTCATTGCTGTGGAAACGGTCAAATCTGTCACAGAATTGTAAATCTTTCTGTACAAAAACGAGGGTTTTTCCTCTTTTTCCTTTGTGCAGTGCCTTGTGGAAAGTATCTTGTTTACGCCAGCAAGCCTTGCTCCTATTCTTGCCGAAAATGTTGCGTGCGTATGCACGATATCGGGTTTTTCATATAAGAACAGCTCACGGAAGCGTTCTACATCCCCTGCCCGAAAACTCCTGTCCTTCGCCATCGGCATCTCAAGCACACGAATGCCACTTCGTGTCACATCCTCCCTTCGCTTCTCCCTACGGGAGGAAGAGGGAGAACGACGATATGTTGGTGTTTGAGATTCAATATATTTTTGCTTTTGCAAACATTCGATATGCGCATCACACTCGGTGTGTTTGCTACGCGAGCGCAAGGGATAGTCGAGAATGCAAGTCCCTTTTTTCTCAAACCTTTGTTTGAGTTCCGACCCCTTCGGCACCACCACCACAAACTCAAACTCATCACATAGCGCCTCGCATATCCTCTCTACCAGCACCCCTGCCCCACCGATATTGCTATCGGAAATCACCTGATAAATTTTCATCCATATACCCCTTTTCTCTTTTTCGTTATCTTTTCAAAGAAATAGAAATAATATTCTTTTTAGCGAAAAGGAACTGAATATTCAAAAGATATTATAAAATTTATAATGCTTTTATTGAAGGATTTACCAAAGGTGCTTCAAATGCTCACGAAAAAAGGGCGGATATACAATCCCCCCTTATAATCATAAATTTTAATGATACAAGTCCTTCGGCATATAAAATTGCAAAGAAGGTCTATATGTGTATCAAGGAGCTTTTTCAGCGCCTCCGAGTGCGTCCAACTGTCTTCTTGCGGTATGATATTGCCGTGCCACAGTTCTTTTATAATACTTTCCATAGGTTGCACCTCCTGCTAGCACAACACAATGCCACAGAAGAGAGAGAAAGTCCGGCGAAAATTAATTTGTTATCAGATTAGTAACATATTGCTTAGACCGTGGTTTGCATTGTATCTTTTTTCTTCAAAAACACTTGAAGGATCAAACATTTACGATATTACCTCCTTGATTAAAATGGAAGTTCATCATCCGCATACTCAATTTTTACAACTGATAGTTTAGCGATAATATTGTTTAACACCAATCGTTGCCAATCTTCCGATAGCGAATTGTACCATTTTTCAAATGTGGTCACCACTTCGCACAGAATTTCTCGTTGTGCATAAAACTTATAATTACCTTTGACTACGATAGACACAAGGTCTTTGGGATTCTGAATGATGTTTTCAAAGCAGTTTCGTTGAATAACGGCATGGATATTATCCTTGAACTCCTTGATGTCTGTAACAAAAGTTCTACTCTCTTTGAAGCACGACAGACATGACATAACGGCATTCGAAAACTCTTGATATATCTTTTTGTCGTCTTTGCTAATATCAAGATTAGAAAAAGCCTTTGTTGACATTGCTTCTTTTATTTCGGCAAAAGAAGCATATCGATTCTCTCTATCCGGCTCCATCATTTTCTGTAAAATGGCAGAATAAGAGAAAATTATATCATTACCACTCTTTTCCAACAATCTGTTGTACAACTCTGCTAAATAAAACATATCCGTTCTTGAGTCATACTTTCCCTCAAAATATTCGTTAGGTAATCGATCCAAGCCAAAGCGATTGATAATGTCATTCATACTATCTTTGGAGGTATCGACGGGAGAGAATGCCTTTCCTAACCCAAAGTCAATTATTTTAACCACACCATCTTTTGTGACCAAAATGTTTCCTTCACGAATATCTCTATGAAGGATGCCTTGCTTTTCAATATAGTCAAAACCATCAATTAACTGCAAGAACAAATTGTCAGGAACTTCTACACCTAGCCAATCATCCATATACTTATCTATTCTTTTTCCATCGATATACTCCATAATAATATATCCAGTACACGATGATTCATAAGGATAATAGTTGAAGATTCTAACCACATTTTTGTGATAGAGTTTGTACATGATTTTGATTTCTTGTAAAAAGGAATCATAGAATTCTTTTTGATCCTCATCGTCATAAGGTTCGTATTTTTTTGCTACAAATAATTCATCGATGAACGGATCTTTCAAAATAACAGTTTTACCAAAAGACCCTGCTCCCAAATCATTATCGATCATCACATAATCCTTTTGCTTAAAAAACCTTACAATTTCTCCATTCTCTTTCATGGGATTTTGATACACCTCACTCCATCAGCTTAATTATTTAATCGTGTTTGCAAGTAAAGGAACGATGATACTTGCCACTTGTATTCCTTGCTCTGTAACCCACTTGAAAAAGTCTTTGATCTTTGCCCAACGCTTACCTTTTGATTCCTTTGATTCCATAATATCTTTGAGTTCTTGTATTTTTGCAAGGACTTCTTTTTCTTGAGCATCGGGAAGACACGCATCTTCAACTTGCCTAACAGCGTTTTCAAATATTATTGATATATCGACAGCTGCATTTGCGGAAGCTGTGGCAGATATTGAAGGATTGTTGTTGATAACTACAGAAGGGGCAGATACTTTCTTGGTTGATCTCTTGTTGCCTTCCAAAACCTCTTGCGCATATACACGCAATTTGCAGAGAATTCCCTCAACAACAGTATAATCAATTGAATTTTCTTCCTTAAATCCCCATTCAATATCTACATCGGTTTTAATTGCTCTTGTGGCAACGGCGATGATTGACTTGTCCAGTTTTATATAATCACCGTATGAGTAAAACACCTTTGATATATATTTTTGAATCACTTCGTAGGATTTTTCTATGTGTTCACCTTCAAAAATCAGGTCTAATACATCTGAAATTTGGGAAGCTTTGGGATCTAAAGCAAGCATGCCCTTTAGAACAGACACAATATCGTCTATATCTGCTATCATATCTTCTTTTGTAAGATCAGAATCATACATAAAGTGATTGCTAATATTTAAATAGGGGGATTTATATAATTCATGGAAAAAGTTTTTTAAAGAGCTATGTATCCTACTAATGGCTATGGGCGTTGGCGAAGTCTTTAATTTTTCCAACTCAGTTATGGAAGATCTAATTTTCTCTATTTGTTGTAATGTCATATTTTCACTCCATCTCCTTAACCTTGGTTTCGATGAATGCAATTTCGCCCTCGGTTAAGGTATATTTAGCATACAATTGAGCATCAATCTCGCTTATAGTCTTGTTCCAATCGATATCGGAAGCTGTGGAAAAATCTTGCATAGGCACGTACTCCCATGTCGCTTTGGGATTATGCTGTGTTACTTTCTTTACGCCTAATAATGCACGTGCAAACTTCGTTTTGATATATTTTCTCAAACATTGTGCTTCAGTTTCTGTTGCGAACATACCCATGCTAATGAATGTATCAGCCGAACCTTCTCCAGGTGCCGCGATAAGGGGCGCAACTAATGTTTCAAACGCTCCGCTTCCATTAGACTCGGGAATCATAACATTGAATGTATCGAGATAGGGGTTGTCCTGTAAATATTCTCTGCGAATATATTTGAACTCACGACCGGCTTTAGTTTTTGCAAGGAATTTTACGCATGCCGTGCTCGCTTCGGGTGCATCCACAAATACGGTCGGAAGCAAATCGACAATCTTAGATATAATTTTAGCACCAGTTCCATTGCCCGAAAGTGTTTCAACCTCGGGATGCTCCACGAACAGTTTATCGGAGAAACGATAAATACCTTGAGAGGAAATAATAGAGTCCAATTTCTCTTTTCCTTCTTCTGCGGTAGATACTTTCTTCAAAATGCTATTCAATTCCACATATGCAGTAAATACACCGATCTTACCACATTTCTTTTTGGAGTCACGCATAGATATAGCCACGCCACCTTTGATTTCCGCATTTGAGAAAATGTTGGATGCATCGGGTTCGTACATCATTACTCTAAAATGCTCATCGTTAAGCATTTTTCTGTTCCACTCCTTGGCAGTCTGACCTGCATCAAACAAGAAGCGCGCAGGGGTTATTAAAACTGCCTGTTGAGAGATTGTATAAGATATATCCATAAACGAATCGTAAATCGGTAATTTGCGTCCGTTGTTGAATCCTTCTTCCTGATAGGGGGGATTTCCTACCACAATATCAAAATTCACTATCTCATCTCCTTCTGTAATTTCATCGTTCATTGTAATGCTGTCAAAAGGCTTGTTCTGCCTTAACAGACTTGCTATCTTGGCGTAGTCAATATCGCCGTCCTCGTTCTTGACCTCCAAAAGGTGATAAGAGGTAAACTTGGAAGCGATATTATCCACATTCAAGCCCAAAATTTCGTATATCATACGGGTAAACTCGTATGTGATGCCTGATGTGGGAATGGTGTAAATCACATCTTTGAGCGCTTCAATACCATACCCCAATTCAAAATACTTTTCACAGATTGCAAGAGCGAATTCGCCTGCTTTACCTGCGATATCGAGAATTTTGGTTCCGTTATCTATTACGGCTCTCAAATCGGCATCGTCAATCATGTCGATCATATCCTTGCAGATATGCTTCGGTGTGATAACCTCGGATTCACCAAGTTTACCGAATTTTTGAACCGAAACGGAAGCGCGAGTAATTGGATCAACGCTATCATCGTGCGAAAGTTGATTTAGGTTATGGATTTTATAATCCAAACGGCTGAGAACGAACTTGTCGGCGTGCGCCAACATTCCTTCAAGCACAACCTTGCTAATACCAAGGTTTCTTGCAACACGGGCGTTGTTCGGGTCGTCGATGCAATCAATAATATCGCTCAAAGAAATAACTGTGTTTTTAGTAAGGAAAGCGAAGAACAAAATTCTTGCATAGTACGATCTGAACTGCTTTACGGCATCCTTGGTCTTTTCTTCTGCCTGTGTTGTTGCGGCAGGCTCATCGGTCGGTGTATCAGTTTCCGTAGGTGTACCTGTTCTTCCTGTGGTATCGGTCGGTTCGGTATCATCGGGCGTGTCCATATCGTCGCCATCACCGTCTGCACCCTTGATAGTAAGACCTGCTTTCGAGCCGAGTTCGTTTTCGCGCTCAATGGCTGCACGAATAGCGTCAATATCAAGCAAGGACATATCTACGGGAATTTCAACCGTTTCTTCGGCTACGCCACGCGTTTTGGAGTATTCGCTGACCACTTTGAGTATATCCGTTGCTGTGATCTGAACGATCTTATCTCTGTTCATCACAATAATGGGAGAGATGCGCAATTCTTCCTCAATACGCTCGCGAAGCTTGCTGTTTCCAGTTTCGTCGGTATTGACATTATAGACCTGTGCCTTTTGCTCTTGCATGACGAAAACACGGTCGGGATCAAAGTCGACGAGAAGTGTTTGGGGCTTCATGTTGAACTTGATTGTTTCACCGTTTTCGTCCACGAAGGTCTTTATGTACTGATTCTGCAAACGGAAGATTGCCTGATCGTATTCTTGCGGGGAGGAAGTGTCTCTGAGGAAAAGCATGGTATCCCATTCGGGAACAGTACTACCTGTCAACATGCGGTTGACCGTCAAGGTGATAGTTTTCTTTCCTTGCGCTTCGCAGGTGCTGATTGCTCTCTTAATATCGCTTGGTTTTTTGTATCTGTTGGGATTATCCACGCCGGAGATGTTGATAATCTCGTAATCGTTCAAGTTTTTGAATTTATCTGCATTTCCTTTGATTAATGCTTCGAGTGCATCGCAAGAAGCGCAATACGGCAGAACAATAACGATGTGGCGACACATTTTGCCGTCCTTGATTTTATCATAATCAAGGAATCCAAGCAATTCTTCATCTTCCTTGCTTCCGTCAATGACTTCAAGCAATTCAAGGATTTCTTGCTCATGAACAAACAGCTTATGGCTTCCGTCCCCGGCTCTGCCAACGGATCTGGGCTTGAAAAGTGTGGAAAAAGCATCTGACATACCGCTTTCACGCAAAGCCGCCATGCGCTTGCGTGTGGACTCATTCGGATTGAATGCAAATCTTATCATTTGAGGGAAGCCGAAATAGGGATTCTCCCACTCTTCTTTTGGTTCATCTTGGGCAAGGTTTTCTCTGTCCCACTCCTCCTGTTCACGAACGATATCGGTGAACTGATAAAAAGCGATCAGGTCTTGCTCTCTGTCGAACTCATCGCTCATTAAAATGCGATAAGGCGTACCCGAAAGGTGAACGGTGACATTAACATCGAACTCCTTGGTGCTTTCCAAGATATCCTCAACGGCATACTTTTCTTCCTTGGACAGCTTTTCGCCTTGGCTCGCACGGAGAACGGCACCGTATTTTTCAGCTCTTGCACCGAAGTGTGTTTCATCTACGAGAAGGAGGTCTATTTTACGGCCGAATATTTGAGCGTGCTTGTCCTTAATATTCTCGCCTTGCAGATCCTGTAAGGTTAAGAATACAACGACCTATTTCGGATTGGTGGGGTGGTCAAGAATCTCATTGATAATATTATAATTTCCTGCCAAATCAGAAGAAGACAAAAACTCATAATCGTTTCTGAAGTTCTCGGCACTTTCTACCGTCTTGCGCCACTCATCGCGAACATCAGCTTTTGCTGAGACAACCACAACAAGCTTTGCGCCTATTTCCTTCGCGCAACACATGGAGGTGAAGGATTTACCGAAACGCATCACGGCGTACATAAGCAGATGTGTTCTGCCGTTTGTCACGGCTCTCTTAAACGCATCTATGGTTGCTTGCTGATTCGGGCGAGGAAGCCACATGCCTGTGGAAGCATATTTTTCGGTGGTCGGCAAATGTGTAGAGGTACAATAATAATGATATTTGCCAGATTTTTTATGATAATCCTCGTGAATATCCACGATTGCCTCTTCCACATCTTCCACAGACGCCCCCTTGAAGAATTCTCTTGAATAATAAACTCCTGCAGGTAGGTCAGCTTCTGCGAGACGAGGTCTGTGCCTTTCGGATTCTAAAAAATGATGAACCGAAAAATCGCGAAAATACACATCCTCGGTGATTCTTGCGCTTTCTTCAAACATTTGTTCAAGGTTTGGGAAAATTTCTCGCCATTCATTAAGTCGCTTAGAAACAGGACGATAGGTATCGCCAACCTTCAAGTAGTTCGGGATTGTGTTCGTGGTAAAAGCATATATATGGGGTTCAACTCGACCTGTAATTAAGCTGTCAAGTATGCTTAAATCTTTCATTATAATGCTCCAATCAATCTTCTTTTAACAAGGACACAAATGTGACCTTTTCATTGGCTTTCCAATCCTTAATGATACAATAGACACCTGTATGAGCAAAGGGATCATTCTTTGCACATCCGGGACAAGGCATTTTATCAACACCATCATCAAATAGAGTTAACTGCCCTTCGTCTATTTCTTTGCAACTATCGGGAATTACGAATTTCAATCCGTCCATTTGCCATATGTTCCACGAAAGGATTTCTGCTATTTTTTTGAGAATATCAATCTCGGGTTCTTTGCCAAATTTTGCCTTGTAGTAGTCAATGAAGGAAAAAAGCAGGTTCTCTCTGGCTAAAAGCACATTGTCGCCCTGCCAATCGTATCCGTAGATATTTTGAAAGGACTTGATTGCCCATTTTAACCATTCTTTCTCTGTTTTCGTATTCTCGGTCACAACACGAAGTTTCCTGTCAAGCAATCCAATGCGCTGCGAAAGTTCTATCATGTGTCCACTAACGGTATCGTAACGACTAACAAGATATGGCGCTTCACCACAGGTGATTTCTAAACGAACATCGTTAATGTAATCCTGCCATGTTTTGCCCGTCACTGTGGGGAAAGGAATTGGTTCAGTCGTTGCATGCCAGGTCTTGTCACATTCTACATTAAAGACAAATTCTATACCGAACCAGGCATTGTCCACTAAATTGTTTTGTTTATTGCATATCCAAGATGGAGTAAAAACCTCCGCTTTAGTGCGAATGCGTTTTTGCTGTTCCGCCTTCGATTTTTCTGTTCTGGGTTTAATGATATTTCCTCGGTGACCTGTGATTGCTTCAATGGTTATATGGTCGTAACTTTGATATCCGAAACCACGGGAACTGTAGTTATCCGTCGCCCAAACTATATTCTTTCCTGATGATCTATCTCGTAAAAGAATGCTTAAAAGTTCATTATCCAAACGGTAAATGTAATTTTCTTTTATGTCAACTCTACTTATTTCCATATTTCTATCATCTCCATTATTCTATCACATACCTCTTCTCACTACCTCTGCCGAAAGTGTGGAGGATGCCTTTTTCAACCATTTGCTTCGCAAGGGTAAAGGCGCGGGTTTTCTTCAGGCCGAGAAGGTCCTGAAGTTCGGCGTCGGTGATCTGACCATGCGCCACGATGTAATCGAGGACTTTTTGCATTTGTGCTGTGATGCCTTCGGTGGATTCTGCCACGGTGGTGCGATTCATGTTCGGCAGAATGATTTTGAAGGTGTTTGGCGTGACCTCTATTTTCGGCTGGGCGGGGCAGTTTTCGTACAGAGTAAATATTCTGCGAATGCCTGTGCCGTAGGATTCAATCAGGTGCAGACGGTGGAAAATCGCAGCGAGGTTCTTGTTTCTCGGCTGAGAAATACCGCTACGGATGTCCTCAGGAGAGAGTCCGGGCAAAAGACCACCAATGGATATGAATTCCATTTTCTTGTCATTGACATTGATGATAATGCTTCCACTGAAACTATAATCACGATGTACAAGTGCATTCAGCAACGCCTCACGCAGAGCCTCTTCGGGATAGTCCACCTTTTCGATACGGTCAAGACCTCTGAAAGTTGCGGTGGTCTTGTTGCAAAGCATCAGATAATTGAAAGTGTTTTCAAGTTGCTCAAAAATTGAGCCACCAAATTCCTTGCTGTCACGGAATTTCGTGTTCCCCTCGTCCGCAAATACAGCCACCTTTGTGGTATGTGCGCATTGGTCGGAGAGCAGGAGCGCTAAATTGGTATACAGTTCATCCCCCTGTGCCGTAATGCCGAGGGCACGATATTTTGTGCTTGAAAACTCTATATGATAACGAGCAAACGCACGGCTCGCACTCTCAAAGGTGAGTTCTTGTTCGAGGGAGCGCATCGTCTCAAATGTATCACCATCAGACTCCTTGATCATTGCACGAATCTGGTCGGGCGATGCAGGAACGGCAGAAGTACCCTGACGCACATAAACGCCGCTTGGCTTAAGACCTTTCGCCTTCAGATAATAGGGCTTGTATGAGCCTTCGCCTACCGTAATGCGAACGACTTTGTTTTCCTGAATGGTGTACTTCACAAACATCGTCACATCAGGCATGATGGCATCACGGATGCCGTTGGTGATACGGGTATAATTTGCATCTACATTTTCAATGCCTACGGCGTTGCCATCGTTGTCAATGCCGATGTAAATCACACCACCTTCGGTGTTGGCGAACGCAATCACCTCTTTATAAATATCTTCTGTAAATTCAGATTTAAATTCTATATTTTCAGTTTCAAAAGCCATATGGCACCTCCTGAAATATTATTTTACCTAATTATATAACAAAAATTCGCTCTTGTCAAGTGAACAGAGCGAATTTTCAGCGAATAAAGCGAATTTTCAGCGAATTTTCGCTCATTGTTCGCTTTTTTACTTGTTTTATATTCTTTTTCAAAGGGTTCTGTCATGCTGTGTTGCTTTTTTTTGCGATAACACCCCTTCTGTCAAGGTTTTTGTCGAACTTTTTGTCTAAAAAGTTCGGGGATCGTACGCTTTTTCCTGTTTTACTTCTTTCGCTTTCCCTTGAAATAGTTTGAGAGGAGTTCGCGACATTCGTCTGCGAGGACACCAGAGGTGACCTCGACCTTGTGATTGAGGGGAACTTTGGGGATGTCGATGAGAGAGCCAAAGGCGCCGAAACGGATGTCGTGTGTGCCAAAGACAACGCGATTGATGCGCGCGTTGATGATCGCGCCGGCGCACATTACGCAAGGCTCCATAGTGACATAGAGTGTGCATTCGGGCAAGCGCCAGCCACCGAGAACACGACAGGCCTCCTCGATGGCGAGAAGCTCTGCGTGATGGGTGGCGCACTTTGTGCTCTCGCGCGTATTGCTTGCGCGAGCAATGACCTCGCCACGGTGTACAATCAGGGCGCCGACAGGCACCTCGTCACGTGCTTCTGCTTCTCTTGCGAGGGCAATCGCTTCCTTCATATATTGTGTGTCAATCTCAAACATAGTTTACCTCTTTTTATCAAATAAACAAAATGGTCAGCGTCGCTGTGAGGACAAGATAGAGGGCAAGGTCAAGCGTCAGGTGAAACGTCGCTTTTTGGGCACGCAGTACATCTATCAAACTGCGAAGGCGCTCTTTGTAAAAGAGCCACATCAGGACAAGGGATACGCCTGTGAGGACGAGCAAGGCGCTTATTGTGATAGTGAAAACAAGCTCGTAGTTTGTCGCATAGATAAGCAAAATAGAAATCAGGTTATTGAATAGGTGTAGCAGGAGGGAGGGCAGGGAACTTCTCGCGATGCGATTGAGGAAGAAAAATACTACGCCGGCAAAGAGCGCATAGGGAATCGAAAACACCGACAGATGCGCAAAGCCGAATACAAGCGCAGAGAACAGACATATGCTCTGCGTGTCCTCTTCTTTGAGCGCCAAGACGGGGAGAATACGAAAAAAGCATTCTTCCAAAACGGCTGGCAGGATGGCATAGGCGATCACAGCATCCAAGAGGGGGATGTCCTCCAGTGGTGGGCTGTATAGACCAAAGAGCGAAAAAATAACACTTGTCACAAGAGAGATCAGTATGATTAGGAGCAGGGTCGGAGCGAAGAACAGGTAAGGCAAAGCCCGTTCTCCCTCGCCTTCATACATTGGGATTTTCGTCCCGTTTTTCTTGACGAACACCGATACGCCAATCGCCAGTGGAAGAAAGAGCGCCAAAGCGTTGCTATACATACGAAAACTGCTCGGCAAAAAGGAAAAGGCAAAAAGCAAACCAATCGCAAGGGCATATAAAAGTATCAATATTGTTCTGTTTTTCATTGGCTTTTCCTTTCTTTTTATCTTCTTCCTTTTTGAGAAAAGGAAGCGAAAAACTTTTGTAGATTTTTATATAAAGGCTTGATCTTGGGCGATTTCCTTTACAACCACTCTATAAAGGCTTGAAATCATACTCCAAAAGTCCTACCCCTGACACAATCCCCTTTACCACAGGGCAAAGCGAATTTTTCCGTGTACGATATCGCATTCCACAACCTCGACCTCAATTTGCTCGCCGATACGGAAGGTGCGAGAATGCGTACGTAAGGTTAAATTTTTCTCATCAAAAATCGGAACTCCGATCAGGTCACTCACAGGGAGCAGACCCTCTACGCCGTTTTCCAGGGCGCAAAACATACCGAAAGACTGCACACTGACAATACGCGCAGGAAAGTGCTTTCCAATAAAGCGCGACATATAAATCGCCTCGTACAAATGTGTAATCCGTCGCTCTGCGCTCACGGCGCGAAGCTCGGCGTCGGTTGCCGCTGCTGCTGCTCTGCGAGCATAGGACGCATATTTCTTTGGCGCCTCTCCGTCAAATAGCACTCTGTGAATGATACGGTGCGTAGCAAGATCGGCAAGACGACGAATAGGAGATGTGAAGTGACAATAATTTTCGATGCCAAGACCATAATGTGAGTGATGCCCTTCCGAATACTTCGCCTTCGCCATTGAGCGAAGCAGAAGGTAAGATACGCACTCTCCCATCCCTTTTTCCGAAGCCAGAGCAAGCAAACGGTTCAAGTCCTCTCCAGAAGGATTTTCAGGATCAATGTGTGTGACGTTATATCCAAGATTCTGTAAAAAAATCAAAAATTCAGAGAGCTTGGCTGGAGGTGGGTTTTCGTGAATGCGATAAACGCAAGGAATTCCTCTTTCTCGCAAAGTGGTTGCCACTGCCTCATTGGCGAGCAACATAAATTGCTCAATCATCCTCTCGCTATCTCCACGCACAATGGGGAGAATATCCACAGGTGCGCCACCCTCGTCAAGAAGAATCTGGTTTTCTTGGCTTTCCAGTTCAATGCTTCCACGTCTTTTTGCACGTTCTTGCAAAGTCAGATACAGTTCGTGCATTTTGAGAAGCGTCGGATATATTTCCTTGTATTCTTTGTAATAGGACGAATGCTTATCGTTTTTGAAAATATCATTGATTTGCGAGTAAACGCCCCTCTTTTTGCTAACAATAGTTGTCATTTCAATCGAACTGTTCAAGATTTCACCGTCGTGCGATAGTGTAATGAAGCAAGAAAGAGTGGCTTTTTCCTCCCCAGCATTCAGGGAACAGACACCGTTGGATAATACCTTTGGGAGCATTGGTACCACACGGTCAGTAAAATACACGCTGGTGCCACGAGAGAATGCTTCTCTCTCAAGCGAGCTTTTTTCGGGAATATATGCGCTGACGTCAGCAATATGCACGCCGAGCTTGTAGCCACCATCTCTGGTACGAACGAGAGAAATGGCGTCGTCAAGGTCCTTTGCGTATTCGCTGTCAATGGTAAATATCGTCAGGTGTGAGAGGTCGCGACGCTCCCTTTTGTCAAGGTCAGGGAGTTTTCGCCCAGCTTGCGCCTCTGCCAGTGCAAGGGCATCTTCCGAAAATTCTTCGACAATACCCTCTTCTGCTAAAATTGCGGCGTAGTTCGCTTCTTTCGAGTAAGAATCGCCAAAAGAGGCGACAACCTCGCCATACATCCGTTCTCCTCGATGCACTCGAACAAATACCTTATCTCCTACCCTTGCTCCAGCAGTGTTCCGAATCGGAACTTCTATGGAAATTCTCGGGTCGTCGGCAATGACGATATAAGGCATCTCTCTGTGTCTGATATGGTTGCGCACCAGTGTGCCGGCAAAGGAGGAAATTCCGTATTCCAAGATTTTCGTAATACGTCCTTCGGTCTTTTCTCCGGTGGCAGTGGAATAGGTGCGATAATGCACCTCAACGATATCCCCTGTCAGGGCGCCAAACGTTTTGTCAGCGCTGACAAAAATATCTCTTTCTTCCCCCTCGACACGGACAAAGCCGTAGCCGTTTTTGGAAAGAGAAAATTCGCCCTGACGAATGAGGGTGCTGTGTGATGCGCCGCTTTGCGCCCTTCGGTAGGAGCGTTCCTCCTTATCAATGATACGCACACCGTGCGCGTCATAGCCAAGACTCTCTACCATACGGCGAAGGGTTGCCTTCGCGTTTTTGCGCTTGGAATTTTCTCTTTTTGTGAATTTTTCAAAATTTCTTTTCTGTGTTTTTCTCGTTTGTTTTTTCATAATCCTCTTTTATAGTGTAACGCTTTTGGAACTTCTCCAAAAAAAGAAATTGGGTGTTGCACCGTCGTGCAACACCCATTCTCATATCACTTAAAAAGAACGCTTCCAAAACTGGAAAGATCTTTCCATCCGTCCATAGTGACGGCATAGTAGTAATCAGGCTGAATAATGTAGATAACCAGGACTACGAGAGCGAAAACGATGCTGGCAACGATAGTCCACTTGCGAAGTGTCTTATCCAGACGACCAGCGTTATCTCTGCCGTAGAAGGTGTCCTGACGACCTGAAATTGCTCCAGACAGACCGTCTTCCTTTGTCTTTTGGAACAAAACCGCAACGACAAGGAACAGTGCTGCAAGAAGTAATACTACAATCAAAATGATTTCGAGTGCCATTTGTACGACCAGTTGCACGAAAAATGTGTGCAATCCCTTCTTATTTTACTTACATTGATAACAATGCATACAATCATAGAGGTATTTTACCACATTCGATTTGAAATTGCAATACCTTTTTTGAAAAAAGTTGCGTCTTTTTTTAAAAGTTTGTGTAATGTGAATGAAAAACTCGGGCGAGATGCCGAAAATTTGCTTTGCTTATTGACTTTTCCACTCTTAAAATCTATAATAAAACTACAACATCGCGCGCTGTGAGGCGCGCGCTAAAAAGGAGTATGACTACTATGCGTTTTCCGCTCCTACTTCCGTTTGGTTTTTCGATTTGAAAATCGCTCTGTTTCACCACTATCGGGTCGAACCCATTGCAATGGATGACCCTAACCTGAAAAGCAACTGGAAGCGTCCTTATCTATATATGATGCATTTTGAAGCAGAAGTGGAAAAAGGCGAGTTTTCCTTTAAGTTTTGTAAATAAAAGTTAGCAAATAATAAATATAACAGAAAGAGGCAAAAGGAAAACTCTCCTTTTGCCTTTTTTAACTTAAAGAATAATTCCTCCACCGAGCACCACATCACCGTCGTAGAATACGGCGCTTTGCCCACGTGTGATGGCGCGAACGGGGGAATCGAAGGTGACGGTAAGCGTACCCTTTTCGTCGGGAACGGTAAGCGTTGCGCCGACCTCTTTTGCGCTGTAACGTGTTTTTACGGTACAGCGAATTTCCTCTTTCGGTACTTCGCCCGACACAAAGGAAACTTCGCCCACCTGACAAGAGGTGGAAAAGAGTTCCTCGTTACGGCAGAGGGTGACCGTACCGTTTTCTGTCGACTTTTCCTTAACATACATTGGTTCGCCGAGCGCAATACCGAGTCCCTTTCGCTGACCTATGGTATAGTGAATCAGCCCCTTATGCTTACCGAGAGTGGCACCGGTGATATCAATGAAATCGCCAGAAGGATATCTTTTTCCGGTGTACCCTTCAATGAAGGAAGCATAGTCGCCGTCGGGAATAAAGCAGATGTCCTGACTTTCTTTTTTGCTTCCGTTATCCTCTCTCACTGCGCTGACAACGGCGCGCACCTCTTCCTTTGATGTAAACTCGCCCAAAGGAAAGACAATATGCGACAGTTCTTCTTGGGTAAGAAAATAGAGGACATAGGTTTGGTCCTTTTTCTCGTTTTTGGAACGCAAGAGGGTATATTTTCCTGTATTCTCGTCAAATCCAACGCGAGCATAATGCCCTGTGGCGATTTTCTCACATCCGAGTCGTTTCGCATAGTCGAGAAGAAGTCCGAACTTCATTGTTCGGTTGCAGAGAATACACGGGTTTGGTGTTCCTCCGATCTCGTATTGATGAACGAAGGGGGCAATGACTTGTCGCTGAAATTCCTCGCGACAATCTATGGTGTGGTGTTCAAAGCCGAGCGTCGTAGCCAGAGCGTGCGCATCACGGGCATCCTGTGTCGCTCCACAAGTATCTGCGCCTTCTTCTCCGTGTAAGACCATTGTTACACCGATCGGAAGATAACCTTCTTTTAGTAAAAGAGTCGCGCACGCGCCACTATCGACGCCACCACTCATTGCGACGAGAACTTTAGTTTTATTTTCCATAAAAACTCCTTAAATCCATTTTCCCCGTTTCCGATAATTGGAAGGGGAGCATCCGTATTTGCGACGGAAGAGCGTTGAAAAATGCTTGGTATTTATAAAGCCGACCTGCTCGGAAATTTCCTCAATCGAAAGAGGAGAGTAGAGAAGCAGGAATTCTGCCTCCGAGAGCCTTTTTTGATTGATAAACTGATGTATGGTTGTACCAAGAGTGTGTTTCATCATTTTATTGAGATAACTCTCGTGGTAATTCAAGGCGTGCGCAACTTCTTCGTTGGAGGTGATCGTTCGATAATTCTCCGACAGATAAGCGCACAGGGTGCGTACAAGGGCGTTTTCCTCATTTTCTGTTTGCCCGAGAATGTTGTAAATGATGTAGGCGAGTATGGCGTTGGCGCGTTCGGAGGAATAGGGAAGGGAGGCGTTTTTTTCTCTCTCCATTTTGATAAAGCTTTCCCTTAAATGTGAGGCGCCATCCAAAACAAAGGGTGCCAAAAACCGTTCTTTGCCAAAATCCAGATGCGTAGGCTTTAATTCCTCCTCTTGAAGTGTCTCAAAAATCGGAACAGGGTGATAGGACTCCACGCGCTCCTGATACTTCGTGGAAAAATCAAAATTGACGGTGATGAAGGAGAAGGGGGTCCCACTCTCGGAGATCGGGAAATACTGCGTGCCTGCGGGATAATAGCAGAGCGAATTGTCCGTGATGGGAATGACACGATCTGAAAGGCGAAGCTCGCCCCTTCCTGAAAGGACAAAAAGAAAACGCGAGTCATACGCACGTACAGGCGTACGGTTCGGGAGCGTATCCATTTTTTGAATAAAGCGTAAAAAGAACTCCATAGAAAACTCCTTTCGTAAGCATTGTAGCACAAAAGAGGGAAAAAGTCAACAAAAAATGCGTCTTTTAGAAACCTTTTTGTCATTTTTTGCACTTGCAATACAACAGATTTCAAAGTATAATAAAACTAAAATGAAAGGAAGTGAGTGAGAGAATGAAATTTTCTGTTGGGTATCAGCTTTTTCCAGAGAATGATTTTATGGATGCTATCCTGAAGCACAAGGAACGAATTTATGAGGTGTATTTCTCCTTTGGTGATATTCCAAACGGCAGACATCTCGCAACGTCGAAGATAGGCTTCTTGCCCCACGAGGCGACCGAGAAACAGCTCTTTGATCTCAAAAGGCTTTCGGATGCAGGCATTCCCTTGAATATTTTGTATAACGGTAACTGCTATGGAGAAACGGCCCTCTCGCGCGCCTTTTTTGAGTCCATTGGTGATACAGTGGACTATTTTTCAAGCGCCTTTACTCTCCAATCCGTTACGACGACCTCTCCTTTGATAGCGAGGTTTATCAAGGCGAATTTTGAGAATATCAAAACACGCGCTTCTATCAATATGGAAATCGGCACAAGGCAGGGAATGGACTACCTCGCAGATGTTTTTGACGGCTACTATATGAAACGAGAGCATAATCGCTCCTTTGCCACCATTGAGGATCTTCACGCTTGGGCGACAGAACACGGAAAAGAACTCTTTGCCCTTGCCAATAGTGGTTGCTTAAACCATTGCTCCTCTCACATTTTTCACGATAACCTCGTCGCTCACGAGCGCTCCATTTCGGTGCACGACAATGCTTATGCCTATCGAGGCACCTGTTGGGAATATCTCTCGCATCCCGAAAAGCAGGTGAGCCTGATTCGTGATACCAACTACATACGTCCTGAGGACATTCACTATTACGAAGGCTACTTTGTAGCAATGAAACTTGCGACCCGCGTCAACGAGAACCCCATTCGCGTTCTGGAGAGCTATATGCGTGGGAAGCATTACGGCTCGCCCCTTGAACTATGCGAGCCGTGCCACGCGAGCGTGCTTGCCCCCTATTATCTCGATAACACGAAAATTCCCGACGACTTTGCACAGCGTGTCGGAACGTGCGACAAGCGCTATGATAAGTGTCACTACTGTGAAAGCGTATATCAACAATCAATAATAAATATGGAGGATTTCCATGCTTACCAGTCAAATGATTAAAGAAGCAGCGTATGCTGCTGGTGCAGACAAGTGTGGTATTCATCCATCTCCCGTCTTGCCGGCGCGCCGGATGAAATGAATCCTAAATTCCTTTTTCCAGAGGCAAAGACCGTGATCGGCTTTGTGTTCCGTATTCCTCGTGGTGTCCAGCGTGGTATCGAAGAGGGAACGCAGTTCTACCAGTACTGGTCCTGCGCTGTGTATTATCGTGGCGCACATAAGTCCAACCCCTTTATGACGGAGGATTTCTTAAAAGGCGATCCTCGTCGTGAGGCAATTCTCAATGGCGAATACAAGTTCGATCGCGAGAGCGCAAGAGAAATCTATCCAGAGCTTGGCTTCCTCCCTCGCACGCAATGGGGTTATGCGCCCTGCCTTTGTAGCAAGAAGTGTGATATCGCTTGCTACCGTCACATTGCAGGAAAGGAGATTTAAGATGAAAGAACAAATTATCGCTTTAGCAAAAGCGAATGGCGCCGACCTCGTCGGTTTTGCTCCTACCTCTCGCTTTGCAACGGACGATCCCGTATTTAAAATTTATCCCGAAACCAAGACGGTAATCTGTCTTGCCTTCCGTGTCCTTCGTGGAAACTATCGTAGCATTGAGGAAGGTACGACCTATTATCAGTATTCGACAATGGCTGTGGAAAACCTTGAGGAGAAGGGCGTATTGACCAAATCCTTCCACACGCCTTTCCGTAAGTGAGAAAAATGGTTCTACTCTATTGAGGATTTTAAATAGAACTAAAAAAATCAATTTTGTTCAAATAAATCTCAATATACCTCTTGCATAAAGAGAAAAAAGTATATAATAGGTACGAACAAAAAACCTAAAGGAGAAATTCAAAATGAAAGAATTTGGACTTCAACTCTTTTCTATCCGTGATCATTTTGAAACGGAAGAACAAATCAAGGAAGCATTCCTTGAAATGAAAAAGTATGGCTATTCCTACGGTCAGACAGCAGGAACCTACGATTTCATCACCCCCGAAAGATATGCTGAACTCGCTCACGAGGCCGGTATTACCATTTGTGGTACCCACTATAAATGGGAAAGAATCGTAAACGATATCGAGGGTACCGTAAAATATCACCAGGCGCTCGGAACGACAAATGTTGGTATCGGTGGTATGCCTGGTCCTGCAAGAGAAAGCAAGGAGGATCTTCTTGCCTTTATCGCACTCTTCAACGAAACGGCTGCGAAATACGCAAAATATGGTATGAAGCTCACCTATCATAACCACTCCTTCGAGTTCAAAAAGATTGATGGCAAGACCATTTTCGATTATCTTGTAGAGGGATTTGATCCGGTAAATACATCTTTCGTTCTTGATACCTATTGGGTACAGCACGGTGGCGCAGATGTTCGCGCTACGATCGAAAGACTTGCTGGCAGAATTGACATTCTCCACCTCAAGGATATGGAAGCGTGCCACTCGTACGCTGTCGAAGGCGGAAGGTTCATCAGCGCGCCCGCTATTATCGAAGTAGGTCAGGGTAACATCAACTTCCGTGATATCATTCCTCTTGCTGAAAAATGCGGCGTTAAGTACTTCGTTGTAGAGGATGACAGAGCGCCCTCGGTTGGCTCTTATGATGCGATCAAAAAGAGCGCAGATTACATCAAAGCGCATCTGCTTGACCTTTAATTTGTAAACAATCATTTGCAAAACATACAAAAAGAGCGTACATTTTGAATGTACGCTCTTTTTTTGACCGATGTTATTCGTAATCGTAGAAATAACCCTTGTAGGGGAAGGTGATGTTGCTGGAGGGGAAGAGAAATTTGAACAGGTCAATGCAGTAATCGTCCGTCATAGACGCCAGATAGTCCACGACAATCTGGTTTTTCTCGGTTTCCAGATATGGGATGGGGGAGGCGTAGTGATTTTCCTTGATAAAGTCGATATGATGACGGAAAATCGGAGAGGAGGTATTTCCTGCTTTCAGGTCGGTCAGAAGTCTGTCATAGAGTTTTTGAATCACTGGCTTCACCGTACCGTCAAGTTCCATACAGATCGCAGGGGAATGGTAAATCATCTTATAGTTTTCTCGCTTGGTCTGGGAGAGTCCCATAAAATGTCCTTCGTCCATCATAATATAGGGCTTGCCGTAACTATGCTCAATGATATTCACCATCAGGTTGTTGATGATTTCTGGGTTAGAGCCACCAATGCTTGCGCGACCGACATCCTCGCTCCTTTCGATAATCTGCGCTCGCTCGGCATCCTGACGGTCACGTCCTAAATACGCAATGATATCGCATATACGGACAAGGCAACCCTCTAAAGTGGACGGGACGATAGAGATGATGTTCGCCTGGTCGACATAACAGCTTTCTACCATACGGTCGAAGTCCTCAAAGGAGTGCATAGGAGATGGGAAATATTCGTGCATTTCAAATTCGCCGTTGTGCGTAATGATACCATTCAAGGTGTCGAGAGTGAGATTGTGACGGAAAATGCCGTCAAGCACACGTACGGAATGGACGTTGTGATTGAAAAATCTACCAGTTTCGGCGTGGTACATTTCGGAGAGATATCTCTCGCCTGCGTGACCGAAGGGAGTGTGACCGATATCGTGACCGAGCGCAATCGCTTCAATCAGGTCGAGGTTCAAATTCAGTACCTTACCGATAGAACGCGCAATCCTGGATACGAGTTGTACGTGCAGGGCACGACGGGAAATATCGTCATTTTTATAGAAGGAGAACACCTGCGTCTTGTCAGTGTATCGGTTATAGAAGGGGCTATGCAGAATTTTATCTACATCACGTACATAAGCCGTACGCCATACTGCCTCACGGTCGAGGTCAGCATCACGACGAATGGCATCTGCGCTACGCGCTCTGAATTGGGGAAGGGTACCCTTTGCCTTATCTTCGGCAATGCGCTCGGTAAGCTCTCTTGAGAGTTGTTCGTAATTGGACATAAATGCTCCTTTCCCTTGCTGTTGGGCAAGTGTAAGTGTTGTTCTCTGTTTTGTCACCTTTAGTATACAAAAAAATAAATCTTTTGTCAAGTATTGCGAAGGAAAGAGAAGTAACTTTTTTATGAAATTTACTTGCAATTTTTTATATTTATGTGTATAATAGATGTATAATATAATCCTACACAAAACCCAAGTCGAAAGTGAGAAAACAAATGAAGTACACGAAAATTTCCGAAATGCCCTATGAGCGTGTGACAAAGGAAGAAGCCATTGCTGCTCTTTGTGCCGTTATCGAAGCGGTAGAAGGCGCGAAAAGCGCAGAGGAGCTTCTTCAAGCACGTGAAAAATACAATGCCTTTGGCGCAAGACTTGCGACAATGACCTCCCTTGCTTCCACTCGTTTTAATTGCAATACCAAAGACGAGTTTTATATGGCAGAAATGGAGTATTACGACAGCGCCTTGCCTGAGGTGCAGATGTTCGACCTCAAATATATGAAGGCGTTTCTTTCCTCTCCCTATCTTGAAGAAGCAAAGAAGAGCCTGAATCCTCTCGTTTGCCGTGTGTATGAACTTTCTCTCAAATGCGCAGATGAGCGCATTCTCACTGAACTTCAGCAGGAAAATGCCCTGACTACGAAGCACTCAAAATTCGTCAGTGAGCTTACCTATGATTTCCGTGGTGAAAGGTTGACGCTCGGCGCCCTTCGTAGATTTATGTCCGATTCCGACAGAGAAACACGCCGTGAGGCATATTGCGCGCTCGGTCGTACAATGGCAGCGCATCAGGAAACCTTCGACGGTATTTTTGACGAGCTTGTCAAGGTGCGTGATGCAATGGCGAAGAAACTTGGCTACGAAAACTTTGTCGAACTCGGTTACAATCGTATGATGCGCACCTGCTACACCAAAGGGGATGTTCAAGTGTTCCGTGAGAACATCAAGCGTGATATCGTTCCTGTGGTTACCAGACTGAAAAAGGCGCTTGCCGATCGTCTTTCGATTGAGGAATTCAAACTTTACGATAACGATACCTGCTACGAGCACGATCCCGAACCTATCCTGGATGCCGAAGGTATCCTGGAGGCAGGCAGAGAAATGTACCACGATATCTCCCCTGAAACCCGTGACTTTATTGATATGATGTTTGAGTCCGAAGCGTTTGATGTCCTCTCTCGCGAGGGCAAATGGACGGGTGGATATATGACAGCCTTCCCCCTTTATAAGCAACCCTTCATCTTTGCGAACTTCAATGGCACGACGGCTGACGTAGACGTCATTACGCACGAGGCAGGACACGCCTTTGCCTACTTTGCAGGCGCAGAGGATATGACCCCTGAACTTGACCTCGGTGGTATGGAAACGGCAGAAACGCATTCAATGAGTATGGAATTCTTCGCTTGGCCCTATATGGAAAAATTCTTTGGCGAGGACGAGAAAAAGTATCGTTATAAGCACCTCTTTGGCGCGCTCACCTTCCTGCCTTACGGTACGATTGTCGACTACTTCCAGCAAATCATTTATGAAAACCCCGAGATGACTCCGGATGAGCGCTGTGAGGTGTGGAGAAAACTGGAGGCAGAGTTCCGTCCTTGGATGAATGCCGATGGCATTGATTATTTAGAGCGTGGTACCAGATGGCAGTATCAGAATCACATCTTCGCTTCCCCCTTCTATTATATTGACTACGTGCTCGCGCAGACCGTTGCGATTGTATTTTTGGATATGCTTCTTGTGGATTACAAGGGCGCTTTCCAGACCTACCTTGCGCATTGCAAGCGCACTGGCAACTACACCTTTACCGACCTTCTTCGCCTTTCTGGTATTCCTTCTCCCTTTGAGGAAGGCTCGCTTAGCAAGGTGGCAAAGACCTGTGAGAATCTGCTTCAATCTCTTGAGCAGTAAGGTAAAACAATGGTACTTTACAACAAAAAGGTAAATTTTCTCGGTGACTCCATCACCGAAGGCTCTGGCGTATCGGATATCGAAAACTGCCGTTACGACAATCGCCTGAAAGCCACCTATTTTCTCACCACCAACAACTATGGTATTGGTGGTACGCGCCTTGCGCACCAGACGGCTTGCAGCGAAAAACCGAGATAGGATCTGTGTATTTCAGGCAGAGCCTATAACCTCGATCCTACCGCAGACATTACCGTTGTCTACGGTGGCGTCAATGACTATCTTCACGGAGACGCCCCCTTCGGGGAAGAAGGGGACACCACTCCCGCGACCTTTGTCGGCGCGGTACATTTTCTGATGCACCTTCTCAAAATGATGTATCCGACACAGAAGATCGTCTTTATGACACCGGCAAAATGCGTTTTCTATGGCGCCCCTTGCATTGTTCCTTCGCCCCACCCGAGTAAGCTTGAAGATGCGCGTCCTCTCATAGAGTATGTCCGTGTCATTGAGAAAACGGGCAAAAAAATGGGCATTCCGGTACTTAATCTTTACGAAAAACTCGATATCAATCCGATGGAGAGGGATGATTGCCGTCGCTTTACGACTGACGGTCTGCATTTCAATGACGAGGGACACGCGAAAATCGCTGACCTTTTAGCAGATTTTCTTCTCTCTATTTAAAGGAGTTACTATGTTTTTTAATAAGCAAGCGAAAGCAGATGAGGATATCTCAACTCTGGAAATGAAATACAAGAGCGCAAGATGGAATTTACTTATTATCGTCATCTGCACTGCGATAAACATTCTTCTCGTCAGTCTTAAAGTGGATATGTTCTTCCTTTTTTCTGCATATGTACCATATCTGCTGGTCTTATATGGAAATCTATTTTGTGGAAAACTTCCCCCTGAATATTATGAGGGAGAGGATATGTCGACGCTTACATTTTTTGAAGACACCTTCCTTGTGGGAATGATTGCCACCTCCATTGTGGTAATGCTTTTCTACCTTCTCGCTTGGTTCTTCTCCAAAAACGAAGAGGGAAATTGGCTTCTCTTTGCTCTTGTGCTTTATGGTATCGACTTCATTGTTATGGTGATTGTCTTTGGCATTCAGCTCCTGATGCTATTTAACTATTTCATTCACGGTATTGCGATTGGCATTCTCGCTTCTGGCGCCTCTGCCGGCATCAAACGGCGTAAAATCCTTCGCGCCCGTCGCGCCGCAGCGAGCCGACCACAGGTACAATCTCGTTACCTTGAGGAGGAATAACAAAAAAGCAAACACGAATTCGTGTTTGCTTTTTTTGTGGAGTTTATTTCGCTCCTTTGCTTTTTTCTCTTACCTTTGCGATTGCTTTTAAGAAAAGATACCCTGCCTCATAGAGGAGGAAGGAAGAGAAAAATACGACGAGGGCGCGATAAAAGGGCGCGCCAATCGGGAAGAGAAGTTGTTGGACCACCATGACAGCGAGGTGTAGAATATAAATGAAAAAGGGTGCATTTTTCCCGATATATTGATAGAAGAAAGGGCAGTCACTTTTTGGGATTGCCAGCAAGAATTCAAGGAGAAAAACGGCAGAAATGACACCAGTTATGTACATTTCAAGCGAAATATTGTCTGCTTTTAGCAGTTTCGCTTCAAGTAGTTGCAGGAAGTAACAGGCAACACCTATGGCAAGATAAATGTATTTATACCACGTCTTTTTGTGAAAATTCACCCCTGCAATGAGGTAACCAAGACCAAAGCAGGGAAGTCCGAAAAACCACGCATTTCTTGTGTATCGAATGGGCATATCGGTATGTTGAAAAAGATACATCAACCCAGCGAAGAAGAAGTAAATGAAAAAGGTCACTGGAACGATTATTTTGTACCAGCTTGTCCTCTCAAATCGCACCAGAAGATAATGCACAATGGATACGATAAAAAGGGCAATCAAAAACCAGAGCTGCGCTCCTGTGAAGCCAATCGGTTTGTTTTGGAATACAAATTCAAAAATAAAGTTTTCGTAGAAGAGCGTGGTAAAATAGTAGCCGACGCCATTGCCCTTTACATAGCACATTACAAGGTCAAAGAGCGCATAGAAGATAAAACCAAAGGCGAGATAACGAAAGGTACGTCCCACAGCGCCCAGGGCGTGAGAGGGCTTGTCCTCCTTTTTGGTGTAGGAAAAATAGCCACTGATCAGGAAAAACATTGGGACGGCGAGGCGAAAGAGAGGAAAGAGAGGATGCGCGTCCTGAAAGACGTGAATGCAAATTACTAAAAATGACAAAAAGAACTTGAAAAGGTCGAGAGAGACGTTTCTTTTTGTAGTCATATAACCTCTTGATTTTGGTATGATGCCTCCATTATAGCACATATTTTGATTATTTGCAAGACAAATCGCTTGACATCTTCTCTCCAATTTGATAAAATATACGAAATACGTCAGATAATATTGCTTTTGGATAGGAGCTTTATGCAAACCACACCCAATTACAATCGCACGCGCCTTGCTTGTTTTAGCGCTTATGTCACAATGGCATCTGTCTTTTGCGTGCCACCTCTTTTGTTCGTTACCTTCCGTGAAATGTACGATATTTCGTACACTTTGCTCGGTACGCTCGTTCTGATTAACTTCATCACACAGCTTTCTATTGACCTCATTTTCACCTTCTTTGCGAAGTTTTTTAACACTAAGGTGATGGTCCGTTTTATGCCCATTATGACCTCGCTTGGGCTGTTTCTTTATGCCTTCATTCCCTCGCTTTTTCCCGACTTCGCTTATCTTGGATTGATTATCGGTACTGTGATTTTCTCGGTTTCGGCAGGTCTTTCGGAAGTGCTTTTGAGCCCAATCGTTGCGGCGCTCCCCTCGAAAAACCCACAACGTGATATGAGTTTTCTTCACTCCCTCTATGCCTTTGGCGTCCTGTTTGCCGTAGTGTTCAGCACCCTTTTCTTGAAAGTCGTCGGCAATGAAAATTGGACGTATCTCCTCTATGCGCTCGCGCTTTTCCCCATCCTGTCTGCCATCCTTTTTATGACCTCTCCGATTCCGGATATGTCGGGCGAGGATAGCAAAACGACCCTTGTCGGCTCAAAGGAGAGAACGATTGCCCTTGCCCTGTGCGTCGGTTGTATTTTCACAGGTAGTTGCGCAGAGAATCTGATGAGTAACTGGATTTCCGGTTTTATGGAAAGCGCCATCGGTATTGATAAAACACTCGGTGATATTTTAGGTGTTGCCGTTTTTGCTGTTCTGCTCGGACTTGCGCGCGTTCTTTACGCTCGCTTTGGCAAAAAAATTATGCCTGTCCTGTTCGTCGGGATGGGAATGTGCGCTTTTTGTTATCTTGTAATCGGTCTTACCTCAAGCGCTATCCTTTCCTTTATTGCCTGTATCCTCGTTGGCTTTTTCTCGTCAATGCTTTGGCCAGGCGCCCTCATTTTGATGGAGGAGAACATCAAGAGTCCGGGCGTTACTGCCTACGCTCTGCTTGCCGCAGGTGGCGATCTTGGCGCCTCGATTGCTCCCCAGCTGATGGGTATTGTTATAGACACCGTCGGCGCGAGCAATTTTGCAAGCGCCTTTGCGCCCACGCTTGGCATCACCCCAGAACAACTTGGTATGCGCGTCGGTATGTTGACCAACGCTATTTTCCCCATTCTCGGCGTTGTCGTTCTGTATATCACCTATCGTTTTTTCAAAAAACACAGGGACTTGTAAAATACAAAACAATACTTAACCAACCCAAAAAAACGCGAAGGACTCCCTCTGCACCTTTCGCGTTTTTTGTATTTTCTCTTGTATATTTTCACCCCCTCGTCGCACAATACAAAGAAACGATAGGAGAGGGAAATGGAGTTTTTTAAGGTCGCGCTAACATCTTTGCTTTCTGTCGTAGTACTGTTTATCATTACGAAATGGATGGGACACAAGCAGGTAGCACAGCTTGATTTCTTTGACTATGTCAGTGGGATCACTATCGGCTCTATTGGCGCAGAACTTGCTACCGAATTGGAAACGCCACACAGACCCCTGATTGCCCTTGTCATATACGGCTTTTTTTCTCTTGTATTGAATCTTCTTGCCCATAAAATACCAAAAACGAGGAAATATATCAACGGAACACCAACTATTCTTTTGAACGAAGGAAAACTCTATCGAAACAACCTTAAGCAAGCGAAACTCGATCTTTCTGAATTTATGTTACTTTGTCGGGAACAGGGATATTTTGATTTGGATGAGATACAGACTGCCATTTTTGAGCACAATGGAAAACTATCCATCTTGCCGAAGGTGACGGCTCGTCCCGTAACCCCTGAGGATTTGCGCATTACGGCGAGGGCGACACATATAGGCATTGAGGTCATTATGGACGGGCGCATTATGGGGGAAAATCTTTCTCGCATAGGACGAGATGCCACTTGGCTTTACGAACAATTAAGGGCGAGAGGATACAAGGGGGAAAAAGAGATATTTCTTGGCATCTATCACAAAGAGGAAGATAAACTGATCCTGTACGGCGAAGCCAGTCTATAATAAAGAAAACGGTGAGCGAAACGCTCACCGTTTTCTTTCATATCGTTACATTAAACTACAATAAATACACACGAGCCGTCGCACCTTCTACATTTCCTTCGGGAAGCGCATAGCAAACCTTACCCATCAGGCGATTCCAAAGCAAGACAGCAAAGTAATTGGGACGAGGCTAAAAGGTGCCGTGCTTAAGAATCCAATGTCGGAGGATGCGAGGGTGTTATGGAAGATGATACCGGAGGTAATCGTTGAGAACTCTCCGAGTTCAATCGGAATATGGGGAACATCTGTATGCTCTTATTTCGTTTGTAAGTTTGCACATAAAAAAGAACGCAAATTTGAAACAAATAATAGTAT
>JAZKYZ010000028.1:0-65280 GCA_045612385.1 Eubacteriales bacterium | reverse complement strand
CCTTTTATAACTTTATTACAATAAAGAAATTGTTGATAGTGTAAAATACAACATCCTATATTATAACATATTATTTTAAAAAAATCTACTGGTTTGCAAAAAATATTTTTAAACAAAGTAAACGATAGTTGTATTCGCCCTAAAACGCAAAATAACGGTGGAAATAAGCTGTGGAATACATATAGGTAAATGGCAGAGCAACTCGCAGGGGAAACGCGCATAGGCTTTAACAACGCCGTTAGAATTGTCCGAACGGAAGGACACCGCATACAGTGCCAAGCGGGAATGGATGCGTGCTACAAGGCACAGGAAAAAGGGTGTGATGTCCTGAAACAATGGGACGCGACCCTTGACGGCAATACCCGTGAGAGCCATTCGCAAGTGGATGGCGAAATCCGCGAACTTGACAAGCCTTTCTCCAATGGTCTGATGTTCCCGGGCGATCCGTCAGGCGGTGCCGCAGAGGTCATTAACTGTCGGTGTGCCTTATTGCAAAGGGCATCGTGGGAACTTGACGAAGAAGAACTTGAAGAACTCAAAAAAAGAGCCGAATATTTCGGGCTTGATAAGTCTGATAGTTTTGAAGAATACAAACAAAAGTATTTGAGGGCTGCGGAAAGTCAGGTCGAAGAAAATTCTCCAAAAAGTGTAAAAAATGCCAAAAAAGGGTTGATTTCCGCCGAAAATGATGGTATAATAAGTACAAGGAAAGCAGAATTCAAAAGAGATTTTGAAGCGGGCAAAGTACCTACAATAATAAGCCGACAAAAGCAAGCCCGACACATAAAAGGGTCAAAACAATTTATCGAACACGAAAAACGATTGTCCATTATAGGCGACAAACCTTCTTATATACGCGAGGACTTTGACGAAACTTCACTTCAAAGAATAGTAGTGTCGAAGTTGCAAGGAAAAGTCAGAATAGGTGCAGATGGTAGTTACCGCGAATATGTGACTTGCGATGAAATCGTTGGATATTATTATAGTAAAGCCGATGGAAAATATATGCCCACGAAATGCGCCCAAGTTACATATGCACTTGGGGGCGGTAATATCCATATAGTGCCTGTTCAGGAATTTAAAAGAGAGGTGATATACGATGATTGAACTTGATATCATAGACAAACTTCAAGATGAAAAAGGGTTTGTAAGGTTGGTTTTAACATCAGGTGAAATCGTTTACGGATTACCTCAAATGATTGTCTACGAAGAGGACGAAGAAGGTTGGGAAACTGTAAAAACCATTATGTTTGAGCCGTATTTTGGGCTAAACGAGAAATTCTATAAATTAGAAGAAATCAATTCATATGAGCCTGTTAAGGAAAGGGATATACCACCTTACGAATAACATACAAAGCACCTTGCGAAAGCACGGTGCTTTTTCTATACCCAAAAACAAGGACTGACTACAAAATCAGTCCTTTTTCTATGCAAAAAAAACAGAGAAAGGCAGATGAATAATGACAACTATTACAGTGCGAGCGCAAGACCAAGTATTGACGGCAACACTCGCCCCGAAATTGGCTTGCAACAATAGAAACACGGTGAAATTGCTTGTCACATTTTCAACCGATTGGAATTCATACACGGCGAGAAGCGCGGTCTTTACCACTTCGGTAAACCCTACACCATACGAAGTCACTCTTGCGAATGGTGAATGCACGATATCGAACAAAGCCCTTGAATATGGGAGAGCTTCGGTGTGGGCAAACATCAGAGATTTTTATTCCTCATTTTTAGCCATAAGATTATAAAACCGTCCTTCAAAAAGAAAAAATGAAGAATATTTGAAAAAGGTATTGACATTTGAGAAAAGATGTGTTATACTAACGAGGTAAAACAAGCAGGACTTCTCCTCGCCATACCACAAGGGTGCGTATGGTTCATAATTTTCGCTTACCATAGAGCGAAAGTTTTGAGTGCGCACGGGGAGTCTCTGTGTGCATTTTTTTTATTTTGGAGGTATACTACCATTAGCACCAATAGCAAAGAATTGCCGATTAACGAAGAGATTAAAGCCCCTGAGGTTCGTGTAATCGGTGCAGAGAATGAGCAAGTCGGTATTATGAATATTGAGGCTGCACGTGAATATGCATACTCTCACGGTGTTGACCTCGTGTTAATTTCCCCGAATGCCAATCCCCCAGTTTGCCGTGCCATTGACTACGGTAAATTCTGCTTTGAACGTGATAAGAGAGAAAAAGAAGCGAAGAAAAAGCAGGTAATCGTTAAGGTAAAAGAGGTGCAGTTGTCTTGTCGTATCGAACAACACGACTTTGATACCAGAGTTAACCAGGCGAAGAAATTTCTTGGCGAAGGAAACAAGGTAAAAGTTGTTGTTCGTTTCAAGGGAAGAGAAATGTCTCATATGGAACTTGGCCGCGAGGTGATAATGAAGTTCCTCGAAGCGTTGCAAGGCGTTGGTCAGAGCGAAAAAAAGCCTTCACTTGATGGTCGTATTATGTCCGTCGTAATCTCTCCTGTCAGAGAGAAAAAGTAAAATTGTTATTATAAACCTGTTTATGATAAAAAACAAATCATCCATTGAAAAGGAGTACAATCATGGGAAAAATCAAGACGCATAAAGCTTCGGCTAAGAGATTTTCTCTTACCGGTAGTGGAAAAATCAAGATGTCTCACAACAATCACCGCCATAATCTTGGAATCAAGACCGCAAAGCGTAAAAGAGGTCTTCGCAAAGGCGCTATCATGAGCGAGAGCTTTGCAGCAGTATACAGACCTTTGATTAACAAGTAATTCGGCACAGCAAGTATAAGAAGGAGTAAGTAAAATGGCAAGAGTAAAAGGCGCTATTATGACGCGCAAGAGAAGAAAGAGCATCCTCAAAGCAGCTAAAGGTTATTGGGGTGCAAAGTCCAAGCACTTTAAGATGGCAAAACAGGCCGTCCTTAAGAGTGGCAACTATGCATTTGCTGGCCGTAAGGCTAAGAAGAGAGACTTCCGTCGTCTCTGGATTGCAAGAATCAATGCACAGGCTAAGGTATGCGGTATGAACTATTCTACCCTTATGCACGGTCTTAAAGTTTGCGGTATCAACCTGAACCGTAAGATGCTTGCAGAAATCGCAGTTTCCGATAAAGAAGCATTTGCTCAGCTTTGCGAAAAGGCAAAATCTGCCCTTTAATTTCTATCGAAATTCCCGTTTTTGTGCAAAAAAGCAAAAACGGGAATTTTCCTATATTTAAAATATTTTAAATATAAGAGGTTGTTATGGATATTATTCAAGAAACTATCTCCAGCAGGCAAAATCCGACTGTTAAATATGCTGCGTCTCTTGCAGATAAAAAGGGCAGAGAGCGTGAAAGAGCCTTTTTAGCAGAAGGAGAAAAACTGACATATGAGGCAGCGAGCAGTCGTTTGCCTGTTACACACATTTTTGTTTGTGAAAATAAAAAAGAACAGCTTTTACCACGCATTACAGAAGCTTTCTCTGACGCAATGTATGAAAATACGAAACTTTTGATTTTGTCAAAGGAGGCGTTTGAAAAGATTTCAACAGAAAAATCGCCACAAGGTGTAATTTCTGTCATAAAATATCTTGACATTTTTTGCAAGTTGGATATAATATATAATGTAGAAAAATACTTTTCCTTCAATGAAAGAATAGTTGCTTTAAATTCTGTGCGTGATCCATCCAATTTGGGAGCGATTATTCGCAGTGCTGTGGCATTTGGCGTTTCCCACATTGTTTTATCATCCGATTCGGTGGATCCATATAATCCGAAAACAGTTCGTGCTGCTATGGGAGCGTTGTTCAAAATCAAAATTACGTTTGTTACAGATTTTGCCTCTTTTATTAAAGACTCTATTCTTTCTGGAAGAAATGTTTATGCCGCTGAACTAAGAGATACAGCCCTACCTCTTGACGAAGTATCATTTAAGAGTCGCGACATTGTTATTATAGGAAACGAGGGACACGGAATTGATGCATCAATCTCTTCTCTATGTACGGCAAGCGTTTATATCCCGATTTCCACTATGACAGAATCGCTTAATGCGTCTGTTGCGGCATCTATTTTAATGTGGGAGTTAAGTAAACATAAAAGCGAGGTCTGATTTTATGAATAACGATTTGCTCTATTATGTTTGGTTGAGTTTAAATTGCAAGCCCGACAGTTCTACATTTATAGATTTGATTCGTGCGTTTGAAACACCTCAGAATGTCTTTAATGCAGACGATAAACAAATTGAAAAGGTGCTATCATCAAAAAATTCCGATCTTGATCGTATTTTGCTACGTGAGCTTGAAAGCGCGCAAAAGGTTTTAGACTTTTGTTTGATGAAGAATATTGGAATTTTGCCGTACTCGGATGAAAAATATCCTAACGCCTTGCGTGAAATCAAGCACCCACCTGTTTTGCTGTATTATCGTGGCATACTTCCTGATTTTAATCGTGGTTGCTTTATTAGCATTGTTGGAACGAGAAGTATGAGTGATTATGGCAAGAGAAATGCATTTCGCGTTGGACGAGATCTGGCAAAATCGGGCGCTATTGTCGTATCCGGTATGGCACTTGGTGTTGACGCTGTTGCTGCCGCTGGCGCAATTCACGTGCAGGCGCCGACTGTTGCCGTGCTTGGTTGTGGCATCAATATATGCTATCCGAAAGAGCATTTGACGCTCGCAAGACAAATCGTTAAAAAGGGATGTATTATCACCGAATATCCACCTAATTTTGCACCATCGCGCTATACCTTCCCACAAAGGAACCGAATCATAAGTGGACTTTCACAAGCGACCGTCGTGATTGAGGGCAGAGAAAGAAGTGGCGCTCTGATCACTGCTCGTCTTGCGAAAGAGCAGGGAAGAATTGTTTATGCTTTGCCTGGCAATGTCGATAACAAAAACAGCGAAGGGCCTTCTTTGCTTATTCGTAATGGTGCCAGAGTGTTCACTTGTGCAGATGATATCATCCGAGATCTTGAACCTCAAAATATGGGAATCCTCAATCCGTTTGTTTTAACACCGAATGAGAAGTATCCTGTGGATGAAGTTCTCGATTCGCTTTCCATCAGTTACATCAAAATGGCAAGGCGCAGAAACTATGATCCCGAAGCCCCCATTGAAACGGAAGTATGTCCGATTCCAATTCACGAAGATCCAACCTACAATGCGCAACCAACCCAAGCATCCACTCAGCAGGAAGTTGAAGAAGCGCCAACGATTGGTATGGATGGGGATTGCATCAGACTTTATCAAAAGATTCCCACAGATGGAGATATTGCCATTGATGAACTTGTGGATGAATACTTTACGAATGCACGAATAATAATGAAGTGTATTCTAAAACTTGAAATGGCGAAACTCGTCAAGATTTTACCCGGAGAGCGGGTATCACGCAATACACATTAAGAAAGGTGCGGCTCTGCCGCGTGGTTTATGTCTTATTTAGTTATCGTTGAATCACCTGCAAAGGCGACTACAATTAAGGGCTATCTTGGTCCGAATTACAAAGTAATTGCATCCAGAGGTCATATCCGTGATCTTCCCAAAAGCACGCTTGGTATTGATATTGAAAATGGTTTTGCACCTCGTTATATCAATATTCGTGGAAAAGGGGATATCATAAAAGAATTGAAGAAAGAAGCGCAGAAGGCGACGAAAGTTTTTCTCGCAACGGACCCTGACCGTGAAGGAGAAGCAATTTCGTGGCATATTGCGACAGAACTTGGAATCGCGCCCGAAAAGGCTTTCCGAATCACCTTTAACGAGATTACCAAAGGTGCAGTGAAAGAAGCGATTAAGAATCCACGTCCAATCAATATGGATCTTGTGAATTCTCAGCAAGCAAGAAGAATCCTTGACCGTATTGTTGGGTTTAAACTTAGCCAGCTTCTTTGGAAAAATGTAAAAAGTGGACTTTCTGGTGGTCGTGTTCAATCGGTCGCAGCTCGCATCATCACAGAACGTGAAGAAGAAATACGCTCTTTTGTTCCACAAGAATATTGGACAGTGGATGTGATGCTGGAAAGCGCACCTGGAGAGTTTTTTGAAACAAAATTCTTTGGCAATAGTACCGGAAAAATACGTATCGAAAACAAAGAACAGGCAGATGAGATTTTAGAAAAAATTGGCGCAGGACAATTCCAAGTTGTCAGCGTTAAGCATCTTCAAAGACAAAGAATGCCTGCCCCTCCGTTTACAACTTCGACGCTTCAGCAAGAGGCGTCCAAGAAGTTAGGATTTCAGGCTCAGAAAATTATGAAGGTTGCACAAGAGTTGTACGACGGTTTAAATCTTGGCGCTGAATTTGGTGGCGTTCAAGGTTTGATTACCTATATGCGTACGGACTCCTTGCGTGTTGCTGATAGCGCGCGTGAGAGCGCTTCGGAATTTATTCGTGAGCATTATGGTGACGCCTATACCCCTAAAACACCAAGACAGTTTAAAGCAAGCTCTAATGCACAGGATGCCCACGAGGCGATCCGTCCTGCGAATGTGTATATCACACCGAAGAAAATTCGCAAGCTTTTGACTCTGGATCAATACAAACTTTACAAACTGATTTGGGAAAGGTTTGTTGCAAGCCAGATGGAGGCGGCTGTTCTGGATACCGTTTCCATTGATATTGAAAATAATTCCTATATCTTCCGTACTTCAGGTTATTCTGTTAAGTTCGCAGGCTATATGGAACTTTATAATACAGATGATGATGAAAATATGGCGCAGGAGACGAATTTTGCAAAACTTCCTGTTATTCAAGAAGGTGAGATACTTTCTTCGAGCGAAATTAAGGCAGAGCAGCACTATACGGAGCCACCAGCGCGATATACAGAAGCATCCCTTGTTAAATTCCTTGAGGAAAATGGAATTGGCAGACCCTCAACCTATGCGCCGATTATCTCTATTATTCTCTCAAGAAACTATGTGGCGAGAGACGGAAAGAGTCTTGTCGGCACTTCGCTTGGCGAGGTTACGACGAAATATATGAGTGAGTATTTTCCTGAAATTGTAGACTATGAATTTACAGCATATATGGAAGAACAACTTGACTCTATCGAAAATCAAGAGACAACAACATATGATGTGCTTTCTACATTCTATGAAAGATTTAAAGTAGAATTGGAGAAAGCTCAGGATTGCTCCTTCAAGGAAAAAGTGGAAACGCCCGTAGAAGAGAGCGATGTAATCTGCGATAAGTGTGGCGCAAGAATGGTTTACAAGGAAGGAAAGTTTGGTAAATTCCTTGCGTGTCCAAGTTATCCTGCGTGCAGAAACACAAAAGCAGTGGATAAAAACGGACAGATTGTTGAGCGTGAAGCGCCAACCGTAGTTTATGCAGACTTCGATTGCGAGATTTGTGGTGGACGTATGGTGATTCGCAGAGGTAAATTCGGAGAATTTTACGCTTGTTCCAATTATCCAAATTGTAAATTTACAAAACAAAAAGTTACAAAGACTGGCGTCCCCTGTCCTAAATGTTCGTGCGATATTATTTCTCGTCACGGAAAAGGCAAAACGCTTTTCTTCAGTTGTGAAAGATATCCTGAATGCGATTTTTCTTCGTGGGATATGCCATTAAACGAAAAATGTCCCGATTGTGGGGCAATGCTTTTCTACAGAAAGAGCCGTAAATCGGTTATTTGCAAAGAAAAGAAGTGCAATTACAAACGTGAAGAAGAAATTGAGATAATTGAATGATGAAAAAAGTAACAATTATTGGCGCTGGTCTTGCAGGATGTGAGGCAGCGTATCAATGTGCCAAACGTGGTGTTTATGTAGATTTATATGAGATGAAGCCTCACTCTTTTTCTCCTGCGCATCATAGTTCTGATTTTGCTGAACTTGTATGTTCTAATTCGCTCAGGAGTGATGATATATCTAATGCAGTAGGTCTGCTAAAAGAGGAATTAAGAAGATTGGGTTCTCTCATTATGGAAGCGGCAGAGCATTCCCGTGTTCCTGCTGGCTCTGCGCTTGCCGTTAATCGAGAAGAATTCAGCAGGTATATCACTGAGTTTATCCGTTCAAATCCATATATAACGGTTCACGAGCAAGAAGTAGAGGAAATTCCTGACGAGGGCATTGTTATCGTTGCTTCTGGTCCTTTAACAAGTGAAAAGCTATCCAGAAAAATTGTAGAAATTACCGGTGAGGAAGGATTGCATTTTTTTGATGCAGCAGCGCCCATTGTCGAAGCAGATAGCGTTAATATGACAAAAGCTTTTTTTGCATCAAGATACGGAAAAGGCGAAAGCACGGATTATTTGAATTGCCCAATGACAAAAGAGGAATATGATATTTTTTATCACGAATTGATCCATGCGCAGGTGGCTCCTCTTAAGGCCTTTGATCAAGAATTGCAGGAGGATCTTACGGTTTTTGAAGGCTGTATGCCCGTTGAGGTTATGGCATCACGTGGTTATGATACTTTGCGTTTTGGCCCAATGAAGCCTGTGGGGCTTCCTCTCCCTGAAACAGGGGAAGATGCTTTTGCTACGGTGCAGTTAAGGCGTGAGAACAAAGAAGGCACAATGTATAACATTGTAGGCTTTCAGACCCACTTGACTTTTGGAGAACAAAAACGTGTTTTTTCTCTCATTCCAGGTCTTGAAAATGCGAATTTTCTGCGTTACGGTGTAATGCACAGAAATACCTACTTAAATTCTCCTGGTTTTCTAAATTCAATATATGAAATGGTAAAACGTCCAATGTTATTTTTCGCAGGTCAGATGACGGGAGTGGAAGGATATGTGGAGTCCTCCTCGTCAGGATTTGTTGCAGGAGTAAATGCAGCAAGGCTTGCTTTAGGGCAGGAGCGTTTTATTTTCCCAAAAACGACAGAAATTGGTGCGCTTGCTCACTATGTAAGCGAGGGGGGCGTTAGTTCCTCTTTTCAACCTATGAATGCCAATTTTGGTATTATCGCACCATTCGATAAAAAAGTGAAAGGTGGTAAAAAGGCAAGAAACCAAGCTTATGCACAGAGATCTATTTTCGCAATAGAGCAAATCGTTTCTTCCTTAAATCAAGAATGAAAATACTAATTGATGCTATGAGTGGTGATAATGCTCCACTTGAAATGTTACGTGGCGCAGTGCTTGCGTTACAAGCATATAATCACGAGATTATGTTAATCGGTGACGAAAATATCCTCTCGGATATTGCAATCAAAGAGGAAATTGATCTTACCGGTATTAAAATCATAAATGCAACGGATGTTATCACAATGGAGGATAGACCTCTCTGCGTGGTTCGCGAAAAAAAACAGTCCTCAATGAGCGTCGGACTTCGAATGCTTGCTGGAGGGGAAATTGATGCCTTTGTAAGCGCAGGAAACACTGGCGCACTTATTACAGGAGCTACCCTGATTGTACGCAGATTTAAAGGCATTAACCGTCCTGCAATCGCTTCAGTGTTACCTCTTTCTAACCCTGTTTTGTTGATGGACTGTGGTGCCAACCTGAATTGTTCAAGCGATGACCTTTGTCAATTCGCCTTTATGGGCGCCAAGTATATGGAAAAACTGTATCATCTTGACCGTCCTCGTGTTGGACTGCTGAATAACGGCACGGAATATAACAAGGGAAATCCTTTGCAGGTTGAAACATATCAACTGTTGCTTGAAAGTGGACTGAATTTCGTCGGTAACATCGAATCCAAAGCTGTTCCTTTTGATACGGTGGATGTTCTTGTTACTGAAGGATTTACAGGCAATATTTTCTTGAAGAGCATTGAGGGTATGGGCAAGTTTATGCTTAAAATGCTGAAAGAAGTTTTGACCACAAATATCGTTATGGCAGCATCTACTGCTTTGACGATGAAAGAAAAAAGAAAAGAATTAAAACGTCGATTTGATGCCAGCGAGCATGGAGGCGCGCCAATTCTTGGTGTACGAGCACCTGTAATCAAGGCGCACGGTTCTTCGGATGCAAATGCGATTATGAACGCTGTCAGACAAGCTATTTCTTATGTGGAAAGTGGAATTAGCGAGGATATACGTGTGTTTGCTGAAGAATATGATGAAAAGAAAATTCTTGCAGATGCAGATAGAATATTTTCTACTTAATATTTGGAGGTAAATACTATGGGGATGGGAAAAGATCTGCTTTCTCTGCTCAACACGCTTGCATATGAGTTTACAGATATCTCCCTTCTTGATTGCGCCTTGACACATACCTCATATTCCAATGAGATGAGGAGTCGTGGCATTCGCCTTCCATCCAATGAACGAATGGAATTTCTCGGGGATGCAGTTCTGGAACTTGTGATATCTGAGTATATCTACAAGAACAATCAAAAGCTTCCCGAAGGAAAACTCACTACGTTAAGGAAAAATGCTGTTTGTGAAAATAGTCTTGCATCTATTGCAGCTTTGATTTCACTTGGCGATTATATTCACCTTGGCAAAGGGGAAGAAACGGAATGTAGAGAGCGCCCACGTATGCTTGCAGATACTCTGGAGGCTGTGTTTGGAGCACTCTATTTAGACAGTTGTCTGCGAGGGGATGAAAAATATAAAGAAGTTATCCTTCGCCTAATGCAACCTGTTTTAGAGAACCTGAAGCCTTCTAAAATCAGCGATTATAAAACGGCCCTGCAACAACTGGTCGAACAAGATGGATCATCAATTCTGGAGTATCAAATGGTAGAAGAGGTCGGTCCCGAACATTCTAAACGATTTCGCGTAGTCGCTTTGATCAACAATAACATTGTTGGAGAAGGAGAGGGAAGAACGATAAAATCGGCTGAACAAATGGCAGCGAAATGTGCGCTCGTCCTCTTTGGCGTTGTATGAGACATATCAATATTCCGATTTTTATACCACATCTTGGATGTCCGTATGCGTGTGTTTTTTGTAATCAAAGAAAAATAAGTGGCGTCAATGCTTTTGCGCTCAGCGAAGTTGAAAAAACAATCGAAACGGTTTTGTCAACGGTGTCGCCGGATGATGAGGTAGAGATTGCTTTTTTCGGAGGCTCGTTTACAGCAATTGATCGTTCCCTTATGTTAGAATTGTTGAAAATAGGATATTCTTACATAGAAAAAGGGGTGGTTTGCGCATTGCGATGCTCGACAAGACCAGATGCGATCGATGACGAAATTCTCTCTATTTTGCAAAAATATGGAATGAAAACCATTGAACTTGGTATGCAGAGCGCAAGAGACGAGGTTCTTTTGAAAACAAGAAGGGGGCATTCTTATGCCCAGACTGTTCAGTCGGCCAAGTTAATCAAAGCCTATGGCTTTCAGCTTGTCTTGCAAATGATGCTCGGTTTGCCTGGTTCTACAAAGGAAGATGAAATATATACTGCAAAGCAAATTGTCGAGCTCGGGGCAGATGCTACACGTATCTATCCTACGGTGGTTTTTAATGATACGAAGTTATGTACTATGGCAAAGATGGGAGAATATCTACCCCTTTCCAATGAAGAAGCTATATCTCGAGGTGTTTCTGTGCTTCGTGTTTTTCATCAAAATCACATTCCTGTGATTCGTATTGGACTTTGTGCAAGTGAAACGCTTACCTCAGATGATTCAGTGTATGGTGGAGCGAATCATCCAGCGCTTGGCGAACTGATATATTCGGAACTGTATTATGAAATGTTGTGTGAATTGCTTAAGGAAAGTACATATACAGAGAAAAACGTGACTGTTTATGTAAACAAAGGTGAACTTTCCAGAGCAATCGGACATAAAAAGAAAAATAAGTTGCGTCTTATGGAGATGTTTTCCTTGAAGGGAATTCGTTTTATTGAACGAAAGCGACCTTCTTTTAAAATGGTCTCCTTAACCGAAGAGTAATTTCGGTGTTGACGAAAGGATTATATAATGTATTTAAAATCTCTTGAACTTCACGGATTTAAGTCTTTCCCAAACAGAACAGTACTTACGTTTGAGCGTGGTGCTACGGTTATTGTAGGACCCAACGGAAGTGGTAAATCTAATATTTCTGACGCAATGCGTTGGGTACTTGGCGAGCTTTCAAGCCGTAACATACGTGGTACAAAGATGGAGGACGTTATTTTTGGTGGCACCGACGATAGACGTCCAATGGGCTTTGCAGAAGTAACTGTCGTGTTCGACAACTCGGATCCCGACAATCGTTTGGATTCTCCTTATGATGAGGTTTCTGTTACTCGACGCTATTATCGTACTGGTGAAAGCGAGTACCTAATCAATAAAGAGCCTAAGCGACTTCGTGATATATACCAGTTGTTTATGGACACCGGTGTTGGCCGTGAGGGTTATTCTATTATCGGACAAGGAAAAATCGCAGAGATTATTTCAAAAAAGAGTGACGAGCGTCGTTCTATTTTTGAAGAAGCTGCTGGTATTTCCAAATATCGTCACAGAAAAGAAGAGGCAGAGCGTAAGCTGAAGGGCACGCAAGAAAATCTTGATCGTGTGAGAGATATTCTTTTGGAGCTTGAAGCACAGATCGGTCCTCTGGAAAAAGAAGCAGATAAAGCACGTCGTGGACTTGCAATTTACGAAGAGAAAAAACGCGCAGACGTCTCTCTTTGGCTCTATGATACCAGCAAAATTCGTATTGATATTGATGAGGCGGAAAAAGCGCTTCTGTTAGCTCAAAAGGAACTCGATATTATCGAACAGGCAATATCAGATCTTGAGATGCAGAGCGAGAACCTATATCTCAAAGCGCAAGAAAATAAGCTTTTAACGGGTAATCTTCTGGAAGAAATACGTCTTACCAGTGAGAGAATTCATACGCTTGATAATGCTTTAAGCGTAGCAGAGAGCAACGTTGCGCATTTTGAAGAAATGGTGAGCCAATGCCTCAAGCGAATTTCTGAAATCAATGAGAGCATTGCATCTCTTGTGGCTAATAAAGAAGAATACGAAGCCAGAGTCGCTGAGTTGGAAGGTAAAATTGATACCTTTACAGATGAACGCTTATCTTATCTTGCAGAACAGCAGAATCTTACAGTAGAAGTAGATCGTGCTACTCGTCAGTTGACTGAAATGTTGGATGAGATTATGACAGAGGAGGGAACGGCATCCTCATTGAAGGTACGTATAGATGTCTTGCAAAACTCGAAGATCAGTGATGGTATGCGTAGCGAAGATATTGAAAAAGAAATTGAGCAATATGAGAGCGAAGCACAGATTTTGCGAGAAGAAGCGGAAAAGGCAGAGGAAAGTACCAGAGAATTTAAAGAACAAATAGAGCAGAAGGAAGAAATTGTAGCTCTTTCTACACAGCGTATCGAGGAATTGAACGAGGAAAAAGAACAACTCTTTGTTTTAATGCGTACATTCAGTACGGAAAGAGATTCTTTGCTTGGTAAAGCAGAGACGCTTGAAAAGATGACAGAGCATTTCGATGGCTTTCTTGAAAGTGTTCGTACCGTGATGAATGAGTACCAAAAGGGGAATATTCCTCGCGCAACGTTAATTCACGGGCCGCTTTCTACTCTGATTCATGTTGATAAGGAATACATAACTGCTATTGACACTGCTCTTGGTCAAAGTCTGCAAAATATTGTAGTAGACAATGAAGAGACTGCCAAAGCGGCAATGTACTATCTTAAGACAAACAACAAAGGACGCGCAACGTTTTATCCGATTACGGCCATTCGTTCTCAGGGGGATACGCCCGAAATTCGCGAATGTGCAAAATATACAGGATATGTCGGTCGCGCAGACACTTTGGTAGATTGTGATAGTGAATATCGAACGGTTGTGGAACATTTGCTTGTTCGTACAGTTGTATTCGATAATATCGAAAACGCATCTAAGTGTGCAAAAGCTTTGCGTTATCGTGTAAAACTCGTTACTCTTGACGGACAAATCATTGGTGCAGGTGGTAGCTTCACTGGTGGTAGCGCAAAACGCGAGAGTGGAATTCTTTCACGTCAGAACGAAATTGACAGTCTACGTCAAAGCGCGCAAGAGAAAACGAAGAAAATTTGGGAATGCGAGATGAGTATTGCCGAAATAGATGAAGAAATCAGCGAAGAAAAAAATAAGATTATGGATGCGACGCAGGCGAAAGAGCTTCTTCTTACACTCTCGCATTCTGAGTTCAACGCTTTGGAATCGGCAAACGCTAAGTATATCGTAAATCAAAGCACTTTGGAGAAATTGCGATACGATTATCAGGCGCTGATTGGACAAACTTCTCGCGCAGAAGAAGAAATTCGTGCATTAACTATTGAATATAATGCTGCGCTCGAACGAATTGAGGCCCTGAAAGCACAAAGAAGTCTGCGTGCAGAAGAAATGGGTGTAATGGATGAAAAGCGCGACGAATACGGTCAAAAAGCAAATGAAATCCAAATTAAAATCACTGTACTTCGTGGTGAAATTGATGCAGCAAAGCAGATGATTGGATCGTTTGATGAGCGTATCGAAGGGCTGAATGCTGAAATTGCTGCGCAACAAACCCAAATTGACGAATTGAAGTTTAAACGGGATAATATCGACACACTTCGTGAAGAAAATCACAGAGAAAGAGTCGCTCTTGAAGAACAACTGCGCAAGCTAAATGAGCAACATCGCGAACTTGAGGCAGGCAGTGATGATTTTGAACAAGCGCAAAATGAAATTCGTCAAAAGTTAAAAGAGAAAAACGCGAGCCGTGATGTTGCTCGTGAAGCGATGCTTAGACAAGAAAATGCGCTCAATAATCTGAAAGAGAAGCAGGATTCTCTGGGAGGAGAACTTTGGGACGAGTACGAGATCTCCTACGAGGATGCTATCGCATTGCAATATCCTGCTGTTACGGCAGAGAATCGAGATGAGGTTGCAGCACTGCAAACCAGTTGTAGAAATCGTTTGCGCAATATTGGTCATTTCGATCCTGATTCTATTCAGAAATATGCTGATGTAAAATCGAGATATGATTCTTTGAACGCGCAATACAATGATTTGACAAAATCCTATGACGAGTTAATTGATATTATTGATAGACTTCAGGATGAGATGAAGGAGAGTTTTGTTGTTGCGTTTGAGAGCATCAACAAGAATTTTGCTATTACCTTCCGTGAATTGTTCGGTGGTGGTAATGCTGAGCTTCTTCTTGTGAATCCCGAAGACGTCTTAACGTCAGGCATTGAAATTAAGGCGGCTCCTCCTGGTAAAATTATTAAATCAATGTCTCTTTTGTCCGGTGGTGAGCAATCATTTGTCGCAATCGCCTTGCTTTTTGCTATCTTGAAGGTAAATCCGACGCCTTTCTGTATTCTTGATGAGATCGAAGCAGCGCTTGACGAGGTAAACGTTTTCCGTTTTGGTGAATATATCAAGAGAATGAGTGATGGTACGCAGTTTATTCTGATTACACACCGTCGCGGCACGATGGAGGTCGGCAACCGTCTGTATGGTGTAACAATGCCACAGCGTGGTATTTCGCAGGCGATTGAACTCAATGTAAACGAAATTGAAGGAAAGCAAGAGGAATTACTGGATGGGATTCTTTGAGAAATTAAAGCAGGGACTTGCTAAAACAAAAACAGCTATCTTTGGAAAGATAGATAGTTTGTTCAAAAGTTTTCGACGTGTGGACGAAGAACTTTTTGAGGAACTGGAAGAATTGTTGATCGGTGCAGATATCGGTTTTACACTTACAGAGGAAATCCTTGATGAACTTCGAGATATTGCGAAAACGGAGAAAATTAAAGAGTCTGCAGAAATAAAAGAACGGCTGTATGGCATTCTGCGTGATATGCTTGGTGAACACGAAGGGCTGAATCTTTCTACGTCACCTTCAGTTATCCTTGTAATTGGTGTCAACGGCGTAGGTAAAACAACGTCCATTGGTAAAATTGCATATGAACTTAAAAATCAAGGCAAAAAGGTTGTTGTAGCTGCGGCGGATACGTTTCGCGCAGCTGCGGCTGAACAACTTTCTGTTTGGTGCGAAAGAGCAGGGGTAGATATCGTAAAGCAGGCGGCAGGAGCAGATCCTGCGTCGGTGGTTTATGATGCGATTGGCGCAGTAAAAAGCAGACATGCTGATGTTTTAATCATTGATACGGCGGGTAGACTTCATAACAAGAAGAATTTGATGGACGAGCTCGCTAAGATTGATCGCGTTATTAGACGTGAATTGCCTGATGCATCGAAGGAAACGTTATTGGTTCTTGATGCTACAACAGGACAAAATGCAGTGTTGCAAGCAAAAGAGTTTAAGGGAGCAAGCGATATTACAGGCTTGATTCTCACAAAACTTGATGGCACAGCAAAGGGTGGAATCATTTTCTCAATCAAACACGAACTTGGTATCGCCGTGAAGTTTATCGGTGTTGGTGAACAAATTGATGATATGAAACCCTTTGATGCAGATGAGTTTGCGAGCGCTCTTTTTGAAGCAGAGTAAAGGTAAGGAAGAAAAACGTGTTAAATAGTAAACAAAGAGCATATTTACGCTCTCTTGCCACAAATTATGACACCATTTATCAAATCGGTAAAGGTGGAGTTAGCGAAGAATTGATTGACGGTCTTTCTTCTGCGCTTGAGGCGAGAGAATTAATTAAAATCAAGGTTTTGGAAAATAGTGGGTATACGGCAAGAGAAGCAGCAGAAGAAATTGCTCCCCTTATTTGTGCTGAAATCGTTTGCGTTGTTGGCACAAAAATAGTTTTTTATCGTCAAAGCGAAAAAAAGCAGAGAATCTTTTTGCCATGAACAATATAAAACTTCCCAGAAATATTTGTGCGCTCAAGGAAAATGTGCGTAGTCGAATGAGCGAAAAAAGATTCTTGCACAGTGTCGGCGTCGCACAATATGCATATAAAATGGGCGTGGATCTCGGATTGAAAAATCTATTAGATTTATATGTTGCTGGTATTTTGCATGACGTTGCAAAAGAAATGTCGACAGAAGAGCAGCTTCGTATTATGAAAATGCCGAGCGAAGTTTATCAATTCGATCAGCAAGATATTTTATCCCCTACATTGTTTCACGGTTTTTGCGCTCCTTATGTTGTTCTTCAGGATTATCCTGAGTTTGCAAAAAAAGAAATTCTATACGCCATTTGTTACCATACAGTCGGAAGAGAAGAGATGTCCACGTTTGAAAAGGTCATTTTTCTTGCCGATTATATTGAAATGAATCGGACGTACCCCGATTGTGTTGACGTCCGAAATATGTATGAAAATGGCATTAAAAACGGAGATGTGGCAGAGAGAATACTTGATTTGTGCCTTCTCAAGGTTTTGGATAATACATTAAATTTTTTGCAAAATAGGGACTATTTCATTTCTCCCAGAACGCATAAAACAAGAAATGCCATTTTCACTACTCTTTGCCACGAATAACAAAGAAACTGTCTCCTTAAAATAAACAAAAATGGAGATGGAAAATGAAGAAGTTATTGATTCTGCCTCTGATTATATCGCTTTTAATGAATATATCGTGTGAAAGTAGCGCTCACAAAGAGGCGAGCGTGTCCCCTGATAGTACGTCAAATATTTTGATGATTGGTCTGGATGATGCTGCGCAAAATATGGATGTGCTGTGTTTTGTTTCTTATAAGGAGAAAGAGAACGAAATTTCTTTTGTTCAAATTCCGCGCGACACGTATTTTAATTTTGGTGGAACGCAAAACAAAATCAATCAGATTTATTCCTTTTATCGCGCATACCTTCCACAGAAGGAGGCAATGAGTCGTGCTACTAAGGATATTATTGAGGCGTTAGCGATTCCAATGGATGGTTATGTCGCCATCACGACCACAGGAATGCTTCAAGCCATTGATGCGATTGGTGGGATTGACATAGAGATGCTAAATTCCGGTGTATTTACCGACGAATTTGGTGAGAATCCACTTTCTCTCTCTCAAGGGAAGAACCATTTAAACGGAGAACAAAGCATACAGTTTTTACGCTATCGAAAGGGTTATTTAACCGGTGATCTCGGTCGTCTTGATGCACAGAAATTGTTTTTTCGTGGCGTGTTAGAAAAGTTCTCTCAACGTTTGGGCGCAGATCGCTTAATTCATGCATTTCTTATGGTACAAAACGATATCATCACAGATATAAACGTAATGGATGTCATTCGTATGAGCGCTGGGGGAATGCAAGCTCTTGCAGGGGCAAAAGTATATTATCTCACTCTGCCTGGTGAGGCAGCTATTTCGAGCAGAGGACTCTCTTATTACGTTTTGAACCGAAAAGGAGTAATGGACGTTCGCAAGCGTTATTTGCTTGCAGATTCTGATAATTTTGATATTCGGGGGAAATTCGTATGCTCAAACGAGATTTCCTTTGTGAATATTTATAATGACCTAAACAATGACTATCACGTGTATGACAATGATACACTTAAAGGAATTCATATTCCACAAAAACAGAAATCATAGAAATTGGAGAAAAGTATGGACGAAATCGTTAAAGACTTACTTGAGGCTTCTGCGTTTGAACTCGCTCGTGAGGCAGTTAAAATCCTTGTAGAGCATAAGGGGCAGAACATTACGCTGTATCACGTAAGTGATCTTACGAGTGTTACAGATTATTATATCAATGCAACCGGCTCTTCGTCGACGCAGGTGGCTGCATTGGCAGACCTGTTGGATGAAAAGTTATCCTTGCGTGGTCGTTCTCCTTTGCGAATTGAAGGACGTGCAGCAAATTCGTGGTTGCTTGTAGACTACGGAGATGTTATTGTAAATATTTTCGATAGGGAGTCGAGAGACTTTTATGATGTCGACAGACTCTATCCAGCAACAGCAAGACGAGATGTTGCAACCATTATCGCCGAAGTTGATGAAAAATTTGAAATTGAAATGAAGTTTTAAATAAAAGGAATACAGATTATGTTTTACGACTACAAACAAATTGAAGCAAAATGGCAAAGAATCTGGGATGAAAGAGGAGCATTTGAGGCAAAACAGGACTTTACGCTTCCAAAATATTATCCTCTCGTTGAATTTCCTTATCCATCTGGACAAGGTTTACACGTAGGACATCCTCGCCCATATACGGCACTGGACATTGTTGCTCGCAAAAAAAGAATGCAGGGATTCAATGTTCTCTATCCTATGGGTTGGGATGCGTTCGGTCTTCCTACCGAAAACTTTGCGATTAAAAATAAAATTCACCCTAAAATCGTTACGGAACGTAATGTTGCCAGATTTAAGGCGCAATTAAAGGCGCTTGGTCTTTCTTTTGATTGGAGTAGAGAAATCAACACCACAGATCCTTCCTATTATAAATGGACACAGTGGATTTTTCTTCAGCTTTTCAAGAAAGGTCTTGCGTATAAGAAGGAAATGGCAGTTAATTTCTGTACTTCCTGCAAGGTCGTTCTTGCGAACGAAGAGGTGGTGAATGGTGTATGTGAACGCTGTCAAAGCACCGTTATTCGTAAAGTAAAGAGCCAATGGATGCTTAAAATCACGGAATATGCCGACAGACTCGCAGAGGATCTCGCTGGACTTAACTACATAGAGAGAGTAAAGACACAGCAGATTAACTGGATTGGTAAATCTACTGGCGCTGAAATTGAATTTAAGACTACAGAGGGTGACACTCTTCGTGTTTATACCACTCGTCCTGATACGCTCTTTGGCGCAACCTATATGGTAATTGCACCTGAACATTCTTATATTGAGAAATGGAAGGGAGCCCTTCAAAATTATGATGCAATCATTGCATACAAGGAAGAGGCATCTAAAAAATCTGATTTTGAACGTACTGAACTTGTAAAAGAAAAGACAGGCGTAGAATTGCTTGGCGTTCGCGCATATAATCCAGTGACAGGTAAAGAAATTCCGATTTTTGTTTCGGACTATGTTCTTGCTGGCTATGGCACAGGCGCAATTATGGCAGTACCTGCACACGACGAACGTGACTGGGATTTTGCGAAAAAGTTTAATCTTCCCATTATTGAAGTTGTCGCTGGTGGCGATGTTCAAAATGAAGCCTTTACTGATGTTGAAACGGGTGTTCTTGTAAATTCTGGTTTCCTGAATGGTCTTGAAGTTGCTGATGCGAAACGCGTAATGATTGCTCATCTTGAAAAAGAGGGCATTGGCACCGAAAAAGTAAATTATAAGCTTCGTGACTGGGTTTTTTCTCGCCAAAGATATTGGGGTGAGCCTATTCCTCTTGTAGAATGTGAAAAATGTGGATGGGTTGCCGTGAATGAAGAAGACCTTCCGGTCCAGCTTCCTGAGGTGGAATCTTACGAACCTACGGAAACTGGTGAATCACCTCTTTCGCTTATGACAGATTGGGTAAACTGCACTTGTCCTAAATGTGGTGGTCCTGCAAAGAGAGAGACCGATACAATGCCTCAATGGGCAGGTTCTTCGTGGTACTTCCTTCGTTATTGCGATCCTCACAATGAAGAGGAGTTGGCATCTAAAGAAGCTCTTGAATACTGGATGCCTGTTGACTGGTACAATGGTGGTATGGAGCATACTACACTTCACCTTTTGTACTCTCGTTTCTGGGCAAAGTTCCTCTTTGATATTGACATTGTTACCGTCAATGAGCCGTATGCAAAGCGTACGAGTCACGGTATGATTCTTGGAGAAAATGGCGAGAAGATGTCTAAATCTCGTGGTAATGTCGTGAATCCAGACGATATCATTCGTGATTACGGTGCGGACACAATGCGTCTTTACGAAATGTTTATCGGCGATTTTGAGCAAAGCGCTCCTTGGAATCCACAGTCGATTAAGGGATGCAAACGCTTCCTGGAACGTTTCCTCAATTTAACCGATATTGTTACAGCAAAGGAAAGCCCAAAAGAAGTAGAAAAAGCGCTTCATAAGACCATTATGAAGGTAACTCAGGATATTGATCAAATGAAGTTTAATACTGCGATTGCAGCTATGATGGCTTTGGTCAATACCATTGCAGATGCTGGTGAAATTTCGAGAAATGATCTTGTTTTGTTTGCAAAACTGCTTTCCCCCTTTGCGCCTCATATCGCCGAAGAAGTATGTGAAATTCTTGGTGAGAGTGGGCTCGTGTCGCTTGCAAAGTGGCCCGAATATGATGAAAGCAAAACAGTGGATGATAGCGTGACTATGCCTGTTCAGATAAACGGCAAAGTTCGTGCGGTGATTACTGTACCTAAAGCAGCAAGTCAGGAAGAAATTCTTGCCATTGTGCACGCAGATCCTAAGGTGATTGCTGCTTTGGATGGAAAAACACCTTTTAAAGAAATTGTAGTCGTTGGAAAGATTGTAAATATCGTTGTGAAATAATTTCCAGCGAATCCATATTATGATTGATATAAAGAGGGCAGAGAAACATTCTGTCCTCTTTTACATTTTCTGTGTATTGAGTGTTTTTGAAATAATAAAATAAAAAACACTATTTTTTAAAAAACTTTTCAAAAACCCTTGACAAATATGGTATTTTGTGTTATTATAGTAAAGCCGTTGATTGAATGGCAGATGCGAGTGTAGTTCAATGGTAGAATTCCAGCCTTCCAAGCTGGTCGCGTGGGTTCGATTCCCATCACTCGCTCCAAAATATGCGCCCTTAGCTCAGTGGATAGAGTGCCCGGCTACGAACCGGTAGGTCGAAGGTTCGAATCCTCCAGGGCGCGCCAGAAGAACTTCGTTTTCTTAACGAAGTTCTTTTTTTTTACAAAAACGCGTCTCAATGCTTGACAATAAGGACATATTTTATTATAATAAAGAAAATGAAAGAATAGAGGTTTGCTATGCAATCACTTAAAGAATTATATAAAATCGGACGTGGACCCTCCAGTTCTCACACAATGGGTCCTGAAAGAGCAGCAAAAATTACTCTTGCACAAAATCCGGATGCAGACGAAGTTAAAGTAACACTTTATGGCTCGCTTGCACTGACGGGAGAAGGACACGGCACAGATCGCGTTTTGATTGAAACCTTTCAGCCACTTCACTGTGAAGTTGTATTTGACACAGAAACACCTTGCGATATTCATCCCAATATGATGGATATTGAAATGTTCAAGGGTGGTAAAAGCGTTTGCCAAAAACGTGTATACAGCGTTGGTGGTGGTTCTATTGTTTTTGATGGCGAGTCACTGGATGCCAACGGGGAAAACACGAAATTAGATGTGTATCCCTTGAATTCATACACGGATATTGCAAATTATTGTAAAGAACGTGGAATCAGAATCCCAGATTTCGTTAGAGAATGCGAAGGTGATGAAATCTTCGATTATCTTGCAACCGTTTGGGAACAGATGAAGCAAAGCATTCATGAAGGATTGACAACTTCAGGTATTTTGCCGGGTGGTCTTTCGACTATGCGACGTGCGCAAATTCTTTACAATCAAAGGCATATTGATGAATCGGCACAAACAAGAGAGAATCGTCTGGTATGTTCTTATGCCTTTGCCGTAGGCGAACAAAATGCGTCGGGTGGTACGATCGTTACAGCGCCGACGTGTGGTGCTTCTGGAGTGGTTCCATCTGTTTTGAAGTATATGCAGGATTCTCGTGGATTCACGGATGCGCAAATTGTGCGTGCATTGGCAACAGCAGGTGTTGTTGGAAATATCATTAAAACCAATGCTTCCATCAGTGGCGCAGAATGTGGATGTCAAGCGGAAATTGGCTCAGCTTGCTCTATGGCGTCTGCTGCACTTGCTGAACTCTTTGAAATGGGACTGGATCAAATAGAGTATGCAGCCGAAGTTGCGATGGAACATCATCTTGGTTTGACATGCGACCCGATCGCAGGATTGGTGCAGATTCCCTGTATCGAAAGAAATGCAGTTGCTGCCATGAGATCTATCAATGCCCTTTCTCTTGCGAACTTCTTGACAGACTCCAGAAAGATTAGCTTTGACATGGTTGTCGAAACTATGTATAATACGGGTAAGGATCTCCACGCTATTTATCGTGAAACCAGTGAGGGTGGACTTGCAAAGTTTTACACACAGAGGAGAGAACAATGAGTGGAAAATTTATTCCTGATTATTGCTTTTCTTCTTATCTTGATGTAACGCCAGAGTTTATCCAAAAAAATTCAATCCAAGCACTACTTTTAGATATAGATAACACCCTTGAACCCTATGAAAACGATACGCCAAGCGAAGAGTTGCTTGCGTGGCTTTCTTCTATCAATGCGCTTGGCGTTAAAGTGGCATTCATTTCTAACAACAAAAGAGAGCGTGTTGAACATTTTAATGAAAAACTTGGGTACGTAGCATATTGGAGTTCTTTTAAGCCATTTAAGAAGAATATTCTTCGTGCTTTGAATGCTTTAGGTGTCAGCAAAGAGAATGCGTTTTTTATGGGAGATCAGATATGGACAGATGTTTTAGGTGCTCACAATGCAGGACTTCCTGTGATTCTTGTGCCTCCCATTCGAGATAAGGCAGATTTATTTACAAAGAGCAAACGTTTTTTTGAAAAACCATTTTTGAGAAAATACAGAAAGGAGCATCCTGAAAACTATGAGTGCGAAATTTGGACCAGGTGGAAACTCTGAATCATTCTATCTTTCGGGTTTCAAATCCACTTTAGATGCCCCTTTATTTGTAAAAATGCGTGGTTTGGATGCATATGAATACGAAGCAGGAAATGGAATCGGTGGGAATGCTTCGCTTTTTCGCGAAATAGGAAGAAGAGCGAAGGAGCAGGGGGTAGCAATGTCTTTTCATACGCCGTATTTTATTTCTCTTTCAAGCGTGGAAGAAAGCAAGAGGCTCAATAGCATTGACTACATACAACAAAGTTTAAATGCTGCGCATTTGCTCGGTGCGAAAACGATTGTAATTCATGCTGGGTCGTGCGCGAAAATATCAAGGCAAGAAGCGCTTTTGCTTGCAAAGGATACGCTTTATAAGACGTTGTGTACTGTGGAGCGCTACGGCATTTCTCTTGGTATTGAAACAATGGGCAAAATCAATCAACTGGGAACTCTCGAAGAAGTTCTTTCTATTTGTGAGATGGACCCAGCGCTTGTTCCGGTCGTTGATTTTGGTCATTTAAATGCAAGGGAATGTGGCGGGGTGTATAAAACAGAAGAAGATTACTATCGCGTTTTTGAAAAAATCGCTCTTGCACTCGGTGATGATGTCGCAAAAAATTTGCATTGTCACTTTTCTATGATTGAGTGGACGGACAAAGGAGAGAAGAGACATCACACGTTTGATCGCGTTGACTTTGGCCCTCCTTATGAGCCTCTATGTGATATGCTCAAGAAAAATGATTTATCTCCGACGATTATTTGCGAAAGCGCCGGTACGCAACTCGAGGATGCATTGCTGATGAAACAAAGATATTCGATATAAATTGGAAAGGAAAAAGAAAATGATTCATTTAAAAAGATTACGCGAACATATGAGTGAGAAGGGAATTGATGCTTTTCTCTGTCTTGATGAATTAAACCAAAGATATTTGTCTGGTTTTGCGTTTACAGACGGCGCGCTCTTAATTACCAAGACACGTTCGATTATGATAACGGACTTCCGTTATTTTGAGCACGCGCAAAAGGAGGCATATCCCGAGTTTGAAATTACAATGCCTGAAAAGCGTAGAGATTTTATTACAGAAGCACTTAAAAACGAGAATGCGAAAGTAGTTGCTTTGGAGGGCGCAAGCGTTGCTTTTGCCGTTTATGAAGGATATAAAAAGAATTATCCAGATTTTGAATTTGTAGATATTGGAAACACGGTGGAGATTTTGCGTCAAATTAAGACTCCAGAAGAAATTTCTATGATGCAGAAGGCACAAGATATTACCGACCTCGCCTTCAAGCATATTCTTTCTGTTTTAACCCCTAATATGACAGAGCTTGATGTGGCTGTGGAACTGGAATATGCAATGAGGAAAAATGGCGCAAATGCATTGGCTTTTGATACGATTGCTGTTTCGGGTGATGGTAGCGCATTGCCTCATGGCACTCCTCGAAACATCAAACTTCGTCAAGGATTCCTTACAATGGATTTTGGTGCGAAATACAATGGATATTGTTCAGATATGACAAGAACAGTTGTCATTGGACATGCGAATGAGGAGATTAAAAAGGTATACAATACCGTATTGAATGCGCAACTTTCGGCGATTGCATACCTGAAAGCTGGCGCAGATTGTGGAGAAGCTGATAAGATTGCGCGCGATATTATCGACAAAGATTATAAGGGCACTTTCGGACACTCTCTCGGACACGGCGTAGGCTTGTTTATTCACGAGACACCAGGCCTTTCTATTCGTGGATTTGACAGAAAGCTTCGAATTGGTGAAGTTGTTACCGTTGAACCGGGTATCTATTTGCTTGGTCAGTACGGCTGTCGCATTGAAGATATGGTGGCAATCGAAGAGGGAGGAGTTCATAATTTCACCCATTCCACTAAGGAACTGATCGAAATTTGCTAAATTTTCTAAAAAACTTATGACTTTTTCAAAGAAATATTAGAAAACCCCTTGAAAAATGGGAAAAAATATAGTAAAATATATACTGTATGCAAATGAGCCATGAAAAGCGGTACATGGAGTAACTCGACAAAATTTTAACCGCAAGAAAAGGAAACGAAAATGATTACAGCACGTGATTTTAAAAACGGTCTTACCTTTGAAATGGATGGTAAAGTTTATCAGGTTATCGAATTCCAGCACGTTAAACCCGGTAAAGGTGCTGCGTTCGTAAGAACCAAGTACAGAGATGTTGTTTCGGGCGCAACCCGTGAGGCATCCTTCAACCCCACTGCAAAATTTGAACAGGCGCAAATTGAGCGTCGTGATCTTGAGTATCTCTACAACGATGGCGAACTCTACTACTTTATGGATCCTGAAACCTATGACCAGGTTCCTCTTAATGCAGATAAACTTGGCGAAAACTTTAAGTTTGTTAAAGAAAACACCGTATGCCGTATTAGTTCTTGGAAGGGCAATGTTTTCTCCGTAGAACCTCCTACATTTGTTGAACTCGCAGTTACTGAGACCGAGCCTGGTGTTCGTGGTGATACAGCTACTAACGTTACTAAGGCTGCTACTCTGGAAACCGGCGCAGTAATTAAAGTTCCGATTTTCATTAACGAGGGCGACATTCTTCGCATTGACACCAGAACTGGTGAATATCTTGAAAGAGCATAATTAGATTTTTTGGAGGTGTCAATTATGACCATCAACGAAAAAAGCGCATTTATTCAAGGACTTATCGAAGGTCTTGGATTGAACAACGAAACGAAAGAGGGCAAAGTCATTCTTGAACTTGCATCTTTGATTTCTGAAATGTGTGCAGAAATTTCTGATCTTCAGGAAGAAAACAAAGACCTTCGCGCTTATGTTGAGGAGCTCGACGAGGATCTTGGCGCTGTCGAAGAAGATTTGTATCTTGTAGATGGCGAAGAGGTTGGAGACGAGGCTGAAGAGGATGAGGACATTGTTCTTGACCTTGATGATGACGACAATTCCTATTATGAAATTGTTTGTCCTTCTTGTGGCGAAGTAGTTTGCTTTGATGAGTCTTTGCTTGGCGAAGAACTTGTTTGTCCCGCATGTGGCAATGAAATTATGGATTGCGAAGTATGCGACGGCGAATGCGAATCCTGTGAAGGATGCGAAGAAGAATAATTTATACTGCCCACATTCCTGTGGGCAGTTTTTTATTAAAAAAATATCAAAAAGCTTCCAAAAATTCTCTAAAAAGTATTGACATTTAAAGATTATAGTGTTATAATTAAATGACGCATATTGGTGGGTTGAAAGAGCGTAAGCCACCTACCGTAGCGATTACACACGAAAGTGAGGTGCTTTACATGTTCGCAATTTTCGTAACAGGTGGAAAGCAGTACAAAGTTCAAGAAGGCGATTTCGTTTTCGTTGAAAAACTTGGCGTTGCTGAAGGCGAGAATGTTACCTTTGATCAGGTTCTTCTTGTAAGTGGTGACGAACTTAAAGTTGGTGCTCCCTATGTTGATGGCGCAAGCGTAGTTGCTACCGTTGTTAAGAACGGCAAGGGCAAGAAGATTGATGTCATTAAGTACAAGGCGAAGAAGAACGAAAAGAAGAAGATCGGCCATCGCCAGGATTACTCCAAGATTCAGATCGTTAAGATCGAGGGCTAATTTTCAAAATGACTACTATCATCTTTTATAAGACAGACGGCCATTATTATGGTTTTGAAGAAAAGGGACATACTGGATACGGAGAGTCAGGAGATGATGTTCTCTGTGCGGCTCTTTCTTCAATGACAATGCTCATTATCAATGCGATTGAGGTCACATACGCGTGTGATGTCGATTATTCGATTGATGAGAAAACCACAGATATTAAATTGATTGCAAAATCCGCCCTTCCCAAATATGAGAAGGATGAGAAAAAGCAGTTTGCCGTATCAGGTCTTATCCAGGCTTACTATTTTCAGCTTATGGATCTCGTGGAAGAGTATTACGAATTCCTTGATGTCAAAGAGATTGAAAAGGCAATGTAAGCAAGTTCTGGGGCGATATGCCCGTATTAATTATGGAGGTACAACGAAATGTTAAGAATTAGTTTGCAGTTCTTCGCTCATAAAAAGGGCGTAGGTTCTACCAAGAACGGTCGTGACTCTGAGTCCAAGCGTCTTGGCGTGAAGAAGGCTGACGGACAGGCAGTCCTTGCAGGCAACATCATTGTTAGACAGCGTGGAACCAAAATCCATCCCGGCAATAATGTTGGTATCGGTTCTGACGATACTCTTTTCGCGCTCATTGACGGTACTGTAAGATTTGAACACATTACCGGCGGTAGAAAGCAGGTTAGCGTTTACGCTGACTAATAAACAATAGCAAAAAAGAGTAGTGCTTAACTGCTCTTTTTTTGCTATAAAGTGAAATATTATATTTGTTTTTACACAGAAAGGGTTAGATATGTCTATTTTAGTAACCGGTGGAACAGGTTATATTGGTTCCCACACTGTTGTTGAACTCCAAAAAAACGGTTATAAATGCATTATTGTTGATAATCTTTCAAACAGCAAACTCTGTGTTCTTGACCGTATTGAGAAAATCACAGGAATACGTCCAGAATTTATTCTTTGCGATCTATTGGATCAGGACGCGCTAAAAAAGGTTTTTGATGAACACCCCGATATTGATTCCGTCATTCATTTCGCAGGTTTGAAAGCAGTTGGAGAATCTTGTAAACTCCCTCTTCTTTATTATCACAACAACTTAACAGGCACTTTCAATCTTCTTTCTGAAATGCTTTCGCACAATGTAAATAAACTTGTTTTTTCATCTTCGGCTACTGTTTATGGCAATCCGAAAGAAGTGCCGATTCGTGAAGATTTCCCACTTTCTACCACGAATCCTTATGGTGAAACAAAGCTGATGATAGAAAGAATTATCGAAGATGTCGCTAAGGCAAATCCAACCTTTTCGGCTTGCATTCTTCGCTATTTCAATCCTATTGGTGCACACGAAAGTGGTTTGATTGGAGAAGATCCTAAGGGAATTCCTAACAATCTTCTTCCGTACATTGCAAAGGTTGCAGCAGGTAAACTTGAATGTCTGTCGGTCTTTGGTGATGATTATGGTACCAAAGATGGTACGGGTGTTCGTGACTACATTCACGTCGTCGATCTTGCTGTGGCGCATCTTAAGGCGCTCGAATACACAAACCGTATGGTTGGCGTTGATCAAATCAATGTCGGAACGGGAAATGGTTATTCTGTGCTTGAAATGGTACAGGCATTTGGAAATGCCTGGGGCGCTCCTGTGAAATATAGAATCGCAGAGCGTCGTCCTGGTGATATTGCAGAATGCTATGCAGATCCGACAAAGGCGCGCGAGGTTCTTGGTTGGGTTGCAGAGCGTGATCTTGCGCGTATGTGCGAAGATAGCGCCAGATGGCAAAAACAAAACCCTGACGGATATCCTGATGAATAAGCAACAAAAAAGAGACTGTACTTCGAGTCTCTTTTTTAATGAAAGGCAAAGTAATGGAAAAGTTATTAAGTCAAAAGTTATTTTTTCTTTTAGATATGGATGGAACCATATATTTGGATGACGATCTTTTTGAGGGTACACTTGATTTTCTGTCTGAAGTTAGGAAAAAGGGTGGAAAATATCTATTTGTTACCAACAATTCCTCAAAAAGTACAGATGCATACGTGGAAAAACTTAAAAGAATTGGTATTTCTTCTTGCGAAGATGATTTTCTGACCTCAACTGATGCAACGATTCTATATTTAAAGAAGAATTATCCTGATATAAAGTTCTATATTATGGGAACGACGTCTTTTGTCAAGCAATTAGTGGATGCAGGAATACAGGTCGCATCAAAAATGGAAGAGGGAATTGGTGGTATTGTCATATCAAACGATACAGAACTGACATTTGAAAAACTCGATATCATTTCAAAACTTTTGACGACACAAGAAAATATGGTATATGTTGCTACAAACCCCGATTGGGTTTGTCCTACGGCATATGGATACGTTCCTGATTGTGGTTCTTTTGCAGAAATGTTGTGGCGTGCAACGGGTAAAAGACCCTATTTTGTTGGAAAACCCCGTCCTGAAATGCTTCTTCTCGCTATGGATAAGTTCGGATATAGTAAAGAAGAGACCGTGATGATCGGCGATAGAGTATACACGGATATCGCGTCTGGATATAATGCAGGGGTGGATACCGTTTTTGTTCTTTCGGGTGAAGGTACCCTGAAAGATGCGGAGGAATCGGAAACCCCTCCGACATTTATTATGAAAAATATTAAAGAAGTGCTCACTCATATCTGAGCATAGTATAAGGAAATTCAATGATTACTGTAAATAATTTATCATTTCAATTTGGTGGACAGTTGCTTTTTAAGGACGTGGATTTAAAATTTACACCAGGTAACTGTTATGGAATTATTGGCGCAAATGGGGCAGGAAAGTCTACTTTTCTTCGTATTTTGTGTGGTGAATTGGAGCCAACAAGAGGTGCAGTTTCCATTCCGGATACCGTAAGAATGTCTGTATTGAAGCAAGATCACTTCGCTTTTGAAGAATACACAGTGCTGGACACCGTAATTATGGGTAACGAGCGCCTTTATTCCATTATGAAAGAAAAAGACGCCCTTTATTCTAAAGAAGATTTTACAGACGAAGATGGTTTGCGCGCTTCGGAACTGGAAGGTGAATTCGCAGAGTTGAATGGATGGGAAGCAGAATCGGACGCTTCTAAACTAATTCAAGGGCTTGGAATGAGTGACGATGTTCTTTATATGCCTATGTCCGCTTTGAAAGAAAGCGAAAAGGTAAAAGTTCTGCTTGCGCAGGCTTTGTTTGGCAATCCTGACATCATTCTTCTTGATGAACCGACCAATGGTTTGGATATTGATGCTGTTCTTTGGCTTGAAAACTTTTTATCTGACTATTTTGGTACCGTTCTTGTTGTCTCACACGACCGTCACTTCTTAAACGACGTCTGTACAAATATTGTAGATATCGATTATAGTGGAATCAAAATGTACGTCGGAAACTATGAATTTTGGTATGAATCCAGCCAGTTAATTCAAAGAATGATTAAAGCGCAAAATAAGCGCAACGAGGAGAAAATAGCTGAATTACAAAGCTTTATCCAGCGCTTCAGCGCCAATAAATCAAAGTCAAGACAAGCGACATCTCGTCGCAAATTGCTGGATAAATTAACGATCGAAGAATTGCCTGCATCAAGTCGAAGATATCCTTTTATTGGCTTTGAGATGGATCGAGAGCCAGGAAAAGAAATTTTGCATGTAGAAGATTTATGTGGTAGCGTAGGTGGTGTTCAACTCTTTAAGGGATTAACTTTCCACGTATATAAAGAAGACAAAATTGCTTTTCTCGGCAATGAAATGGCAATAACGCATTTATTCAGAATTTTAAATGAAGAAGAGATGGCTGATAGTGGAACCTTTAAATTTGGTGTTTCTATAACGACCTCTTATTTCCCACACGATAATTCTTCCTATTTCAATGGACATAAAGAATCTATTCTTGATTGGATGCGTCAATATTCTAAAGACCAAACGGAAACGTATCTTCGTGGATTTCTTGGTAAGATGCTTTTCTCCAATGAAGCAGTATTTAAATCTGTTGAGGTGCTTTCGGGAGGAGAAAAGGTTCGCTGTATGTTTTCAAGAATGATGATGTTTGGTTCAAATCTTCTGATGATCGATCAACCTACCGACCATCTGGACCTTGAGTCTATTACCGCAGTGAATCAAGGAATGCAGAATTTTAAGGGGAACATCCTTTTTTCTTCGCACGACTATGAGATTTTAAATACGGTTGCAAACCGTATTATTGAAATAACAGAAGATGGTTTTATCGATAGAAGATGCACGTATGAAGAATATCTCGAATATAAAAAATCTTTACTAAACAATTAAATACGGGGGAAAATGTAATGAAAACTTTACTTTTAGGCGACATTTGTCCTACTGATTTCACAAGAGATGGATTTCGCAATGGTAATGTTGAAGAACTGTTTTCGGATACGATGGCTCTGTTTTCTGGTGTTGATTTTTCGTTTATTAACCTTGAATGTGCAATCACAGAAAGTGAGAATCGCATTGAAAAATTTGGTCCGAATCTGAAAGCTCCATTTGGTACAGAACAGGTATTACGAGCACTTGGTGTTTCTCTCGTTGGTTTATCAAACAATCATATTTTTGATTATGGAAAGGAAGGCGTGAGAGATACAAAGAATGCTTTGGATGCAGTAGGTATCCCACATACAGGATTTGGAGACAATTACGAGGATGCGAGAAAAAACTTTACTGTAACCTTCGGCAATGAGAAAGTCACTTTTATTACCGTGTGCGAGCACGAATATTCTTATGCGCTTGAATCACGCGAGGGAAGCCGTGCTTTTGATCCTTTTGATTCCCTTGAAGATATTGCAAAGGCTAAGGCGGAGAGTACAAAAGTTATCGTGCTTTATCACGGAGGCAAAGAGTATTGTCGTTATCCTTCGCCACGTTTGAGAAAAGCGTGTCAGGCGATGGTTAAGTGTGGCGCTGATGTTGTACTCTGTCAGCACTCTCATTGTGTTGGTTGTTACGAGGAATATCTTGGCGCTCATATCCTGTATGGACAAGGAAACTTCCATTTCGTGAAATGTAGTGTTTTTCCTCCGGAGAAAAAATCTTTGTGGGAAAGTTCTCTTGCCGTGATTTATGATACTGTAACAAATGAAATTAATTTTATTCCCGTTGTAGAAAACAAGCAAGGTATTGAAATAGCAAAGGGTGAAAAGGCAAAAGAGATTTTGTCTGGATTTATGACGCGTAATTTGGAATTGCAGAATGGCTTGTGGCTTCAGGGCTGGAATGATTTTTGTGAGAGTATGCGCGAGGCATACACTTCCACTGTTGCTCGCGCCTTTTGTAGTGATTCTACAAAGACGGAAGATGACCAATTTGGACATTATCTTGATTGTGAAGCACACACTGACGTTTATCGTGAATTGTTTAAAACAGCAAACCATAGGAATGAAATCGATGCATAATATTGTTTTGACAGAAAAAACAACGCTATCTAATAGAATAAAATCTTTCTTTTTATATCAAAAAGCTTTTCCACGAGAAGAGAAAAAGCCGTTTTGGTTGATTCGTAAGGCTGAAAAACTTGGATATGGACGAAATTTTTTAATAGAGAATGAAAAAGGGGAATTTTTAGGACTTGCCTTTACCATTTCAAATGGCGATTATGTTCTTCTTGATTATTTGGCGATTGAAATGAAGCATAGAGGTCACGGCATTGGTACACAGGTCCTAAAAAAACTTAAGTCCCTCTTTCATCCACTTCCACTTGTTCTTGAAATTGAAGATCCTGATTCCATTTGCGACAACAGGGAGGAACGAATAAAAAGAGCTGAATTTTATAAAAAATGTGGAATGCATACAATGGACTATCGGATTTGCTTGTTTGGAGTAGATATGAAAATACTTACAAGCGGAGAAGATGTGAGTTTTGAACGATATCACAGTCTGCTTTATCAGGTATTCGGAGAACAATTTGCGAAAAATATTGCTCTACTAAAATAAATTTAGGCAAAATCATTTTGATTTTGCCTTTTCTTTTTAATTTCTATTGATTTTTTCTTTTTTGTGTGTTATAATATACTATAATCTAAATGCGCGAGTGTGGCGGAACTGGCAGACGCACTAGACTTAGGATCTAGCGGGCAACCATGCAGGTTCGATTCCTGTCACTCGCACCAAAAAACACCCTTTTGTTTTTCCAAAAGGGTGTTTTTCATTCTTACAAAAACGAATGTAGATAATATATGCAGGTGTAAAAAATTCATCTGATGATTTTCCTGAATCATCAGGATTTATGTATTGGTAAGCTTAAAGGAGAATGCCAATTCTAAAAAAAACAAAAAATAGGCGGTGCGTGTAAATGAAAAGTTATGGCTATTTTAATGCGTTTTTCCTTCAAAAGATATCAAATAGTTTGCTAGAATATATGCACAAAATAATTTGTGGAATCTCACGCATTTTTAAAGAGTCAAAACATTTATTTGAACTTTTTGTAAACAGTTGTAGTCAAATAGCGTAGAAATAAAATGAAAAAATAACAAAGAATAAAAATAACAGTACAAATTAAAAATCCACTTGCGCCTTTTGCTGTAACCTTTCCCGTTAGGTAAAAGGTACACATAAATGAAGTGTATAAGACAAGGAAATGTATGAGATAACGGTAGGTGAGTTTCAGCTTGTCTAATTTCAAAATACATTGAGCAAGAGAGATTAAAAGTCCAAAAAGCATTATTATTAAAAACTGCCCAAGAGGAATGGAAGCATTTTTCTCAAGTGTAAAAAGTCCTACAAAGGCAAATAAAAAGGTGATGATAACGGTATAGACGCAAGCTTCTTTTAAAATTGATTTTATATGTTTCATACAAACTCCTTATTTATTTTTGTTCATTATACCATAATGGGAAACAAAAATCAACGATAAATTCAAATTCTTTTTAAAAATGAGTTGACTTTGTATCTTCTTTGCATTATAATATAATAAATATAAATATATTACAAAGGAATCAAAAATATGAACAGAAAACAAGCCAGAGAACACGCATTTATTTTGCTTTTTGAATCTGTTGCTCGTCCTGATGCGACAGCAGAAGAGATTTTTGAAACGGCAATATCCGAAAGAGAACTTGAAACGGATGAGTTTGTAAAAGAAGTTTTCTTTGGTGTCAGCGAACATTTCTCTGAAATCGAAGAGTGGCTGGACGGATGCCTTGTCGGTTGGAAAAAGAATCGTATTTCCGTTGCATCTATGGCGATTCTTCGTCTTGGTGCATTTGAATTACTTTATAGAGATGATATTCCTGCATTAGTAACTATAAACGAATGTGTTGAGCTTTCTAAAAAGTTTGATGATGATAAAACATATTCTTTTGTCAATGGTGTATTAAACGCTTTGGCGGAAAAGTGTGGAAAGAAGAATGCGAAATAAATTTTTTCTCGGTATTGACACGAGTAATTATACGACATCTCTTGCTGTGATAGATGAAGAGGGAAACATTCTTTTCAACTATAAAAAACTGCTTTTTGTTAAGGAAAATGAGTGTGGACTTCGACAGTCGGACGCACTATTTGCTCATACGAAAAACCTGCCAGAGGGATTGAATGCATTGCGCGCTTTTAGAGAAAGTGGCGATATTGTTGCTGTAGGTGTAAGCACAAGGCCAAGAAATTTAGAAGGCTCTTATATGCCGTGTTTTCTTGCAGGCGTGAGTGCTTCAAGCGCAATCGCATCTTCTTTAGATATTCCACTATATCAGTTCTCTCACCAATGTGGCCATATTATGGCGGCAATTAAGTCGAGCGAACGATATGATTTGCTGGATAAAGAATTCCTTGCGTTTCACATTTCTGGTGGTACGACAGAGATGCTTCTTGTTAAGTTTTTACAAGATCGCTTTGAATGTAAGATTGTCGGTGGTACACTGGATGTAAGTGCCGGACAGGTTGTAGATCGAGTTGGCGTTGCAATGGGACTTCCTTTCCCGTCTGGTTCACATATGGAAAAGCTTGCATTGACGTTTGACGGCAAGATTCCAAATCGAAAACCTACGCTCAACGGTACATATGCCAATTTATCTGGTCTTGAAAATATATCAAAAAAATTGTATCAGGATTCTAATTCGCGAGAATTGGTAAGTGCATTTGTTTTTAAATATATTTCGAGAATGCTTAAAGAGATGACGTTGACCTATTATAAAGAGAACGGTGTTCTACCTGTGATTTTTGCAGGAGGGGTTATGAGCTGTCGAATGATTCGACAGGAACTCTCTTCTGTTTTTGATTGTGGATTTGCTGAACCGAAGCTTTCAAGTGATAATGCCGTAGGTATTGCCGAGCTTGCTCGCAGAAAGTATTTCATAGGAAGGTAATAATGGATATTTCGTCTTTACGAGAGCGAAGAGATATGAATGCTCTCACCGTAAGTGAACTGAATAATATGGTGAAGAGTATCCTTGAGAATGCTTCGCTTTTGCAAAGAGTGCTGGTTCGTGGAGAGTTATCCAATGTAAATTTGCATTCAAGTGGACATATCTATTTTACACTTAAAGATACCGATAGCCAAGTGAAGTGCATTATGTTTCGTTCTTCGGCGCTATCCCTTCGTTTTACACCGAAGGACGGTATGCGAGTGATCTTGTCGGGAACGCTTGGTGTCTATACAAAGGGTGGTAGTTATCAAATTTATGCAAGTAGTATGCAGCCTGATGGTATTGGAGCCCTGTATCTTGCGTATAATGAGTTAAAAGCAAAACTTGAAGAGGAAGGACTTTTTGACGAAAACCATAAAAAGCTGCTTCCCGCCTATCCTTTGAAAATTGGTGTAATCACTTCTCCGACAGGGGCTGCCGTTCGTGACATCATTCGCGTGTGTGCAAGACGTTTTCCGTTGTCACATTTGTACTTGTACCCCTCACTTGTGCAAGGGGAAGGGGCAGAAGAAAACCTTCTTCAGGCTTTGGATTATTTTGAACAGTCACATCTTGTGGATGTAGTGATTATCGGTCGAGGTGGAGGATCTATTGAGGATTTATGGGCATTCAATAGCGAAAAGCTTGCAAGAAAAATCTATGAAATGAATACTCCCGTCGTATCGGCAGTTGGCCACGAAACGGATTTTACCATTTGTGATTTTGTGGCAGATATGCGCGCACCAACCCCTTCGGCAGCAGCAGAAATTGTTACACCTGAAATCAATGGTATTTTATATCATATCACTGAACTTGAGGAAAGAGTGCGATGTTCGCTCCACTCAAAAATAGATTCCTTGTCTACTCGACTGAATAATTTGGTATCTCGTCCTGTTTTGCAGAATGCGAGTGGTTGGCTCTTCGTTCACAATACAAATTTTGAAAAGATGATTTCCTCTTTGAATCGTATAAGCGAAAACATTATACAAAGGTGCGAGAGCGAATTTGCATTACTTTTGACAAAGCTCGATACATTGTCGCCACTTTCTGTTTTAAAACGAGGATATTCCATTGTAAAATCTGTGGAAGGGAAGCATATCAGCAGTGTAAGTCAACTTTCTTTTGGGGATGAAATCAATATTCGTTTATTTGACGGAGATGTTACGGCTAAAGTGACAAAGAAATGAGGTAAAAAATGGATATAAATATGACGTTTGAACAGGCACTTGCTGCCTTAGAAGATATTGTAAACAAATTAGAAGCAGGGGCGCTTTCGCTTGAGGAGTCCCTGATTGCGTATGAAAAGGGTATCGAACTCTCTCGGTTTTGCGCTCAAAAATTGGAATTTGCCAAACAAAAGGTCTCTATTTTAACGCAAACTGAGGATGGAGTTATTACGGATCAGCCCTTCGTTGAGGAATTGACAGATGAGAATTGATGTATTTTTAGCAGAAAAAGGATTGGTTAATAGCCGTACGGAAGCCAAGCAGTTGTTAAAGGCTGGCGCTGTACTTGTGGACGGTAAACCAATTACTAAACCATCTTTTAATGTGGATGGTTACGAAGAAAAAATAATAGTAGACCGTTCCTCCATCAAATATGTAAGTAGAGGTGGTCTAAAACTTGATGGCGCCCTTTGCGCATTTGAAGCTTCGCCAAAGGAAAAACTTTGCATTGATGTAGGCGCATCCAGTGGTGGATTTACCGATTGCCTTTTGCAACACGGAGCAAAACACGTTATTGCAGTGGATTCTGGCAGTGGACAACTTGTAAAGTCGATTCGTCAGGATAAACGAGTTACCGTATACGAAAACTATAACGCTCGTTATATGAAATCTTCCCATTTTCCTTATAAGCCGAATTTCGCTGTTATGGATGTTTCTTTTATTTCTTCGACTCTAATTTTTGAGTCCTTGTATAACATCCTTGACGAAAAGGCAGACTTCATTTGTCTTGTGAAGCCACAGTTTGAGGTGGGGCGTGGTGCACTTGGGAAGGGTGGCATTGTTAGGGACGAGAAAGCAAGAAATAAGGCGCTTTCGAATGTTGTTGCTTTTGCGAAAAACGTTGGTTTTCACGCCAAGGGCGCTATGGTTTCTCCAATTACCGGTGGTGATGGAAATATTGAATTTCTTGTGCATTTTCAGAAAGGATAGTTTATGCAACACATCCTGTTGTTCCCAAACATAAAGAAAGATACAGACCTAAAATTAACAAATTCTGTCGCAAAGGTCTTATTGGAGTGTGGTTTTCATATCTACATATCTAAAGATTTTCCATTGGATGTTCGTGTGACATACTACAATGACAGTATTCCTGATGTTTGTGAACTTCTTTTGGTTATTGGTGGTGACGGAACTGTGATCGATTCTGTTCCTCTTGTTTTGTCCTTAGGCATTCCTGTGCTTGGTGTAAATCTTGGAAAGGTTGGTTATCTTGCAGAGATTGAGCCGACGGAACTTCACTTATTGGAGCTTCTTCGAGAGGAGAAGTATGTTGTAGAAGAAAAAATACTATTGGATTGTGAAGTCATTTCACAAGAGGTAAGCGTATGTAGTGTTACCTGTGTTTTGAATGACATTTTGGTAAGCCGTAAAACAGAGGACCCAATGGCATCTATTGCAGTACGTTACAATGGTAAAAAAGCGCTCAATTATCGCGCAGACGGCGTTATTTTATCTACGCCACAAGGAGCTACGGCGTACGCCCTCTCTTGTGGAGGACCTATGCTTTCGCACGAATTGTCGGCCATTGCATTGACGCCAATTGCACCACACTCCTTCTTTAATCGTTCTATGGTTTTTTCGGATAACGCGATTTTTGAAATTGAGAATGAAGGAGAATACCCACTCCTTCTTATTGCTGACGGAAAAATGAGTTGTGATTTATCGAAGGGTGACTTCGTTCGAGTTCAAAAATCACAAAAATGTTTAAAAATGATATCCTTAAAGAAAGAGGGACAGATTCAGTCAATCTTTCGCAAATTAAGAAGAATAGAAAATATGTAATTCGGAGTTGTTATGAAGAAAAACGCAAGACATACAAAAATTCTGGAATTGATTGAAAAGTATGAAATTGATACGCAACAAACATTGACGGATAAATTGATAGAAGAAGGTTTTTCTGTTACTCAAACTACGGTTTCTCGTGATATACGTGCGTTGAAACTGATTAAGGGAATGACAAAACGTGGCACATACAAATATGTGCTTCCGCAGTCTCGCAGAGATAATGTTGCGCCAACAGGAAATTCTGCAATCTATGATTCGGTATTATCGGTGGTTTGCGCTCAGAACCTTGTGGTTGTAAGAACATTAAGTGGAATGGCGAATGCGATGGCTGTTTGCATTGATTCCATTGAACACGAAAAAAGTCTTGGATCGATTGCTGGTGACGATACCATTTTAATTATCGCGCAGAGCAATGAGAGTGCTGCCATCCTTGCGCGTGAACTTCAAACCTTATTCGGAAAATAAGAGGTTGCTGTATGCTATTGTCTTTACATATTGAAAATATTGCTGTGGTAAAGTGCGTGGATCTTGATTTTACGCACGGTTTTTCAGCATTAACCGGTGAGACTGGAGCAGGAAAATCTGTGATTATTGATAGTATTCACCTGCTTCTTGGCAAAAAAGTGGATAAAGACTTGATTCGTACAGGCGAAAACTCTATGATGGTAAGTGGACTATTTGGTGACTTTTCCGAATCTATTTTAGAGAAAATATACGAACTTGGCGTTCAAGTGGATGATGACGGAAATATTCTTGTTCAACGTACGGTTTCACGTGATGGAAAAGGGTCTGTGCGACTGAATACACGCGCAGTGAGTCTTTCGTTTTTGCACGAACTAATACCATATTTAATCAGTATTCACGGGCAGAGCGATACTCGTTCCTTGACGGATCCAAGTAAACACCTATCGTATCTTGATACGTATGCATCACTTTCCTCTTTGCTCTCGGAATATAAGGAAGTGTATCACGATTATATGACGATTTGCAGTGAATTGGAAGGGATTGTTGCATCTGAGGCTGACAGAGAACGCAAAATGGAGATGCTCGCCTATCAGATACGTGATATTGAAACTTTAGATCTTCACGAAGGAGAAGAGGAAGAACTAATTGACAAAAAGGTAAAACTTAAAAGCGTAGAGAGAATACAGAAGAATCTTGGTTTTACTTTTAAAGCGCTGAAAGGATTAGAAAAAGGTTCAGCAACGTTTCTTGTAGATCGTAGCATCACAGCACTTACTCAACTTTCAGACTGCGTTAGTGAAAGTACATCTTTTGCTGAGAGACTTCGCGAATGCCTTTATGTAATTGATGATATCGCTGAAGAAGTTTATGCCATTCTTGATGATGTAGAATCTGGAATGGATATGGATATTAACGAGATCGAACACAGGCTCGATCAAATATCCAAGTTAAAACGTAAATATGGGTATTCTATTGAAGAAATTTTAAAATACAGGGATTGCGCAAGGGAAGAGTATCTTCAGCTTGAAAGTAGTGACGACATTATAAGCGAATTAACCAAAAAACGTGATATCGCGTATAAAAAGGCGCTTTCGCTTGCCGAAAAACTACACGATATGCGCGTAGTCGCTTCTAAAAAACTCGAAAAGACTGTTAAAGAAACTCTGCAATTCTTAGATATGCCGAATGTCGTATTTTTCGCTGACATCAAAGAGGAATATAAGCAGGGGGAAAAGGTATTAAACGCCAATGGTGTTGATACAATAGAATTTTTTATCAGTGCGAATCGTGGCGCTGATCCTCAACCCCTTGCTAAAATTGCATCTGGTGGTGAGCTTGCGCGCATTATGTTGGCTATTAAATGTGCGCTGGCAGATAAGGACGGTATTCCGACATTGATTTTTGACGAGATTGACGCAGGCGTGTCAGGAAAGACGGCAAGAAAAATCGGAATGAAAATGCACGAACTCGCATCTGTATCACAGGTGATTTGTGTTACTCATAGCGCCCAGATTGCCTCTTTGGCAGATTTGCATTTTCTGATTTCAAAGGGCGTAAAAGGAGGTGCGACAGAAACCTCTGTTCAAACTTTGGATAGGGAAGGTCGTATCGACGAGATTTCACGGATCTTGGGTGGTATAGATGTTACAGCTGCGCAACGTGATGCAGCAATTGATATGTTAAAAGATAGGTTCTCTCAAATGTAAAAATGGAAAAACATTTTGGAGCACAACTTGATTATTGATCCTAATTGTCATCTATCAAAGTACACAACAATTCGTCTTGGTGGTTTTTGTGAAGGATATTTTCCGGAAAATGAAAAGGAGTTTATTTCCATTATCCAGTCTTTTGAAGAAAAAGGAACACCATTTCAGATTGTAGGTCGGATGTCAAATGTTTTGCCTCCTGACGGCAGGGCTAATAAAAAAATAATTTTTTGTGAAAAATTAAATGATATCAGCTATCAAGGGCATTCTATTACCCTTTCGCCAGGTGTGAGGTTTAGTCGTATTATCTGGAGATTACACAAGGATAATAAGTTATTTTATCCGTCGCTTATTGGTGTTCCGGGTATGGTTGGTGGAATGGTATATCAAAATGCCTCTTGTTTTGAGGATGAGATATCATCTTCCTTCTTATCGGCAAATATATATTCGTTAGAAGACAGAAGAGTATATCGTTTGAATGCGAAAGAAATGGCATTTTCATATAGAACCTCTATTTTGAAGCAAAGAAAACTTGTTCTATTGAATGCAACGTTTTCACTTCAAGATGGATGTGCAGAGCAAACCATAAAGAACGCAGTTAAGAAAAGACGAATGACAATGCCGGAAGGTCCAAGCTTGGGTTCCGTATTTTTACGTAAAGACAATATATCTGTTGGTTTTTTGCTTGATCGACTGGGTCAAAAAGGTCGTGAATTTGGTGGAATTGCTGTTTCACAAAAACACGCAGGTGTGCTAATCAATAAGAAAAATGGTACGGCATCTGATTTTAAAAAAGCCGTGATAGCCTTGCAGGCGTTAATCAAAGAACATTATGACTTTGTGCCGGAATGTGAGGTAGAATTTCTAAGTTAGGAGGGGTCCAATGTCTTTTTCCACAGAACAAAAAGATGTCATTTTGTCTGAGCATATTCGTACAAGTTGTTGCTTGAAGGCTTTGTTTGAAGGGGTTTTGTTTTCGTGTGGTTTTGTTAAAGAGGACGAGGTACATTTGATTGTACCGAAGGAGCTTGCCCCTTACCTACAGGGATATGCGAATGACTTGTTTTCCACCTCCCTTGTAAGTGTTGAACGAAAACCTGGAGGTCGAAGGCTTGAGGTTTCTCTTCGCTCATCTTCTTCAAAAAAGTTTTTGTATTCGATTGCATCAGGTGAAGTAAGTCCCACAACAAAATGCCCAATGTGTCTATCATACTTTTTAAAAGGGATTTTCCTTGTATGTGGTATGGTCAGTGATCCTCTTGTGGAATTCCGACTTGAATTTCATCTAATACAAGATCCATTACGTATTCAAGCCTTTATCTCTTTGATGAAGGAATATGGTATTGAAATTAAAAAAGCAAACAGAAACGGACAAACAGTGCTCTATGCAAAACGAAGTAGTTCTTTGGAAGATTTTTTTGCTTTGGCAAATATGAATTCAGTGACATTTACCTTGATGAATGCAAAGATTGAGCACGAGATTAGAAATAATGCAAATCGAATATCGAATTGTGAAATGAGCAATATTGAAAAAGCAGTTACGGCTTCTTCAAGACATTTGTCAGCAATTATGGAGCTTTCATCTGCGGGACTTCTTTCCTCCTTGCCGGATGAACTGGAACAAACAGCAAAGCTTCGACTTGAAAATCCTGATTTATCTGTTTCACAGTTGGCAGCAATGATGACGCCGGCCATTACCAAATCAGGAATGGTACATAGATTAAATAGAATTATCAAGATAGCGAATGAGCTTCTTGGTTCCGTAAAGTGAGGTGAGAGAATGGGAGAATTTGTGCACTTGCATTTGCACACAGAATATAGTCTGCTTGATGGCGCAACGAGAATTTGCGATATCGCAAAAAAAGCTAAAGAATGTGGACAAGATGCAGTTGCTATCACCGACCACGGTGTAATGTATGGTGTTGTCGACTTCTATAAGTCGCTGAAGGAAAATGGTATTAAACCTATCATAGGTTGTGAAGTTTATGTCGCTCCCCGTTCTCGTTTTCTAAAAGAAGGAAAGGGCGATTCTTCGGGAAATCACCTGATATTATTATGTAAAAACGAAATAGGTTATAAAAACCTTTGCTATATGGTAAGCAAGAGCTTTACAGAGGGATTTTATATGCGACCTCGCATTGATATGGAGCTTCTTGCAAAGCATCACGAAGGATTGATTGCGCTTTCTGCGTGTCTTTCGGGAAAAATACCGAGTTTGATTCTTGCTGGAGCAATGCCAGAAGCAGAGGCAGAAGCGCTGAAATTGAAAGATCTTTTTGGCGAGGACTTTTATCTTGAACTTCAAAACCATCATTTAGATGATGAAAGACGTGTTTGTTTTGGCTTAAAAACGATTGCGACAAAGCATAATATTCCTCTTGTAGCCACCAATGATGTGCATTATCTGGAACGTACGGATGCCGAAACGCAGGCGACATTGATGTGCATACAAACAGGAAATATTATGAGTGGGGGCCGTCCCTTCGGTTTTTCCACAGATGAGTTTTATTTCCGTACAACAGAAGAAATGAAAGTCTTGTTTGGAATGTATGAAGGAGCTATCGAGAACACTGTAAAAATTGCTGAAAAATGCAACTTTGATTTTACTTTTGGTGAATATCATCTTCCTACATTTACTCCGGAAAATGGTCTTACACACAAAGAAAAACTACGTTTGGATGCTTTTTCTGGTTTGGAAAAGAAAATTGATGAAGGCAAAATTAAGTTCATCAAATTTAATAAGCAAATTTATATTGATCGGCTGGAATATGAGCTTTCTGTTATAGATAAAATGGGTTTTAATGCCTATTTTTTGATCGTTAGTGATTTTGTTTCTTATGCAAAAAGTGTTTCAATTCCTGTAGGACCCGGTCGAGGCTCTGGCGCAGGTAGTTTGGTTGCTTATTGTATTGGTATTACAGACGCAGACCCTATTGTGTTTGATTTGTTATTTGAACGTTTCTTGAATCCTGAACGTGTTTCTATGCCTGACTTTGATATTGACTTTTGTTATGAGCGTAGAGAAGAAGTCATCGAGTACGTAAAACGCAAATACGGAGAAGATAGGGTCGCGCAGATTGTGACGTTTGGAACATTGGCCGCTCGTGCAGTTGTTCGTGATGTTGGACGAGCACTTGATATGCCGTATAATCTTGTAGATTCGATTGCAAAAATGATTCCAAGAGAGTTAGATATTACTATCGAATCTGCTTTAAAAACCAAAGAACTTAGACAGGCGTATGAATCCTCTGAGGACGTTAAGAAACTTATCGACGTAAGCAAGAGACTTGAGGGGATGCCAAGACACGCCTCTACCCACGCTGCTGGCGTTGTTATCACAGAATTGCCAACCTATGAGTATGTGCCACTTTCGTCAAGTGGAACGGGTGTTGTTACGCAGTTTGATATGGATACCGACGCGCAACTTGGCCTTGTGAAATTCGACTTTTTGGGTCTTAGATATTTAACCGTCATACACGACGCCGAGCAACTCATTCGTAAAAACCATCCAGATTTTGCGATTGATAAGGTTCCGTTTGATGACGCTGAAACTTATAAGCTACTATGTGATGGGCAAACCAATGGTGTATTCCAATTGGAATCCGAAGGTATGAAGGCTGTTTTGGGACGTTTGTGTCCTTCCAATCTTGAGGATATCATTGCAACCATTGCACTCTACCGACCTGGACCAATGGATTCCATTGATACTTTCATTGCAAGAAAGCACGGGGAAGAAAAGGTTCAGTATAAAATTCCACAAATGGCATCTATCTTGGATGTAACCTACGGTTGCATTGTATATCAGGAACAAGTAATGCAAATATGCAGAAGCTTAGCTGGTTATTCCTTTGCACGCGCAGACATTGTTCGTCGAGCAATGTCAAAAAAGAAGGCTGATGTTATGGAGAAGGAACGAGCTGGATTTGTTGAGGGCGCGAATTCTCGTGGCATTTCTAAGGATATGGCAGAAGAAATTTTTGAAGAAATGGTGGGATTTGCAAAATACGCTTTTAATAAGAGTCACGCTACTGTTTATGCCATCACTTCTTATCGAACAGCTTATCTGAAAAAACATTATCCTGCTGAATATTTTTCAGCTCTGATGTCGAGTGTTCTTGGACGTTCGGATAAGATTCGAGAATATATTTTGGATGCTCAAAAGTTTGGACTTCGTATTGCAAAGCCTGATGTCAATACTTCTGATGTCACCTTTACGGTGAAGGACGGTGTAATTTACTTTGGCTTGTTGGCCATCAAAAACATAGGTAGACCTATTGCCAAAGCCATAGTGGATGAACGAAGGAAAAAACGGTTTCAGTCCTTTGATGACTTCGTGAGCCGTCTTTGTGACAAGGAAATTAACAAAAGAACTCTTGAATATTTGATAAAAAGTGGCGCATTTGATTCGTTCGGCAAGCCTCGTAGCGCACTAATGGAATGCTATGAGAATATCCTTTCCCAAGAGATGGAACGCTTGAGAAATAATATTGCAGGTCAAATGGATATGTTTTCTTTTGCCTTTGGTCAAACGACAGATATTGTGTCATACAGTTACCCAGATATGCCTGAGTTTACTTTTAAAGAATTACTTGCTCTTGAAAAGGAAAGTTCCGGAATGTATTTTTCTGGTCATCTGTTGGATGATTATTCCGATAATATTAAAGGACTTGCACCCGATTTATCTGTGGACATTATTCGTGATCTTACCGATCCACCCTCGAACCGAAGATATCACGATAAAAGCGAGGTTTCTCTTTGTGCAATCATTGGTTCACTCAAAACCAAAAATACAAAGAATGGAGGGGTTATGGCATTCTTTACGATTGATGATAAATATGGTGAAATGGAAGTAATTTGTTTTCCTAAACAATTTGACCTTTATCAGGAAGAAATCGCAGAAGAGAATGCTGTGTATATTACAGGGCATATATCTGAAGAGGATGAGGAGAAACCCAGAATTATACTTTCTTCACTTTATCCTTTGATTGCTAACCGAGACTACTCTCCGAGATTCTTGCAGAAAAAGTCGGAAAGAAAGCAGGAGACTGAGGGAGAAGCAGAGCCCAAAAAATCCAATTCAAGATTGTTTATTCGTATCGAATCTATGCAGGACCATAGGATTTCTTCTATAGAAAGACTTGCTATGTTAAATCCTGGCAAGGTTCAAATCGTGTTATACGATAAGGAAAAAAATAAATACGTAGCATTCAAAACTTGTTCTATATCATTTAGTGAAACGGTAAAGAATCGCTTGTATCGTATTTTTGAAGAAGAAAATGTCATTTTTATAGAATGAAAAAGTTGACATTGCAGAATTTATTTGTTACAATATAATATATGTATAATAAGGAGAAACTACTATGGCCATCAATTTAATTGTCGATGCAATTATCGTACTCATTCTTATCATTGGTATAATTCTTGGTGTGAAGCGAGGATTCGTAGCTACTGTGGCGAAGCCTGTTCGTATTCTTGCCAGCATTGGCGTGGCTTTCGGTCTTTGCAAGCCATTGAGCGCTCAATATGTTCAACCATGGATTCAAGAGCCTCTAACAGAAAAATGGACAGCTTTCCTTAAGGAAAAGTGTGGAGAAATAACAGCTGAATCTGCCTCTACCGAGCTTCCTGGCATTATGAAACTGATTGCGAAACTCTTTAATGTTGATGTGAATGATGTTGCAGAGCAAGCAACGACAACGATTGTAGAAGCAATCTCAAATGCTTTGGCAGAGCCTTTGGCAAGCCTTGCGGGAATTGTCCTTTCCTTTGTCGGATTGTTCCTTGCTACTAACATTGTTTGCTGGATTCTTTTTAAAATTATTGATTTGATCTTTAACGTCGGTCCTCTTGAGGTCATAAACAAAATCTTTGGTTTAATCTTTGGCGCAGTCTTTTCCTTCATTGTTGTTTGGGCGCTTACCGTAGGATTTGATTATGTGATAACTCTTGGGTTCCTCTCTGATGTGGAAATGATTCAGGGATTTACCGGAGGACCTGTTTACAAACTTGTACAACAACTGAATCCCATTGATTTGCTTTTTAAGTTTTAATGGGGAATTATTAGCAAAGGTATTTATTTTTCATGGAATTACAAAAATGTGCTAAATGCAAAACAAGACCAGCTGTGGTCTATATATCTCGAATTGAGAATGGTGAAAGCAAAAGTGAAGGTTTGTGCTTCGTCTGTGCAAAAGAGCTTGGCATAAAGCCTGTAACGGATATGCTCTCACAAATGGGTGTATCTGAAGAAGAACTTGAGCAGATGACCGAAGAGGTGGAAGGATTTATGGCGATTGCCGAAGAGCAAGCGCAAGAATCCGAGACAGAAGAGGTAGTACCTTCTACTCCTCCAGAAGAAGAGCAGAGCAGAACACCTACCATTGATTTTGCTCGCGTATTTGAGCATATGGGATTGACAACACCTACAGAACCAGAGGAAAGAAGAGGCAGAGGCTCGGGAAATCTTGGTGGCCTGCGTTCTTCTCGTGGCGGAGAGTCAAGAAAGTTCCTTTCTACCTATTGTACCAATCTTAACGAACGAGCAAAGCAAGGCAAACTTGACCGTATGATTGGTAGAGAGCGTGAACTCGCTCGAATGATTCAAATTCTTTGTCGTAGACAAAAGAACAACCCTTGTCTTATTGGTGAGCCTGGTGTTGGTAAAACGGCGATTGCAGAAGCTCTTGCTCAGAAAATTGTAAAAGGAGAGGTTCCTTTTAAACTTCAGGACCATGAGGTTTGGCTTTTGGATCTTACGGCTCTTGTTGCAGGATCTCAATTCAGAGGTCAATTTGAGGCAAGAATACAAAATCTCATAAAAGAGATTAAGGCGGCAGGAAAAATCATCCTCGTGATTGATGAGGTGCATAATATTGTTGGCGCTGGTGATGCGGAAGGTGGAATGAACGCGGCCAATATTTTGAAACCGGCACTTTCGCGTGGAGAAATTCAGGTCATTGGCGCAACCACACTGAAAGAATATCGTAAGTATATCGAAAAAGATTCTGCTCTTGAACGTCGTTTCCAACCGATTATGATTGCAGAGCCTTCGATTGATGATGCGACAGATATTATTACTGGTATCCGAAATTATTATGAAGAATTCCACGGCGTAAAAATTCCTGTGGAAATCGCAAGAAGCGCAGTAGTACTTTCGGAACGTTATATCACAGATCGTTTTCTTCCTGATAAAGCGATTGACTTAATTGACGAAGCTGCTTCACGCGCTTCTCTGGATTCTAAAGAATTGAACGAACTTCGTTCTATTGAGCGTCGTCTTTCTGTTTTATATAAAGAACGTGAGGAGACGGAGGGCAAACTTCAACAGGCAGGTGAGGGCGCAACTGCGCTTTATAAAAAACTTGCCGACCTTAAGGTTGAGATCTTGAACCTTGAAGAACGCGCTTCCACTCTTCGCGAGGCGTTGAATGGCTTTGCGATTACAACAGACCATCTCGCTTCCGTTATTGAAATTTGGACGGGTATTCCTGCTTCCGACATCCGTCGGGATGAACTCGAACAATTATCTGGCCTTTATGACAGAATTTCTTCGCAGTTGATTGGACAGCAAGAAGCAGTGGAGGCTGTTTGCCGTGCAGTAAAACGAAAGAGGGCGGGTATTTCGTATCGTCATAACCCCGTTTCAATGATTTTTGCTGGTCCTACCGGTGTAGGTAAAACAGAGTTGGTTAAGGTTCTCTCTGCAGAGCTCTTTAAGCAACCGGAGGCCCTGATTCGCTTGGATATGTCCGAGTTTATGGAGAAACACGCTGTTTCTCGTATTATTGGAGCGCCTCCAGGATATGTTGGATATGATGAAGCTGGGCAGTTGACCGAAAAGATTCGCCGTCGCCCATATTCCGTTGTGCTTTTTGATGAGATTGAAAAGGCGCATCCGGATGTGCTTAATATTCTTCTCCAGATTCTCGATGATGGTAAGATTACAGACGCTCAAGGACGCGTTGTAAATTTCGAGAATACGATTATCATTTTAACAACCAATGCTGGTAGTCAAAATTCAACATCAGTTTCTGGTTTTGGCAAGGAAAAAGAACAGACGTCTCGCGAAAAAACGGAAAGGGCTCTTTCCTCCTTCCTTCGTCCCGAGTTTATCAATAGAATTGATGAAATCATTACCTTCCGTCATTTGAATATGGAAGATTTCAAAAAAATTGCAGCTCTTATGATGGGAAAACTTGCTGCATTTATGAAAGAAGAGAAGGGAATTTCAATCACCTACGACGACGAAGTATTAGCTTTTATTGCTGAAAAATCATTCTCTGAAAAATTCGGTGCAAGAAATATGCGTCGTTTTGTTGAGAGAGAGGTAGAGGATCGTCTGGCTGAATTGATTATCAATTCAGGAGCAAATCGTCTGCTTGGAGTCCATTACTCCCTTCGCGATGGCGAACTTATTTGTTTATCCATTTGATTTTATAGACGTTAGAAAGGAATCATTATGTCTGGATGTACCCATGATTGCTCTACTTGTTCAAGTAAGTGCTCAAAGGAATCTTTGATGGCGCCTACCAATAAAGCGAGCAAAATTAAACACGTAATCGGCGTTGTCAGTGGAAAAGGTGGCGTCGGTAAATCTATGGTAACCTCAATGCTTGCTGTAACTATGCAGCGCAGAGGCTACCAATGCGCTATTCTTGATGCTGATATTACAGGTCCTTCTATTCCTCGTGCTTTCGGAATTAAAGGAGGCACGGTCGAAGGTTCAGAACTTGGAATGTTCCCACCAAAAACAAAGACTGGTATTGAAATTATGAGCATCAACCTCTTGGTTGATGAAGAAACCAAGCCTGTTGTATGGCGTGGTCCCGTAATTGCTGGAACAGTAAAACAGTTCTGGAGTGATGTTGTCTGGAATGAAGTTGACTATATGTTTGTAGATATGCCTCCTGGAACTGGAGATGTACCTCTCACTGTTTTCCAGAGCCTTCCTTTGGATGGTATTGTGGTTGTTACTTCTCCACAGGAACTTGTTTCTATGATTGTAGATAAGGCAGTGAATATGGCATCTCTGATGGATATTCCTGTGCTCGGACTTGTAGAGAACTATTCTTATCTTGCTTGTCCTGATTGTGGAAAAATTATTAAAGTGTTTGGTGAGAGTCATATTGATGAGCTTGCACAAAAACACGGTATTGAAGTTCTGGCTAAACTTCCTATAGATCCTGAAATTCCATCACTCTCTGATAAGGGCGTTATCGAACTTTTCGAGAATGATTATCTGGAGCGCGCGTGCGATAAGCTTGAAAAAATGCTTAAGCAGTAAAAAATAGGAGATTTCCGTTGTGGAAATCTCCTATTTTTATATATCCATTGTTTTTTGTCCTTGAATCATTCCCTGAGTGTGTGTTGTGACAAAAGGAATGCCGAGATGATCATAGGCAAGTTTTGTAACGCAACGTCCACGAGGAGTTCTGGAAAGAAAGCCAATTTGCATAAGATATGGCTCATATACATCTTCAATCGTTATTGACTCTTCACCAATAGTTGCTGCTAACGTCTCCAGACCAACAGGTCCGCCACCATAAAACTTAATAATGGCTTCAAGCATACGACGGTCGATATTATCTAAGCCAAGTTCGTCAATTTCAAGGGATTGTAAAGCAGTGGCCGCAATGTCATTTGTGATTGTGCCATTTCCTTTTACGAGCGCAAAATCACGTACTCTCTTTAAAAGACGATTGGCGATACGTGGTGTTCCACGTGAACGAGAGGCAATTTGAAGCGCTCCCTCTTCGGTAATTTCAATTTCTAAAATAGAAGCAGAGCGTTTAACGATGGAGGCGAGTTCTTCATTTGTATAAAGTTCAAGCTTTAACACTACGCCAAAACGATCACGTAGGGGCGTAGATAACTGACCAGCTCTGGTAGTCGCTCCAATCAAGGTAAAGCGTGGGATAGGTATACGTATCGACCTTGCAGAAGGTCCTTTTCCTATAATGATATCCAAAGCATAATCTTCCATTGCGGGATACAATATTTCTTCAACAGCACGAGAGAGGCGATGAATTTCGTCAATAAACAAAACGTCACCATCAGCGAGATTGGTCAGAATTGCCGCCAGATCGCCTGCTTTTTCTATGGCAGGACCGGAAGTGGTACGAATATTAACGCCAAGTTCGTTTGCAATAATCGTAGAGAGCGTGGTTTTACCAAGACCAGGAGGGCCATACAGGAGGACGTGGTCAAGAGATTCTCCTCGAATTTTTGCGCTCTCAATATATATGCGAAGATTTTCTTTGGCTTTCGATTGGCCTACATATTCGTCAAGCGTCTTAGGACGCAGAGAATTCTCGACTTCGGAATCCATACTTCCATCATATTCATTTGAAACGATTCGATTTTCAAAATCAAATTCGCTAACTTCTTCCATCATTTAGAGAAGTCCTCCTTCCTTTATCTTGATAATTTTTTGAGTGCAAGACGAATGATTTCGCTAACAGGTGTATTTTCTGTATCAATGCCATTCAGGGCCGTCAGAATGGTGTTTTTATCGTAACCAAGCACCATAAGCGCTTCCGTAGCTTCCGATAGGTTTTTGGAAAGTTTAGACGCTGGTGCAGAACGAGAGCCACCACTTGATGTAACACCCAACTCGGAAGAAAGCATCTCTTTTGAAATTTTATCGCGAAGTTCTAATACGATTCTTGCTGCTGTTTTTGGGCCAATACCGGGAGTTTTAGCAATGCTTTTAATATCTTCAGTGCAAATAGCAAGGGCAAGCTTATCTGGAGTAAAGTAAGAGAGAATCGAAAGGGCAACTTTAGGACCAATTCCACTGACCGAAGTAAGGTTGTGAAATGTGTCTCTCTCATCAAGGGAAGAGAAACCGAATAATTCAACGCCATCTTCTCGTACAGCAAGATGCGTATACAATTTAACTATCGTGCCTTCTTTGGTTAAAAACTTATCGGATGTGTTTAAACTAACCGTTAGCTGATAGCCTACGCCACCACAATCAATTACACAAAGATTGCTTTTGCAAAGAGCAAGTTCACCTTTTAAGTAATAAAACATAATTCACCTATTTTCGACAGTTGTCTCGTCGCAGACTTTCTTTATCATTTTTTCAATCTTTTCGCGTCCTAAAGTCATATCTCGTCCACAGCCCAAGCAGATGACACGAACATCACTTCCACATCTCATCACACGAAAGGCGAAGGAACCACACGGATGTTTCTTTTTAAATAGTAGCTGATCGCCAACATTGAAACGAATCATAAGGCTCTCTCCCATATTTGAATTAATGTAGCAAATATCTTATTTATTATAACATATGTATTTGTATATTGTCAAGAATTTTTGAGCGAGATATTGACGAAAAACAAAAAGTGTGGTACAATATATAATGAATAAATATGTAAAAATGAAAAGAGTGTCTTTTATGATTATTTTAGGAATAGATCCTGGACTTGCTATTGTGGGTTGGGGAATTCTTGAAAGCAATAAAGGGCGTGTTCGTCCTATTGCCTTTGGCGCTATTACAACACCTGCTCATACAAATATAGAAGATCGACTTTGCATCATTGAAGAAGATTTAAAGACAATCATTGAAAAATATCATCCGGATGAGATGGCTATTGAAGAATTGTTTTTTACCAACAATATCACAACAGGTATTGCTGTGGCTGAAGCGAGGGGCGTTATTCTATGTACGGCAAATAAATATAAGATTCGAATAGCTGAATATACGCCAGGTCAGGTGAAACAGGCTGTGGTCGGTTATGGAAAAGCAGAAAAAAAGCAGGTAATCGCAATGGTAAAAACGCTTTTACATCTTGAAAAAGCGCCCAAACCTGATGATACTGCAGATGCGCTTGCCATTGCTTTTTGCCACGCGCAATGCGCTGTGAGCGCAATAGGAACGTATTTTAATGGGAGATAATTATGTGGATTGCAGATTCTTGGAAAGAATATACGATTTTAGATACTTCACTTGGTGAGAAACTTGAGATGTGGGGGAAATATTCTTTGGTTCGCCCAGACCCACAAGTCATATGGAAAAGTGAAAAGAAGCACCCCCTTTGGCAGTGTGCAGATGCCAGATATTCCCGAAGCAATTCCGGAGGAGGAAGTTGGAATCAGAATAAACTTCCCGAATCTTGGCAGATTCATTATAGGGATTTAACATTTATGATTAAACCAATGGGATTTAAACATACAGGTTTATTTCCAGAGCAAGCAACGAATTGGGATTGGTTTTCTTCCTTGATACGTTCGGCAAACCGTCCCATTAAAGTTTTGAATCTTTTTGCTTATACCGGTGGTGCGACAGTTGCAGCGGCAAAAGCAGGTGCATCTGTGTGTCACGTTGATGCAGCAAAAGGAATGGTCGCACAGGCGAAGGAAAACGCACGCTTGAGTGGACTCTCTGATGCGCCAATCCGTTATATTGTTGATGATTGCAAAAAGTTTGTGGAAAGAGAAATCCGTAGACAAAATTATTATGATGCAATAATTATTGATCCTCCGTCATATGGCAGAGGCCCGACTGGAGAAGTTTGGAAAATCGAGGAATGTATAGATGATTTCGTTGCCTTGACAGCGAAGGTCTTATCCGACAAGCCTCTGTTTTACTTAATCAATTCATATACAACTGGTTTATCTGCTTCCACTATGAAATATATTGCAGACCTTCATTTTTCAAAAATAGGAGGAAAAAGCGAGGCAGAAGAAATTGGACTTCCAGTTATGAGCACGGGTGGGGTACTTCCGTGTGGTAGTAGTGTAAGAGTAACCTTTGAGTAAATATGAAGGTAGACAAAATGAAAGATATAGTTGTTCAACTTGATAATGTAACATTTTTTTATGATGAATCATCTTCGCAAGATCAACCGGCGCTTCATAATATTTCACTCAATATTCGACGTGGAGAGTATATTGCCGTGCTTGGTCACAATGGTTCTGGAAAATCCACATTGGCGAAGCTAATAAATTTAAACCTTGATCCCACATATGGTAAAATTGAACTTTTTGGGGTTGATGTGACAAGCGAAGAATTTTCGTATGATGATATGTGGGAAATGCGACAAAAGGTTGGTATGGTTTTCCAAAATCCCGATAATCAACTTGTTGCCACGGTCGTTGAGGAAGATGTTGCCTTCGGTCCGGAAAATTTGGCGCTTGAGCGTGAAGAAATTGTTCGTAGAGTGCATTCTGCGCTTTCTATGGTTAGTATGACAGAGTATGCAAGACACGCTCCTCATAAGCTTTCTGGAGGTCAAAAACAGCGTGTAGCTATTGCAGGTGTGATTGCTATGCGCCCAGATTTGATTATTTTCGACGAATCCACAGCAATGCTTGATCCACAAGGACGACGAGATGTTGTTGAAATTATGGAAAAACTCAATCGAGATGAAGGAATTACAATTATCAATATCACGCATTATATGGAAGAGGCGGCAAGAGCCGACCGTGTTGTTGTGATAGATGAAGGTTCTATTGCCTTGGATGGAACTGCGAGAGAAGTTTTTTCCCGCGTAGAGCTTCTTCGACAAATGGGACTCGAAGTGCCTCAGGGTACGGAGATTTGCTACGAATTGTGGCAAAACAATTATAATATCAGATGTGATGTTATCACTCCAGATGAATGCTTTGATGCATTGTATGCTTTGTTAGGGGGTGCTGTTAAATGATGAAGTTAGAATTAAACCATATCAGTTATGTTTACAGCAAAGGTACTCCTTTTCAAAAGACAGCGTTAGATGATATAACCATTGGATTTGAAGAAGGTAAAATTACAGGATTGATTGGTCATACTGGGTCTGGAAAATCGAGCCTTGTTAACCTTTTGAATGGACTATATCGTCCTACTTCTGGACAGGTTTTACTGGATGGTCATGATATTTGGCAAAATCCAAGAGAGATCACGAAGATTCGCTCTCGTGTAGGTCTTGTAATGCAGTATCCTGAATATCAGCTTTTTGATGAAACAGTTCGCGCCGACATAGGCTTTGGCCCTCGAAATTTAGGCTTGGATGATGAAGAGATAGAACGTCGTGTTAATGAGGCTGTTTCTTTTGTCGGAATAGATGAAAGCTTGCTTGAAAAATCTCCTTTTGAGCTTTCAGGTGGTCAGCAGAGAAGAGTTGCCATTGCTGGCATTCTTGCAATGCAGCCTGAAGTTCTTGTCCTTGATGAACCAGCAGCTGGTCTGGATCCTCGTGGCAGGCGAGAAATCATGACAGGACTTGTACGCTATGCGCGTGAAAAAGGGGTAACTGTTATTTTGGTTAGTCACTCTATGGAAGATATGGCAACATATTGTGATAATGTTGTGGTTATGTATCGTTCTAAGATATTCAAAAGTGGTACTGTGGAGGAAATCTTCCAAGACGCTACTTCGTTAACCGAAGTATTATTAAATGTTCCACAGGTGAGCCAAATTATCTCAAGACTAAAAGAAAGTGGCATTGCTCTTGACGGAAATTTGTATACGGTTTCAAGGGCACTGGATTCCATCTATAAATATTTGTCGGAGGTGGTAAAATGATTTCAGACATCACCTTAGGACAATTTTTCCCAGGATTTTCTGTTGTTCATAAGTTAGATCCGAGAACAAAAATTATTCTTGCCATAGCTTATATTGTTACCGTATTCCTTGCGAAAACGCCCATTGCTTTTCTGTTTTTAACGATATTCACGCTGATTCTTATTCCACTCACTAAAATCAGCACTAAAGTAATTTTAAAAGGCTTGAAGCCGATGTACTTTATTCTGATATTTACATCACTGCTTCATATTTTTGCTACAAAGGGTGTCGGCGATCCTATTTTTGAATGGTATTTTATTCATATTTATTATGAAGGTATTATGCGCGCCATTTTTATGTCACTGCGCTTCTTGCTGTTTATTATTGGAACGAGTTTGTTTTTGACTTACACAACATCTCCTATTGCCTTAACTGACGGACTTGAATGGATACTTTCCCCCTTGAAACTCTTTAAAGTTCCGGTAAGTATTTTTTCAATGATGATGACAATCGCGCTTAGGTTTATTCCGACTCTCGTTGAAGAAACGGAAAAGATAATGAATGCGCAAAGTTCTCGTGGCGCCGATTTTTCAAGTGGCAACCTAATTCGTCGCGCGAAAGCTTTAATTCCTTTGATCATTCCATTATTCGCCTCCTCTTTTAAAAGAGCAGGGGAACTGGCAAGCGCAATGGAATGCCGTTGTTATGCAGTAGATAGAAAAAGAACTAAGATGGTCAAACTAACATTTCATTTGCGCGATCTATGGTTTGTTCTTTTGCTTATCGCTGTTTTAACAACAACTCTTTTATTAAATAGGGGAAGAGATTTTGTTTCTGTTTCTGGCTTTGCGATAGATTTCCTCTTTTATATTATTTAATGAGGGAAACATTATGAAATATCTTGCGAAAATTGCATATGTTGGTACTGATTTTTGTGGTTTTCAAGTGCAACCACAAAAAAGAACTGTAATGGGCGTGTTATCCGAGTCCCTGACACGTTTGTTTGGTGAAACGCCAAAAATTACAGGTTGTTCACGCACAGATAGTGGTGTTCATGCGCTTGGTTTTTGCGTAACAATAGAAAGTAATGTTGCAACTATCCCTCCATCCAAGCTTCCCCTTGCAGCGATTCCGTATTTGCCCACTGATTTATCCATTCTTTCTGCGATGGAGGTTTCTTCGGATTTTCACGTCAGATATGACGTAGAGTCTAAAACTTACTTATATCGTATTCATAATTCTAAAGTTCCAAATCCTATGGAGTATAATCGCGCATGGTTTCTTCCACATATCATTGACGAGGAGGCCTTTGCACGTATGCAGACTGGCGCGAAGATGTTTATTGGAACGTATGACTTTTCAGCCTTTATGGCTGAAGGTAGTGATGTGGTTGATACCGTACGTACAATTAAAAGTCTTGTCATAGATAGAGAGGAAGATATCATTTCTATTCAAATATGCGCAGATGGATTCTTATATAATATGGTCCGTATTATCGTAGGAACCTTAGTGGAGTATGCGCTTAGACGTAAAGGTTATGATGATATCCAAAATATTATTGCGTCGAAAAAACGTGAAAATGCCGGTATGACAGCTCCTCCCGAAGGGCTCTATTTGAAAACAGTTGTTTACAAAAACGGGATTTCCTTCTAAATATTGTTTTTAACTGTTATTTATTTCAAGAGTTACAAGAATTTTATTATTATGATTTAAACCTCTCGTGCGTAAGATTATTCTGAACGTCACGGGAGGTTTTTTATGAAGAGTAAAAAATATATTCCATTCATTTTACTTATTTTCTTTGCTATTACACTTTTGGGGTTGCTTTTTTATATTTTGAAGATTGATTATGAAAAAGACGAGTTGCTATTTAAAAATTCAAATCATACGTCTGTCATTACCATTTATGCAGATGTCAGTGGATTTTCAGGAAAGGATTTGAAAAACTATAGACCCAAAGTTCGTGAGGAAGTTTGCTTTAGCGAATATGAAAATAAGTGGGTAGATATAGAAGATGTGCCGACTGTTTTAATAAATGCATTTTTATGTACAGAAGACAGAAATTTTTATCAGCATAATGGAGTGAATATTCCGAGAACAATTAAGGCTTTACTCAACTATTTGACTAAAAGTGAAAAGAGATTTGGCGCTTCAACGATCACACAACAGGTAATTAAAAACATAAGCGGGGACAATGAACTTTCAATAAAAAGAAAAATCGACGAAATATTCCGCGCCTATGCTTTAGAACGGAAACATTCTAAAAACGAAATCCTTGAAATGTATTTGAATATCATACCTATGGGGAACCGTTTGATCGGTGTTTCATCGGCAGCAAAAACGTATTTTGGAAAAGATGTTTCGGAATTATCTATCTCTGAATGCGCAACGATAGTCGCTATCACAAATGCGCCTTCTAAATTTCACCCTGTACGGCATCCGAAGGAAACAAAAGAAAAGCGAGATGTAATATTATCTACAATGCTTCGTTGTTGTTATATAACAGAAGAGGAATATGAGGAAGCGATTAAGGAAGATATTATTACAGTAAGCGAGGCAAAGAACGATACTTCTACAATCAGCTGGTTTTCGGAAACTGTTATCGAACAGGTTAAACAAGATTTAATCGAAAAAGGAATGACACCTCAAGCAGTTAGCTTTTTACTTTCAAATGGGGGGCTGAAGATATATTCCACTGAGGATATCGTAGCAACTGATGCATTAAATCACGTATTTTATTCGGATGAAACACAGGAAAAAATCGAGGAAAATCAACTGGATTTTGCAATGATTATTGTGAATAACGATACAGGGTATTTGTCGGCGGTGCTTGGGAACGGGGCAATTAAAAAAGGGAATAGACTATTGAATTTAGCGACAGATACGCCACATACTCCTGGCTCATCCTTAAAACCTTTGGCGTTATATGCTCCTCTCCTTAATCAAAACAAAATACATTGGGGGACAACTCTTGATGATGTTCCACTTGAGTTTATTAAGGAAGGAAATGAATATCGCTTATATCCTCAGAATTTACCAATGCGATATGATGGATTAACAACAATTAGGGATGCATTGAAATTTTCAAAAAACACGATTGCCATACGTCTTTATCAGATGCTTGGTAACGAGGAGATATATTCGCATCTTGTAAATGACTTTCACTTTAAGCATATAGTGCGATACAAGCAGCTATCTGATGGAACCAAACTAACGGATTTGGCCAAATCTCCTTTGGCGTTGGGACAATTAAGTTACGGCGCGACTCTAAAGGAATTAACAGATGCTTATACTGCCTTCCCTCGTGAAGGTGTATTTTCCGAATCAAAGGGATATATTGCGGTATATGATAAAGATAATAATTTACTTTTGGAAAACAAATCCCCAGAAAAGAGAGTATATAAAAAAGAAACAGCGAGAATTATGAATCAACTTCTCTCTGAGGTGGTTGATGGTGGAACGGCAAAGAATATACAATTAAAAGAAAGTATAGACACTGCAGGGAAAACCGGAACATCTGGTGATGATAAAGACAGATTATTTATTGGTTACACGCCTTATTATACAGCAGGCATATGGTGCGCCAAGACTGCCCCTGAAAAATCAATCGGGAAGGTTTCTGTTTCTCATCTTAATCTTTGGGATGAAGTAATGAAACAATTGCATCAGGAAAAGATAAGCAAAATGGGTATTTCCTCCTTCTCAACAGGTGGCCTGATTAAATGTCAATATTGTCAAGATTCTGGCTTGCTTCCTTGCGAAAGTTGTAAATTGGATTTAAGAGGCGACAGAATATCTGAGGGTTATTTTACCGTAGATAATATGCCAAGACAAGCGTGTCAAAGTCACTTTCGCGTGCTGTATGATTCGTTATGCAATGCCATAGCGACAGAGGGGTGTGTTTCTGATGACTGTGTAAAATTAGTTTCTCTGGTTCGACTCCCAAAGCGTTCTTTTCCTACCGAAGTAATTATTACGGATGCAGAATATATGGGAATGGAAATTTCGGAGGACATAAAATTCCCGAATGATTATGAGAAACCATATTTTTATTACGCATTGCCAGAGGGTATTTTTGTAGGACGTTCAAAACAAAAAAAGCAAAAAAATAGTATATGTTATTTTCATATCGAGTAATTTAATTAAAGGTATTGTTTTCTGTCGTTTTTTGTGGTATAATGATACAAAAAAGAAAATAGGAAACAAACATTTTGAGCAAAGTAAAATATACAGCCCAATGGGGTTTTCGTGATGGATTATCCATTGCTTTTGCCTATTTCCCAGTTTCATTCGCCTTTGGATTGTTCGCCGTAGGCGAAGGGTTGCAACCTTGGCAAGCATTGCTGATCTCCGTTCTCAACGTCACCTCTGCTGGTCAAATGGCAGGTGTCCCCATTTTTGTCGGTTCTGGATCTTATATTGAGATGGTGCTGACACAGTTTACGATAAATCTTAGATATGCCTTGACATCCATTACACTTTCACAAAAACTTGATGTAGATGTAAAAACGCTCGATAGATATGCTATTGGCTTTATGAATACGGATGAAGTGTTTGGTTTGTGCGCTGAGAAAGAAGGATTGCTTGGCAGACCATATTTGTACGGTATTATTATTCCACCGTATTTCGGATGGACGCTCGGAACACTATTCGGGGCATATGCAGGCACACTATTGCCGGCATTTATCATTACAATTCTTGGTTTCGCTATCTACGGTATGTTCTTTTCGATTCTATTGCCAGCCGCCAAAAAAAACAGTGCCGTACTAATATGCGAAATTGTTGCAGCTACAATCAGTTGTGTTTTATTCTATGTTCCGTGTTTTTCTTCCATTTCTTCAGGGTTTAGAATTATAATTACTGCGATTTTGGCAAGCGCTATAATTGCGTTCCTTTTTCCCATTTCCAAACAACAAAAAGAGGGAGGGAAAACGCAATGAATGATATGTTTCGATTCTTCACACTGTTATTTGTTATGGCAGGAGTCACATATCTGATTCGACTATTGCCCTTGCTCCTCGTTAAAAAGCAAATACAAAATCAATTCTTACTCTCTTTCTTGTACTATATTCCTTACACCGTTCTTGCTGCTATGACAATTCCGGATGTTTTTTATTCCACAGGCGAACCGATTAGCGCGGTGGTAGGCATAGTAGTTGCACTTTTGCTTGCTTTTTTTGAAAGGAGCTTGCTTGCCGTTTCTTTGGTTTCTTCTGCTTGCGCACTTGTTACGGGAATTATTCTTCATTTTGTGTAAAAAATATGCCTTAGTGTAGTGTCCTTAAACTCACTACACTAAGGCATATCCTTTTTATTTATATGGTGTACCAATTGGCAATTTTAAGTATTGTGCGCGTTTTTTATAATCGGGCAATACAGAAGAGATTAGTCGATAAAAATCTTTTGAGTGGTTCATATATACAAGGTGAGATAATTCGTGTACCACAATATACTCCTGAACTTCATATGGATAGAACATACAGCGATAGGAAAAGGAAAGATTTCCGTCGCTACTACAAGAGCCAAACCTTGTTTTTGCTGATGTAATTGTAATTCTGCCATATTTTAAATCCATAAATTTGGAAAAACGCTCTGCCATAGCAGACAATTTTTCCTTCGCTTCTTTTTTTAACGCCAAAATTTCTTCTTCATTTAAATCCGGAGTAGAATCAACTCTTTTCTTCATTTTTTCAAGATGTGAGAGAATCCATTGTTCGTGAGTGCTAACAAGTTCCTCTAATTTCTGAGCATCCGTGTTATATGGTGCCAATACCTGAACAGTAGCTTCTCTGGTGATCTGTATAGATATTGTTTTTCGTGAAGAATATTTAACTTCATATTTCATTTTCTTGTCCGTTTGCAAAATATAATTTATGATAAATTAGTTCATTGTTTTTGTAAACCAGTTTCAGTGAGAAGAAGGGGCAATTTTCATCAAGGAGCTTTAGGAATATTTTATCGCCTTCCCATAAATTTAAAGAAAAAAGGGAAGATTTATCAATCCAACATAATTCTCCTTCTTGGCAATCTTCGCGCATTTCACCACTCGCTCCGTGCGTATGGAATAGATGCATCATTTCGCTTTCGGCGCCCTCGCAGATAAAGGTAATAATTCCTCGATATGTAAGATTGTCTGGGGTTAAGCCCGTTTCCTCAAGCATTTCACGTAGAATACATTCATAGGGGGATTCGTCTTTTTCAAAGCGTCCACCTATGCCGATCCACTTGTCTTGATTCACGTCATTTTTCTTTTTGGTTCTGTGCATCATCAAATATTTGCCGTTTTCCTCAATATAGCAAAGTGTTGTCTGTAACATATCATCCACTCCTTTTTCTATATTTTATCATAAATGTTAACTTTTATCAATATCTTATTTAAAATATTTTAAAAATATTGAAATCATTTAAGATTTGTGATATACTAAAAAATAGTAATTTAAATGGGGGTGTTTGGCTTTGAAGAAGTGGAAAAAATATATTGTTCCATATTTGCCATATTTTATACTTGGACCATTGTGTATGATTGTTGAGGTTGCGGGCGAGGCACTTATGCCTAAGCTTCTTGCAAGTATCATCAATCGTGCTGAATCTAACACATTGACAGTTACAAGTAGTGTTTGGACAATGATTTTGATGATTTTATGTGCATTACTGATGATGCTTGGTGGTGTAGGTGGTGCCTATTTTGGAGCAAAGGCCTCTGTAAATTTTGCAAGTGATGTCCGTCGTGATACATTTAAAAAAATCCAAACATTTTCCTTTTCAAATATTGATAAGTTTTCGACGGGTTCGCTCATCACTCGTTTAACCAACGATATCACTCAGCTTCAAAACTTTGTTAATATGTTGCTCAGAATGGCACTGCGTGCGCCTGGAATGATGATCGGTGGACTTGTTATGGCAATTATACTTCAGCCGAGATTGTCGGTTATTTTTGCCGTGGCTATTCCTGTTTTACTTCTTACAATTTCTGGAATTGTTTCTGTCGGATTTTCAAGATTTGCTAAAATGCAGACTAAGGTAGATGAGTTAAACTCTAATGTTGGCGAAAATATTACCAATGTCCGTGTTGTAAAATCGTTCGTTCGGGAAACGTTTGAAATCAAAAAATTCAATCAGAATAATGAGAATCTGAAAAATGCCGGTATGAGTGCAATGAAGTTAATGATTTTCATTATGCCTGTAATGAACCTTGTTATGTACGCTTCTGTCATTGCTGTGATTTGGTTCGGTGGCAATATTGTGCTGGATGGTGGAATGCCACTTGGTGACTTGAGTGCTTTCATTACATATGTTACACAAATACTATCCTCCTTAATGATGGTGGCAATGTTGTTTATGAATTCCTCCCGTGCTATGGCTTCGGGCAGACGTGTAATGGAAGTCCTTTCGGAGCAGCCTGACATTGCAGATGGTGAATGTGCGATTGAAGATGCTCGTGTTACTCGTGGTGAAATTGAATTTCGTAATGTTAGCTTCCGTTATTACAAAAATAACGAAGAAAAAGTCCTTGATAGCATTTCATTACGCATTCCTGCTTGTTCTACTGTTGGAATTATTGGCTCCACAGGATGTGGTAAAACAACACTTGTTTCCTTGATCCCCAGATTATATGATGTTGACGAAGGACAGGTACTTATTGACGGCATTGATGTTCGTCAATATCCTTTAATTTCACTCAGAGACGACATTGGTGTGGTACTCCAAAAGAATGTACTCTTTTCAGGTACAATCGCAGAAAATCTGCGCTGGGGTGATGAAGACGCTACGCAAGAAGAAATTGAGCGTTTTGCTTCCTACGCTGCTGCTGATAGGTTTATTTCAAGTTTTAACGATGGTTATCAAACCGAACTTTCTCAAGGTGGTTCTAATCTTTCTGGTGGTCAAAAACAAAGATTGTGTATTGCACGCGCACTGCTAAAGAAGCCTAAAATTGTGATTTTAGATGATTCCACAAGTGCTGTCGATACTGCCACCGAAAGACAAATTCAAGATGCTTTTGCGACCGAATTATCCGATTGCACGAAAATTATCATTGCTCAACGTATCAACTCCGTACAAGGGGCAGATATGATTATTGTAATGGATGATGGTGTGATTTCTGGTATTGGAACGCATAACGAACTCCTTTTAAGTAATGAGACCTATCGAGAGATTTATCAATCTCAAGTGAGTGCAAAGGAGGAATAAGTATGGCAAGAAACATTGAACAACTCAAAAAACAATACTTTAGCGAGGTTAAAGTAAAAAATGGGATGATGGGGGGCCGTCGTGGTCATCCACATCTAAAGGGAAAGCCGAAACATCTTGGTTCTACTATCAAACGTATGCTTTCCTATATTGGAAAATATAAATACTTATTTCTTCTTGTGTTGCTATGTATGCTTGTCAACACGGTAACAACACTTTTTGGCTCTTATATGGTTGCTCCCATTATTAACCGAATTAGCAAGGAAATTATACCTGATCTTGTGATAGAGCAGAGTATGATTGAAAGAACGGTGGATTCTTTACTTGTTAAGTTTACGGAACTTCCATTCATACAAGAGATGATGGGAACACGCATAACGAGCGTACTTGTCTATATTGCTTGTGCTCTTATTGTTTTAGCATTCATTTATATAGTGGGTGTTTTTACCTCATATTTGCAAGCAAGAATGATGCTTACAATCTCTAAAAATTCGGTGGAGCGTATTCGTTCCGACCTGTTTGCTAAGATGCAAGCACTTCCTATCCGTTATTTTGATTCGCATACAACTGGCGAATTGATGAGTCGTTATACAAATGATATTGACAATATCGACGTTATGCTATCAAACTCCTTAACTTCCATTGTCAGTGGCGTAGTCAGTTTGATAGGTACATTTGTATTTATGATTACAACCAATATTTGGTTGACTCTGATTACAATATGCTTTATTCCTGTTTTTGCAAAGGGCGCTTCTGTGATTGGAAAATGGTCGAGTAAACACTATTCTGGTCAACAAGCCTCTCTTGGCGCTTTAAATGGATATATTCAAGAAACCGTTTCTGGACAAAAGGTGATCAAGGTTTTTAATCACGAAGACGAAGCGAGTGAGGAATTTGAACTCTTAAATGAGGATTTAAGAAAAAGACAATTTGACGCTTCTTTCTTCGGTGGAATTATGGGACCACTTCTCGGTAATACAAGCCAAATCTGTTATAGTGTTACCGTAGGTGTAGGTGGTGTTCTTATGTGTACAGCGAATATGACGCCTGGTATTTTAACTGTTTTTGCCGGTTATTCCAAACAATTTGCAAGACCTATTGATATGATCTCGATGCAAATGTCTACAATTTTTGCTGCTCTTGCTGGCGCAGAACGTGTCTTTGCTGTAATGGATGAAACGCCAGAAATAATTGAAGAAACGGTGTCGCCTATTCCTCCTATCATTGGTGATGTTACACTGAATGATGTTACTTTCGGTTATGTTCCTGAAAAAACTGTACTATATAATATTTCACTGTATGCGCATCCAGGACAGAAAATTGCATTCGTTGGTTCTACGGGAGCCGGCAAGACAACCATAACCAATCTTTTAAATAGGTTTTATGATATCAATCAAGGAGAGATTTTGATTGATGGTAAACCAATTCAGGAATATCCCTTGTCTTTTCTCCGTCAAAATATAGCTATGGTGCTTCAAGACACACATTTGTTTACAGGTACTGTACGTGAGAATATCAGATATGGAAGACTGGATGCTACGGATGATGAAGTAATTGAGGCGGCAAAAACAGCAAGCGCTCACAGCTTCATTATGCGTTTGGAAAACGGTTATGATACAATTCTTGAAGGGGATGGCGCTAACCTTTCACAAGGTCAAAGACAACTTCTGAACATTGCGCGTGCAGCACTTTCCAAAGCTCCTATTCTTGTTTTGGATGAAGCAACATCTTCTGTCGATACAAGAACAGAGCGTCACATAGAGCGTGGTATGGATCGTTTAATGAAGAACAGAACAACATTCGTTATTGCGCATCGTTTATCCACAGTTCGTAATGCAAATGCGATTATGGTGCTTGAAAAGGGCAGGATTATTGAACGTGGAACCCACGAAGATTTGTTAGCTCTTGGTGGCAGATATTATGAGCTTTATACTGGTAAAAAAGAATTAGATTAAGAAGGGCATATATAATGAAGAGAATTAGCACATTTATTATTTGTATTATTCTTATTTTAGCAACCTTTTTCATCACCTCTTGTATGAGTGCTTTTCCGAGCACAACCCCACCTCCTGCCGACGAGGAGGGAACTTCGCAGAATCAAGGAAATACACAAAAACCTGACGAAGGTGAAAA